>NZ_JAYMER010000014.1:0-812854 GCF_037029545.1 Nitratireductor sp. CH_MIT9313-5 | reverse complement strand
CCCCCCCCCCCCCCCGCCGCTGATTTAGGAATATCTGGAGGAACAGAAGGATCTCCAGTGCGGTGACGCCGTAGCGGAGCACCGTGCGCGCGCACGCCGATCCGGTAAGCGTCGCGACAAGTGCGCCGATCATCGCCGCCCCCGCTTCCAATCGTCGAGCCGAGCGTAGATCGTGACCGCGATCCCCCCGACAGCGACGGCGATGAACACCCAGCGCAGGGTGTCGAGATACGGCACAAGCGGTAGGATTGCAGATTGGGTCTCCGCCAAGACGCTCTGCGCGACCTCGACCCCGGCTGCGCCCAGCGTCGCCACGCCAGCCGCGCCACCGCCCTTCATGGTGCGGCTGTCGGCCAACACTTCGCGCGCGGGCGGCGTTTCGGCGGCGAAGGCAGTCGGCCGGACCGGGAACCGCTCGCCCCACTGGCGGGTGGGTCCGAGATCTATGTGCATGAATCCGGACCGCGGGTAGAAGCCGAAGCCGACGAAGCCGACCTCCCGCGCCGCCGCCTCGAACGCCACCGGGTCGTGGTTCGCCATGGCGATATCGAAGGCGGCGCCGTCCATGTGCTTCGAGCGCGTTGCGCCGCCGACGGCGCGGTTGTGCTCGGGGCTGCGATAGGCCGAGCGGACGATGAGCGGCTTGCCCAGCCGATCGCGCAGCGACTGAAGCTTGTCGAGCGCCGGCTCGTTGACCAGCAGCTTGCCGGTACCTCGGCAGGCGATTTCGGCTGGCGAAAAGTTCGGCCAGCGCCAGGTGTCCTCAGGCACGTTGCGCCAGTGGCGGTGGAATGTCGTCGTCATGGGGGTCCTCCGAAAACGAAAACCCGCCTCAAGGGCGGGTGCGGTTGGGCTGATGAATGGGGATGGGGCGCGGCTACGGGCCGCCGCCGAAGATCTTGAGCTTGATGGCGATGCCCGCGAGCAGCGCCAGCATGACGCCGGTGGTGATCATGCGGACGGCGGTCTGCATCGCAGTGCGGCGCACCAGCCGGATGCAGTCCACCAAAGAGCGCAGATCGCGGATGTCGAGCGCGGCCTCGTCGCCGTCGAGGCCGACATCGGCCAGCGCACGCTTCGCGCCTTCCTCGGCCGCGCGCGTCAGGATCGCCTCGAACTCGGCGTCGGGCATGCGCACGAAGCCCTCGGATCGGGGTGGTGTCATCGGAGCCTCCTTCTGCCGCTCAGCCGATCTTGCAGCCCCAGAAGGACGTGTAGTCGGCGGCGAAGTAGCCGTCCGCGACCCGGAAATATCCCTGCAGCTCGACGGTATCGCCTGCGGTCAAAAGGACCATGGTCTGAAGCCAAAGGGCGGTGGCCTCCGAAACATGATCGCCACTGATTTCCCCAAAGGAGCCGCGGATTTCAGTCGCGCCGTTCAGCACGAGCCGTCCGCGCATGCGGGCCGTGGCGCTGGCATTGATCTTGTAGATCAGCGTCGCGCCAAAGAGGTAGGTGCCGTCGACCGGGGCCACGAAGTGGTTGTTCGCGGCGTCGAAGGCCTCTTGGTCGTTATAGTCGGTGTTGTTGAGGACGATCTTCGTCCAGGTCCCGACGCCAACGTAGTTGTCGTAGTTAGTCCAGGCCTTGAACCGCGGGAGCCGAGGCTGGTCGACGATACCGTTGGCGTTGTCGACGCTGAGCCCGTCGAAGAAGGTGCTGCCGTCGGCCGAGACTGCCAGCCGGAAGCGGTCGGAGCCGAAGAGACCGACGAGCGCCTTGGTGACGAAGCCGGTCTGCAGCGTCAGCCCGAGATCGTCGCCCGCGGCCTCCTTGTTCATGGTGTAGAAGAGATCGCCGGTCCCGCCCTCGGCCACGGTCTTCGCGGTCCAGAGCGCGGCGTTCAGCTTGGCCGAGAACGGGTTCGACGCATCCGCCGTCGTGCCGAGCCCAAACAGCGCCATGTTCTGCAGCGCCGCCGGCGTTGACCCGATCCAGTCTGCGCCGTCGTAGACCAGCAGCAATCCTTCATCCTCGACCCATGCCCGCCACCCGGTCCGCGGCGGCAGGCGGAGCCAAGCCCCATCCGTCCAGAGCGCGACGTTCAGGTCCCAGCCCGCCCAGTCGCCCGTCGCGCCCGAGGCGACGATGTAGCGGTCGCCGTCGGCGGGGCTTCCGGGCGGCGCCGTCAGATCGCGGTCGAGGACGGAGAGCTGGACGAGTCCGTCGAGGATCCGCAGCGCCTCGTTGTGGGTGACATGCTTCTGGGCCTGCGCCGCCAGAATGTAGGGCAGCAGGAGATGGGTCGTGGCGTCGGACATGGGATGGCCTTCAGATTGTGAGCGTGACGGTCTTGGGCGCGCCCCGCCCGACGAGGGCGGAAAGCTGGAAGATGCGGATGAAGAGCGTGTCGCCGGGACCGCGCGGCGCACCCCAGTCGGCACTCTGCTGGGCGGCGGTGTAGACCGCGCTGGTGGTTGCCGTGCTCAGCAGCCGCTTCACGATCGCGCCGTCGAGGATTTCCACCCCTCGTAGGCTTCCAGCTCCTCGGCCAGCGGCACCTCGAGCCCGCCCCAGCTGTCGGCCGCCAGCGCGCGGGACCGGCGTGTCCAGCGGATCGTCAGATCGCCGGGCGCACGCGGGTTCCGCCAAGGCTGCTCGACATGTGCCACGGAGAACGGCCGAAGCCCGACGCCCGCAGGCGTGAAGGTCTGCGCCACATAGGTCTCGTCGCTGACCGGACGGCTCGCCGGGCCGATGCGCCAGTTCCACGGGATGCCGAGATCGGCCTCCGCGATCGGCAGCGAGGCGAGCGCGGTGTCCAGCACCACGACCCGCGCGCCCGTGGGTGCGGGGTTGCCCATGGCGCCCTCGGTGCCGCGGATGCGCTCGGCTTCATTGAACAGATCAGCGCGCTTTGTAAGCAGGCCGGTAATGGTGTAGTCGAAGGTATCGGTTCGGGCTGGCCTCATACCCTGGATTTTATGGGAATCCGCCTAAAAGTGCATCTAGGAAGTTGGTGCTTTTGCTACATAAGGCCGCAAGTTTGCCGTCACCCCCAATGAGAAGAAAGCACTTGCTGCAGGCGTCTGCGCTCATCTGTGGCAACAGGCCGTGAATGGTGTCTTTGCGCAAGCGGCATGAGTTTCGCAGCTCATTAGATTTGGACCAGGCAGCTTATGTCAGTCTGCTTATCACCCTGCTGTTAGCCGCCGCGTCAGAGATGTGGGACAGCTGGGAAGTCTATTGCCTGAATGGCTGTTATCCGCTTCAGCTTTGGCTTCGATCATTGCGCTCCGGAGTTTTCCTGTGTCAAATCCCGTTACAATCAGCGTTCTCAAGCTCCACTTGATCTAGGAAGCCTGTTTATGAAGATTATCACTGGTGGACAGACAGGAGTAGATCTGGGGGCACTCCAATTCGCACGCGCCCAGAATTTTCCCTATGGCGGTTGGGTACCGAAAGGTCGTTTGAATGAGGCCGGAACTATCGATACCGAGTATGAGACTTGGTAGAAGCGCCAACGAAAGAGAATGTTGAAAGGACATACTTGAACGTTGGTTCCAGCGATGGAACTTTGATTGTCACTGATGGGTCGACAAGCTTAGGAACCGAGCAAACAAAACAATTTTGCGGAAGCTTAGGAAAACCCTGTCTAGAAATTGATCTTGGAGGCACTTGGGCTCTCGCATCTAGACAGGTTCGTGAATGGATTTTGGAAACCAGACCCACCGTCCTTAATATTGCCGGACCTAGGGAGTCGGAAGCGCCAGGAATTCAACGTCGGACATACCAGTTTTTGAGTTTGGTGCTCTCGGTCTCGATAACAAGCCACTCCGATTGCCTGAACAACATGCGTCACTGGGACGCAATTCGATGGATAGTGCCATTTTGGTACATAACTGGTACATTAGCGTTGTTTGGCTCTTTGTTCGTGGTAGAGCAGGTGTCGCAAGCCCCTATTGCTTCTGCATTAGTATTCTGGTCTCTGGTTGGCTTGTGCTGTGCATTCTTGGTCTGGAAAACCATGAAGTTCCATGACGAGCAACGAAACATAATGATCGCACGGTTCGGTGTAGGCTCGCTGGATGCGCTTGCTGCAGTTGAATTCTCCGGAGCCAACGGGTGGCGCACGGCAACATTTTGGTTCTGGCTATTGATGATCGCCATCGCCGTATTCTCGCTTTCCACCGCTGTGGTTTTCATTCTCTAAGGTTGCGAACATAAAGCTTGTTCTCGAGTTCGTGCCTGCCACGAGGTCGCTGCGCTCACCTGAGATATTGTTGATTCCGATCAGCCATCTCTAACGAAGGAGACGGACGGCGTATCAATCAAATCTCTCTGGCGGAGTAGCTGTTGGCATCTTGAACCCTGATTGCAGGTATCTAATGTTTCAGAAAATTGCCAAACTCTATTCCGTTCGGAAGTTGCGCTCGCTCAATCTTAGCGATCTCCTCCGGTTGCAGGTATTTGAAACCGTAACGCGCCCCTACGCTGTCGGGCGCATGGCCGCACTGAAGATCTGCGGTGCGCGCGTCTGTTTCTGTTCGGAGCCACGCCTTCGCATTATGCCGCAGCGAATGGAAAACCTCGCGTTGGCGGTTCCGGATGCCTAACTTGCTCATCCAGTTTGCCATGCGCTTCTGCGCTGCATCGGCTGGGTCCTTCGCTTTATGGAAATCCGAGAACAGGTACCCCTGTTGTTCTTGAGCCCAGCTGATGAAGCCGCAGTCGTGGAGCAATCGGTGTAGTGCTACGATCCGCTTTGACGATTTGGTTTTCAGCGGCCGCTTCACGGTCACACCATCCACGTCCATGTCTCTGCGAAGATCGACAATCAGATGGCCTTCATGCAGGACTAGATCGCTTGCGCGCAGATAGACGATTTCACTTAACCGCATTCCAGTCAGGAGCGCGAGCAGCGGGACCCAGCGGCGGTGCGGCTCAGATTGACTGGCAGCATCTTTCAGCCACTTGTTTATAGCTGATGAAGAAAGCCCCTCGCGGTCAATGGGGAGTGCAGCACTTTTCGGCATTGTGACAGAAGCGGCACCTAGATCTGCTACACCCTCTACGGATGCCGTAGCCTTCTTCCAGGTAGACTTAACCTCGCTCAAACAGCCGTTGATTG
This sequence comes from Nitratireductor sp. CH_MIT9313-5, assembly GCF_037029545.1. Classification (NCBI taxonomy): domain Bacteria; kingdom Pseudomonadati; phylum Pseudomonadota; class Alphaproteobacteria; order Hyphomicrobiales; family Phyllobacteriaceae; genus Nitratireductor; species Nitratireductor sp. CH_MIT9313-5. Next base: position 807,783 of record NZ_JAYMER010000014.1, on the reverse strand, counting down.
AGCTGGTCGAGAGACGTTGTATTGCTCTAGCGCCCATACGGTCATTACGATCTGCCACCTCGCGAAGCGACAGGCCTTCGAATTGTTTATACTTCCTACGATTAGTAGGAACTCTGCCCATAACTGTGGCATATTCCTGAAGATGGATCGGACGGTAATGGCGCAGAGGATAGTCGCCAACGATATCTAAAAAGGCCTCGACGGATGAGATGACGCGCTCGGCATACCTATTGCGGTTGCCATCAGCTTCTAGAGCTTCTCGTCTGGCTTCCAGAGTCGGCTTAACAGCAACGCTGAGCAGCGTCTCTTTGTTGATGTACTCGCCGCTTGTCGGTGCATCTTCAGGCGCATTGGGCGGTGGAACAGTACTTGCCGCTGCTGGTGGCGTTAGCGTGCTGGCGAGTTTCACGATCCTTTCGTATGTAGAACGTTCTGCTTCCCATACGAGTTTATCCTTCTGTAGTTCGTTCCCGAGTGCTTCCAGTCGTTCCCTGAAGGCTTTTGTCGCGTTACGTTCCGCCTGTAGGCTCAGTTCACGCGCGGTCTTGCGGCGGCTTTCGAGTTGAGCCATTTCTTCGGGAGTCATGTCATCCCACTTCGGTGCTGCGTTAACCATCCGCAAGCCGAGAGAGAACTCCTTCTTTTCGAGCATGCGCATCTCTTCCGCAAGAGCTGTCAAGCTCTTGCTGAGAGCCTCACCTGTCATGCCTACCTCCTCCATCATGAGGCGAGCTGATCCAGCCAGGATCGTTGCTCGTCGTTGGGCTTCGCGTGCCGAAAGCGGCCCCAGTGGAATTCTTAGAGGAGACTTTCCTAATTTTTTCACCTGCTGTGCAGGGATTCGCATCTGAAAGACGTAGCCGGACTTCCTGCGCCAAAGATACATGTGACCCTCGCTGTGTACATTTGAGTGTACGCAAGGAGCCAAAAACGCGCATACATCGTTCTAAATCAATGACTTAGAAGATGGTGGGCCCGGAGGGACTCGAACCCCCAACCAAGCGGTTATGAGCCGCCGGCTCTAACCAATTGAGCTACAGGCCCGGTGCGGGATGGATTAGTGGCTTTTTTCTGCCGGCACAAGATGGCGGTGCCGCATTCATCCCATAATCACCACCTAAATCGAGCTTCTTCATCAACCCAGGAGTTTTCCATGAACCGTTCGCTCATGCCGCTGATGCTCGCTGCCTCGCTTTTTGCCGTTCCCGGCGCGGTGGCGCAGGAGGCTTCGCAGCCACAGCCGAAGATTTCCGTGACGGGCGAGGGAGAAGCAACGCTCAGCCCCGACATGGCGCTCATCACGCTGGCAGTCGTTGAGGAGGCGGAGACTGCGCGTGAAGCGATGGATGCCAATAATGCTGCCATGGCGGCGATCATCGCGAAGCTGAAGGAAGAGGGGATTGAGGCGCGCGATCTCCAGACGAGCGGCCTGTCCATCAACCCGCAATACGTCTATCCGAACAACCGCAATGATGAGGAAAAGCCGCGTATTACGGGCTATCAGGTGACAAACCAGCTTAGCGTTCGCATTCGCGATCTTTCAAAGGTAGGCCAGATCCTCGATCAGTCCGTCACACTGGGCGTGAATCAGGGCGGTCAGATCAGCTTTACCAATGAAGACCCTTCGGAAGCCTTGACCGAGGCACGCAAGCGTGCAGTCGAAGAGGCCATGGCCAAGGCAAAGACCCTGGCAGATGCTGCCGGTGTGACGCTTGGTAATGTCATCGAGATTTCAGAGCGCATGTCGCGTCCACAGCCAATGCCGATGGCCGGCAAGATGATGCGGGCCGAAATGGCCGCCGATTCGGTGCCGGTCGAAGCGGGTGAGAACAGCTACAGCGTTCAGGTCGAGGTGACCTTCAGCCTCGGATCGCAGTGAACGCGGCTCATTGAAACGAAGGAAGCCCCGCCGAAATTTCCGGCGGGGCTTTTTCCTATCGGCGGGCAATGGGGCATGCCTGCCTCAAGGATCGGCGAAGTCTAGCGAATGACGGGGCAATGCGGGGCGCGGGCGAAGACGATGCTGTCGCGGCCATAGCGGGTGCGACCGGTCACGCGAATGATGTTGCGATTGGCGCGGGTAATGCGTGCACGGCGCATGCCCAGGCGTTCGGCCTTGCGCAGCGCACGATGTGGCGTGCAGGCACGATAGCGGCGGGGTGCAGGGCGGTAGTGACGGCCACGGTCGCCAACATAGAAGCCACTGCGCGAGCCATCCGACCCGAAGCTGAAATAGATACCATCGGCCTTGGCTGCGGTCGGCATGGCTGCGATCGACCCAAGACCCATGACGGCGGTAAGGGCGGCAATCTGAAGTTTGCGGAACATGGTCTCTCTCCTCTGCAATGCTTTTGCGTAATGACGAGGAGAGAGTGGCTTCATGAGCCTGAACGGTTTTGGAACCAGGTGTTCATGCCGCGTTCACGTGACAAGGCCTGGCGTGCGGCATGCTTAGGCGGTGGGCCGCTCGTAGCGGGTCATGCGGGTGATCTTGCCGTTGTCGATCTCGAAGAGAATCGCCCCCTGCAGCGTTACTGAAGCGCCACGTATCTGTTCGGGCAGGTCGGGGCTGTCCACATAGTGGCGGGTCAAGGTGAATTCCGCTGCAGCACGTATGCCACTTTCCGCGGTCATGATCTCGAGATCGGAGACGTGGAACCGATAGTGCCTGCCGGTTTCTCCAAGATGCCAGCGAAGCTTCTCGGCTCCAATGACACGTTCTTCGCCCGGCAGGTCGATTGCTGCATCCTCCGAGAAAAGGGCGCTTGCAGCGTCCCAATCCGCAGCGTTCAGCGCGGTCAGAAAACGCTCAATGAGACTGCGTGTCTCGATCTCGCTCATGGTTCCTCCTGCAGCATGTGATCAAGATAAGCTTCCACGTCATCAAGCTCCTGCTCCAGGGCACTTACCTTGCCACGCACGGAGATGCCTGCCTCATGCACTGTTTCAGCTCTCCCTGAGACAAGCGGATGCCAGGAATAAAGTTCCTTGCCCTCCGCCACGAGTCTGTAGGCGCAGGTGGATGGCAGCCATGCAAGACGGGTGACATTCTCGGGTGTCAGCTGAACACAGTCAGGGACAGTGGCCAAACGGTTGGCATAATTTGAGCAGCGGCAGGTGCCAGCATCGAAGAGGCGACAGGCGACGCTGGTCCAGTGGATTTCGCCGGTGTCCTCGTCTTCAAGCTTGGCCAGGCAACATTTTCCGCAGCCATCGCAGAGCGCTTCCCACTCCTGGGGCGTCATCTGCGAAAGCGACTTGTTTTTCCAGAATTCGTTCATCTCGTGGATGTGGCCTTTGCGGGCGGAACCGTCAAGCATTCCTGAATGAATGGTTCAGTCGCGGTTCATGAGTGAATTGTTAGGTGAGGAACCAAGCTTGGACCTTGGAACTTTAGAGGTCGAAGGGATTGGACCCCAAAGGAGTCACTTATATGAAACGTGCATCCCATTTCCTGGCTGGAACAGCGCTGTCGCTCCTGATGGCAGCTCCGCTTGCCGCGCATGCCGGCCAGCGTTCTGTCGGGGCGGAGGCAAACGCGCCCATCATACTTGCTCAGGCTAACGGCAAGGGCAATGCGCAATCCGGTCGCAAGTGCCCTGAAGGCGAAGTGCCGCGGGGCCCAGAGAATGAATGCGTTCCCAAGGACGAAGAGCCAGCGCCTGCAGAAGAACCTGCGCCAGCGCCCGTAGAGGAGCCAGCGCCGGCACCGGTTGAAGAACCGCCCGCAGAAGAGCCTCCGGCAGAAGTTCCGGCTGAGGAGCCGAAGCAGGAAGTGCAGCCGAGCGAACCTGCCCCGGCAGAAGAAGCCGCACCTGCAGACGAGGCGCCCGCTGCTCCTTCGGCCGAACCCCAGGCTTCCGAAGCTGAGGAAGCGCCGGTGGAAGAGGATGCACCCGCTGAGGTCGAACAGCTCGAAGAACCTGCTGCCGAAACTACACCTGAAGTGCCTGCAGACGAGCAGGCCCCGGCTGTAGACGCACCTGCAGAAATGCCGGCTGAACAGACCACGCCGGAAGAAGCTCCTGCTTCCGAGGCTCCGGCTGCGCCTTCCGAGGAACTGCCGGCCGAGGCTGGGGAGACTTCAGATCCTGCAGCATCAACGGTGAACGAGCCTGCACCGCAGGAAGCGCCGGCTTCAGAAGAGGCAAGTGAAGAAGTCAACCCATCGGCAGCTGATACGGAAGCTACACCAGAGGCGCTGCCTGCCGATCAGTCGGGCCAGGGCGGTGAAGCACCCGCAAGCGCCGAGACGCCCGCAGTAGGAGCTGAAGGCGAAGCGGAAGCTGGCGCCGAAGTACAGTCAGAACCTGCTGCTGATGCCGCAGGCGAAACAGAAGCAGATTCCGGTACTGAGGGAGAAGCCGCCCCGACGGAAGCGCCTGCTGCTGCCAGCGAAGAAGCTCCGACCGGACCAGATGGCGCAACTCCCGTTCTGGATAGCCAGAAGGAAGGTGCGGCAGGTGCACCCAAGGCTGATGCTGATGCAACAACCAATGCTGAGGCTGAGGCGAGCACCAATGAAGAGGCTGCTGACGAACCGGCTCCACCACCGCAGGACGACCAGAGCGCACAGCATACGCAGATTGCGCCTGAGGAGCTGCAGCAGGATATCCAGGAGATCGTCGAGCAGGAAGGACAGGTCATCGAGCTCGGTGAAACCCGTGAGGAGCGTGCTGCTGTTCTCCAGGAGCGTGTCGAGCAGCGTCGGGATGACGTGCAGATTGTCGAGAAATACGAAGACAACCGCACCATCATCCAGGTGAACAACAACTACTTCATCGAGAGTCCCGATTACGACCGCATCGTGCTGGACGAGGACCGGGTCTATTATGAGGAGTTGCCCAATGGTCGTCTGCGCGAGGTTGTGGAACGCCCCGACGGCACCCGACTGATTACCGTGCGCAATCGCTATGGCGAAGTTGTGCGCCGCGTGCGCATCACGCCGGAAGGTGAGCGCTACGTGCTCGTCTACGTGCCGGACGACCGGATGGATGAGGTGATCCGCTTTGAGGAGGTCGGGGCTGATCTGCCGCCGCTTCGCCTGACGATCCCGGTTGAAGAGTATATTCTTGAAGCCGAGCGTGTTGAGGATCCGCAGTTCTACTACACCTTCCTGGAACAGCCGCCTGTGGAGCAGGTCGAGCGGCTCTATTCGCTCCAGGAGGTGAAGTATTCCTCGCGTATCCGTGACAAGGTGCGCCGCATCGATCTCGACACGATCGAATTCGAGTTCGGCTCGGCCCAGATCGACGAAAGCGAGGTCGATGAGCTTGAAGCGGTTGCCGCGGCGATGGAAAAGCTTCTGGCGCAGAATCCGGCCGAAACCTTCCTGATCGAAGGTCATACGGATGCTGTGGGCAGCGAGCAGGCCAATCTGGCGCTCTCTGACCGCCGCGCGGAATCAGTGGCGCGTGCATTGACGAATGTCTTCGGCATTCCGCCTGAGAACCTCGTTACGCAGGGCTATGGCGAGCAGTATCTGAAGGTGAATACGCAGCAGCGTGAGCGTGAGAACCGTCGCGTTGCTATCCGCCGCATTACCCCGCTGGTTGCTCCGGTAGCCAGCCGTCAGTAGGCGCTTACCAGCTTCCGGCGCTCTGCCTGCAGGGTGCTGGAGGAGCCTGGCCGGTTCCCTCTATCGGTCGGGCTCCACGATCGGCCCGGATGCTCATGCATCCGGGCCTTTTTTTATGGCTTGAAGCGGAGTGTGACCGAGAAGCTGATCGTTGATCCACCAACGCCCTGCGGGGGGCGGGGATAGGGTGCGGCGCGTCGTGCCGTCGCAACGGCAGCGTCGTCAAGAATACGGTGGCCGGAACTGCCGGCCACACGCGCGCCAACCAGCGATCCGCTGCGGTTGATGGTTATCGCAAGTCGCGTTGCGCCAGAGATGCGTTTGCCTGCCGCTGCACGCGGATAGCGCTTGCGCCGCTCCACATGTCGCAGCAGCTTCTTCGCATAGGACGCCTTGGCTGCAGGTGATGCCTCACGTGCGGCCTGGCTCGGCGTGCTGCTTGGGGCTGCTTTCCGTGTTTTGCGCGCGGCGCTGCCTGCCGATGGCTTTTTTCTCTGGGGCTGCGCCTTTCGTGCCTTGGCCCTTTTGGGGGGCGTTGTCTTTGTGGGCGTCTTTTTCGTCTCGCGCGGCTGGCTGGCGTTCTGGACAGGCTTTGGCTTTGGTGGTGTCGGACGCGCAGTGGGGACAGGGGCATTCTCGCGCGGCAGAAGGACGAACGCTTCTTCTTCGGGTACCGGCTTCACGCTTTCAGCTTGTTGCGGAGCTGCCGGTGTCGTCTCTTCGGCTTGAACGGGAGCACGGGCCAGGGACCGCGCTGGCTGTACCGGTTGGACGGGTGCCGTGTCAGGGACAGGGGAAACCTGCTCCAGATCGGCGACCGGCTCTACCGCTCTGGCTGCGGTCTCTTCCTGGTCGTTGGTGTTGGGCGCCACTGCCGAGGAGGCTTCGACCGGCGATATTGGCGTGACCGCGTCCTGCGATGCGTTCTCCAGGACGATTTCCAGCATTGCAGGTGCTGGGCCTTCCACTTCTCCGCCGGGCGGCAGCTTTTCGGACAGCCAGTGCAGGACGGCGGCATGAGCCGCGATCGACAGAATCGTTGCCACCACCAAACCGGAGCTGCGGGGCAGGAACCGGCGCATTCTAGCGTTCCACCAGATCAGTGGGCGTAATGACGAGACCATCGGCGCTATGGGCAATCTGTGTTCGGACGCCGTAAACGGTTGCAAGTCGCTGGCGGGTGAAGACTTTGTCCGGCCGACCTTCATCTGCCACGCTGCCCTTGTCGAGCAGGACCACGCGATCGCACCAGCGGGCAGCCAGAGTGAGGTCGTGGAGAGACACAAGAACGCTGCGACCCTGACTTGCGAGCCTGCGCAGTGCCTGCATCAGCATTATCTGATGAGCCGGATCAAGGCCCGAGGCGGGCTCGTCAGCGACCATGAGCGGGGTTGTTTGCGCGACCGCTCGCGCCGTCAAGACACGAGCTTGTTCGCCGCCAGAAAGCTCCGAGGCGATCCGGCTTGCCAGATGCTGGGTGTCGGTCAGTTCAAGGGCGGCTTCAATTGCTTCGCGGTCCGTTGCACTTTCGCGGGTGCCGAATGCCCTGAACGGCATGCGGCCAAGTGCCACCAGATCCCGCACGGTAATGCGCCAGCCTATGGTGCGCGTCTGGGGAAGATAGGCCACCAGCCTGGCCCGTTCATTTGATGAAAGCGCTGCAGGGTCTTTTCCATCAATGGAGATGCTGCCGTCGTGCAACTGCAGATGCGTGATGGCCCGCATGAGGGTGGACTTGCCCGCTCCATTGGGCCCCAGGAGCCCGACCACTTCACCGCGGTTCATATCAAACGAAAGGTTGTCGACCGCCTTTTGATCGCCCAGCTTCACCGAGAGGTTTATGATGGAGAGCACCATCACAGCATCTCCCGTCGCGCGCGCGCCACAAGCCACAGGAAGAACGGTGCTCCGATGAGCGCGGTGAGCACGCCGACATTCAGCTCGCCTGCAGGCAGGATCACGCGGACCGCGACATCGGAAGCCAGTAGAAGCGCGGCACCGCCAAGGGCAGATGGCAGGAGCAGGGCGCTGGGCATTCTGTTCGTCAGCGGGCGAATGAGGTGAGGGACGACCAGCCCGATGAAGCCGATGGTTCCGGCAACAGCTGTTGCTGCCCCCACGCCGAGCGCCACACCTGCAACGATGAGCAGGCGCGCGCGGGGCATGTGGATGCCCATGCTGGCAGCCGCTTCCTCGCCAAGCGACAGGGCGTCGATCGCGCGGGCGCTGGCAGCGATCAGCAGCCCGCCGATTACCATCAGGGGTGCGGCAATCCACACATGATCCATGGAACGGTCCTTCAACGCACCCAGGAGCCAGAAGATGATCTCATAGGCTGCGAACGGATTGGGCGAGAGATTGAGGACCAGGGACGTAAGAGCGCCTGACAGGCTGGAGAGCGCCACACCGGCAAGGATAAGGGTAAGCGTGGAGCCGCCGCGTGCTGAAAGAGCGAGCAAGGCTATAACGGCGATGAGTGCGCCCATCAGCGCACCGGCAGGCAGGGCGTATAGCGCGCTGCCGGCAAGACCCGAATAGAAGACAAGCACGGCGCCGAAGGCGGCTGTTGAAGACACGCCGATAATGCCGGGTTCTGCCAGCGGATTGCGCAAGAAACCCTGCAGCACGGCGCCTGATAGGCCGAGCGTGAAACCGATCATCAGTCCAAGCAAAGCGCGGGGCAGGCGAATTTTACGCATGATGATCGCTGCTGCTTCGCCACCGCCGGCAAACAGGCCGTGAAAGCTCTCCCTGAAGCCCAGTTCTGCCGGACCCACGCCAAGTGAGAGGATGAACAGAAGCAGCATCAGGACGAGAAGTGAAATATTGAGGCGCAGCGCGGTCATTGCGCCTCCCTTTCGCGCCTGCATGGGGCAATTCTGCGGCGCAGCTCCACAAGTGCGCGAACGGCAAGGATCGTCGCCGGGCTTGCACAAGACAGTGTACCGTCAGGAATGAAATCACCGATCAATGTGTCCGGCAGGGTCTTCAGCGCAGGATGTCGCGGAACCATTTCCCCCAGTGTGGGTGCATTGCCTGTTGCCGATGAGGTGACAATGACATCGGGTCGGGACTCGATGACCGCTTCGAGAGGGAAGGGGCCGACACCGTTCAGGCCCTGTTCGGCAGCAAGATTTCGAAAGCCGGCTGCTTCCATCACCGAATGGGCGAGGGTTCCAGCTCCCGGAGAAACCCCGTTCTGGTCATAGATCAGCATTGTGGGCGCGGGGCCGCAAAGTTGCTGCCTGGCGGAAGACAGTTCGTCCTCGAATGCTGCTGCCAGACGCTCTGCTTCCTCCTGACGTTCAAGAAGCTCACCCATGCGGCGGATATCGGCGGGGATGGCTTCAAGTTGCTGGTTGAAGCCGAATTCCTCCACGCGGAAACCAAGCTTCTTCAGAAGCTGGGTCGTGTTGTGCAGGGAAAAGGTACCGGTGACCACAAGGTCGGGAGAGGCGAGGAAGACCTCTTCTGCCCGACCATGATTGATGGGCAGGGCTTTCGCCTTTTCGTGCTCAGGCGACATGACCGGCTCACGCGCAAGGAATGAAACCGAGGCCAGCTGGCTGGGCGCGGCCAGGGCCAGGGCAAGCTGGTCGGTACAAAGATTGAGCGACATGACCCGCTGCGGCTGAGCTTCAGCCAAATCAGAAAAAACCGGCGCAGCAAGAGCTGCGCCGGCGATAATCGCTAAACCGGAAAAGAAGGATATGGGTTTCCGGCGTCTGACCATTACTGTCCGAACTTGGCTTTGAATCCGGCGAAGACCGAGATACCCGGCGTGCCGTAGCCGCGCGCGGTCTGATAATCCTGATCCAGCAGGTTCTCGCCGCGCAGATAAAGCTCCGTGTCCTCGGTCGGCTTGTAGGCAACCTTGGCGTTCAGGAGAAAATAGTCGTCGAGTTCGACGTCTTCTGGAACGCCTCTATATCTTGTGCAAGAGGTCGGGGTGAAACTGGGAGCGGGGTAGCAGGTAGTGTCGTAGGGCTCACTTCCTACGGTGATCCTGTCTATCGCGCCGATCGGGATGTTGGCTGACGCTGCGAGGGTCCACTTCTCCGCTGGCCGCGCAACGATAGACAAGCCCACGCTATGCTCAGGTATGCGAACCGCGCGAGAGCCATCAGGGTTTTCCGAGTCAGTAAACGTATAGCTCGCGCCAACATCCAGCCAGTTCGTAGCCTGCCAAGTCAAGGATGTTTCAATACCCTTCGACCGCGTTGTCCCGACAGACTGCTCGTATGAGTACGTGGAATTGTCGTAGATGATCAGGTTGTCGATGTCGAGCATGAAGAACGTGGCATCAGCAACAAGTCGGCCATCTAAGAGCGTTTGCTCGATACCTGCGTCGAAGCTGAAGCTCGTTTCAGGTTGCAGGGCGGCATTTCCAGCATAAGGTGCGAAAAGCTCGTAGAGGCTCGGCGAACGGAAGCCGGTTCCAACCGAGCTGTGCAGACGCGCTCCGAAGTCCTCGAACAAGTACGAAGCCGTTGCGCGATAGGTTGCGTGACCCCCGAACTCGCTGTGATGGTCGTATCGCAAGCCCCCCGACAGTACGAAATTAGGGGCGACCTCACCAATCGCTTGGCCCCAAATGCCACTCATGGAATGCGAGTCGTCTGTATCCGTTCCATAGTTGTCGGTAACTTGAGCGTTTTGCCGCTCATGATCGGCTCCGAATTGCAGTGTGAGCCAGTCATTTGCCTCGAGCGAACCTTGGTAATCGGCTTTGATGCGCCTGCCTGAATAGCTGGCGTCGAAGGGGCCGAAAAGCGGATGGGACGAGGTTATGTCTCGGTTCATCTTAGAAGCTTGAACGGAGAAGGAGTTCTTCAGGCGGCCATCAAGCAGATTTACGTTGAACCCCATTCGGCCTGCCAGCTGCTCGCTGAGATTGGTGTTGATGAGGTTGTCCGACGGTTCGAATAGCTCGCCGGTGATCGAATCGACATAGCGATCATCATCAAACTCCGCCTCACCATCAATGTAGAGCCCCGAGCCAAACACCGAGAACATGTCGCTGAAGGCATGCTCTGCAGCAATGTCGAGCGTGATGTTTTCGTAGCCGTCGCGTTCCGTGCCTGCGGCTGCGGCGGAAATGCCGTCGGTGCGGTAGCCCGTAGCGTTGAAGGACAGTCGGCTGTCGCCGTTGGAAGCGCGCAGGCCGTAGGAGCCGCGCGCGGTGCCGAAGGAGCCGCCTTCGCCGGAAAGTAGATGCGTTACACCCGGTTCGACTTCGCCGAGGGTGGAAAAGCTGACCACGCCGGCAATGGCTTCGGAGCCGTAGAGCGTGCTCTGGGAGCCCTTCAGCACCTCGATGCTGTCGAGGCCGCCGGAAAGCAGATACTGGTAAGAGGTCTGAACCTGCGTGTTCGTCGGGTCCGAAATGTCGATCCCGTTATAGAGCGTCTTCACATAGCGCTTTGGCGCACCGCGGATGGCGAAGCTGCCTTCCGCACCCGGTCCGCCGGTGCTGGAGATGGCGACACCCGGCACCCGGCTCAGATAATCCGCGACCAGCGGCTGGCTCTGCTCTTCAATCTGCTTCTGATCGATGACCGTGACGCTTGAGCCGGTCTTCGACAGTTCGGTCGGCGTGCGGTTGGGCGTGACGACAATTTCGCCGAGGTCGAGGTCCTGTGCGCTGGCAGTGTTCGCCATGGCGCCAAGGCAGATGGCGGATACGGTGGTGGTGAGAGCCTGGCGGCTCAAGGAAAATCTCATGTCGTGCCCCTCGCGACGATCAAACGCTACAAATGCCGGAGAGAGCAGACCAGAAACGGCTTGTGCCTCGCCAGCGATGACTAGTCGCCACCACTGCTAGACACAGCCCCGACAGCTTCCCGCAGTCGGTAGGTGACGTTTCGAGGCAGGTTTCCTGGCTTGCGCGTCATCGATTGGCTCGCCTTCCCAGGTCTTCACCCAGTGGCATGTGAGTTCAATCTCGGCGCATACAGTTGCGGGAGCAGCTACGGCTGAGGCGAAATGCCTTTTCCGTATTCCCTTTTAACTCCGGCTTCCAAAGGTGAAGCTGGAGCACCTCGAACGGCGCGAGGATTACCAAGTCGTAAATGTGGCGTCAATCTGTCACGGGCGACTCGAACTGTGCACCGCACAAAGCTCGTGAAAAAGCGACCAAGACTATCGCTTTTGCGTCAAAAATGTCGCAAACTCATCAGTTGAAAGGGCTTTTCGCCTGCCGGACAAGGCCGCCACGGGTGGATTGGAAGCTTTGCAAGCTGGCAATCATCGGCTGCGGCAGTGGGAGATCTGGCAAGGGTGGGAAAGACCGGTGCCTGTGCTGCGGGCCACGAACGAGAAGCATAATGAGTGGGAGTGACTACATGAAATTCTTCAAAAGCAATGGTGGACGCGTGCCAGACAAGATTGCGGCACTTGCCGGTGAGGCAAAGGCTGGCGTCATGGATCGTCGCGAATTCCTTGCTCTTGCCAGCGCCTTCGGTGCGACCACGGCTGGCGCTTATGGCATGCTCGGCTTGGCTGCGCCCACTCCGGCAGCCGCGCAGGAGCCCAAGAAGGGCGGCGTTCTGCGCGTGGCAATGATCGTCAAGGAGCCGAAAGATCCGCGCGTTGCAGACTGGTCGGAAATTGCCAATGCCATGCGTCAGACACTCGAACCGCTGGTGAAATATACCCGCGACTTCACCTTCGAGGGCCGTCTTCTCGAGAGCTGGGAAGTCAATGAGGATGCCACGGAATATCTGCTGCATGTGCGCCCGGGTGCGGAATGGAACAATGGCGACAAGTTCACCGCGGATGATGTGATCTACAACATCAAGCGCTGGTGTGATGCGGGCGTGGAAGGAAATTCCATGGCCACCCGCATGGTTTCGCTGGTTGACCCAGATACCAAAAAGGCGCGCGAGGGTGCCATCGAGAAGGTCGATGACATGACCGTCAAGCTCGTGCTCAACGAGCCGGACATCTCGCTCATTCCCGGCATGGCCGATTATCCGGCGCTCATCGTGCATCCAAGCTTCGATGAGACGGGTCGTGATTTCGTTGCCAACCCGATCGGCACGGGGCCGTTCGAGCTCGTCTCCTACGAGGTGGGCAACCGCGTGGAACTGAAGAAGCGCGAAAACGGCAAGTGGTGGGGCGGTGAAGCCTATCTTGATGGCATCGAGTTCATCGACTACGGCACCGACCCGTCCGCCATGCTGAGCGCCTTCGAGTCCGGAGAGGTTCATACCAATTACGAAACCACGGCCGATTATGTGGACATTCTTGACGGTCTCGGCCTTGAAAAGTCTGAGGTGGTGACCGCCAACACGATCGTTGCACGCACGAATGTGGGTGCCACGCCCTATGACGACCAGAAGGTGCGCAATGCGTTGCAGCTTGCGGTCGACAATGCGACGGTTCTGGCGCTGGGTTACGGCAATGCGGGCGAGGTGGCCGAAAACCATCATGTCTGCCCGATCCATCCCGAATATGTCGAATTGCCGAAGATCGAGCGCGATATCGAGAAGGCCAAGGCTCTCATGGAAGAGGCGGGCCAGATGGATTACGAGCACACGCTCATCACCGTTGACGAGGATTGGCACAAGAATACCGGCGACGCCATTGCCGCACAGCTGCGCGAGGCCGGTTTCAAGGTGAACCGCGAGGTTCTGCCGGGTTCGACCTTCTGGAATGACTGGACGAAATATCCGTATTCCATGACCAACTGGAACATGCGCCCGCTTGGAATTCAGGTGATCGCGCTTGCCTATCGGTCGGGCGAAGCCTGGAACGAGAGCGGCTATTCCAGCGAGGAACTCGACAAGATGATCGAGAAGGCGCTGACAATCCCGGATGCCGAAGAGCGCAAGACCGTGATGAAGGATATCGAGCAGCATCTGCAGGATTCCGGCATCATCATTCAGCCCTACTGGCGCAAGATCTACAATCATTCCGCGCCGGAAGTGATGAACCACGGCATGCATCAGACCTTCGAGATCGACCTGGCAGAGGTCTGGCTCGACGCCTGAGGCCGTTCGGCAACTTTGATGGTGGGGGCCGGGCTCCGGCCCCTTCCTTCCGAATAACAAGGCCCCCGAAAAAGGGGGGAGGGGTAACGTGCTAAGCTTCATTCTGCGCCGTCTTGGCGTGATGGCACTCACCATGCTCTGCCTGACGCTTGTCGTCTTCTTCCTTGTCAATCTGGAGCCAAACCTGAAGAAGCTGGCCATCAGCCAGCTCGACATGCGCTCCACGCAAGATCAGCTTGAAAGCTGGCTTGAGAAGAATGGCTACCGACAGAATTTCTTTCTGCGCTACGGCCAATGGCTTGGCGTGGTGCAGAAGCAGCCGAATGTCGATCCGGAAACGGGGGCGGTGACGCCGCGCTTCACCTATTGCGACGAACCTGCCGAACCCTATTACGGGGGAATTCTGCAGGGTGATTTCGGCTGTTCGACCAAGTTCAAGGTTCCGGTGGCCGAGAAGCTTTTCCCGGCGCTCAAGGCGACCGGTATTCTGATGTTCTGGGTGATGATCGTCATGGTGCCCGTCGCATTGCTGATCGGCGTTCTGGCGGGGATGCGGGAGGGCACCAAGACGGACAGAACCCTGTCCGTGGCCTCGATCGCAACGACCGCGACGCCTGAATATGTGTCGGGCGTCATCTTTGCGGTGATTTTCGCGTCATGGCTTGGCTGGCTCAACGGCTCGGCGGCCACGGCAACGCGTTCGGGCGTCACCTTCTACAATTTCACGCTGCCCGTCATGACCATGGCCGTCTACGGTATCGGCTATATCGCGCGCATGACGCGCGCCTCCATGGTGGAGGTGATGACGCAGCAATATATCCGCACCGCCCGGCTGAAAGGCATGAGCTTTTCCGGCGTTGTCATCAAACATGCGCTGCGCAACGCGCTGATCGCGCCCTTCACGGTCATCATGCTGCAGTTTCCCTGGCTTCTGACGGGTGTGGTCATCGTGGAAGTCATGTTCCGCTACCAGGGCTTCGGCTTCACGCTGGTGGAGGCCGCAGGCAACAATGACATCGACCTGCTTTTGAGCTGTTCACTGGTCTCGGTCTTCGTGGTGCTTTCCACCCAGCTCATATCGGATGTCGGATATGCACTGCTCAATCCGCGCATCCGCGTACAGTAGGGGAGATGTGAGATGACGGAATTCATTTCCCCGCTGGAAATCGTCCTTGGGGTCCTGTGGCGCTTCTGGCCGGTCTGGTTGGCGCTGGCGATCGTGCTTTTCCTCAGCCTGCGTTTCAAGGACAGGCTCGGGCTCTATGGTCACCTGTTCGACACCGGCGTGGGTGTGGCCGGTGTCATGATCTGCCTTTTCTGGCTGTTCACGGCGATGTTCGCGGATATCGTGGCGCCTTTCGATCCGCTGAAGCAGATCGCGGTGCTCAAAAGCGCGCTACCCGGTGCAATTGATCCCGAGAGCGGTCAGGCATTCCTGTTCGGTGGTGACCGGCTGGCGCGCGACGTCTTTTCGCGCATGGTTTATGGCAGCCAGATCGTGCTGGTCATTGCGCCTGCCGCGACGATGTTCGCGCTGATGGTTGGCACCACGCTCGGGCTTCCGGCCGGCTATTATGGCGGGCGGGTCGATGCGGTTCTGTCGTTCCTGGCAAATCTCGTGCTGGCTTTCCCCGTCATCCTGCTCTTCTATCTTTTGGTGACGCCCGGCATTCGCGAAACCTCCATCCCGCAATGGCTGGCCGGTTTCTTCTTCATCTTCCCGATCATCCTGTTCTGCACGTTGTTTTACACGCGGTTCAGCGACCGCACGGGACTGCTTGCCGTGCAGATCGGCCTGACGCTCCTGATTGGAGGCTGGATCTATGTGGGGCTGGTGTTCAACGCCGACCCGTTCGGCATCATCTCCATCAGCCCGAACCAGTTGAACATCTTCGTGGCAGTGGTGTTCGCCTCGGCGCCCGGCGTGTTCCGCATCGTGCGCGGGCTGGTGATGGACATCAAGACACGCGACTATGTGGCGGCAGCCCAGACCCGCGGCGAGGGACCCTGGTACATCATGCTTTGGGAAGTGCTGCCGAATGCGCGCGGGCCGCTGATCGTGGATGCGTGTCTGCGCATAGGCTACACGACCATCCTCCTTGGGACGCTCGGCTATTTCGGTCTGGGTCTTGCGCCCGAGAGCCCCGACTGGGGAACGGGCATCAAGGAATCCAGCCGCCTCTTGCGCGCCTATGTGCATCCCGCATTGCCGCCGGTCTTCGCGCTGATGAGCTTTGTCCTGGGGCTCAACCTGCTGGCCGATGCGCTGCGTGAGCAGTCCCTGAAGGATTAAGGCGATGACGCGCGGCACGCCTTCCTCTGCCCTGCCAGGCATCTCCCCGCGGAAGGAGGTGCCTCGATTTCTGCGGCCAAGAATATCGAACCTGAAAGCTACGCCATGAACGAAGCCATCAGTACGACACAAGGCGTTGAGCCGATTCTGGAAATCGAAAACCTCTCGGTCTCCTTCTTCACGCGCGCAGGCGAAGTGCCGGCGGTAATGGATTTCTCGGCCAAGGTCATGCCCGGCGAGGCCATGGGCATTGTCGGAGAGTCGGGTTGCGGGAAATCGACCGTGTCGCTTGCCATCATGCGCGATCTCTCCAATGTCGGGAAGATCGTCGGCGGGCGCATCAAATTCATGGGCCGCGACATGGCGGAGATGAGCGAGGAGGAGCTTCGTCAGATCCGCGGCAACAAGATTGCCATGATCTATCAGGAGCCGATGGCGAGCCTCAATCCGGCCATGAAGATCGGTCGCCAGCTCATGGAAGTGCCGCTTCTGCACGAGAATGTCTCGAAGGAAGAGGCGTGGAACCGGGCTCTGGAGATGGTGGAATCGGTGCGGCTGCCGGATCCCGAACGCATCATGAAATCCTACCCGCACCAGCTTTCTGGCGGCCAGCAGCAGCGTATTGTTATTGCGATGGCGTTGTTGTCGAAGCCTGCATTGCTGCTGCTGGACGAGCCCACGACGGCACTCGATGTGACCGTTGAAGCGGGCATCGTCGAACTGGTGAAGGGGCTGGGCAAGAAATACGGCACGTCGATGATTTTCGTGTCGCACAATCTGGGTCTCATCCTGGAAACCTGCGACCGCATCACCGTGATGTATTCCGGCGAGGCGGTGGAGACAGGGCGTATCAAGGATGTGTTCGACAGGATGCGCCACCCCTATACGCAGGGGCTTTTCCGTTCGATCCCTTTGCCGGGAGCCGACAAGAATTCGCGGCCCCTGATTGCCATTCCCGGCCAGCTCCCGCTACCGCATGAGCGGCCGCAGGGCTGCAACTTCGGCCCGCGCTGCCAGCATTTCGTGCCCGGCGTGTGCGATGCGGCCGAGATCCCGATGGTCGATGTGAGCGGGCATGAGGGTCATCGTTCGCGCTGCGTGCGTTTTGACGAGATCGACTGGGATGCGCTGCCCCAAGGGGCTCTGTCGGAGAAGGAGCCGGTCCAGCCCGGAAAGCCGGTGCTCAAGATCGAGGGCCTGAAGAAGCACTACGAAGTCGCGGCCAATGCCATTTTTGGCGGGGCCGAGACGCGTGTCGTGAAGGCCAACGAGCATATCAGCTTCGAGGCGCGTGAATCCGAGACCGTTGCGATTGTGGGCGAGTCCGGTTGTGGCAAGTCGACGCTGGCCAAGGTGCTGTTGGGACTTGAAACCGCAACCGACGGACAGGTCATTTTCAGGGACGAGCCGATACAGGATCTGGCCGTCGAGGATCGTGACACCAGCACTGTTTCGGGCATCCAGATGGTTTTCCAGAACCCGTTCGACACGCTCAATCCAAGCCATTCGGTCGGCTCGCAGATCATGCGGACGCTGGAGAAGTTCAAGATCGGCAGAACCGTTGAAGACCGCAAGGCGCGGATGCTTGAGCTGCTGGATCTGGTGAAGCTGCCGCGCGCCTTTGCCGACCGCATGCCGCGCCAGCTCTCCGGTGGCCAGAAGCAGCGCATCGGTGTTGCGCGCGCCTTTGCCGGTAACGCGAAGGTGGTGGTGGCGGACGAGCCGGTTTCCGCGCTCGATGTTTCGGTGCAGGCTGCCGTCACCGAGCTTCTGATGGACATTCAGCGCAAGAACAAGACGACGCTGCTCTTCATCAGCCATGACCTGTCGGTGGTGCGCTATCTGGCGGATCGCGTTGTCGTCATGTATCTCGGTCATATCGTGGAGCAGGGTACGACCGACCAGATCTTCGCTCCGCCCTATCACCCGTATACTGAAGCGCTGTTGTCCGCGATCCCGATTGCCGATACCTCGGTGCGCAAGAAACATATCGTACTGGAAGGCGATATTCCTTCGGCCATGAACCCGCCGACCGGCTGCCCGTTCCAGACACGTTGTCCCTACAAGCATCTGGTGCCGGACAATCTCTGCGAGAAAGAGCTTCCGCCCTTCAAGACGCTCGGCGGCGGTCATCGCAGCCTGTGCTGGTTGGAGGATGATGTGCTGGATGCAATGGAGCCGGTTATCAGCTTCGACGCCGCTGAGCCGCATCAGGATGATTTTGGGCGCAGGCCAAAGGCCGATCCCGCTGGCGGTGCCACGGAAGAACATGGTGGTGAAGCGGAAGCTGGTAGGGCGGTCGAAGATCTGCCTTCGACCGCTAGTGCTGTTCCGGGCACTTCCTCACCGAAAGTCGTGCACGACGAGGTTGGTGACGGGCGCGAGGCGGCTTCGGCCAAGGTCAGTCCCGGAACGACCGCGAAGAAAACTCGCAGCGAGGGAGGCGGTGCAAAGGCGCGCAAACGCGCTGAAGCGCGTCCGGTGGAGCATGCCTCAAATCCCGCCGAGGCACGCAGGGCCATCGGGGCAAAGCCCAGCGAGGAAGCGGGGAGTGTTGGCAAGCGACCGACCGGCATGGAACGGCCAGCCGATCCTGATGATCTGAAGCGCATCTCGGGCATAGGGCCGAAGATCGAGGCGATGCTGAATGATCTGGGTATCTACCACTTCTCGCAGATCGCCGAATGGGGTGCGGATGAGCAGGCCTGGGTTGACAGCTATCTGCGGTTCAAGGGGCGCATCGAGCGAGATGACTGGATAGGTCAGGCCCAGCGCCTGGCGCGTGAAAGGTAAATTGCACGAATAGATTGAGTGGCAGGAGCGTGGCCTCTGTCGCTCACTGCGTCGGAATGGCCCGGTTTATGGCCATGTTGCTGCCATCTGAATCAGCCTAACTCCTTCTTTTCAAGAAGGAGCATTGCACAATGTCTGGCAGAGCCGGCGCGATCATTTTTTCAATCAGTACTGCATTTCTTTCATTGTTTTGGGCAGCTCCGGCCGCAGCGCAGGAGCCCTTCGAGGCGGTTCGCACGATCAATCTGCGCAGTGGGCCGGGATTGCGTTTCGAGATTCTCGACCGTGTCCAGCGCGGCGAACGCATGCAGCTCTACCGTTGTTCACGAGACGAACAGTGGTGCGTGGTGCGCTTCCGCAGGCAGGAAGGGTGGGTGGCTTCCCGCTTCATTCGTGAAGCATCTTCTCGTTCAGGGCGCCGTGGCGAGGTGTGCTTTTTCGAGCATCCCGATTTTCAGGGGCGTTCGCGATGCGCGCGTATTGGCGAGGAAGCAGCCTCACTACGCGGCTTCCTGAACAACAAGATTTCCTCGCTGCGCATTCGTGGCAATGCCAGCGCAACGGTTTGTACGCGTAGGAACTGGAACGGGCGTTGCAGGACCTTTGATGCAAGCGTCGCCCAACTGCCGCGCGGTCAGGCAGACCGCATCTCCTCTTTCCGGGTCACGATGCGCAGGGATAACGGTCCGGGCTTCGGCTCCGGAAGTCAGCATGGCGGCAACAAGCCCGGCCCCGGTTTTGGCAGCGGAGGTCAGCATGGCGGCAACAAGCCTGGCCCTGGTCTTGGTAGCGGTGGCCAGCACGGTGGAAACAAGCCTGGCCCCGGCTTTGGCTCCGGTGGCCAGCATGGCGGCAACAAGCCGGGACCGGGTTTTGGTTCGGGCGGTCAGCAAGGCGGCAATAGACCCAAGCAGGTATGCTTTTACGAGCATATCAACTATGGCGGCGACACCTTCTGCATGAGGCGCGGGCAGCGGACGGCAGAGCTGGATCGCCGGTGGAATGACCGCATTTCGTCCATTCGTGTGCCGCGTGGCATGCGGGTCAGGGTTTGTCAGCACAAGAATTTTGGTGGCTGGTGCGATATCTATAGTGGAAATGTTCCGGTTATCGGGCAGGGCCTGCCCCTTGGTGGCGGACGCAACGACAATGTCACTTCGATTGAGGTGCTGCGCTAGTCGCCTGTGCTAAATCAGGGAAAAGCGGCTGTCATAGCCGCTTTTTTCTTGCGGAGCAGGAAGTCCAGCCGCATCTAGCCAGGCATCGCTTGGTTCGCGCAGATGCGCATAGATTGCAGCCGTAAGGTTGCGCGCTTTTTCGCCCGGCCAGTCACGCGGTAACAAGGCAGCAGGCAGGCCTGGATCACGCAATACAATGCGGCGCCACTCGTGAATGAGCAGAATGCGCGCAGCCATGGCGTCTATGCCGCGCATCGCGCCGCTGCGCTCAAGCCTTCTTGCCAGAGGTCGCCACGCTTCGATCAGTTCATCGTAGGACGCAGCGATCTCAGCGCTTGGCCAGAGAGCGCGGATATGCTCGGGGTGGTCGGCGCTTTCACCACGGATCACCAGCATGCCAGACAGCAGCATGTTCAAATCGCTGTCCTGATTCACACGGCGCGGGCGCAGGAAAACCGTGTCCGAAAGCTTCAGGAAGCCGCTCTCCTTCAGCTCCAGCACATCAGATGCGGGAGGGGCCTTACCGGCTATCGCGACAGTCCATGATCCGTCCCAATCGGGTGGGCCTGCAGCATAAATGCGGCGGGTCGCGAGGTCGAAAGCGTGGCGTCCACGCTCATCCAGCCGAAAAAAGGAGTTTCGACCACGGCGCTCGCGTTCGACCCAGTGATCGGCGGCGAGGCGGGACATCGCCGTGCGCACGGCGCCTGACTCGATCGAAAGGCGCTCCATCAGTGACTGAATGAGTGCGAGCGGCGCCTCGCCATCGCGTGGCACGATGGCATCTCCGAAAAGCGTTATGACAAGCGACCACACGCGGATGCGACCGCCGGCGTGAAGCCGGTCGATCAATGCCTGCAACTCTGGTTCGGTCTTGCTCGGAGCGTCCATTATCCGATTTGATGGCATGGCGACGCCGGGTCGGCAAGTATCGGCCTATTCGGTCTCCAGTGTCGCAACGCCGGAAACGAGCATGTGGGTGGCCAGTTTGGCATAGTCGCTGCGGCTGATGCCGCCGCCTTCACGGAACCACATATAGAACCAGTTGAGCATCCCGAAGAGGCTCATGGTCACAGGCTTCAGCAGCTGCGTTTCACCAAACGCGCCTGGGTTGAGATCGTGGATAATGCGTGCGAACAGACGTACGAGCTGGCGCTCCAATTCCTTCAACGCGTTCTGTTCCGCTTCGGGCAAAAGGCGTATGCCGGAAAGCTGGACGCGATGTTCGTCATCGGCATCGCGATAGGCTTCCAGCAATGCCGTTACCAGCCTCTCCAGCCGTGCTTCGGGGGGCAGGCGGGCATCATCTGCGCTCTCGACAGCCTCCACCAGCTCCTGCAAATGGCTTTCGATGATGTCGTAAAGCAGCGCTTCCTTCGACGTGTAGTAATGGTAGAGCAGGGCCTTGGACACGCCCATCTCCGAAGCGAGCCTTGCCATGGATGCGCGGTCATAGCCATCGCGCGCGAAAATGCTGGCCGCACCGTGCAGGATGGCCTCTCGCTTGTCGTCGTAGTCCTTGGCTCTGGTGCGGGGCATCAGTTCGGGTCTTGCCTCTTATGGTTCATGACCTGTCGCGGTTGTCGGTTATACGTACAGCCTTGCCCTGGCTGCGCGCCACGCTGCCAGGTGAGAGTGTCTCGACCTCAACGCTTACTCCGATATTCTGCTTGATACGCTCGCAAAGCTCGTGACGGCAATGCGCGTGCTGGGTCTGAGAGGCAGAAGCATCCTGCATTTCCACATGAACGATCATGCAGTCCAGGCGGTCGCGGCGGACAAGTTCGATCTGGAAGTGCGGTGCAAGACCGCTCGTGGCGAGTATCTGCTCTTCGATCTGGGTCGGGAAGACATTGACCCCGCGCAGGATCATCATGTCATCGGATCGTCCGGTCACCTTTTCCATGCGGCGCATGGAGCGGGCGGTGCCAGGAAGAAGGCGGGTGAGGTCGCGGGTGCGATAGCGGATGATGGGAAAAGCTTCCTTTGTGAGCGAGGTGAAGACCAATTCACCCTTTTCGCCGTCGGGCAGGACCTCACCTGTTTGCGGGTCGATGATCTCAGGATAGAAATGATCCTCCCAGACATGCAGGCCGTCCTTGGTCTCCACGCATTCGTTGGCGACGCCCGGGCCGATGACTTCCGAGAGGCCGTAAATGTCGACTGCATGCATGTCGAAGGCGTTCTCGATTTCCTGTCGCATGGCGTTGGTCCACGGCTCCGCGCCGAATATTCCGACCTGCAGCGGGCTTTCGCGCGGATCTCGACCCTGCGCACGATACTCGTCCAGGATCGAGAGCATGTAGGAGGGCGTGACCATGATGGTGGTGGGGCAGAAGTCCTCAATGAGCGTGACCTGGCGGGCGGTCATGCCGCCTGAAACGGGTACCACGGTGCAGCCCAGGCGCTCGGCGCCATAGTGAGCACCAAGGCCGCCGGTGAAGAGACCGTAGCCATATGCGATGTGCACGATGTCACCCGGTCGTGTGCCCGAGGCGCGCATGGAGCGGGCAACGCATTCGGCCCAGGTTTCAATGTCGCGCGCGGTGTATCCCACGACGGTCGGCTTGCCTGTCGTTCCCGAGGAAGCATGGAGACGCACCACCTGTTCGCGTGGAACGGCGAACATGCCGAAGGGATAGTTGTCGCGCAGGTCCGACTTTACCGTGAATGGAAACTTCGACAGATCGGACAGAAGTTTCAGATCATCCGGATGTACACCTGCCGCATCGAAGCTTTTGCGGTAGTGCGGCACATTTTCGTAGGCATGGGCGAGCGACCATTTGAGCCGATCAAGCTGCAACGCCTGTATCTCGTCACGTGATGCCATCTCGATCGGGTCCAGGTCTTCTTTTCCGGGCGCTAGGTCTTTCACGTCTTCCTCCCACGACAATGCCTATTCTTGCGTGAAATGCTGGCCTTTGATCTGCCGCGAATTCCCTCGAAAAGCTGCGATCAACTCACCCTTCTGGTTCTTCACCGCCACGTCGTAGATGCCGGAGCGCCCCGAGCGGCAAACCTCGCGCGCTTCGGCAACGAGCAGATCATCAAGCCGTGCCGGCGCGATGAAGGTGATCGAGTTCTGCTGCGCCACCACTGTCTGGTTGTACGAGTTGCAAGCCAGGGCGAAGGCGGAATCCGCCAGCGTGAAAATGAAACCGCCATGGCAGATGCCGTGGCCATTGGTGTGATGTTTTTCCACCTTGAGAGAAACGGTCGCCTGACCGGGCGCGACCTCCTCCAGCTTCAGCCCCAGCCATCGCGAAGCTTCATCTCGCGCCCACATTGAACCGCAGGATCTTTCCGCGACTTCCTGCGCAGACAATTGCACATCGGTCATTCACCACTCCTCCCACGGCAAGACCTGCAGGGAGCGTTGCATAAGCCGACCGGTCGGTCAATAATGCTCGCAGGAAGTTGAGGAGGAGATTGGCCGTGTCGATCATTCCAGTGGAGAGTTTTGCGGCCGGGCGCTGGGTCGCACCGGGTGAGGGGGCGCTAACCCTGAAAAGTGCCACCGACGGACGTGACGTGGCGCGCATAGGTTCCTCTCTTGATTATGCTGCCATGCTCGACCATGCGCGCAGAGTGGGCGGCCCCGCGCTTCGAGCCATGACCTTTCATGAGCGAGCGCATATCCTGAAGGCACTGGCGCAATATCTCAATGAGAGGCGAGAGGCGCTATACGAGCTTTCCTACGACACGGGTGCGACCAAGGCCGACTCGCTGATCGACATTGATGGCGGCATCGGCACGCTTTTCGTCTTTGCTTCGAAGGGCAGGCGTGAGCTGCCGGATGATAATGTTTATGTCGATGGCGCAGTGGAGCAGCTCTCGCGCTCCGGCAGCTTCATCGGGCAACATGTGGCGACACCGCTCAAGGGCGTGGCGGTTCACATCAATGCCTTCAACTTCCCCGTCTGGGGCATGTTGGAAAAGTTGGCGCCAACCTTCCTCGCTGGTGTCCCGGCCATCGTGAAGCCTGCCTCGCAAACGGCGTGGCTCACTCATGCCTGTTTCCGTATGATGATCGGATCGGGCCTCCTGCCCGAAGGGTCCGTGCAGCTCATAAGTGGCTCGACAGGTGATCTGCTCGACCGTCTTGGAGGACAGGATGTCGTCTCCTTCACAGGCTCGGCCGCCACGGCTGCCATGCTGCGAGGCAAGGAAAACCTGCTGCGGAATTCGGTGCGCTTCATCGCCGAGCAGGATTCGCTGAATGCCAGCATCCTGGGGCCTGACGCTGAGCCGGGAAGCGCAGAGTTCGACTGTTTCATTCGCGAGGTGCATCGCGAGATGACGGCGAAGGCCGGGCAGAAATGCACGGCGATCAGGCGGGTGCTTGTGCCGCAGGCGCACCGCGATGCGGTGGTGGAAGCACTGGTTGCGCGGCTGGACAAGACGGTGGTCGGTGATCCCCGTGAGGAGGCGACGCGCATGGGGGCGTTGGCAAGCCTGGATCAACGGGAAGATGTACGTGCAAAGCTGGCGGTTCTGGAAAGCGAAGCGCGGCGTGTCTTCGGAGATGACAGCCGCCTGAGCGGTGTCGATGCCGAGCGCGGTGCATTCATGTCGCCGGCGTTGCTGACATCAGATGACCCAGACGGCGCTGCGCGGCTTCACGAGGTGGAGGCCTTTGGACCAGTATCGACGGTTCTGCCATATCGCGATCTCGACCATGCGCTTCAGATTGCAAATCGTGGAGAAGGATCACTGGTCGCATCGGTCTTCACCCATGAGCGGGATGTCGCGCGGCAGGTGGTGCTCGGCTCGGGCGCGTTTCACGGGCGGCTTTACTTTGCCAATCGTGACACGGGCAAGGAGGCGACCGGTCACGGTTCGCCGCTGCCGCACATGGTGCATGGCGGTCCCGGGCGCGCTGGCGGGGGTGAGGAAATGGGAGGCATCCGGGGTGTCATGCACTACATGCAGCGCACCGCGATCCAAGGCAGTCCAGACCTCTTGGCAGGCATCACCAAGCGCTACGTGCCGGGTGCGCAAACAAGAGAAGGAAAGCGCCATCCATTCCGGCTACGCTTCGGCGAGCTGGAATCGGGCATGACGCTCTGGGCGGGGCCGCGCGAGGTCACGCTGCAGGATATCGAGCATTTTGCGGAATTCACGGGCGACACGTTTTACGCCCACATGGATGAGGAAGCCGCGAAAGCCAATCCCTTCTTCCCCGGGCGCGTGGCTCACGGCTATCTCATCCTGTCCTTCGCAGCCGGCATGTTCGTCGATCCCGATCCGGGGCCGGTTCTGGCCAATTACGGTCTCGACAATCTGCGCTTCATGAAGCCGGTTGAGCCGGGGGCAAAACTCAAGGTGCGCCTGACGGTCAAGCAGAAAACGCGGCGCAATGACGACTATGGCGAAGTGCGCTGGGATGTAGGCGTCTATGACGAGACGGACGCGCAGGTGGCAGGATATGAGCTTCTGACCATGAATGCGATGTGAGCCTGACGCTTCTTCTGGCTGCCTGCTGCTCTATCTTGAACAGGCAGCCAGAGGAGATGCGGCTTGAAAACTTTCGATAGGGACAGCATTGCCGTTGTCATTGGCGCGAACGGGGCCATCGGAAGCGCGATTGCCGGTCTGCTTGAAGCTGCGGCTACTTTTCGGTCTGTTATCAGGTTCTCCCGCCGATCCGTACCTGCGCTTGATCTTACGGATGAAGCCAGCATCGCTGCTGCCGCACAACATGCAGTCAATGCTGGTCAGGTGCGTCTGGTCGTGGATGCGACGGGTCTTCTCCATCAAGGTGGAATACAGCCGGAGAAAGCCCTGTGCGCATTGTCGATCGAGGCGATGGAAGCCAATTTCCGAATCAATGCAATGGGTCCCGCACTTTTGATGAAGCACTTCCTCAAGCGCATGCCGCGGGAGGGGAAGGTCGCCTTTGCCACGCTCTCGGCGAAGGTGGGGTCGATCGGCGATAACCGTCTTGGCGGCTGGTACAGCTATCGCGCTTCCAAGGCTGCGTTGAACCAGTTCGTGCGCACGGCTGCCATCGAGTGGAGCCGCACGCACCGTCAGAGCATATGCGTGGCGCTGCATCCGGGCACCGTGGAGAGTGGGTTATCCGGCCCCTTTGCCAAGAGCGGATTGACTGTACAACAGCCCGACGAAAGCGCTGCGGCGATACTTGCGCTGATCGACCGGTTGACCCCGGAAGATACAGGCAGTTTCCTCGATCGCAGTGGAGAGCGCCTGCCCTGGTAGGAGAGGCGCTCTTCGCGGGGTCAGGCTTCCAGTTCTGCCGTCTCCAGCACCGAATGCAGAAGCACGTCCGTGCCTGCCTGCGCCCATTCCTTGTCGATCTCCTCAGCCTCGTTGTGGGAAAGGCCGCCGACACAGGGGCACATGATCATGGCGGTGGGAGCGACGCGGTTGATGTAGCAGGCATCGTGTCCCGCCCCGGAGACGATATCCATGTGGCTGTAGCTCAGGCGCTTTGCGGCCTTGCGAACCGTTTCCACCAGCTTCTCGTCGAAGGCAACGGGATCGAAGTGATTGACCATCTCGATCTCGTGGTCGATGCCCAGCGCATCGCAGATCGTTTCCGTGCCGGCGCGGATGCGCTTGTCCATCTGGTCGAGGATGCGCTTGTCGGGGGAGCGGATGTCGATGGTGCAGACGGTGCGGCCGGGGATGATGTTCGGCGAGTTCGGATAGACTTCCACATGGCCAATGGCGCCGACGGCATCGGGCTGGAAATCCATTGCGATCTCGTGGACAAGCTCGGTCAAGCGGGCGAGGCCAAGGCCGGCGTTGCGGCGCTTGTACATGGGCGTTGAGCCCGTGTGGCTCTCGCGGCCTGTCAACGTGACCTTCAGCCATTTCAGGCCCTGACCATGGGTGACGACGCCGATATCGGTGAACTCGTCTTCCAGGATCGGACCCTGCTCGATGTGAAGTTCGTAATAGGCGTGCATCTTGCGCTCGCCGGTCTTCTCTTCACCCTTCCAGCCGATACGCTCGAGCTCGTCGCCGAAGCGCTTGCCTTGTGCATCGGTGCGGTCATAGGCCCATTCCCGGTCGTGAAGGCCGGCGAAGACGCCGGAGGAGAGCATGGCAGGTGCGAAGCGAGAGCCTTCCTCATTGGTCCAGTTGACGACAACAATGGGGTGTTTCGTCTTTACGCCGAGATCATTCAGGGTGCGGACTACTTCAAGGCCACCCAATACGCCCAGGACGCCGTCATATTTTCCACCGGTCGGCTGGGTGTCGAGATGGGAGCCGACATAGACGGGCAGGGCGTCGGGATCGGTTCCCTCGCGGCGGGCGAACATGTTGCCCATGTCATCCACGCTCATTGAAAGGCCGGCTTCCTCGCACCACTTTGCGAAGAGCGCGCGGCCTTCCGCATCCTCATCGGTAAGGGTCTGGCGGTTGTTGCCGCCCGCAATTCCGGGCCCGATCTTTGCCATCTCCATGAGGGAATCCCACAGTCGGTCGGCATTGATCTTCATGTTCTCGCCCGGTGCGGCCATGCTGTTATCCATTCCTATTTCAGTTCCACTTCAACGAAGGTCATCGGTGCATCGCCTGCGTTGATGACATTGTGCTCCACGCCTTCAGCCCTGCGATAGCTGAAGCCAGCCTCCATATCCACACGGTTCGTGTCGCCACCCGGTAGTTCCAGAAGGAGAGAGCAGGGGGTGATGGTGGTGATGACATAATCCAAGCCATGGACATGCCACCCCGTTTCCGCGCCGGGCTCGAAGTCCCAGCGGGTGACGCGCACCCGCTCGTCATCGACCTCGACCCGGTGCGTAGCCTTCGGCCGCACCATCAGTCGATTTCCGCCAGAACCGAACGGATGCAGTCCACGATGCGGTCGACCTGTTCGCGTTCAACGATGAGCGGCGGGGAAAGCGCGATGATGTCGCCGGTGGTGCGGATGAGAACGCCTTCGTCGAATGCCTTCAGGAATGCGGTGAAGGCGCGCTTGGTGGGCTGGCCGGCCATTGGCTCCAATTCGATTGCGCCCACAAGACCGATATTGCGAATGTCGATGACGTGGCGCGCGTCATTCAGGGAATGCAGGGCATCTTCCCAGTATTGCGCCAGTTCCGCGCCGCGGGTGAGGAGGCCTTCTTCCTGGTAGGTCTCAAGCGTGGCAATGCCCGCCGCACAGGCAATCGGATTGCCGGAATAGGTGTAGCCGTGGAAGAATTCGATCAGGTGCTCGGGGCCGTTCATGAAGGCGTCGTGGATCTCCTTCTTCACGAATACCGCACCCATGGGAATTACGCCGTTCGTCACGCCCTTGGCGGTGGTCATGATGTCCGGGATCACGTCGAAATAGTCGGAGGCGAAGGGCGTACCGAGGCGGCCGAAGCCGGTGATGACCTCGTCGAAGATCAGGAGAATGCCGTGCTTGTCGCAGATATTGCGCAGGCGCTTCAGATAGCCCTTGGGCGGGATGAGAACGCCGGTCGAACCTGCCACCGGCTCGACAATGACGGCTGCGATGGTCGAGGCGTCGTGGAGAGTGACGATACGCTCCAGCGCGTCTGCCAGGTCTTCGCCCGTTTCCGGTTCACCGCGGGTGAAGGAATTCTGCTCTGGCAGATGGGTGTGGGGCAGATGGTCGACGCCTGTCAGAAGCGTGCCGAACATCTTGCGGTTGGCGACGATGCCACCTACCGAAATGCCGCCGAAATTAACACCGTGATAGCCTCGTTCACGGCCTATCAGGCGGAAGCGCGAACCGTCACCCTTCGCGCGATGATAGGCCAGCGCGATCTTGAGGGCAGTCTCGACCGATTCCGAACCGGAATTGGTATAAAAGACATGGTCCATGCCTTCCGGTGCGATGGCTGCAAGCTTTGAAGCGAATTCGAAGGCGATGGGATGGCCCATCTGGAAAGCCGGTGCGTAGTCGAGTTCGGCCGCCTGGCGCTGGATCGCCTCTGTGATCTTCGGGCGGCAGTGGCCGGCATTGACGCACCACAGGCCGGATGTCGCGTCGAGCACCTGCCTGCCGTCATCGGTGGTGTAGTGCATGTCCTTGGCCGAGACGAACATGCGTGGCGCCTGTTTGAACTGCCGATTGGCCGTAAACGGCATCCAGAATGCATTGAGGTCGTTCGGCTTGGAGGCTGGCCGGTTCAGCATCGTGTCACTCCCATCATGTTCCCCGAGGACTTCAGGCGCTTGTGTGCGCTGCCTTTAAGTCCGTTGCGCCAGTTTGGCTATGGGGCGCACCATAGGCAATGAAAAAGGATGCTTCGCGCGCCAATCTGGACCTGTAAATTGGTCCAGTGATCTGACCGGCTTTTGCTGAGAGGATGGGGTGTTCAGTGGGGCAAGCGGCAGGCATTGCCTGCCGCTTGTACTCGATGACGTGGCCGAATTAACGAACGCGATAGAAGGTCGGCTCTGGACGGTCGTTGCTGTCGCTGACGGCAAAGCCGTTCGCAGCAGAAAAGCCCGCAGGCGCGCGCCGCGTGGCACCGACGCTGGCCGTGTGCATGGAGCGGTCAACCATCATCATGGAGTTGGCGCGATAGGAACCAGGGCCGGAATTCGGCTCGCTCGGCTGGAAGCTGTGGGCGGATGCAGCCTGTACAGCAGCCAGGGTGAAAAGCGTGGTGAGTGCAAGTTTCTTCACTGCAAAATCTCCTGAAAAATCAGTACTTTGATTAAAAATATATGCATCTATAACACGGTAAAACACCGCAGGTCGCAACCTACTGATGTTCTCCGCGATGGCAACTCACAATCCGTCACAGAAAGTTGTGTTCAGCGACCAAATCGTCGCAGTGTGCACCAATTTGTCGGGAAAACAGCCGCTGGACGCGTGACGTGTTACGAAATATTGCCGTCAATCTTTAAATTTGTTACACTTCATCCGTTGTCGGACCATCGGCACAGACGGAGGAGAAGCCATGTATGCCCAGGGGCTGATTGGCGCGAAGACCGAAACGGAGGAAGATGAGGCGTTCCTCGCCCGCTTTCAGGCCCGGATCGACGCGGATGAGAAGATCGAGCCGAATGATGCGATGCCCGAAGGTTATCGCAAGACGTTGGTGCGCCAGATCGCGCAGCACGCGCATTCGGAAATCGTGGGCATGCTGCCCGAGGGCAACTGGATCACGCGGGCACCGACCCTGCGCCGGAAAGCGGCACTTCTTGCGAAGGTGCAGGATGAGGGTGGTCACGGCCTCTATCTCTACTCGGCTGCGGAGACACTCGGCGTTTCGCGTGAGCAGATGACCGAGGAGCTTTTGTCGGGAAAGGCGAAATACTCCTCCATCTTCAATTATCCCACCATAACATGGGCGGATATCGGAGCCATTGGCTGGCTGGTGGATGGCGCAGCGATCATGAATCAGATCCCGCTTTGCCGCTGCTCCTATGGTCCTTATGCGCGTGCGATGATCCGCGTGTGCAAGGAAGAGAGTTTTCACCAGCGCCAGGGCTACGAGATCATGATGACGCTTGCCCGCGGCACGTCGGAACAGAAGGAGATGGCGCAGGATGCGCTGAACCGCTGGTGGTGGCCTTCATTGATGATGTTCGGACCTCACGACGCGGAAAGCCAGCACAGCGATCAATCCATGAAGTGGAAGATCAAGCGGTTCACGAATGACGAGCTGCGTCAGAAGTTTGTCGATGCAACAGTCCCGCAGGCAGAGTTTATCGGACTGAGCATTCCGGACCCGCAACTGAAATGGAACGAAGAGAAGGGCGGGTACGACTTCGGTCCGATAGACTGGGATGAGTTCTGGCGCGTCGTGAAAGGCGGCGGGCGCATGAACCGTGATCGTATCACGGCACGTCGGAAAGCCTGGGAAGAGGGCGCGTGGGTGCGTGAGGCTGCAGTGGCCCATGCGCGGAAGCGAAATGCGCGGCGCGATGCGGCGCGTGCGGCAGCGGAGTGAGAAAATGACGAAGAACGAAACACCGCTCTGGGAAGTCTTCATCCGCCCGCGCAACGGGCTGGCGCATAAGCATTGCGGGTCGGTTCACGCCGCAGACGAGGTGCTGGCGCTGCAGGCCGCACGCGATGTCTATACCCGGCGTGGGGAAGGGACATCGATCTGGGTAGTGCCTTCGTCAGCAATCATTGCCTCGGACCCTCAGGAGAAGGACGAGAATTTTGAGCCGGCCATGTCGAAGGTGTACCGTCACCCGACCTTCTATGACATCCCCGATGATGTGGGGCATATGTGATGGGCGCCGCAGTTGCCAAAGACATACTGCTCACTTTCCTCCTGCGGCTGGCGGACGATCATCTGGTCCTCGGCCATCGCCTTTCGGAGTGGTGCGGACATGCGCCGATGCTGGAAGAGGATCTGGCCATGCCGAACATGGCCCTGGACCTCATCGGCCAGGCGCGTGCGCTTTACCAATATGCCGGCGAGGTGGAAGGGCGCGGGCGCGGTGAGGATGACTTCGCCTATCTCAGAAGCGAGCGCGAATACACCAATCTCCTGATGGTCGAGCGTCCGAACGGGGACTTTGCCCACACCATGCTGCGCCAGCTTTACTTTGCGGCTTCCATGGAGCCGTTCTGGCAAGCTTCTGCGAATTCCACCGATGAGAGGCTGCGCGGCATAGCCGGCAAGGCGGTGAAAGAAGTTGCCTATCACATTCGCCATGCGGGCGAGTGGGTGGTGAGGCTTGGTGACGGGACGGCTGAAAGTGCCGGCCGTATGAAAGCTGCAGTGGACGCCCTGGCGCCTTATGTCGACGAGATGTTCGAGAGCGACGGGGTTTTCAGCGAGATCGCCGGGGCCGGTATCGCGCCTGATCCACATAGCCTGCGCCCGGCCTTCGACGCGATCATTCTGCCAATCTTTGCCGAAGCACAACTTGAATGGGTGGATGATCCATTCGCCCAGTCTGGCGGGCGAAGCGGTTTGCACGGTGAGGATATGGGCTATCTGCTCGCCGAATTGCAGTTCATGCAGCGCGCTTACCCGGGGATGGAGTGGTGATATGGACGCCCATACCCATGGACGTGCCTACCAGGCCGCGGCGGCCGTTCCCGATCCGGAAATCCCTGTCGTCACCATAGCCGATCTTGGCATTCTGCGGGACGTGGAGGTGGAGGGCGATAAGGCCATTGCGCGGCTGACACCAACCTATTCCGGCTGCCCGGCTGTTCTGGCGATCGAGCTGGCGGTGGAAACTGCACTCCTTGAGGCCGGCTTTCAGCCGAAGATCGAGCGCGTTCTGGAACCTGCATGGACGACCGACTGGATAACCCCGGCGGGACGGGAAAAGCTGAAAGCGTACGGCATCGCCCCGCCACTGAAGGCGTCCAATTCGGTGCGGGCGCTGTTTGGCGCGACGGCCGTGGAGTGTCCGCGCTGTGGCAGTGTCGAGAGTGAGCGTGTGTCGGAATTCGGCTCCACGGCCTGCAAGGCGCTTTATCGCTGCATGTCGTGCCGCGAGCCTTTTGACTATTTCAAATGCATCTGAGGTGAATATGGCACCGCGATTTCATGAGCTGAAAGTTGCCGCGATAGAGCGTCAGACAGCCGATGCGATTGCCATTGCATTCGAGCTTCCAGATGAGATGCGAGAGACGTTTCAGTTCCAGCCCGGGCAGTATCTGACGTTGGCCGCAGATATAGACGGCGAGGAGGCACGTCGGTCCTACTCCATCTGCTCGGCGCCGGGGGACCCTCATCTGCGAGTGGGAGTAAAGAAGGTTCGCGACGGACGGTTCTCCACCTATGTGAACGAGCAGCTGCAGGTAGGCGCAAGCCTGCGCGTGATGCCCCCTCAGGGGCGCTTCACCGCGCTCAAAGGTGAACGGCATGATTATCTGCTTGTTGTAGCAGGTTCCGGCATCACGCCGATGCTTTCCATTGCCAAGACAGTCCTGACCCATGAGCCGGAGAGCACCATCACGCTCGTCTATGGCAATCGGGCGACGGACACGATCATGTTCCTTGAAGAACTCAACGATCTGAAAGACCGCCACATGCAGCGGTTCACGCTGGTGCATCTGCTTTCAAGGGAGAAGCAGGATGTGGACCTGTTCAACGGCAGGATCACCGCGAAAAAGATGGAGGAACTCGCGCAGGCAGGGCTAATCGATCCCCTGGCAGCGGATGGTGTTTTTCTGTGCGGACCCGGGGCCATGATCGACGAAGTTTCGGAGAAGTTCCGGGCCATGGGTGTGGACGCCAACAGGATCCGCTTCGAGCGTTTCACGCCTTCGGGTGAGGCACCTGCGCCCCGCAAAGCCTCTGTAGAAACGGAGAAGGTGGTTCGTGACGGCGTTGAAGTGGAGGTGCTTCTTGACGGGGTGCGCCGCAGTTTTGCAGTGAGAGACAGTACCGACACCGTATTGGATGCCGCCCACAAGGCAGGCCTGGAACTTCCCTATTCATGCGCTGGTGGCATGTGCTGCACCTGCAGATGCCGGGTGGTGGAGGGTGAGGGCGAGATGGCAGTAAACTTTTCACTGGAGCCTTGGGAGGTGGAGGCCGGCTTTACCCTTGCGTGCCAGACGCGACCCAAGACACGGAAGCTAATTCTCGATTTCGACGCAGCGTAGATTCCTGCCACTGTCTCGTCACTTGAACGGGCTATGTTATGCCCATGAACCAAAAAATCTCGAAATCGAGGGCGCCCGGTATGGGTGTCTCCATCGCGCTCGGCGTCGTGCTGGGTGCGGTGCTTGGCGTGATGCTGGCCAACACGCCTGTTGGAATTGCCATTGGGATCGCCGTTGGCGCTGCCAGTGGTGCGGTGTTCTCTAGCCAGCGCAACTGAGCCGCGAGGCATGACGCCCCGCGTGGCCCGGTGTTTCAGCGCTTCTCGCGGATATCGGTGAGGGTCTTCACCGGTGTAATCGCCTCAGGATCAAGCTGGATCTCGATGATCGCAGGCTTGCCGCTTTCGCGTGCGCGCTTGAACGCTTCAACGAACTCGCCGGTTTCCTTCACCGTCTCGCCATGTCCGCCATAGGCGCGGGCCAAGGCGGCGAAGTCCGGGTTCCTGAGATCGGTTCCTGACACGCGGCCGGGATATTCGCGCTCCTGGTGCATGCGGATCGTGCCGTAGATGCCGTTGTTGACCACAATTACGATGATCGGCAGGTCATATTGCACGGCAGTGGCAAATTCCTGACCGTTCATCATGAAGCAGCCATCACCGGCGAATGCGATCACCTCACGCTCGGGAAAGCGCAGCTTGGCGGATACCGCGGCCGGTACGCCGTAGCCCATCGAGCCCGATGTGGGCGCGCCTTGCGTTGCGAAACGGCGGAAGCGGTGGAAGCGATGTATCCAGGTGGCGTAATTGCCCGCACCATTGGTGAAGATGGCGTCGTCCGACAGCACGTCTTCAAGATGCTGCATGATGGGTCCCATCTGAACGGCTCCGGGTCCTGAGACAGGCGGCGTGGACCAGTCGAGATAATTCGCGTGCAGTTCTTCCGTACGCGGCTCCCAATCAGGCACCGCATGCGGCTTCGTCTTGGCGAATTCCGTCGCGAAGGCCGCGGGCGTTGCGTGGATCGCCAGATCCGGGCGGTAGACGCGGCCAAGCTCCTCTGCGTCGGCGTGAACGTGCACGAGCGTCTGGTCGGGATAAGGGCTCTTCAGCAGCGTGTAATCGGAGGACGGCATTTCACCGAAGCGTCCACCGATCAGCAGCACAAGATCGCTTTCCTTGATAGCTGCGGCGAGCTTCGGGTTCGGCCCGATGCCCACATCGCCCGCATAGCAGGGGTGGAGATGGTCGAAGAGCATCTGACGGCGGAAGGAACAGGCGACGGGCAGCGCCCATTCTTCGGCTGCGCGTTGAAATGCGGAGACGGAGGCCTCATCCCAACGCGTGCCGCCGAGAATGGCGAAGGGGCGTTTCGCATTGTTCAGAAGCTCGTAGAGCTTTTCCATCTCCGGGTGGCCTGGCCGGGTTGTCACTGGCGTGAAGGGGCGCGGAGCGGGCGCATCTGCTTCAGCGGTGAGCATGTCTTCCGGCAGGGAAATCACCACTGGCCCCGGTCGTCCCGATGTGGCCACCGCGAATGCGCGTGTGACGATTTCAGGCACGCGGGCCGGGTCGTCGATCTCTGTCGCCCATTTGGCAATGGGGCCGAAGAAGGCGCGATAGTCGACTTCCTGGAAGGCTTCGCGCTCGCGGGCATGGCTTGCCACCTGCCCGATGAAGAGGATCATCGGAATGGAGTCCTGCATGGCGATATGAACGCCTGCGGACGCGTTGGTCGCGCCGGGGCCGCGGGTGACGAAGCAGATGCCGGGCTTGCCGGTCAGGCGGCCCTCGCAGTCGGCCATCATGGCCGCGCCACCTTCCTGGCGGCAGACAACCGTCTTGATCGGGGAATCATGCAAGGCGTCGAGCACTGCGAGATAGCTTTCGCCGGGCACGCAGAAGACGCGGTCAATGCCATTGGCCTCCAACGCATCAACAATCAGCTGACCACCGGTCTTCATTCGTTTTCCTCCCCGATTTCGCGCAGGATTTCCGCCGTGTGCTCGCCCAGTCGCGGACTTGGCCGCTCATAGGAAAGCGGCGTGCCGGACATCACCATCGGCGCGCGGACCGAAGGCAGCTTGTTTCCGTGACCATCATCAAGCTCGAGCTTCATGCCGCGGGCCTTGGCCTGCGGATCATCGAAGGCTTCGGCAATGGTGTTGATAGGGCTTGCCGGAACAGCATTTGCCTCCAGCTCGGCGAGAAGCTTCTGCTTTTCCCATGCAACCAAACGTTTCTCGACAACCTTGCGCAAGGCTTCGCGGTTGGTGACGCGAGCTGGATTGGTCGAGAAGCGCGGGTCATTTGCGAGGTCGGACAAACCGACCACCTTGCAGAAACGCTGGAACTGGCCGTCATTGCCGACCGCCAGAATGATATGGCCGTCCTTTACCGGAAGCACTTCGTAAGGAGCTATATTCATATGGGCGTTGCCCATCTGCACCGGTGCTTCACCAGAAACAAGATAGTTCAGGTTCTGATTGCCCAGCGCCGCAATCTGGGAATCCAGAAGCGCCATGTCGATGTGTTGGCCTTCACCAGTCTTCTCCGCATGACGAAGTGCTGCCTGAATGGCGATGACCGAGTAGAGCCCCGTGAAGATATCGCTGACGGCCACACCCACCTTTTGCGGTTCGCCACCCGGGGCACCGGTGATCGACATCAGACCCGACATGCCCTGGATGATGAAATCGTAGCCCGCACGCGCAGCATAGGGGCCGGTCTGGCCGAAGCCCGTGATCGAGCAATAGACGAGCTTCGGATTGATGGCCTTCAGGCTCTCATAGTCGAGGCCGTACTTCTTCAATCCGTCGAGCTTGAAGTTCTCGATCAGGATATCGGCGGTTGCGATCAGCTTTTTCAGACGCGCACAATCCTTCTCCCGGGAAAAGTCGAGCGTGATGGAGCGCTTGCCGCGATTGGCGGCGTGATAGTAGGCGGCGGAAAGGTTCTCGCCGTCCTGTCCCATGACGAAGGGAGGTCCCCATTTGCGGGTGTCGTCGCCACCAGCCGGGTTTTCCACCTTGATGACATCTGCGCCGAGATCGGCAAGGAGCTGGCCGGCCCATGGGCCTGCCAGAATGCGTGCGAGTTCGATAACGCGAACGCCTTTCAGTGGTGCTTCTGCCATTTCTGTCTGTTGAACCTGTAGAGACATGATCTGGATGGCTGGGGTAGCAGATGCGTGGTTGCCTCGCCAGTGCGCAGGCGGTTGGGCTGTTGCGCCTCAGCGGCAGGCTTGCTTGGCCCAGGCAATGAAATCTCCGGTCGCCTCGTCGCGGTTGATCTCGTTCAGCGTCTCGTGGCGGGTGTCAGGATAGAAACGAGATTCGATGTTGGAGAAGCCTTCGTCTTGAAGTCTTGCCGCAAGCTTGCGGGTAACCTTCGCATTGGAGGTGGAAGGGTCGGCCTCGCCGCCTACGATCTGGAGCGGCAGATCGCGTGGAACACCCTCAAAGGCATCTTTGTCGGCGATGGCCAGATTGATGTCGAAAATGTCGCGCCACATGGAGACGCTTGGAAGCCAGCCTGACAGCGGGTCCATGATGTATTTGTCCACTTCTTCCCGGTCGCGTGACAGCCAGTCCGATGCGGTGCGGTTCTCATCCGTTGCGCGCGACCAGCTTGCGAATGTAAGGGCAGGCATGAGGCGCGAAGGAACATCGCTGCCCAGCCGGAAACGCTCCCAGCCAAGCACCAGCTTCGCCACTCGTGCTGCAAGAGGGGGCACGATGGGTGCATTCCAGATCGCGGCCGCTTTCACCGAGTTGGGGAAGCGGGTGAGGTGGTAGAGGGCGAGTTGCCCGCCCATCGAATGGCCGAACATAATGACCGGGAGGCTCGGATGCTCCTTCTTGATGTGTTGATGTACCGCACGCATGTCGTCGCTGACTTTTAACGGTCCATCTTCGGCTGCAAACACGCCCTGTTCGGCATCGGGTGCAGTGGAGTGGCCGTGGCCGCGGTGATCATGTGCGTAGACATGAAAACCCGCATCGGCGAGGCTGGCGGCGAAACGGGCGTAACGGCCCGAATGCTCGGAAAGTCCGTGATTGACGTGGACAACAGCCAGTTCAGCACTTCTTGCATTCATAATGTTCAGATGCAGCCTTGCGCCCGTCGGAGAGGGAAGGGTGGTCTCGGTGTCGAAGGCCAATCGAACTCTCCTGTGAACCTATAGCTTGCGCATTGCTCCGCCGGCGCCTTTCGCCTACATACGCGGGCAATCTTTCCCACGATCATGGAGTGCGACGAGCCACATGGCACGCCAATTCATCTACCACATGGCCGGTCTGAACAAGGCCTATGGCGCCAAGAAGGTGCTGGATAACATCCATCTGTCCTTCTACCCCGATGCAAAGATCGGCATTCTGGGCCCCAATGGTGCGGGCAAGTCGACCGTGCTGCGCATCATGGCGGGTCTCGACAAGGAATATACGGGCGAGGCGTGGCTCGCGGAGGGTGCGACCTGTGGCTATCTTCCACAGGAGCCGCAGCTCGATGAATCGCTCGACGTGATGGGCAATGTGATGGAAGGCGTGGCTGACAAGAAGGCCATTCTCGACCGTTACAACGAGCTCATGATGAACTACTCCGACGAGACGGCGGAGGAGGCGAGTGCGCTTCAGGACAAGATCGACAGCCAGAATCTGTGGGATCTGGACAGTCAGGTCGAGATGGCCATGGAAGCCCTGCGCTGCCCGCCTGCCGATGCGGATGTGACCAAACTTTCAGGTGGTGAGAAGCGCCGCGTGGCGCTGTGTCAGCTTTTGCTGCGTCAGCCCGACCTTCTGCTTCTCGATGAGCCTACCAACCATCTCGACGCCGAGACGACCGCCTGGCTTGAAAAGCATCTGCGGGAATATCCCGGCGCCGTGATGATCATCACCCATGATCGCTACTTCCTCGACAATGTCACCGGCTGGATCCTCGAACTCGATCGCGGCCGCGGCATTCCCTATGAGGGGAATTACACCGCCTATCTGGAGAAGAAGGCGAAGCGCATGGAGCAGGAAGGCCGGGAGGAGGCATCCCGCCTCAAGGCTCTTTCGCGCGAGCGCGAGTGGATTTCGGCGAGCCCGAAGGCCCGTCAAGCCAAATCGAAAGCGCGTATCCGCGCTTATGACGAGCTGGTGCAGGCTGCAAGCGACCGCCGCCCGGGCGACGCGCAGATCATAATCCCGGCCGGTGAAAGGCTGGGCAATGTCGTGATCGAAGCCGAAGGCCTGTCCAAGGGTTATGGAGACCGCCTGCTGATCGACGATCTTACCTTCAAGCTTCCTCCAGGCGGCATTGTCGGCGTGATCGGCGCCAACGGTGCGGGTAAGACCACGCTGTTTCGGATGATCACGGGACAGGAAAAGCCTGATGGGGGAGAGATCCGCATCGGTGAGACCGTAAAGCTTGGTTATGTTGACCAGAGCCGCGACTCGCTCGACCCGAACAAGACTGTCTGGGAAGAAATTTCGGGCGGGAATGACATCCTCAAGCTTGGCAAGCATGAGGTGAACTCGCGCGCCTATTGCTCCTCCTTCAACTTCAAGGGCGGGGACCAGCAGCAGAAGGTGGGCACACTTTCTGGCGGCCAGCGCAACCGTGTTCACATGGCCAAGCTGCTAAAAGAAGGCTCCAACGTTCTTCTGCTCGACGAACCGACCAACGACCTCGATACCGAGACTCTGGCAGCCCTCGAAGACGCGCTGGAAAATTATGCCGGTTGCGCCGTTATCATCTCGCACGATCGCATGTTCCTCGACCGTCTTGCCACGCACATCCTGGCATTCGAGGGCGACAGTCATGTCGAGTGGTTCGAAGGCAATTTCGAAGACTACGAGAAGGACAAGATCCGTCGTCTGGGCCCGGAAAGTGTCAACCCGAAGCGGGTGACTTACAAGCCGCTTACGCGATGATTTTTTCAGCCGGCAATTTTTTTGTTGCCGGCTGAAACCATCCGCGAGGCCGTGCGTTCAGGCTCAGTTGGGGCAGAAAGAATGTGGGGAACCAAGTGACGGTAAATTTCGAGCTTCTGTTTCAGGAGCTCTCCAGTCCTTACATGGTTCTAGATCGGCAGCTGCGCTATGTTGCGGCGAACAAGGCTTATGAACAGGCCACCAGCCGCAGCAGCGAAGAGCTGATCGGTCAGTACCTTTTCGACCTGTTTCCAAATGAAGGCGAAAGCGGCAAGCGTCTGAAGGCGTCGTTCCAGCGTGTTCTGGAAACAGGGGAGCAAGACACCCTGGCCTATATTCCCTATGACATACCTCGCCCTGCCAGTCAGGGCGGTGGCATGGAGCAGCGCTTCTGGACTGCAGTTCACATTCCGCTGTTGAACGACAAGGGGACGGTGGAGTTCATCGTCCAGAATACGGTGGATGTCACCGATCTGGTTCGTTTGCGCCAAGCGGCCCACCTGCCTTTCCGCCTGGATGAAGTTCGATTGCTCGAACGGGCACGTGAGGCGGAGCGGCAGCATCAGGACATTTACGCCGAGAGCGAAAACTTTCGGCGGTTCTTCCAGCAGGCCCCAAGCCTCATTGCCGTTCTTTCCGGTCCAGACCACGTATTCACCTTCACGAATGACGCCTATATGCGTCTGGTGAACAATCGGCCCATGGTGGGGAAATCCGTTCGCGAGGCGCTGCCTGAAATTGAAAGCCAGGGCTTTATTGAGTTGCTCGATGGGGTTTATCGCACCGGCGAACCGGTGAGCGGGGAGGCCGTCAAGGTTTTGCTCCAGGTCCCGGATAGCGAGGAGCCGCGAGAAATTTTCGTGGACTTCACCTATGACCCGATCCGGGATGAGAATGGCGAGATTACCGGCATATTCGTCCAGGGCATGGATCGGACCGAGGCGGTGCGCACCCAGCGGCGTCAGCGGCTACTGCTCGATGAGCTCAATCACCGTGTGAAGAACACGCTGGCCACAGTTCAATCTATCGCTTCGCAAACAATGCGTACTGCCCGGGATCTGAAGAGCGCGCGTGAAGATTTCGAAGCGCGCATTGTGGCCCTTTCCAATGCGCACAACATCCTCAGCGTGCAGGAATGGGCAAATGCGGAACTGAGCGCGCTGGTGAACCAGGAACTGATTGCCTATGGACCGGAGCGTTACATATGCAAGGGCAGTTGGGTCGTTCTCAAACCGAAGACAGCGATCGCGCTTGCTCTCGTGCTTCATGAGATCACGACCAATGCTGCCAAGTATGGCGCCTTGAGCACTTCTGAGGGGTGTGTCCGGATCAGCTGGGAGGTCGATCTGAAATGCGGTCAGCTTGTCATCGCATGGCAGGAGGAGAATGGCCCGGTCGTGGAGCCACCCAGCCACAAGGGCTTCGGCAGTCGTATGATCAGCCGTGTCGTGGAGGGCGAACTCGACGGCACTTTTACAGCCAAATTTGAACCCAGCGGCTACTCCTGTCGCATTGAAATTCCTTATGAGGTGGCCGTTCAATGATTGTCGTCAATGCTAAGAGCGCCGTGCGCGACCTGAAGGATGTTCGGGTCTTCGTCGTTGAAGATGAAGCCCTGGTCGCCATGAATCTGGAAATGATGCTGGAGGATTTCGGTTGTGAGGTCGTTGGTCCGGCCATGCGCTTCGACAAGGCAAAGGAGCATCTGGAGCGTGGCGTGGAGGCCGATGTTGCCATTCTCGACGTCAATGTAGGCGGCACGCCCGTCTTTCCGCTTGCCGAGCTTCTAGTTGAGGCCGGCATTCCACTGGTCTTTGCGACCGGATATGACCGCTCCGGCATTCCAGAGGAATGGCACCATCGACCCATTTTGCAGAAACCCTATACGGCCGATGATGTGCAGCGGGGTCTGAGCCAGGCCCTTGCCACCAAAGAGCAGGCGTCCTGATCACGTAAACCCACGGGAAGGCGCAAAACTGTTACCAAAAGGGACGTGACAACCGGCCACTTCGCATTTTCATATGCGGTGAGGCATAGTATCCGTTATCTTTCAGCAGAATTGGCTGCCGGAGCAGCTGTGTGCAGCTATTAGCGGATCAGGATATGTTACGTCGACCAGGTGACAGCGCAATGAGCATTCCCGCTGCACCGACACGATCCGAGGTCAGGAGCCGCACGGTCATCGGCGGCATTGGCGTTTCCGTACCAGAAACATCGATCAGCAATGATGAGCTGGTGGCGAGCTACAATGCCTGGGTCGAGAAGGAAAATGCCGCACGCACGATGCGTGGCGAGGCGGCTGTTCGCGAATCCAGCAGCGAGTTCATCGTCAATGCTTCCGGCATACGCAACCGCCATGTCTATGAGCGCGAAGGCATTCTTGATCCGGAGCGCATGGCTCCCCGCATACCCGGGCGCACTGATGAGGAATTGTCGGTTCTCGCCGAGTTTGGCCTGGGGGCGGCAAAGCGGGCGCTGAGTGACGGCGGTCTAGATGCAAAGCAGCTTGACCTGATCATCTGTTCGAATTCGCATCCGCAGCGGCCATATCCGGCTCTTGCCATAGAAATTCAGCAGGCTCTGGGCGCCGGTGGCGCTGCTTTCGATATGGGACTTGGCTGCTCATCAGCATTGGCAGCCCTCCACGTCGCGGCAAATCTCGTTCGTTCGGGTGCACATCAACGCATCCTTGTCGTGGTTCCCGAACTTGTTACGAGCCATCTCGATTTTCGTGACCGCCAGACGCACTTCATCTTCGGGGATGCGGCGGTTGCGTTTCTGGTGGAAGGGCTTGGTGAGCGAGAGGAGCGGGCCGGTCGTTTCGAAATCATCGGCACCAGTCTCTGGACCCAATTTTCCAGCAATATCCGTACGAATTTTGGCCATCTGAGCCGCCTCGCGCAGGACGATCCTTCCGTGCTTCACATGGAAGGCAATCTGATCAAGCAGGTGGGAAACAAGGTCTTCAAGGAAGTCACGGTTGCCGGTCACCAGTTCATCGTCGATTTTCTGGCAGGCTATGATCATACGCCCGCCACTATGCGCCGCTTCTGGCTGCATCAGGCGAATGCGCGCATGAATGCCATGATCCTGAAGCTTGCCTTCGGCGAAGAAGTGGGAGCTGACCGCGCTCCAACCGTGCTGGACCGCCTGGGCAACACGGCTGCTGCCGGTGCGATCATCGCGCTTGAAGAAAATCATCGGGACATGAAGTCAGGCGAATACGGCCTGCTTTGCGCTTTTGGTGCAGGTTATTCCATCGGTGGTGCGCTCTTGCGCATGATGTGAGGTTGACGCCTCAATCCACTTCATCTTCCGCTTCCAGAAGGCGTGTGGCGCGCCAGCGGGTGAGCACTTCGTTGATGTCGTCAATGACAAAGAAGCGGGCGGCGTCGCGGTCATAGCCTTCCGCCAACAGGGCGTCATAGTCGGTGTGGTTGTGCCGGATATGCGTGACAGCAGCGAGCCAGACGGCGATCGTTGGCGGCAGGGTGCGTAGCTTTCGATCATTCGCGGCTGCGCGGATCTGCTCCATATCCGCAAAGGGGCCTTGAGGGAGCAGGGCGGTCAGCGCCTTTGCCACCGCGCGCTGTCTTCCTGTTGTCGGCGCCATGTCGCCTCCTTGAATTCATCTTGAAAGCACGCTGCCACCCCAAGAGCGGCTTGCCAAGCGCCTCTATTCGATATAAACATATCTTTATATCTTTGTTGGAGATGCTGATGCTGTCGCGCCCCACGATACAGTTCGATACGATGGTCGAGACGCTGAAGGCGGCTGCGGAGCCCAGCCGTCTGCGGATACTCGTCCTTCTGTCGCATACGGACTTGACGGTGTCCGACCTCACCGAGATCCTGAATCAGTCACAACCGCGGGTCTCGCGCCATCTGAAACTGCTTCTCGAAGCTGATCTGATCGTGCGTTACCAGGAAGGCTCCTGGGCCTTCTTTCGCCTCTCGGATACGGAGGCTGCGCGTGCTTTTGTAACGGCCGTTGTCGGTAGGGTTGATCAGGCCGATGACGTGATCGAGCGCGACCTTGAGCGCCTGGAGGCGATCAAGCGCAGGCGGCAGGAGCGGGCGGCGGAGTATTTCGCTCAGAACGCGGCAAGCTGGGATGAAATCCGCTCTCTGCATGTGCCGGATGCGGCCGTGGAGCAGGCTCTTCTGGAGCTGATTGGAAACGAGCCTTTCCAGTCCATGGCCGATCTTGGCACGGGTACGGGGCGGCTGCTTGAACTCTTTGCGCCGCTTTACCGGCGTGGCGTTGGCGTGGACCTGTCGCGTGAAATGTTGGCGGTTGCGCGCGCCAATCTGGAAAAGGCTGATATTCTTCACGCGCAGGTGCGGCTTGGCGATGTCTATGCGCCGCCAGTGGAGCGGGATGCGCATGACCTCGTAACCTTGCACCAGGTTCTGCATTATCTCGACGAGCCCGCACAGGCGGTCGGCGAGGCGGCCAAACTGCTGCGTCCAGCCGGGCGGCTTGTCATCGTGGATTTTGCCACGCATGACCTTGAATTCTTGCGCGAGGAACATGCGCATCTGCGCCTGGGCTTCTCCGACCGCCAGATCCGCGAATGGGTTGAGGCAGCGGGCCTTGTGCTGACGGAGACGCGCAGCTTTGCACCTGAAACGAATGGAGACGCAGGTCTGACGGTCAAATTGTGGATCGCGCAGGACCAGCGTCTGCTTATTGCCGATACTGAACTATCCGCTGCGGCGGGAACGGAGATTGCCTGATGGCTCAGCACGCCAAGCCCCTTGATCCGGAGCATCGCGCTCCGCTCAATGTTTCGTTCGAATTTTTTCCGCCGAAGTCGGAGGAGATGGAGCGCCGTCTTTGGGAAACGGTGCAGAAGCT
Source organism: Nitratireductor sp. CH_MIT9313-5 (assembly GCF_037029545.1). Lineage (NCBI taxonomy): Bacteria > Pseudomonadati > Pseudomonadota > Alphaproteobacteria > Hyphomicrobiales > Phyllobacteriaceae > Nitratireductor > Nitratireductor sp. CH_MIT9313-5. The sequence continues at coordinate 763,707 of NZ_JAYMER010000014.1, read as the reverse complement.
TGTGCCGCTAAAGCCTCACTTTGTCTCCGTCACCTATGGTGCGGGCGGCTCCACGCGCGAGCGTACCTCACGGGCAATCGAGCGCATTCTTGAAGAGACGCCGCTGACGCCTGCCGCGCATTTGACCTGCGTAGATGCCAGCAGGGATGAGGTGGATGCGGTGATCCGGGATTTCCTCGCCATGGGTGTAAAGCGCTTCGTGGCGCTGCGTGGCGACCCGGCTGACGGTATTGGCTCTGCCTATGAGCCGCATCCGGATGGCTATGCGAACGGGGCGGAACTCGCCGGCGCGCTGGCGCGGCTGGGGGCGGAGGACATCTCGGTATCGGCCTATCCCGAGAAACACCCGGAAAGCGCTGATTGGGATGCGGATATCGATATGCTGAAGCGCAAGGTGGACAATGGCGCCACGCGCGCGATCACGCAGTTCTTTTTCGACAATGATCTTTTCGAGGCCTATTTGGAGCGGGTGCGTGCTGCGGGTATTAATATTCCGGTCGTGCCGGGCATCCTCCCCGTACACAATTTCACGCAGATGACGCGCTTTGCAGGCCAGTGCGGGGCGAGTGTTCCCAACTGGCTGGCAGACCGCTTCGCAGGCCTCGACAAGGATCCGGTCACCCACCAGCTTGTGGCAGCAGCCGTGGCCGCGGAGCAGGTGCTCGATCTTGTCCAGCGTGGCGTGCAGGACTTTCACTTCTATACGATGAACCGCGCCGATCTGCCTTTCGCCATCTGCCATCTGCTTGGGATCCGCGCAGAGGCACAAGCTGTGGCAGCGTGAGCGCCATTGCAACGAGATTGACAAGAAAAGGCCGGGGTCGCGATGCCCCGGCCTTTTCGTTTGTCTGGTGCTGATTGTTTTCTTCTTCTTTCAGCGGGTCAGGGAAGAACACCCATCACGAGTGCTCCGACAACGGCGAATGCCGCACATACAGCAAGCGCATTCAGTGGCCGTATCAGTCCCATGGCATAGCCTCCTCTGCAGACTGGCTACGGATTCTATGGGCTTTGGCTAAAATGAAAAGCGGATTTTATGCTGCGCTGCGGCAGATATGTGAAAAAACTGTTACGACGGATAGCCTTCCACATTGATTTTGTTGGCAGAGTTTTTTCTCGTTCACAAAAGGTAAAAGCGAGGCACAGGGCTTAAAAGCCGATCCTGCGTGCGAGTCGTCCGTCTATCGTCAGCAGGCCCAGAACGATCACACCCATCCCGATCATCTCGAAGCTTTCCAATCGTTCGCCGAGAAAGATCGCGCCGAGCAGAATGGCTGTCGCTGGCACGATCAGGGTGACAAGGGAGGTGTTTGTTGCGCCCGCCGAAGCAAGCACCTGAAAGTAGATGATGTAGGCGAAGGCTGTGGCGATGACGGCGAGCACGAAGATTGCGGCCCAAGCGCCAGCGCTGGCTGAGAACATGCCGTCCAAATCGAAGAAGATCAGCACCAGCGGGAGCGTGATCAGGCTGGAGCCGGTCAGCTGCCCCGTCGCGACGAGAGGGGCGGGGATCTCCTTGAACCGGCGGGCAAAGATAAAGCCCAGACCGTAGGAGATGGCCGCGCCGATCAGGCAGAGTTTGGCCCATATGGGGCCGCCAAGACCTGCAAACAGGCCTGGCCCGATCATAATGGTTGTACCAGTGATGCCAAGCATGATCCCGGCAAGCCGCAGGCCGCTCAACTTTTCCTCTCTGGTCAGCGTATTGGCCAGGATGGCGGTCCAGAACGGGGTGGTGGCGTTGAGGACCGCAGAGAGGCCAGCGCCAAGTTCCGTCTGGCCGAGAAAGATCAGCGAGAAGGGGATGACATTGTTCAGAACCGACAGGGCCAGAAAGCTTCCCGCACTATCGAGCGCGGGGCGAAAGCTAATATTGCGGATGAACAAATAGAGCTGAAGCAGACTGGCCGCAATCACAACGCGGAACATGACCAGCACCAGCGGCGGCACCTCCTGAGCGGCAATTCGCGCGCAGAAGAAGGAGCCACCCCAGATGACACCAAGAAACAGGATCAGCGACCAATCCTTCAGGGAAATCTGACGTGAAAGTGTTGCCGGGGCAGGTTGCATTGTGTCGGCTCCGCGATGAGCCACAGATTTAGGCGCCTTGAGACCCGGCTTCCACCCGAAACCCGATCTGGCCTAACAGCCTGTTTCCGGTGAACGACTTCTTTCTTGCTGTTCCTTCGGGGGGCAAGGCGCAGTAGCCTTGCGCAAACTCTGGAGGATAGTTCATGCAGCGATTTGCCACCGCCCGGGATGCAGCGCTTGAGATGCGACCGGACGAACCGGTCTACTGCTTTCGTCCTGAAGTGCTGAAACGGGATGCGCGGGAATTTGTCCAGATGTTTCCCGGCAAGACGGCCTATGCGGTTAAGACCAATGGCGAGAGGCTGGTGCTGAAAACGCTGGCGGAAGCTGGCGTCGACGCTTTCGACGTCGCTTCGCCAGCAGAATTTGCGGCTGTGCGCGACGTCGCGCCCGATGCGGAAATGCTCTACATGCACCCGATCAAGGCGCAGTCGGACATTCGCCTGGCACTGGAGGAGTATGGCATCCGCGTGATCGCTATCGATCACGAGGACGAGATCACCAAGCTTACGCGCGTTGTCCGCGCGCTCGACATCGACCCGGGCACACTCACGGTCTATGTGCGTATCCAGACCAAGGGACATGCGGCTTACGAGCTGTCCAAGAAGTTTGGCGCCGGGCCGGCCAATGCCGTCGAGCTGATCAAGCGGCTCTCGCGCTATGGCTTCAAGGTGGGTTTGTGCTTCCATGTCGGGAGCCAGATCGAAGACCCGGATACCTATGAGCGCGCATTGGCCTCGGCAGACTGGGTAAGAAGCAGGGCCGGGGTGAAACTGGCGGGACTTGATGTCGGCGGTGGCTTCCCTGCCGAATACGGCCACGACCCGAACCGCAAGAAGCCGGTGATGCCATCGCTCGAGGAACTGATGGCACGGTTGCGCGGCGATATCGACGAGTGGGGCTTCAACGACCTTCCGCTGGTTGCCGAACCAGGCCGCGTGATCGTGGCGCGCGCCTTTTCGCTCATCGTGCGCGTATTGTTGCGCAAGGGGCGGCGCATCTACATCAATGACGGAATCTGGGCCTCACTTTCGGACTCCTGGACCGGCAAGATCACGTTGCCTGCGCGTTTCATTCCCGATCCGGCCATTCGCAACCGCAATGGCAGCCAGGACAAGCTTTTGCCCTTCAAGGTCTGTGGAGCAACCTGCGATTCCGTCGACATCCTGTCGCGGCCATTCTGGCTTCCGGAGACGGTGGATACCGGCGACTGGATCGAAATCGGCCATATCGGTGCCTATTCGCTGTCGCTGCGCACGCGCTTCAACGGTTTTTATCCGGACACATTTGTCGAGGTGGATACGCCATTCGATGCCGGAACGGCACCGGAGAGTTTCGCCAGCCTCGAGACGATGGCTGACTGAAACGAAGTCGGGCGCATCAAACCAATGATGCGCCCGAGCTCATGATTAGAGATTGGACAGGAGCGTTGGCGTCGGCCACCCATCGGCGGGCAGACCAAGGCGGATCTGCTCCTCGCGCACGGCGGTGCGTGTGCCAAGGCCCAGAATGCCATCGATCTCGCCGACATCATGGCCGCGATCGGCAAGCTTTCTCTGCAGAAGCTTCATGGCTTCCGGGGCCAGACCTTCTTCCGGGTTGCCTGCGTCGAAATTCGGCGCACCGGCATAGCGGGTTGCGAGGTGAGCGGCCGTGAGGGTGTAGACCAGCGACTTGTTCCACTCGAGATAGATATCGAAATTGTCATAGACCATGAAGGCCACGCCCTTGTGGCCCATGGGCAGCAGGATGGAAGCCTGCATGCCGTCTGCAGGAAGCGGACTTCCGTCACGCTGGGTCACGCCCATTGCGGCCCATTCCGAGCGCGGCAGCTTGGTGTTGCGGCCGGTCTGTGCCCAGGGCATTTCGGCTGGAACCTTTACCTCCTGCAGCCAGGGCTCGCCAGCTTTCCAGCCGAGTTCGCTGATCGCGCGCGCGGCCGTGAGTATGGCATCGGGAGATGAAGCCTTCAGATCGACCTTTCCGTCGCCGTCACCATCCATGCCCTTGTGCAGATAGTCGCTTGGCAGCATCTGCATCTGCCCGATTTCGCCAGCCCATGCACCCTGAACGTCGGCCGAAACCGTACCCTGATCGATGAGCTGGAGAAGGGCGATCAGTTCCGGGCGAAATAGCTCCGGCCGACGGCAGTCATGGGCGAGCGTTGCAAGGGCATCCAGCGTATTGAAATCACCCTGTACGGCACCGAAATCCGTCTCCAGCGCCCAGAAGGCTGCGATGACCGGACCCGGTACGCCGAACTCGCTTTCGGCGCGTGCGAAAACATCAGAATATTTCTGAAGATTGCGCTTGCCGTTCTGCAGGCGGTTGTCGCTGATGAGACGATTGGCGAAATCGCGGAAGGTCATGTTGAAGACGCTTTGTGAACGGTCGCGGTCAAGCACGCGCTGCGAGATCGAAGCGCGCTGCAGAGCCGCCAATCCGCGCTCGCCAACGCCCATGCTTGCTGCTTCCTGTGCGACGCCTTCACGCCATGCGGCGAAGTCGCCACCACATGCCTGGGCAAATGCGGTCGAGGGAATGGCGGCAGCAAGTGCGAGTGCCGCGATTGTCGTCTTCATCTTCATTCGTCCATCCTTGTTTTCTCGGCCTCAGCTCGCGTGAGCCTTCAGCCAGTCCCGCCAGGCTTTCGCACTGCCGTTGAACACGTTGATATCGGCGTCACCCCTGATGCCCGGCAGGATGCCGGTACCGGTATATTGCCAGAAGACGAAGGGATGCCCGCCATATTTGTCATCAGGATGACCGGCCACCGAGCGCAGCCAGAATGGATAACCCTTGAAGCGCCAGAGGCCATTGTCCTCGAAGAAATCGACCGAAGTATAAATGATTGGCCGCTTGCCGTAGTGGCGCTCGATGGCGTCAAGGAAAATCTTCATCTCCGAGCGCACGGTCTCCGCAGGCGGTCTCAGCTTGCAGGTGGGAGAGGTGTGGTTCCACTCCATGTCGAGCACCGGCGGCAGGGCTGAACGGTCCTTGGGAACATGGCGGATGAACCACTGGGCCTGTTCGATTGCCGGACGGCAGAAATAGTAGAAGTGATAGGCGCCGCGGGGAATGCCGGCGCGTGCTGCACCGGACCAATGGTCGCGGAACATGTCATCGATGCGATCCCCGCCTTCGGTTGCCTTGATGAAGGCGAAGGAGATGCCGGCATTGCGCAGTTGGTTCCAGTCAACTTCCGGCTGATATTTCGACACGTCGGTCCCGTGGACCGGATAGCTGGCAGGGGTGCGGCCGTTCCAGTCATGCGGGTCCCGGTCGCCATAGCGAAGGCCCTGGCTGGTGGGAGTAGTTGCGGCCTGTGGCGCGATGTCGGCCAGATCGTAGCTGATGCTGGAGCAGCCTGTGACAAGGGCGAGCATTGTCGAGAGGAAAAGAGTGCGCATTGATGCTCCAACAAGTACAGCGAATCATCACCAGGAATTCACGCGACATGGATAGGCTATGCCTGCGCCTGCGTCACGAGTAGGTTGGAGGTCGGGATGCGTTGGCGACGAAGGATATTTGATGCGATTTCTATTACGTGCGCTGAAGTGGATTGCGCTTCTTGTTGTTGTTGCCGCTCTTGGAGGCGCTCTCTGGCTTTACCTGTATCCGCCCGCGCTTATTCGTGTCGGGTCCAATTATGCAGCGAAAATCGTCTGCTCCAATGTTTTCCTGGGTGGTCGTGAGGCGCAGGAGGTACTGCGCACGGATGTGCAGGCACCCGGACACCCTCTGCTCGAACTGATGCAGGTGCAGGTCTACCCCCAGGATGCGACGGTGCGCACGGGGCTTTACGGCGTGATCGGTGACGGATTGGCGGTCTATCGCGGGGGAACGGGATGTGCCGTTGCGCCGAAAGGACTTGCATCCATTCCCGAAAGTGTTGCGCCCCACAGCCCGGCGTCGCGCAACACGCTTGAGCTATGGCCGGACGGATTGCGGATTGATGTTTCGCAGAACCAGGAACTGGCTCGGGTGCTTGACGACATCAAGCTGACCGGCCCCGGCATGCGGGCGGTGGTCGTGGTGAAGGATGGGCGCATCATCGGCGAGCGCTATGGTCCCGGTGTCGTCAATTTCGAACAGCCGCTTCTCGGCTGGTCCATGACCAAAACGGTGACGGCTGCGCTTGTCGGTGCTGCCATAGGCGAGGGGCTGCTTTCCGTTAATGACAGCAGTCTGTTGCCGGAGTGGTCGGGCGATGAGCGTTCCGCGATCAAGGTTGAACATCTTCTCGGCATGGAGAGCGGGCTGGAGTTCAATGAAGACTACGGGGACGTGACCGACGTCACGCGCATGCTTTACCTTGAAGGTGACATGGCTGCTTATGCCGCAGCCAAGTCGCTTGAGGCGGAGCCGGGAGAGCGCTTTTCCTATTCCAGCGGTACGAGCGTGCTGCTTTCGCGGATCCTGCAAAGCAGCTTCGAAGACGCGCAGGACGCGCTGGCATTTCCGCGCAAGGCTCTGTTCGATCCGCTGGGAATGGACAGTGCAGTGCTGGAGACGGATCTTGCCGGTACGTTCGCCGGTTCGTCCTATCTCTATGCCAATGCGCGTGACTGGGCCCGTTTCGGCCTGCTTCTTGCAGATGACGGGGTGTGGCAAGGTCAGCGAATCCTGCCCGAAGGCTGGGTGGATTACATGCGCACACCTACAAAGGCCTCGGGCGGCGAATATGGCCGACATGTCTGGCTGCACGGTCCGCGTGGAAACCTTCCCCCCACGGCGGATCCAGATGAAGGGTTCGATCTGCCAGAGGATGCCTTTTGGCTGCTTGGTCATGACGGTCAGACAATGACCATCATTCCTTCGCAGCGTCTCGTCATATTGCGGATGGGGCTGACGCCTTCGAAACTTGGCTATCGTCCGCAGGCGCTGGTTGAAGCGGTCGTGAAAGCCGTCAGGCAGACGGAAGAGTGATGCGGGCCAGTACGGCGTAGCCGCGGAAAAGCGATTCAAATGAAAGCTTTGCGTTGCGGCTTTCGCATTCCGATTCAAGGAATTCACGAAGCGATTCACGCGGGGTGACGTGGAACGCAGCCAGCCAGCGGTGAAGGAGCCAGCGGAAGGTGCGGGGCAGGTGCTCCTGCGACCCGAAATCCACGATATAGAGGTTGCCGCCGGGGGCAAGAACGTCCAGCCCCTGGCTGATAGCCGCTCTCCAGGGCGGTATCATCGAGATGGCATAGGAGAGAAACACGCGTTCGAACTTCGTCCGGCCGAATAGCGCTTGCGGGTCGAAACAGGTCGCGTCTCCCTCGGCAAGCAAGACGATGTCATCGACATGTTCACGTGCCAAACGCTTGCGCGCGGTCGCCAGCATGGCTGTGGATATGTCCAGGCCATGGAAACGGGCCCCGGGATAGCGCGCGGCTGCCAGCGACAGGTTTCGGCCTGTGCCGCAACCAAGTTCCAGCACGCAAGACCCGCTTGCAGGTGCAAGTTCATTTATGAGGCGATCGCGCCCCAGCAAATAGAACTTGCGCGTGATGTCGTAGAAGTGCCGCTGGTGGCGGTATACACCGTCCATCAAACGCTGATGCGCGGCGCTGTCCTGCATCAGGCTCATGCGTCTTTCTTCACGTAAAGATGGAAGCCGCCATAGATGGCGGAGCGGTCACGTGCGGAGAGCTCCCGGGAGCGCACGAAGTCGTATTTCCACTGGTCGAGCAGGGTAGGTGAGACGCGCCCGGGCAGGAGCGTTGGCTGTGCGGCGGTACGGAAAATCACGCGAGCGCCGGGTGCCGCGGTGCGGGTAATCTGCACCCAAAGCGCGTTCAACTGCGCGTCGCTCATCCAGTCCTGCGCGTCGAGAAGGACGAATCGGTCAACGCTGGCGTCGGGCTTCTTCGCCAGCAGATCGACGAAGTTGACGTGATGAATGCGGGCGCGATCGGCATTTGCGCGTATGGTCGCGAAGTTTTCCGGTTCGAGATAGGCGGGACGCGTCGCTTCACCAGCCTTGGGGTAACGGCGCGCGAAAGCCTGCCAGGCGAAATAGTTTTCGCGCAGCGGGAAATGGCAGGCAAGCTTTTCCAGGCGCGTGCACAACACTTCCGCCATGCTGCCGCCATCGCTGACGAGCACGTCATATTGTGCCGGCGGGATGCCAAGGCCGAAGAGGGAGGCTTTGCGAGTGGTGGCCCAGCGAATGAGCGGCTTGTCGAAAAGCGGACGCAGATTGTCCTCAAAAAACCGGCGCTGCTCGCGCAGGCTTTTCGTCTGCATGATCCCGGCGGGATCGACACCGTGCAGCCGGGCCAGGCGATGACCGCTGGCGATGAAGAAACCGAGCAACCCCTTGTGGTAGAAATCGCGGGTGAAAGCATCAACACGACGGCGGCCGAGCAGGTCGCGCCGTTCCCAGTAGCGGCGGGACTGCTTGTCCAGAACGGGCGCAATGAAGCGGTCATAGGCTGCGGCGTTGGATTTGTGGCCATCTTCACCAAAGAAGCGCTGAATGTCGGCGGGTGACGGCAGGGTACGGAATGCTGCAAGCTTGAGGCGGTTCAGCGCCACATGGGCGGCGTTGAGGTCGACAACATCAACCTGGCCCGGCATGCGTGTCAGATAGGCCAGCATGTTGCAGCCGCCGGATGCGATCGTGACCACGCGGTGGTCTTGCGCCAGCTCCATCGCATCCATGTCCACATCCGGATCTTCCCAGATCTGCGGATAGACGAGGCCGGAGAATAGGAGGGCGAATAGCCGTTCGGAGATGCCGGCCTTGGAAAGAGCGCGGTTCTGGTAGACCGCCTTCTTGATATGCCTGTGCGACGACAGGCCGATATCCGCCGAAAGATCCGTCATGGCTCACGCTCCCATGCTTTTCATGAAGCAGTAGCGTGGCTGCGTGACAGGCCTTTGAACGCTATGTGACCATGTGTGACGGTTCTGTGGAGGGCAATGCCAAGCAATCCACATTGTCAAAAATTGCCAACGCGCTTTTGATGTTTGCAGTGATGTAGCAGGTGACGCCATGGCGACTATGAATGTGAGTCTTCCGAGCGAGATGGCCGAGTTTGTTGAACACGAGGTTTCGCTCGGGGGATACAGCACGTCCAGCGAAGTTGTTCGCGAGGCTTTGCGGTTGTTGCAGCACGAAAAGGCGCAGCAGGCGGAAAAGCTCGCCATATTGCGACGTGAGCTTGAAGCCGGTGTCGAGGCCGCGCGGGAAGGACGGCTGTCGGAAAAATCGGTAGGGGATGTGCTGGACGATGTGCTGCGTGAAGCCTCCGAAGAATGAGAGCTGAACTCACCGTTCTCGCGGAACGCGACATACGGGATACTCTGCGGAGTACCATCAAGCTCTTCGGCCGGAAACAGGTTCGCGCTTATGCGGCTGTGATCAAGCGCGGAATCGCGATGGTCGTAGAAGAGCCGGAACGACCGGTCTCTGCCGCTTGCGACGAGATCGTGCCGGATGTTCGCCGATTGTATCTCGAACACGCCGCGAGGCGTCGTGGTGGCGCCTCACACTGCCTCTACTATGTCAGAGGCCGGCTCAAGGATGGCTCGGAAGGAATCATAATTGTGAGAGTGCTCCATGAGCGCATGGAGCCGCGTCATCGTCTCGTTCGAGGGCCCTAGTCCCGGAAGTACAACACTGACATTGTTGCTTCATCGCACTCTCTGGACAAGAAAAGGGCGACCCGTGGGGCCGCCCTTCTCGAAACTCATCTCTCAGCGCATCAGGCCTTGCCGTAGCCGCCTGCCGTAGGTGTTGTCACGATCACGGCCTCGCCTGCGTCGATTACCGTCTGGTCGCAGCCTTTCAGCGTTTCGACAGAGCCGTCCTTGCGGCGCACTTCCGTTTTGCCGAGCTGGCCGTCGCCACCGCCTTCCACGCCGCGCGGGGGCACCGTGCGGTGGGAGGAGAGGATGGCGCATTCCATCTTTTCCAGGAAGCGAATGGTGCGCTTCGTGCCGTCGCCCGCACTCCATTTGCCCTTGCCGCCGGAGCCTTTGCGAATATGAAAGTCTTCAAGCAGGACCGGGAAACGCAGTTCCAGGATTTCAGGGTCGGTCAGGCGGGAGTTCGTCATGTGAACATGAACGCCTGACGTGCCGTTGAAGCCGTGGCCATCATTCATCACACCTGCAGGCGAGCCTGAGCACAGCGTTTCGTAATACTGGTAGGTCTCGTTGCCGAAGGTGAGATTGTTCATCGTGCCCTGGCTGTTGGACAGCGCCTTCATGGCGCCGAACAGCGCGTTGGTGACGTGCTGCGAGGTTTCCACGTTACCGGCAACAACGGCTGCCGGATAGGAGGGACGCAGCATGCAATCCTCGGGGATGATGATGTTGATGGGCCGCAGGCAACCCGCATTCATCGGGATCGACCCTTCGACCATCACGCGGAAGGCATAGAGCACCGCCGCACGGGTGACGGGTTCCGGCGCGTTGAAGTTGTTCTTCATGACGGGCGAAGTGCCCGTGAAGTCGACGGTTGCCTCACCCTTCTGCTTGTCGACGGTGATCTTGACCTTGATGACCTGGCCGCTGTCGGTCGGATATTCATATTCCGACTGCTCTGGCAGGCGCTGGAGAACACGGCGAACACTTTCGGCTGCGTTGTCCTGCACATGGCCCATATAGGCCTGCACCACATCCAACCCGAAATTCGTCACCATCTTGCGCAGCTCGGCGACGCCTTTCTCGTTGGCCGCAATCTGGGCCTTGAGGTCGGCGATGTTCTGATGCGGGTTTCTGGCCGGGTAGCGGTGGTTGGTCAGAAGCTCGTGAAGCTCCTTCTCGCGGAAGCGGCCGCGCTCGACGAGCCGGAAATTGTCAAACAGAACACCTTCCTCATCGACATTGGTCGCCAGCGGCGTCATGGAGCCGGGTGCCGTGCCGCCGACATCGGCATGATGGCCGCGTGAGGCGGTGTAGAAGAGGATCTCCTTGCCTTCGTCATCGAAGACCGGTGTCACGACCGTGATGTCGGGCAGATGCGTGCCGCCATTATAAGGAGCGTTCAGCGCGAAGACGTCGCCGGGGTGAATGTCGCCCTCGTTCAGGCGGATGATGGTTTCCACCGAGCGGTCCATGGAGCCCAGATGCACCGGCATGTGTGGCGCATTGGCGACCAGGGCACCATCCTTGTCGAAGACGGCACAGGAGAAGTCGAGGCGCTCCTTGATGTTCACCGAATAGGCGGTGTTTTGCAGTGTCACGCCCATTTGCTCGGCGATGGACATGAAGAGGTTGTTGAAGACCTCCAGCATGACGGGGTCGGCTTCGGTGCCAAGTGCAGCCTGGCGCGGCTTCTTCTCCACGCGACGCAGGAGGACATGGTCACGTTCGGTTATCTCGGCCTGCCAGCCCGGCTCCACGACGATGGTCTGGTTCTTCTCGATCACGAGGGCAGGGCCTTTCATCCGGTCGCCCGGCTTCAGGTCATCGCGGCGATAGACGCTCGCATCATGCCACTTGCCCTCGCAGAACATCTTGCGTGTTTCGGAAGCGTCAGCCTCATTGTCATTGAGGGCGAGCTTCGGCTCTTCAGGACCAGCGTCCCGCGCGTCCACGCCTTCAACATTGACGGCTTCCACCACCATCGGCTTGTCATCGTAGATAAAGCCGAACTGGGCTTTGTGCGCCTGTTCGAATGCCTTTTTCGTGTTTGCAACCGATTTGTCGTCAAAGGGTACCGAAAGCGTGGTGTCCGTGCCGTCATAGCGGACTTCCAGGCGTACACGCCATTCGGTGGCGTCTTCGGCAATTCCCTGATCGGAGAGCTCCTGCATGACTTCGGCGCGCAGTCGCTCGACCTGCGCTTCAATGGCGCCGACTGTCTCATCGGCCAGCGGCTTGATGAGGGCCTTCTGACGCGATGCGGAGACGGTGGCCAGGCCGATGCCATAGGCGGAAAGCAGACCTGAGAGCGGGTGGATCAGCACAGATTCCATGCCAAGGGCATCCGCCACGAGGCAAGCATGCTGGCCGCCCGCACCGCCGAAGCAGTTGAGAAGATAGCGGGTTACGTCATAGCCGCGCTGTACGGATATCTTCTTGACCGCGTTGGCCATGTTCTCCACCGCAATGGTGATGAAGCCTTCAGCGACGTCTTCAGCGCTGCGGCCAACCTTGGCTGCGAGCTCCTCGAAGCGCTGGCGCACCGTTTCGACATCGAGCGGCTGGTCCTGGTTGGGGCCAAAGATGGAGGGGAAGAAATCCGGCTGGAGCTTGCCCAGCATTACGTTGGCGTCGGTCACGGCAAGCGGGCCGCCACGGCGATAGCAGGCGGGGCCAGGATTGGCACCGGCAGAATCCGGTCCGACCTTCAGACGACCGTCCTCGTAATGGAGGATGGAGCCGCCACCTGCGGCGACTGTGTGGATGCGCATCATGGGCGCGCGGATGCGAACACCAGCAACTTCGGTGTCGAAGGCGCGCTCATATTCGCTTTCGTAGTGGGCCACATCCGTGGAGGTGCCGCCCATGTCAAAGCCGATCACCTTGTCGAAGCCCGCAAGGCGGGCGGTTTCCACCATGCCGACAACACCGCCGGCCGGACCGGAAAGGATCGCGTCCTTGCCCTGGAACTTGTCGGCTGCCGTCAGACCGCCCGACGACATCATGAATTTCAGTTTGGTGCCCTCTTTGGCATCCGGCGAGATGCCCAGCTCTCCTGCCACGCGCTGCACGTAGCGTGAGAGGATGGGAGACAGGTAGGCATCAACAACAGCCGTGTCGCCGCGGCCCACCAGCTTGATGAGAGGAGAGGTTTCGTGGCTGGCGGAAATCTGCCCGAAGCCCAGTTCGCGGCAGAGTTCAGCGGCCTTCTTCTCATGCTCGGGGTGCTTCCACGCATGCATGAAAACCACCGCAACGGCGTCGATGCCATCGGCCTTCGCCGCCTCTATGTCACCGCGCACAGCATCAAGGTCGAGTTCCGTCTCGACCGTGCCGTCCACGCGTACACGCTCGGGAACCTCGATGACACGCTCGTAGAGCTGTTCGGGGAGGATGATTTCCTTGGCGAAAATGTCAGGTCGCGCCTGATAGGCGATCTTCAGTGCGTCGCGAAAACCCTTTGTGATCAAAAGCGCTACCCGGTCGCCCTTGCGCTCCAGAAGCGCGTTGGTGGCCACGGTCGTGCCCATCTTCACCTCGCCGATGCGTTCGGAAGGCATGGGTTCGCCTTTCTTCACCCCGAGCAGGTCGCGTATTCCCTGAATGCCCGCATCCTTGTAGGCTTCCGGGTTCTCCGAGAGGAGTTTGCGTGCATGAAGGGTGCCTTCAGGATCGCGGCCGATCACATCGGTAAATGTGCCGCCGCGGTCGATCCAGAAATCCCACGTGGTGCTGTTCATGATCGTGCTCCCTCGAATTACCTTTGCCAATTGGAAATCACGCCTTCTGCAAAACGTCAATAATTTGTTGACATATTATCGAGGTGTGAAAAAGTGAACCTATCGCGACGAGAACAGAAAACGACCGTCGCAAAACAAAAATGGGAGCATTCAATGAAGCATATCACAGCATCTGCCATTCTTGCTGCAGCTATTGGCATGTCGACTTCTGCGCATGCGCAGACCAAGTGGGACATGCCGGTGCCCTATGGTGACACCAATTTCCACACGATGAATGTGATGGAATTCGCCGAAGATGTGAAGGAAGCAACAGGTGGTGAACTCGAGATCACCGTCCACGCCAACGGCTCGCTCTTCAAACATCCCGATATCAAGAATGCCGTGCGCCAGGGTTTGGCACAGGCCGGCGAGGTTTTGGCTTCACGTCTTTCCAATGAAAGCCCGATCTACGAGATCGACTCCGTACCCTTCCTTGCAACCAGCTATGAAGATGCAAAGAAGCTTTATGACGTCTCCAAGGATGCACTGGCTTCCAAGCTGGAAGAGCAGGGGCTTGTCCTGCTTTATTCCGTGCCGTGGCCGCCGCAGGGCCTTTACGTAAACAAGGAAGTCACCTCCGTTGACGACCTGAAGGGCATGAAGATGCGTGCCTACAACGCGTCCACCGAACGCCTTGCACAGCTTGCTGGCGGCCTGCCCACACAGGTTGAAGTACCGGACCTTCCAACTGCATTTGCGACCGGTCGTGTGGAAGCGATGATGACGTCCCCATCTACGGGCGCAAACACGCAGGTCTGGGATTTCCTCAGCCACTACTATGATGTTCAGGCCTGGCTGCCGCGCAACATCGTGTTCGTGAACAAGCGCGCCTTTGATGCGCTGTCGCCGGAGGCGCAGGAAGCCGTCAAGAAGGCTGCTGCCGAAGCAGAAACCCGTGGCTGGGAAGCTTCGGAAAAGGAAACCGCCGAAAAGACCCAGGTCCTCAAGGACAATGGCGTGACTGTTGCTCCGCCCAGCGATGAACTGCGGTCCGGTCTTGTGGCCATCGGCGAAACGCTTGCCGACGAATGGGCTGAAAATGCGGGTGAAGAGGGCAAGAAGATCCTCGACGCCTACAAGAACTGATCGCGATATTATCGCAAATGGTTCTGACGCATCGCCGCCGCCGGTGTCGGTGGCGGTGATGCTGCAGCATACAAACACCGCATGACGGTGGACATTCAGCGGAAAATCCGATGCGTCAATTCCTTGATGGCCTCTATCGCGTGGCCGAGTGGGCTGCGATGGCAGCGCTTTGCGCCATAGCAGTTCTTGTTTTTGCGCAGGTGAGCGGGCGCGTGTTCGACACGCTTCTCGTGATGACCGGCAGCAGCCCCTACGGCTTCCTTATTCCCTCGCTGGCGGAGATCGCAGGCTTTCTCCTGGTGGGTGCGTCTTTCCTTGCGCTTGCGGGGTCATTTCGGGCGGGGTCACATATCCGTGTCACCCTGGCGCTGATGCATCTGCCGGAGAAAGTGCGGCGCGCGAGTGAAACCACTGCGCTGGCACTTGCCGCCTTCTTATCGGGGCTCTTGGCATTCTATACCGCCCGCCTTGCCTGGGACTCGTTTGTTTATGGCGAAAAATCCTTCGGAATCATCGCGGTTCCCCTGAGCCTGCCGCAGGGTGTCATGGCGCTTGGCGCACTGGTCTTTGCCATCGCCACAATTGACGACCTCGTCGCTACGCTGCGCGGCGGGCGACCCACAAGCATTGCCAAGGAAGAAGAAGGCGCGGGGGATGTGGCATGAACGAGCTTGCAACAACAGCCACGCTTCTGGGTGTTTTCGTACTCGTGCTTCTGGCCGGGGGGCTATGGGTCGCGCTGGCACTGATGGCCGTGGGCCTCGCGACCATCTTCCTGATGGTATCCGTTCCGCCCGGCGCGGTCATGGCGACCACGATCTGGGGGTCGGTAAATTCCTGGGATTTGGCGGCACTTCCAATGTTCATCTGGATGGGCGAAATACTTTTTCGCACGAAGCTTGCCGAAGACATGTTCACCGGACTTGCGCCATGGATGCGGCGTGTGCCGGGCAGGCTGTTCCATGTGAATGTTCTGGGCTGTGCGATCTTTGCGGCCGTTTCTGGCTCTTCTGCCGCTACCACGGCCACCATCGGACGCATGTCGCTGCCGGAGTTGAAGCGTCGCGGCTATGACGAGCGGATGGCGATCGGCACATTGGCGGGATCGGGAACGCTGGGCCTGCTCATTCCTCCGTCAATCATCCTGATCGTCTATGGAGCTGCGACCGAGCAGTCCATTGCCAGGCTTTTCATCGCCGGCATCATGCCCGGCATCATGCTGGCCGTGCTCTTCATGGGTTATTGCGCCATCTGGGCGCTGGTGCAGCGTGACCGCATGCCCGTACCCGATGAGCGGGTGCCGTATCTGACGCGTCTTTGGCAGACGCGCAGACTGTTTCCCGTGCTGGCGCTGATCGCAGGCGTGATCGGCTCCATCTATGGCGGCTTTGCATCGCCCACGGAAGCAGCTGTTGTCGGCGTCGTTCTTGCCCTGTTGCTCTCTGCTTTCAGCGGGACATTGACGCGGGCAAGCTTCATGGACGCGCTGCGGCAGGCAACCCGCACGTCCTGCATGATCGTTCTGATCCTTGCAGGTGCCGCGGTGTTGACGGTAGCCATGGGCTATACCGGCATCCCTCGCGAGCTGGCGGCCTTCATCGGCAGTCTGGAGCTTTCGCCCTATGCGTTGCTGGCGGCGCTGACACTCTTCTTTGTCGTATTGGGCTGCTTCCTGGATGGCATTTCCATCGTGGTACTGACAACGTCGGTCATTCTGCCGATGATCGAGGCGGCAGGGCTCGACATCATCTGGTTCGGCATCTATCTCGTCCTGGTGGTGGAAATGAGCCAGATCACGCCTCCTGTAGGTTTCAACCTCTTCGTGTTGCAGGGGCTGACGGGCTACAACATCCTGAAGATTGCGCGCATGACGCTGCCTTTCTTCCTTTTGATGATCATTGCGGTGGTGCTTGTCGTGGCGTTCCCGCAAATCGCACTATGGCTGCCTCAGACGATGCTTTCGCGATGAGGAGTTGCAATTGAGGTGACGCATGACTGGTGATGCAAAACGGGGTGGAGATGAGATCGGGCCGGTGGTTTCGGCGGCCCATCTGGCTTCCGGTGCAATGCCGGCCTTGTCGGAGATCGAATTCGCCATGACTCTCATGCATCACTCGTTCGAGCGCTGGATGGTGCGGTGCATGGCGGCTGCCGGTGTGCCGGGGCTCCAGCCGATTGCCGTCCACCTGCTCCACGCGGTTGCCCATCGCGGACGGGAAAAGACGCTTTCCGAGCTTTGCATGATGTTCAATATCGAGGACACGCATGTGGTAACCTACGCGATCAAGAAGCTCGATGCGCTTGGCCTCGTGAAATCCTCGAGGAGAGGCAAGGAGAAGACGGTGCAGGCGACGGAAGCCGGCCTGGATGCCTGCGCGCGCTATCACCGTGTGCGTGAAAAGCTGCTTGTCGCGTCCATGAAGCGGCTCAACCTCGACGAGAATGCACTTTCTGGCGTTGCAGACATGATGCGTACCATTTCCGGGCAATATGATCAGGCAGCGCGCAGCGCCACCAGCCTGTAGGCATGAACAGGCACAAGCCTCGGTTTATGACTCTGCGTCATTCTTTGTGACGCAACTTCTTTTGCAGACCGGCATTCCTCTGACGCAACCCGCTGGCGGCGGGTACCGTGTTCTAAAAGAGGAGACTTGTTATGAAGAAAGTTCTTGCTGGTGCAGTCGCTTCCCTTGCCCTTCTTGGTCTGGCAGCCTGCAGTGACACCGACGATACCACGACGCAGAGCGTCGATCCGACTGCTGAAGAGCAGGTGGTTCCGGTTGATCCGGGCGCGACTGACGACACCACCACCCAGAGCATCGAGCCTGAAGCAGAGGCTGAGCTGGAAGGCGAGGCCGAAGTCGACACCACGCAGTAATGATTGCATGACAAGCGCGGGGGGAGTCTCTTCCTCCCGCTTTTTTGTGCCAGTGGCCAAAGCTGGCAGGAGAGGGTTGCCTCCTTCTCGCATTCGTCATCAAATCGCTTTATTGAGGTTGAGATGACGATATTCGAACGCATTTACCGTTTTGCCGCACGCAACTCCGGAAGCGTGCTTTCCTCCCTGATCGAAGCCATCAAGACCGCCTTTTCCGGTGATCCGGAACTGCGGCGCCGCGTGGCATTTTCCGTTGCCATCATTGCCTTGTCCGCGAAGATGGCGAAGGCCGATGGCATCGTCACCCAGGATGAGGTTCGGGCCTTTCAGGAGATCTTTTCTGTACCTCCCGAAGAGCAGCGCAATGTGGCTCGGCTTTATGATCTTGCGCGGCAGGATGTCGCCGGGTTCGAAGCCTATGCGCAGCAGATGGCAGGGCTCTGTGGTTCAGGCACGCGCAACTGCCAGATACTTGAAGACATTCTGGACGCACTTTTCCATATCGCCAAGGCGGACGGTGTCCTTCACGAGGGCGAGCAGGCCTTTCTGCAGCGGGTAGCGGAAATTTTCGAAGTTGACGAGGCGCATTACGCACGCATTGAGGCGCGCCACGTCCTCGGCGCACAAGCCAATCCTTATACCGTCCTGGGCGTTAGCGAAAATGCAACCCTTGAGGATATAAAGAAATCTTATAGACTTTTAGTTGTAGAAAATCACCCGGATCGTATGATTGCACGTGGGGTGCCGGAAGAGTTTGTTTCGATCGCGAATACGCGCCTTGCGGCGCTCAACGCGGCATATGAGCAGATTGAGAAAGACAGGCGTTTATTATGAGTTTCAAACCGGATTTCAGTGAAGTTGACGAAGTAAGGCCATCACCCAATTTCAACAACCGCAAGCGCAGCCCAAACATACTTCTTCAACATTATACCGGCATGGACACGGGCGATGCGGCGCTTGAGCGACTGGTTGCGGAAGAGTTCAAAGTGTCCGCCCACTATCTCGTCTACGAGGACGGCAAGATCGTGCAGATGGTGCCGGAGGACAAGCGTGCCTGGCACGCGGGTAAGGGGTCTTGGTCGGATGCCCCAGATGTGAACGGCGTATCGATCGGGATCGAGATCGCCAATGGTGGTCATTATAACGGTGCGCCTGAATATCCCGAGGCGCAGATTGCGTCCGTGATCAAGCTATCGCGAGACATCATCAAGCGCCACAACATACCCGCTGAGCGGGTGCTTGGGCACTCCGATACGGCACCTGGACGCAAGATCGATCCCGGCGAATGGTTTCCGTGGAAGCGGCTGGCGGAAAACGGCGTCGGGTTATGGGTCGAGCCGGAACCGGTTATTGAAGGGGCTTGCATTGCGTCAGGAGCCAAGGATCCGGATGTCGCGAAGCTGCAAGCTGATCTGGCAGAATATGGCTATGGTGTGAACAAGACCGGTGTCTATGACAAGCAGACTGCCGTCGTCGTGAAAGCATTTCAAAGACATTTCCGGCCGGAAAAGGTCGATGGTGTTGCTGATATTTCCACTATTAAGACATTGGAAAAGCTCATGTCCAAGTGGAAAGGCAGCCGCAGCAGCTGATCACTTACCTCACGGAATATTTCATCGTTTTTTTCTTTTTTATGCAACGCGCCATTTTTGGTTCAATAACTCCAGTAAAACCCCTGTCGAGCCGGGGGCGCACACAACTGTCTGTGCTTGGCCTCCGAGATAACAATACAACGGGTGGGTTTTTGCCCCTTCGCTGAACAAGACAGGTAACGATGAAAATTCACGTAATTCTCGCGGCAGCGCTCGCTGCCAGCACGATCAGCTTTGCCGCAAATGCCAAGGATGCTCCTGCTGCAGCAGCCGCGCAGCAGGAGACTTCGCAGAACCAGAAGACATTCGGCGACCTGATGAAGGATGTGCTGCGTGCGGGGAAGCAGCCGAAGACGGCGGCTTCAGCTTCCGCCAAGGCGAAGTCCCAGAAACTCAACATTGACAAGACGACCACCGCATCCGTTCGTGCGCCGAGCAAGACCGCAGCCAAGACTGCCAAGGTCAAGGCGAAGCAGGCATCCGGTTCGCGGCCCTATCATTCGATCGTCGCCAAATATGCCGCGCAGTACGGAGTACCGGTTTCGCTGGCTCATGCGGTCATTTCCGTCGAAAGCAGCTATCGTGCATCCGCACGCGGGGCGGCAGGCGAAGTCGGGCTGATGCAGATCAAGCCGGCAACCGCGCGCATGATGGGCTTCAAGGGCTCGGTCAAGGCGCTCTACAACCCCGAGACCAACATCAAGTATGGTCTGAAGTATCTTGCCAAGGCGCACAAGCTCGGCGGTGGTACCACCTGTGGCACGATCCTGAAATACAATGCGGGTCATGGCGCCAAGCGCATGAACCCGATCTCCTCGGCCTATTGCAAGAAAGTTCAGCGCATTCTCGCCAAGGGATAATTTCCAAAAGGGTTTGCGTTTGACGCGCAAACTCCCTTTATACGCACTGCCAGTCGGCCGGACGGCCGCATGTGCAAATGCCGAAAGGCTGCATGTGAGGAAAGTCCGGGCTCCATGGAACAACGGTGCCGGGTAACGCCCGGCGGGGGTGACCCCAGGGACAGTGCAACAGAAAGCAAACCGCCCCGCCGGCTTTCGGGCTGGCGGAGCAAGGGTGAAAGGGTGGTGTAAGAGACCACCGCGTTGCCTGGCAACAGGCGCGGCATGGTAAACCCCACCGGGAGCAAAACCGAATAGGGACGGGGAGAGGGGAAACCCTCAGGGCGGTTCCAGCCTGCCCGTCCGGGTTGGTTGCTTCAGGCCGGCAGCAATGTCGGTCGCAGATGAATGGCCGTCACGTCGCAGCTCCGGCTGTGGCCATACAGAACCCGGCTTACAGGCCGACTGGCAACTTTCATTTTCATTCTCGAAGGCTGGCCCGAAAGGCCGGCCTTTTTCTTCATTCGGACCTCTGCGGACTTCTCGATCATAACGGTTCATTAGGCTTAACGAGATATTTTCACGCATCCGCCACTGCGTCTCTGCGGCGCTTTGACGGGCATAAGTGAAAGCTAATCCCGTTGACGCCCATGAGCGCCCATGCTATCCCGTAGAACCAATAGATCAATCGTTTCAGTACAGCGTTCGGGTGCGTCGCCGCTGCCATATCAGGCGGGGTGTGGGGTGCGTCTTGCGCCCGTTAAACGGGGCGGGGAATTCTCCCTCAATGGGCGTCGGGGCGCCCGATCTGGAACTATGGAGAGCTGGGCACGCTGCGTGGCCGCGATGGAACATGGATCGATTTTTATCCAGTGCGGTCAACAAGATAGACGCGAAGGGGCGTGTCTCGGTTCCAGCTCATTTTCGAAGCGTCGTGCAGCGGACCGGGTTTGGCGATCTCTATGCGCTTCGTGCGCTGGATGTTCCGGCAATGGATGTCGGTGGTGTGGATCTGCTGGAGCGTTACGAGCAGCGCATCGCGCAGGAAGATCCGTTTCTTCAGACGGCGGACGACATGTCCTTTTTCGTCCACGGCGATGGCGGCTTCGTGAAGATGGATCAGGACGGCCGTATTACGGTCAGCGACTTCATTCGCGAGCATACGGGGATTGCGGACGAGGTCGCGTTTGTGGGGCGGGGGTTTTTCTTCCAGATATGGGAGCCGAAGCGTCTGCGCGAATATGGGGAGCAAGTGCGCGAAAGGCTTCGCAAGATCAGGCAGCAGGCGGTCGGTTCGGCCGCTACAGGAGTATCGGAATGATGGCGGGCCCCGGCGACGAGGAAGCCGGTGGCGGACCGGCCCGGCACATTCCGGTTCTTCTGCAGCCGGTGATTGATGCATTGCAGCCGGCAAGTGGCAAGCGCATCCTTGATGGCACTTTCGGGGCGGGCGGTTATACGACCGCCATTCTTGAGCGTGGCGCCGAAGTTGTGGCGATCGATCAGGACCCGGATGCCATCGCGGCGGGCCAGTCTCTGGTTGAGCGATACGAGGGGCGTCTACGTCTCGAACACGGGCGCTTTTCGTACCTTGATCAGTTCGCGGATGGTTTGCTCGACGGCGTGGTGCTGGATGTTGGCGTTTCCTCCATGCAGCTCGATCAGGCAGAGCGCGGTTTCTCGTTTCGTTTCGAAGGACCGCTCGACATGCGGATGGGGCAGGTCGGGCCAAGTGCTGCTGATGTTGTGAACAGCTACAAGGTGCAGGACCTTACGCGGATATTTGGTCTGCTTGGTGAAGAACGCCATGCAGGACGCATCGCGCGGGCTATCGAAAAGCGTCGCGAGGCGAGGCCATTTGAGACCACCGCCGAGCTTGCGAGCGTGGTGGAAAAGACGATTGGCAGGAAGCCGGGCGACAAGATTCATCCGGCTACACGCGTATTCCAGGGATTGCGCATATTCGTCAATGACGAGCTGGGAGAGCTTGCCCGCGCGCTGTTTGCCGCCGAGCGGGCGCTCAAGCCGGGCGGGGTTCTGGCCGTGGTTTCCTTTCACTCGCTTGAAGATCGCATGGTGAAGCGCTTCCTCACCGCGCGTTCCGGCGGGCAGGGCGGCTCGCGGCATCTTCCCGCCATGCACGAAGTGCAGTCGCAGTTCGAAAAGCCGGCAAAGCCGATGGTACCATCAGAAGATGAAATTCTCGCTAATCCGCGCGCGCGTTCGGCAAGGCTGCGCAGCGCGGTGCGAACGCATGCCGCAGCGGCAGAAGAAGATTTTGGTTTGTTCGGTATGCCGGCACTGGGACTGACCGTCCCCGCGGCACGGAAAGCAGGGTGAAACGACGTGTTCAGGACGAGCGATATCGTATTGATCGGGGTCATGCTTTCAGCGGCAGCCTTTACCTACAAGTCCAAGCATGACACCGAGGCCATGCTGGAGCGTATTGCCAAGCTTGAGAGTCAGATCGAGTTCGAAAAGGACCAGATCGACGTCCTGAAGGCTGATTGGAGCCTTCTGACTCAGCCCAGCCATCTGCAGCAACTTATTGATATCTATGGCGAAGAGCTTGGCCTCAAGGCCCTCGACCCCAAGCAGATTATCGATGTGAATGGCCTGGCTTCCATCCCGTTCCCGCAGCCTGCCATTGCGGAAGATGTCAACGGGATGGAGCCGGATCAGACCATTACCGGAGGTGTGGTCCAATGAGCCTGATGAGCCTTCTGGGACGCAAGCGCTTAAGCGCCGGGGAAGAGGACGGGCGGATTGTGCTTGAGGGTAGCCGCGGTCGCAGTGGTGGCTCGCATGGACGCGTGGTTATGGCCATGGGCGTCATATTCGCCATCTACGCCGCGATCGGGGTACGCCTTGTCCATCTGGGCATGGCTGAAGAGCCAAGTGTAAATCTGCCCAGCAATCAGGCTTCTGCCTCCCGGCCCGACCTCGTGGACCGCAATGGCGAAGTTCTGGCCACCGACATCAAGACCGCATCGCTTTATGCGGAGCCACGCCGCATCGTTGATGTGGATGAGGCAATCGAAAAGCTTCTGACAGTTCTGCCGGATCTGGATTACGAGCAGGCCTATCGCCGCCTGGACAGCGATGCAGGTTTCGTCTGGCTGAAGCGCCAGCTCTCCCCGCGTCAGCAGGCCGATATCATGGCGCTTGGTGTCCCCGGCCTTGGCTTCAGAACGGAAAAGCGCCGCTTCTATCCCGGAGGCCCGACGGCCTCGCATATTCTCGGCCTCGTCAATGTCGACAACAAGGGCATTGCGGGCATGGAAAAATATGTCGATGAGCAGGGGCTTGCTGACCTTCAGGCACTCGGCCTTGCCGCCCGCGATACGCTTGAGCCGGTACAGCTTTCCATTGATCTGCGCGTGCAATATCTTCTGCGTGAGGAACTGGTCAGCGCGCTGGACCGCTACAAGGCGGTGGCTGCTGGTGGCGTTATCCTGAATGCCCGTACCGGGGAAGTGGTCGCTATGGCTTCCGTGCCGGACTTCGACCCGAACAATCCCCACAATGCGCTCGACAAGGACCGGCTTAACCGCATGAGTGCCGGCGTTTTCGAGATGGGTTCGACCTTCAAGGTCTTCACAACCGCGATGGCCTTGGATTCCGGGCTGGTATCCATCAATGACAGCTTTGACGCCTCACGCCCGCTGCGCTTCGGCCGGTTCACGATCAACGACTTCCACGGCAAGCGCCGCGTGCTGAGCGTGCCCGAGGTGTTTATCTACTCCTCCAATATTGGCACGGCGAAGATGGCGGATGTGGTGGGCATCGAGGGGCATCGCGAGTTTCTCAAGCGCATCGGCCTGCTGGACCGCATGGACACCGAGTTGCCTGAGGTTGCGCGTCCGACCGAGCCAGCGGAATGGAAGAAGCTGAACTCAGTGACGATTTCTTATGGTCACGGTATGGCGACCACTCCGCTGCAGACAGCAGTTGCCGGCGCGGCAATGATCAATGGCGGCAAGCTCATCCCTCCGACTTTCCTCAAGCGCAGTGAGGAAGAGGCTATGGAAGTTGCCACGCAGGTCATTTCCGAACGCACCAGCGAGCAGATGCGTTATCTATTCAGGCTGAATTCGGAGAAGGGCTCCGGTCGTCGCGCGGATGTCGAGGGCTACAATGTCGGCGGCAAGACCGGTACTGCAGAGAAAGTGATCAATGGCCGCTATTCCAAGGATGTGCGATTCAATGCCTTCATCGCCGGATTCCCGATCAACGACCCCGATTATCTTGTGCTTGTGATCATTGACGAGCCCAAGCCGGAACGGGAAGGAATTGGTGCGACTGCCGGCCTGAATGCAGCGCCAATGGTCCACAACATAATTCGCCGCGCCGCGCCCTTACTTGGCGTAAAGCCCGATTTCGGTCATGAAGCGGAGGCTTTGCTGGTCTCGACACAGTGAGTCCGGCATGGCAGAGCAGGGCCGGGGGGCTGGATCATGAAATTGTTGGGACACGATGAAACTGCGTGAACTTGCCGATATTCTGCCTCTGGACGCCAAATCCGAAGGCGTGACCATCAATGGGGTAGCCTTCGATTCCCGAAAGGTCGCAGCCGGCGACCTTTTCTTCGCATTGGCGGGGGTAAAGACGGACGGCGCTCAATTTGCACGCGATGCGGCTGGAAAGGGCGCTGCGGCCATTGTCTGTGCGCCCGGTTCTCTGGGTGGTGATCTCGAAATTCCTGTGCTGGAGGTTGACGACCCGCGCCGCGCACTCGCGCTTGTCTCCGCTCGCGTCCATGGCGGCCAGCCTGCGACCATGGTTGCCGTAACCGGCACCAGCGGAAAGACGTCAGTTGCCTCTTTCACGCGCCAGATCTGGGAGCAGGCAGGGCTCAAGGCGGCAAGCATCGGCACGACCGGTGTCGTTGCGCCGGGGCGGGATGAATATGGTGAGCTGACAACGCCGGACCCGATCTCGCTGCACGAGTTACTCAGCACGCTTTCATCCGAAGGTGTCACTCATGGGGCAATGGAAGCGTCCAGCCATGGTTTGTCGCAACGCAGGCTGGACGGAGTGCGCCTCGCAGCAGCCGGCTTCACCAATCTTGGCCGCGACCATATGGACTATCATCCCACGGTGGAGGATTATCATCGCGCAAAGATGCGCCTCTTCGACACGCTGATGGAGAAAGGCGCTCCTGCGGTCACTTTCGCAGATGATGTCTGGAGTGAGCCAACGATCAAGGCCGCAAAGGATGCTGGCCTCAATGTTCTGACCGTTGGTCGCAAGGGCGACTATCTGGCCCTCAAGCGGGTGGAACATGAGCGCCATCGTCAGAGAGCCGAGATACAGCACGGCGGCGAGATTTACGAAGTCGATCTGCCGCTTGCCGGTGATTTCCAGATTGCGAACGCTCTTGTTGCGGCCGGAATGGCAATCGCGACCGGGCTGGATGCCGCGACGGCGCTAAAGGCCTTGGAGCATCTCAAAGGCGCGTCCGGACGGCTTGAGCTTGTGGGCACAGCCTCCAACGGGGCGCAGATCTATGTCGATTACGCGCACAAGCCCGAAGCGCTTGAGAATGTGCTGAAATCCGTGCGTCCCTTCACCACCGGTCGGGTGGTGGTCGTCTTCGGTTGTGGCGGCGACCGCGATGCGGGCAAACGTCCCATCATGGGCGAGATCGCCCGGCGTCTGGCTGATATTGCCATCGTAACGGATGACAATCCGCGCTCGGAAGATCCGGCCACGATCCGTGCAGCGATCATGGACGCCATTCCGGATGCGCAGGAAATTGGTGATCGGCGGGAAGCGATCCGCACTGCTGTTGGGCTGCTTGAAGAAGGCGATACGCTGATTGTTGCCGGCAAGGGGCATGAGGTCGGGCAGGAAATCAACGGACAGAAGCATCATTTCTCCGACCATGAAGAAGTCCGACGCGCTCTCGGGGAGAATGTGGATTGAACCATCTCTGGACTGCACAGGAACTGATCGACGCAACCGGCGGGCGTCCTTGGGGAGCGATGCCCGAAGGTGTGACGGGTGTTTCCATAGATACTCGGACCCTGCAGCGCGGTGAGGCCTTTTTTGCCATCAAAGGTGAGAAGTTCGACGGCCACAATTTCGCAACCGCGGCCATGGCTGCCGGTGCGGGGCTGCTTGTCGTATCCGAGGAAAAGGTGCCGGCACTTGGCCGCCTGTCCGTGCCGAAGCTGGTTGTTCCGGATGTTCTGAAGGCGCTGGAGGACCTGGGTGCGGCTGCACGCAAGCGTTCACGCGCGCGGGTCATTGCTGTTACCGGTTCTGCCGGCAAGACGACCACGAAGGAGATGCTGCGCCACATCCTGTCCAGCGTTGGAACGGTGCATGCGGCGGACAAGTCGTTCAACAATCACTGGGGCGTGCCGCTGACGCTGGCGCGGATGCCGGCGGATTGCGACTACGGCGTCTTTGAAATCGGCATGAACCATCCAGGCGAAATCACGCCACTGGTCAAGCTGGTGCGTCCGGAAATCGCAATCGTCACGCTTGTTGCCGCGGCACATCTGGGGCATTTCAAAAGCCTTGATGAGATCGCGCGTGCCAAGGGCGAGATCTTCTCGGGCGTGGTTCCTGGCGGTCATGCCCTGATTAATCGTGACGATCAGCGCTGGGCGCTCCTGTCGCAGATAGCCGCTGATGCAGGGATCGATAATATCTGGGGCTTTGGCGAGCATCAGCGCGCGCAGTTCAAGTTGATCCGCCATGTCGGCGAGGGGGACCGCTCCGTCGTCGAGATGAAGGCTGCAGGGCAGGAGGCGCTGCTGCGCATTGGTGCGCCTGGCCGTCACATGGTTCAGAACGCACTGGCCGCAATCGGCGCGGCACATCTCGCGGGTGCTGATCTGGCAACTGTAGCGCAGGCAATGGTTGGCTTTTCTGCCGAAGAGGGGCGTGGGCGGCGCCATGAGTTGCGCCGGGGTGCCGGCACCTTCACGCTTATAGATGAAAGCTATAATGCAAATCCGGCTTCCATGCGTGCTGCAATGCAGGTACTTGCTGCGGCACCGAAGGAGAATGGTGGTCGGCGCATAGCCGTGCTTGGCGATATGCTTGAGCTTGGCAGCCATTCCGCCAAACTGCACGAAGCGCTGGGAGGCATCGTCGCGGAAAGCGAAGTTGATCTCCTGCTTCTGGCAGGCAAGGAAATGAAGGCACTGGCTGACAGTGCACCGGAGGGGGTGACAGTGGAATACCGTGAGAATGCGGACGAACTCGAGCCGCTGCTTCTCGAAACGGTACAGCCAGGGGATACGATCATGATGAAGGCTTCCAAGAGTATCGGCTTTGCCCGGCTCGTCAACGTGCTGCTGAAGCACTTCTCGTCGGCTTCGGCTGAAAAGTCGGCGCAGTAGAAAGCGCGAGAGGAACAGACCATGCTTATGCTTCTCGTGCAGTTCGCCGATGAATTCACGGCGTTCAACATTTTCCGCTACATCACATTCCGTACCGGCGGCGCGCTGATCACTTCGGCGCTTATCGTGTTCCTGTTCGGTCCGATGATCATCAATTCGCTTCGCGTGCGCCAGGGCAAGGGCCAGCCGATACGCGCCGATGGGCCCCAGACCCATTTCAAGAAGGCGGGCACGCCAACAATGGGCGGGCTGATGATCCTGAGCGGCATTATCGGTTCCTCGATGCTCTGGGCCAATCTTGGCAGCGTCTATGTATGGGTGACCTTGATGGTCACTTTCGGCTTCGGCGCCATCGGCTTCTATGACGACTATCTCAAGGTTACCAAACAGTCGCATCTCGGTTTTTCAGGCAAGGTCCGTCTCCTGCTCGAATTCCTCATCGCAGGTATTGCCGCCTATGCGATCATGAATGTCGGACAAGAGCCGTTTTCCTCTTCCCTGACATTCCCGTTTTTGAAGGAACTGATCATCAATCTGGGGCTGTTCTTCATCCCCTTTGCGGCTTTCGTCATCGTGGGAGCGGGCAATGCTGTTAATTTGACCGATGGTCTGGACGGTCTGGCGACGGTACCCGTCATGGTCGCCGCAGCTTCGTTTGGCGTGATCGCATATCTTTCGGGCAACGCGATTTTTGCGGACTACCTGCAGATCCACTTCGTTCCGGGAACAGGTGAACTGTCAGTAATCCTTGGCGCGGTGATCGGCGCGGGCCTCGGCTTCCTGTGGTTCAATGCGCCGCCTGCTGCAATCTTCATGGGCGATACAGGATCGCTTGCACTCGGTGGCCTTATCGGCACGGTCGCCGTGGCGACCAAGCACGAGATCGTTCTCGCCATTATCGGCGGCCTTTTCGTTATCGAGATCTTCTCGGTCATCATTCAGGTTGCCGTGTTCAAGATGACGGGCAAGCGCGTGTTTTTGATGGCGCCGATCCACCACCATTTCGAGAAGCTGGGCTGGACGGAAAGCCAGGTGGTGATCCGCTTCTGGATCATATCCGTGGTGCTGGCCCTGATCGGTCTGTCCACGCTGAAGTTGCGCTAGGCGGACGGCGATGATCCCTGCTTCCACCTTCAAAGGAAAAACCGTTGCGCTTTTCGGGCTCGGGGGCTCCGGCATTGCCACGGCCCTTGCGCTTGTTTCAGGCGGTGCGCGGGTGGTGGCCTGGGACGACAACCCCGAAAGCGTGGGCAAGGCCAAGGCGGAGGGAATCGAGACCCGAGATCTGCGGGAGTTCGATTGGCAAACGGCAAATGCGCTTGTGCTGGCGCCCGGGGTGCCGCTGACACATCCTCGCCCGCATTGGAGCGTCGATCTGGCGCGCGCCGCGAATGTGCCGGTGATCGGTGACATCGAGCTCTTCTCGCTCGAACGTGCTCAACATGCACCGGATGCTCCCCTGGTTGCCATAACCGGGACAAACGGCAAGTCCACGACGACCGCTCTCATCGCCCATGTTCTCAAGGCAAGCGGGCGTGACAGCCAGATGGGCGGGAATATCGGCCGTGCGGTCATGACGCTGGATGAGCCGACGCCTGAGCGCCATTATGTGGTGGAGTGTTCCTCATATCAGATTGATCTGGCGCCCTCGCTCAAGCCTTCGGCTGGTGTTCTGCTGAACCTGTCGCCGGACCATCTCGACCGCCATGGTACGATGGAAAACTATGCTGCCATCAAGGAGCGGCTGGTTGCGGGAAGTGATTGCGCAATCCTTGGAGTGGATGACGATTGGTGCCGCGCGATTGCGGACAGGCTTGAGACGGAGGGGCGCAAGATCGTCCGCATCTCAGCCGCAGATACGCTCGACAATGGCTATTACGCGCAAGGTTCTGCCTTGTTTCTTGCCCGAAATGGGGAGGCGCGCCCAGTAATATCGCTCTCCGGCATCGGCTCGCTGCGCGGTCGGCACAATGCGCAGAACGCTCTGGCGGCACTTGCCGCCTGCGCGCAGTGCGGGCTTTCTCACGAGGAGATCCAGAGCGGGTTTGCGTCCTTCCCGGGTCTGGCGCATCGCATGGAACAGGTCGGGCGGAAGGGAAATGTGCTTTTCGTCAACGACTCCAAGGCGACCAACGCGGAAGCTGCTGCTCCGGCATTGTCGAGCTTTGACCGAATATACTGGATCGTCGGCGGCTTGCCGAAACAAGGCGGCATCGAGAGTTTGCGCCCGCTCTTTCCGCGCGTGGCAAAAGCCTATCTCGTTGGCGAGGCGGCACCGGCCTTTTCGGCCACATTGGGCGAGGCGACGCCTTATGAAATTTCGGGTACCATAGAAGCCGCTGTCGAACATGCGACTCGCGATGCGGCATCCGACGGCGCTGGTGAAGTTGTTGTTCTGTTATCGCCAGCTTGTGCGAGTTTTGACCAGTTCAGAAATTTCGAGGTCCGGGGTGATGCCTTCCGCAAGGCGGTGCTGGCGCAGCCCGGAGTCGAGCTCATCGGGGAGAGCGAGACGTGATCAGCCGTACGGACCGTAGCCTTGTCGCCACGTGGTGGTGGACTGTCGATCGGTGGTTTCTTGCAGCATTTCTCATGCTGATGGGGCTCGGGGTCGTGCTTTCCTTTGCTGCAAGTCCTGCCGTTGCCGAGCGCATCGGGCTCGACAGTTTCCACTTTGTCACCCGTCAGGTTTTCTTCATGGTGCCTGCGCTGGTGGCGCTGATCGGTATTTCGTTCCTCAATGCGCGCCATGTGCGGCGCTTCGCGCTTCTCATGCTGGCGGGTGCGCTGGTCATGATGGTCGCAGCACTCTTTATCGGCATGGAGGTCAAGGGCTCGCGCCGTTGGCTCTATGTCTTTGGCGTATCGATCCAGCCGTCGGAATATCTCAAGCCCGCTTTCGTGGTGATCTGCGCATGGCTTTTTGCCGAACATGCCCGTCAGCCGGAAATCCCGGGTAATCTCTTTGCAATGATCCTGTTGGGCCTGGTTGTCTCCCTGCTGGTCGCGCAGCCGGACCTTGGGCAGACAATGCTGGTGCTTGGCACCTGGGGCGCGATGTTCTTCATTGCCGGAATGCCCTGGCTATGGATCCTGCTGCTCGGCGCCGTGGGTATCGGCGGCGCATTTGCCGCCTATGCGACGTTCCCCCACGTGGCTGATCGCATTGACCGATTCGTCACCGGCGAAGGCGATACCTATCAGGTTGATATGAGCCTTGAGGCACTGACGCGGGGCGGATGGCTGGGCAAGGGGCCGGGCGAGGGCTCGGTCAAGCGCATCCTGCCCGACAGTCACACAGACTTCGTGTTCGCGGTGGCGGGTGAGGAATTCGGACTGATCATGTGCCTTGTCATCGTATCGCTATTTGCGTTTATCGTGCTGCGCGGGCTCTATCTTGCACGGCGCGAAACGGATGATTTCACGCGATACGCGTTGAGCGGTCTGGTTATCCTGTTCGGTTTCCAGTCCATCATCAACATGGCCGTGAATGTACGCATGATGCCTGCCAAGGGCATGACGCTGCCTTTCATCTCCTATGGCGGCTCTTCGTTGATTGCGATGGCCATCTCCATGGGCTTTGTGCTCGCGCTTTCGCGGCGCAAACCGCAACGGCGTGTTACACCGGGCATGAGCGGCCTGGGTACACGGGCAGCGGCGGCAGGCTGACATGCAGAACAAGACGGCATTGCTTTGCGCCGGTGGGACCGGCGGCCACCTCTTTCCGGCCGAAGCGCTGGCGCATGAATTGAAGGCGCGAGGATGGTCCGTGCAACTGGTGACGGACAAGCGCGCAGCCCGTTTCGCGTCGGATTTTCCCGCCGACGACGTGCATCGCGTCGATGCAGCGACCTTCGGCTCCAAGAATCCCCTCGCCATTCTGCGCAGCCTGATGACGATCTGGCGCGGTTACCGTCAGGCCTCCGCGCTTCTTGAGCGGGTGAAGCCCGCTGTGGTCATCGGCTTTGGCGGCTATCCGACCATTCCGCCGCTTTTCGCTGCATCGCGTAAGAAAATCCCGACGATGATCCATGAGCAAAATGCCGTCATGGGCCGGGCAAACAAGGCGCTTGCGTCTCGTGTGGATGCGATTGCGGGCGGCTTTCTGCCGCAGGGCGGCGGTCCATTTCCACAGAAGACCGTTGTCACCGGCAACCCGGTGCGCCCTGCAGTCCTCGATGCAATGAAGCTTGGGTACAAGGCACCCGGCGAGGGAGAGCCATTTCATCTTCTCGTTTTTGGTGGGAGCCAAGGGGCCCGCTTCTTCTCGGAGGCTGTACCCGAAGCGGTTTCGCAGCTCCCTGAGAATCTTCGGCAACATCTGAAGATTGTCCAGCAGGCACGCACGGAAGATGAGGCCGAGGTTCGCGCCCATTATGCCCGGTTGGGCGTAGAGGCGGAGATTTCGCCCTTCTTCTCCAATATGGCGGAACGCATTGCCGCGGCGCATTTCGTGATCTCACGATCCGGCGCATCCACTGTTTCGGAGATTTCGGCCATCGGACGTCCGGCGCTTCTGGTGCCGTATCCATATGCGCTGGACCATGATCAGGCTGCGAATGCTGCGGCCCTTGCGCAGGCAGGAGGTGCCGAAATCGTGGCGCAGGCGGAGCTGGATGCGCAGAAACTCAGCGCCTTCATCGCCTCCAAAATGCAGGAACCTCAGGCGCTGCAGCGCATTGCCGCTTCTGCAAGGTCATCAGGTAAGCCGGATGCAGCCAAAAGGCTTGCAGATCTGGCCGAACAGGTGGCACAGGGGCGCGCTAGCGAAGAATTCAGGAAGGATACCACCTCATGAAAATGCCGCAGACCATCGGCGTCGTTCATTTCATCGGCATTGGCGGCATCGGCATGAGCGGCATCGCGGAAGCGCTGCACACGCTCGGCTATCAGGTGCAGGGGTCGGACCAGGCTGAAAGCGCGAATGTCACGCGGCTGCGCGACAAGGGCATCCGCGTATTTGTCGGTCATGCAGCCGAAAATCTCGAAAATGCCGAAGTCGTGGTCGTCTCGACAGCCATCAAGAAGACCAACCCGGAATATCAGGCCGCGCGCGAGAAGCTTTTGCCCATTGTGCGCCGTGCGGAGATGCTCGCAGAACTCATGCGTTTCCGCCAGGCGGTCGCGATTGGTGGCACCCATGGCAAGACGACCACCACCTCCATGGTGTCGGCGCTTCTGGATGCTGGCGGGCTTGATCCGACGGTTATCAATGGCGGCATCATCAACGCCTATGGCACCAATGCACGCATGGGCAAGGGCGACTGGATGGTGGTCGAGGCCGATGAGAGCGACGGCACATTCCTTAAGCTGCCTGCCGAAATCGCGGTGGTGACCAATATCGATCCCGAACATCTCGACCATTACGGTTCCTTCGACAAGGTGCGCGCGGCATTCCGTCAGTTTGTCGAGAATGTCCCCTTCTATGGCTTCGGCGTGATGTGCATCGACCATCCGGAAGTGCAGGCGCTCGTCAGCCATATCGAGGATCGGCGCGTGGTAACCTATGGCGAGAACCCGCAGGCCGCTGTGCGCTTTTCCAACCATCGCATGGATGGAGCGACCTCGGTTTTCGATGTCAGCATCCGAGCACGTCGTGGTGACGAGGTAACGCTCCTGGAAGGTCTGCGCCTGCCCATGCCCGGCCGACACAATGTGTCGAATGCCGTGGCGGCAATCGCGGTCGCGCATGAGCTGGGCGTGTCGGCAGACGACATCCGCAAGGGGCTGGCCTCCTTCGGCGGCGTGAAACGTCGTTTTACTCATACCGGCACATGGAACGGTGTGGAGATATTCGACGATTACGGTCATCATCCCGTGGAAATTCGGGCGGTGCTGAAAGCTGCGCGCGAGGCGACTTCGGGCCGCGTTATCGCTATCGCTCAGCCACACCGCTATACGCGGCTTCACGACCTCTTCAGCGACTTCTCCGCCTGCTTCAATGAAGCCGACACGGTGCTGGTGGCGCCTGTCTACACGGCCGGTGAAGAACCGATCGAAGGTGCAGATTCACCATCGCTCGTCGCCAATATCCGTGCAGGCGGGCATCGGGATGCACGCTACATCGAGGGACCGGAGGCGATTGCGCCGCTTATCCGCGAAATCGCCAAGCCCGGAGACTTCGTGGTCTTTCTCGGGGCGGGCAACATCACGCAGTGGGCCTATGCGCTGCCGGGAGAACTTAACGGATGAGCGGTCAGAACCTGATCGAACGTCTGGGGGATCGACTAAAGGGCCTGCGTGGCAAGCTGGTCGCCAATGCCGGCATGGACAAGATCACCTGGTTCAGGACCGGCGGCGCTGCGGAAGCATTATTCCAGCCGCAGGATGAGGAAGACCTGGCCGAGTTACTGCGTGTGGTGCCGGAAGAGATACCCATCACACTGGTCGGCATAGGCTCCAATCTTCTGGTGCGCGATGGCGGGCTGGATGGCTTTGTCGTGCGGCTTTCGGCCAAGGGCTTCGGATGGGTCGATCAGAAGTCGGATACGCAGCTTGAAGCGGGTGCTGCCCTGCCTGACAAGCGATTGGCTGCGAAGGCTCAGGAAGCAGGAATCGGCGGTTTTCACTTCTTCCACGGTATCCCGGGTGGACTTGGTGGCGCGCTTCGGATGAATGGTGGCGCCAACGGCGTGGAAACCTGCGAGCGCGTCGTCGAAGTGCGAGCGCTTGATCGCCAGGGAAACCGGCACGTTCTGACGCGCGAAGAGATGGGTTATTCCTACAGGAGATCGGAGGCGCCGGCTGATCTGATTTTCACGTCCGCGCTTCTGGAAGGGTACCGGGAAGATCCCAACCAAATCCGCAAGGCTATGGACGAGGTACAGCATCATCGCGAAACAGTGCAGCCCGTGCGGGAGAAGACCGGAGGCTCCACTTTCAAGAACCCCGAAGGAACTTCTGCCTGGAAGGAAGTCGACAAGGCCGGATGTCGGGGGCTGATGATCGGCGGAGCGCAGATGTCGCCCATGCACTGCAACTTCATGATCAATACCGGCAATGCGACCGGATATGATTTGGAATGTCTGGGTGAGACCGTTCGCGCCCGCGTGCTGGAGCATTCCGGCATCAGGCTGCATTGGGAGATCAAGCGCATCGGCAAGTTTCAGCCGGGCCGCGAAGTCGAGCCCTTCCTCGGACAGATGCTTTAGTTGTCTATAGCCAGTGCTTCGTGGCCAGATCCATGCGAAGCGCGCTTCATTTAGTCATTTTTATTATTTTTTGAATCGTTCGGAATCTCCGGCTCTTGTCACGGAATCAAGTCTCTGATTCTTTAGGCATCAGCACTGACTGATTTGAGTCGGTTGGTCTCGGGGGCGGTTGCAGCGGCGCTTGCCGGTATCCGTTTATCGCCAGTTTCAGTGGGTTAGGGCGTACCGGCGTCTGCAAGGCAGGCGCAAGGTTGCGTGCGCTATAAATCGAGGACTTAAGCGGTGGATTGCCGGGTCATAATTTCAGGCCGGAGAGGGTGCCCATAGATGGCGAAAAAACATGTAGCCGTATTGATGGGCGGATTTTCCTCCGAGCGACCGGTCAGTCTTTCCTCAGGTGCAGCTTGTGCGGATGCGCTTGAAGCCGAGGGTTATCGCGTCAGCCGTGTGGACGTCGGTCGTGATGTCGGTCAGGTGCTGGCCGAGCTTTCGCCCGATGTTGCTTTCAACGCGCTGCATGGGCCCTTCGGCGAGGATGGAAAGATCCAGGGCATTCTGGAGTATCTTGGCATCCCTTATACGCATTCCGGTGTCTTGGCTTCAGCTCTGGCGATGGACAAGGAGCTTGCAAAGACCGTCGCGAAGGCGGCGGGGGTGCCAGTTGCCGAATCGAGAATCATGAACCGTGAAGATGTGGTCAACGCACATCCCATGAGGCCGCCTTACGTGGTCAAACCCGTGGCTGAAGGCTCCAGCTTCGGCGTTGTGATCGTGCGCGAAGGTCAGTCGCATCCGCCTCAGGCATTGAGTGCTGGTGACTGGTCGTATGGCGAGCGTGTCATGGTCGAGCGCTATGTCCATGGGCGCGAGCTGACCTGCGCAGTTGTGGGTGATGTGGCTCTGGCGGTGTGCGAAATCGTGCCTGTTGGTCACAGCTTCTATGATTATGACTCAAAGTATGTTCCCGGCGCATCAAAACATGTGGTGCCGGCAGAAATTTCACCGAAAATTTACCAAAAGATACAAACACTGTCCCTCAAGGCACACAAGGCTCTTGGCTGTCGTGGAGTGAGTCGGTCCGACTTCCGCTACGATGATCGGTTCTCCGAAGATGGAGAGCTGATTTGGCTGGAAATCAACACGCAGCCGGGTATGACGCCCACCTCGCTCGTGCCCGACATCGCCGCCCAGGCCGGGCATAGCTTTGGTGAGTTGTTGAGTTGGATGGTGGAGGATGCGTCTTGTTCGCGCTGAGGTCAGCTAAGGGTGCACATGCCGTGGTCGGCGGCTTCGTGCTGCCGCGCTGGTTGCGCAAGCCGGTGCGCATGGTTTCGCGCCTGCGCATCGACGAAATCAATCCGCCTCCATTTGCGGCAACGATTGCCACCGCAATCCTTTTTTCGGCAACGGGTCTTTATGGTGGCCTGCAGGGCGGGCATCTGGACGAGGTGGTTCAGGCAACAACGTCTCGCGTCGGCTTTGCCATCAATGATGTGCAGATCAGCGGGAATGCCGAAACCTCGGAGATCGATGTTCTCCAGCAGATCGGGCTTGATGGCTGGACCTCGATGGTCGGT
Source organism: Nitratireductor sp. CH_MIT9313-5 (assembly GCF_037029545.1). Lineage (NCBI taxonomy): Bacteria > Pseudomonadati > Pseudomonadota > Alphaproteobacteria > Hyphomicrobiales > Phyllobacteriaceae > Nitratireductor > Nitratireductor sp. CH_MIT9313-5. The sequence goes on along the minus strand of NZ_JAYMER010000014.1, from coordinate 727,769 downwards.
TTCAGTGCAGCTGACGCTCGCGAGCGCATTACGCAGCTTCCCTGGGTGGAAAGTGCAACGGTGCGCAAGGTTTATCCCGGCACTGTAGAGGTCGCCATTGCCGAGCGTCTGCCCTATGCGCTCTGGCAGCGCGGGCAGACAGTATCCGTGGTGGAAAAAGACGGGTCCATCATTGCTCCCTATTCGCGCCCGCACCATTCGGTTCTGCCGCTGGTAATCGGTGAGGGGGCAAACGAGATTGCTCCGGAAATCATTGCGCTGGTCGAGCAGGTGCCGCAGCTGAAAGGGCGCGTGAAGGCTTATATCCGCGTGGCGGGTCGGCGCTGGGATCTGCGTTTGAATAATGATGTGACGATCCGCTTGCCCGAGCGTGGTTATGATTTGGCCTTACAGGACGCGGCTGCGCTTGATGCGCAGTATCAGCTGTTCTCCCGCGCCGTGACCGCAGTCGATCTGCGCATCCCGGACCGCATCACCGTGGCCATGACGCCCGAGGCTGCCGAAGAGCGCAGCGAAGCCTTCGACGCGAAACTCAAGGCGTTGAAGAAGGGGGCGCGGATATGAGCTGGCTTTCAGGTTCTCGCAATTCCGCACAGCGTTCCGGCATCATTACGGTTCTCGATGTTGGCTCCAGCAAGGTCTGCTGCATCATTGCCAAGCTCTTGCCGCTTGAGGGAAGCAGGGCGCTGCGTCACCGCACGCATCGCATCAAGGTCATCGGCATTGGTCATCAGAAGTCGCAGGGTGTGAAATCCGGCGTCATTGTTGATCTCGAGAAAGCTGAAAATGCCATCCGGCTTGCCGTGGATGCTGCTGAACGCATGGCCGGCATTACCGTCGACTCGCTGATCGTCAATGTGTCGGCCGGTCGCCTGAAGAGCGAAAGTGCGAGCGCCACGATCCGTCTCGGCGGCCACGAAGCCACCCAGTCCGACATTGATCGCGTGCTGGCAGCCGGTGCACGTCAGGCACTCAAGGCCGAGCGCGAAGTTGTTCATTCACTTGCTGTCGGGTTTTCTCTCGATGTCGAAAAAGGCATTCGCGATCCTCGCGGGATGGTGGGCGACACACTTGGCGTGGACATGCATGTGCTCACCGCAGATGCCGTCCCGCTGCGCAATCTGGAACTGTGCATCAATCGCTCGCATCTGACGGTTGAACGCCTTGTTGCGACACCCTATGCCTCGGGGCTGGCTGCGCTCGTTGACGACGAAGCGGAGATGGGCGCTGCCTGTATCGATATGGGCGGTGGCTCCACCACGATTTCGGTCTTCATGGACGGTAAATTCGTACATGCCGACGCGCTGCCTATCGGCGGCAACCATGTCACCATGGATCTGGCGCGAGGCCTCTCGACGCGGCTTGAGGACGCGGAGCGTTTGAAGGTGATGCATGCATCCGCTCTGCCTGCTACGGCAGATGACCGTGACATCGTCGCGATTCAGCCAATGGGTACGGATGAAAGCGAGCAGCCTCTCCAGGTGCCGCGCGCGGTCATGACGCGCATCGTGCGTGCCCGCATCGAGGAAACGCTGGAAATGGTGCGCGATCGGCTGAACCAGTCGGGCTATGGCAGCATGGTTGGTCGGCGCATCGTTCTGACCGGCGGTGCAAGCCAGCTTGCGGGGCTTCCCGAAGCGGCTCGCAGGCTATTGGGGCGCAATGTGCGCCTCGGGCGTCCACTGGGCGTTGCCGGTCTTCCCGAGGCCGCGAAGGGGCCTGCATTCGCAGCCCCGATCGGTCTCCTGATTTATCCGCAGGTTGCGGATTTCGAAAGCCGCGGTTCCAAGGGCGGCATATTCACACGTGCGACGGGCACCGGAGGGCGGTTCCAGCGCGTCAGTCAATGGTTGCGAGAGAGCTTCTAGCAACACAACAAAAGGTGCGGCCGCATGGGCGAAGCGGCGGAGAAGGCGGAAAGGACGAGGAAATGAGCATCAACCTACAAAAGCCGGACATTACCGAGCTAAAGCCGAGGATCACCGTATTCGGTGTCGGTGGCGGCGGCGGTAACGCCGTAAACAACATGATCACCGCGGGGCTGCGCGGCGTGGAGTTCGTGGTTGCGAACACCGACGCACAGGCACTGACCCAATCGAAGGCCGAGCGCCTCATTCAACTGGGCGCTGCCGTTACCGAAGGTCTGGGTGCGGGTTCCCAGCCGGAAGTCGGCCAGGCTGCTGCGGAAGAGTGCATCGACGAGATCATGGATCACCTGTCGAGCACGCATATGTGCTTTGTCACCGCCGGTATGGGTGGCGGCACGGGTACCGGTGCTGCTCCAGTGGTGGCGCGTGCTGCCCGCGAGAAGGGCATCCTGACCGTCGGCGTCGTGACCAAGCCGTTCCATTTCGAAGGCCAGCGCCGCATGAAGACGGCGGATGCGGGCATCGAGGAACTGCAGAAATGCGTTGATACGCTCATCGTCATTCCGAACCAGAACCTTTTCCGCATCGCCAATGACAAGACCACCTTTGCCGACGCATTCGCGATGGCAGATCAGGTGCTCTATTCCGGTGTGGCCTGCATCACCGACCTGATGGTCAAGGAAGGCCTGATCAATCTCGACTTCGCCGACGTTCGCTCGGTCATGCGCGAGATGGGCAAGGCCATGATGGGCACCGGCGAGGCTTCCGGCGAGGGCCGCGCGATGGCTGCGGCAGAGGCCGCAATTGCCAATCCGCTGCTCGACGAGACCTCCATGCGCGGTGCACGCGGGCTTCTGATCTCCATCACCGGCGGTCGTGACCTGACGCTGTTCGAGGTGGACGAGGCTGCAACGCGTATCCGTGAAGAAGTCGATCCGGAAGCGAATATCATTCTTGGCGCGACCTTCGATGAGGAACTGGAAGGCGTTATCCGCGTCTCCGTCGTTGCGACAGGCATCGACAAGACGGCAGAGGAAATTTCTGCTCCGGTTTCCGCTCCGCGCGCCATCCAGCGCCCGGCTGCACCGCAGGCTTCACAGCAGGCCGCGCCTCAGCAGCCTGTCGAGAGCCGTCCCCAGCAGCCTGCCGCGGCACAGTCCGCGCCTGCAGGAGGCACCGTGGTGGGAAACGACCCAGTGGCTGAAGCAATCCGCAGCGCATCTTCCGATGCGCCGCAGATGCAGGCGGGCGCCTTTCAGCCACAGAGCAAGCTCTTCAAGCCCGCAGTAGCACCTCAGCAGCCCGCACAGGCTTCCCAGCCAGTTGTCGGTCATGCTCAGGCTGCAGTCGCACGTCAGCCCGAGCCTGCTCCGGCACCGGCTCCGCGTCCGGTACAGCCACAGGCGCAGGCCCAGCCACAGCAGCCGGCACAGCCGGTGCGTATGCCACGCGTGGAAGACTTCCCGCCGGTGGTACAGGCCGAGCTTGGTGCGCAGAATGGCGACCACGAAGAGCGTGGTCCGATGGGTCTGCTCAAGCGTCTGACGAGTGGTCTTTCGCGCCGTGAGGAAGAAGCTCATGCCAGCCAGCCACCTGAGCCGCGTCTGCGTCAGCCGGCTCCGGAAGCACGCCGTGCGCCTTCCGAAGAAAGCCAGCTTTACGCGCCGCGTCGTGGCCAGCTGGACGATCAGGGGCGAATCACGCCGCAGGTTCGTTCGAACCACGAAGATGATCAGCTGGAAATTCCAGCCTTCCTTCGCCGACAGGCAAACTGATCGCTCACGCGATGCTACATTATGTAAAAAAGCGGGCGCGAAAGCGCCCGTTTTTGTTTAGCGAAATATTAGTAATAACAACGTTTTATTAGGAAAGTTTGAAAGCTGTGTGGCGTAACACAGGGTAACGAAGCGTGATTTGGCGCGGTGCGGGTGGAACATTATCTTTCAGCGCAATGAAGTAGGCGCGGGGATGATTTGGGGCTTGTCTCTCGTGCTGTGTTAAGAGCCGTCCGCAGGCAGAAGCTAAAAGGCAGAACGATACGGACGTGCTGATGGGGATCGATTTGCTCGAGTTTCAGACAACACTTTCTTCGGCTGTCAGCCTGAAGGGCATTGGCGTACATTCCGGCAAGCCTGTAACGGTTACGTTCCATCCGGCAGAAGCCGATACCGGCGTTATCTTCCAGCGTGTTGATGATGGGGCACAGGGGCGTCTGATCCCGGCGCTGGCTTCGGAAGTCGGTGAAACGGATCTCAGCACCAGTCTTGGCAACCCCGCAGGTGACTATGTCGCCACGGTCGAGCATCTCATGGCCGCAGTCGCTGCCATGGGTGTGGATAATGTGCTTGTCGAGATCGATAGCCCGGAAGTGCCCATCATGGATGGCAGCGCGTCAGCTTTCGTCGAGGCTTTCACCCAAGCGGGTATGAGGCAACTTTCCGCAAAGCGTCGTTATATCCGCATCCTGAAGCCGGTCCGCATTGACAATGGCAGTTCATGGGCTGAGTTCCGGCCGCATAACGGGACACGGTTTGAGGTCGAGATCGACTTCGACAGCCCGGCAATCGGCCGTCAGGCATTTGCTGCGGATCTGACTGCAGAGACCTTCTCCAAGGATATTGCGCGGGCACGCACCTTCGGCTTCATCAAGGATGTGGAGCGCCTGTGGGCTGCGGGTTATGCACTTGGTTCCTCACTCGAAAATTCGGTCGTGATCGGTGAGGACAACAAGGTCATCAATATGGAAGGCCTGCGCTACTCCAACGAATTCGTGCGCCACAAGATGCTGGATGCCATTGGCGACCTGGCTCTTGCCGGGGCGCGCTTTATCGGCTGCTTCCGTTCCTATCGCGGCGGACACCGACTGAATGCTGCAGCACTTCGTCACCTGCTGACGGATCGCGCGGCCTTCCAGATCGTTGAGACGACGCGACGCGAGGGCGGACGCTCAGCAGAGATGATAGCGGTCAATGCCCCGGTTTTCGCACCCTGGGTGTTGTAGCCGCGAGAGCGGCGCTGGCGGACGCTTCAGTCCCGGCTCATTCGGTTAGCTGCCATAAATTTGCGCCATTGCCAGCCGATAGCGTTGCCGCGCGCGGCCATAATGCTTTATGAGTGCGTGCATATCGTGAACCGACTGCGCTTAAGGGGCGGATTTTTCATGACTTCAGGACGCAATGCCAGCCAAGGCCGCAAGCCGACCCTGCCGCTCATCATGAGCGCGGTCGCGCTTCCATTGGTGCTTGCTGGCTGTCAGGGGGAGAAGGATCTCGACCTTTCGACCTATGTCGAGACGATCGAACCTGCCGATGCGCTGTATAATCAGGGTCTGGCCAATCTGAATGCCGGACGCCTCAAGGAGGCGGCAGCCAAGTTCGAGGCCGTGGACCGGCAGCACCCTTATTCGGAATTTGGCCGCAAGGCGCTCCTGATGAGCACCTTTACCAATTACCGCCAGGGCCGCTATTCCGAGGCAGTTAATAGCGGGCAGCGATATGTGACGCTCTATCCCACGAGCGATGACGCGGCCTATGCGCAGTATCTGGTTGGGCTGTCCTATTTCCGTCAGATCAAGGAAGTCACGCAGGACCAGAGCGAAGCGCGCAAGACCATCGAGGCAATGAACCAGGTGGTCGAGCGTTGGCCGGATTCGGAATATGTCGAGGATGCGCAGGAGAAGATCCGCTTTGCCCGCGACCAGCTCGCCGGCAAGGAAATGCAGATCGGCCGCTATTATCTCGAACGCCGCGAATATATCGCAGCCATCCGCCGTTTCCGCGGCGTTGTCGAGAACTACTCCAATACCCGTCACGTCGAAGAGGCATTGGCGCGTCTTGCGGAGGCCTATTTTGCCATGGGCATTGCGCCGGAAGCGCAGACCGCCACGGCTGTGCTGGGGCACAACTTCCCCGAAAGCAAGTGGTACAAGTCGTCTTATCAGCTTCTGCAGTCCGGCGGTCTGGAACCGCGTGAGAACAGGGCGTCCTGGATCTCAAAGGCTGCAAGCGTCATCGTAGGGGGCTGACGGCCACGCGATGCTTTCGCATCTTTCGATCCGCGATATTGTCCTGATCGAACGGCTGGATATCGATTTTTCGGCGGGCTTGTCCGTGCTTACCGGTGAGACGGGTGCGGGCAAATCGATTCTTCTCGATTCTCTTTCTCTTGCACTCGGCGCACGTGGCGATGCAGGCCTTGTCCGCCATGGCGCGGATCAGGGGCAGGTGACCGCCGTATTCGATCTGCCCATGGGGCATCCGGCGCGCGATCTTCTGCGCGAAAATGCCATTGAGGATGAAGGCGATATCATCCTGCGCCGCGTGCAGAACGCGGATGGCCGCACCCGCGTTTTCATCAATGATCAGCCTGCGAGTGTCGCGCTGATGCGGCAGGTTGGGCGCGTGCTTGTCGAGATCCACGGTCAGCATGATGAGCGCGCACTGGTCGACACTGCTGCACATCGCGAACTGCTTGATGCCTTTGGTGGACATGGCGGGCTTGCGCAATCCGTTCGCGCGGCCTGGAAGGATTGGCGAAAGGCCGAGCAGGAATTGCAGCGGCACCGCGCCCGCGTCGAAGCGGCTGCGCGAGAGGCTGATTTTCTTCGGGCATCGGTGGAAGAGCTTGCAAAGCTTGATCCGCAGCCGGGCGAAGAGGAAGAACTGGCGGAAGAACGCGCCCGGATGATGCGCGCGGAAAAGACCGCAGCAGACATTGCCGATGCGCAGGAAGTGCTTGGCGGTCACCAGTCGCCAATCCCGACGCTGGCAAGCCTTCTGAGGCGTCTGCAGCGAAAGGCCGATGAGGTGCCGGGGCTTCTTGATGAGATCATCCAGTCGCTGGACGAAGCGCTGTTGTCGCTGGATGGCGCGCAGAGTGCAGTTGATGCGGCCATGCGTGCCACCGAGTTCGACCCGCAAAGGCTTGAGCAGGCCGAGGAGCGGCTCTTTGCGTTGCGGGCGGCAGCGCGCAAGCACAATGTCATGGTGGACGAACTGCCGGTTCTGCGCGACCGCATGGATAATGATCTTGCCGATCTTGATGCAGGCGAGGAGCGTCTGGGGGCGCTGGAGCAGGAGGCGATTGAACGGCGCAAAGCCTATGATCGTCTTGCCGCAGAGCTTTCGACCGCACGCAAGGCGACGGCTGAGACCCTGGCCGAAACGGTGATGGCAGAACTCCCAGCGTTGAAACTTGAGCGCGCGCGCTTCATCGTGCAGATCGACAGCAATGCGGATGAGCCTTTGGCCGAAGGCATCGATACGGTCGAATTCTGGGTCCAAACCAATCCCGGCACGCGTCCGGGGCCGATGATGAAGGTCGCTTCCGGTGGCGAGCTTTCACGCTTCCTGCTGGCCCTGAAGGTTGCTCTGGCTGATCGCGGCTCGGCACCAACGCTTGTCTTCGACGAGATCGATACGGGTGTTGGAGGTGCAGTTGCCGATGCTATCGGCCAGAGGCTGGCACGGCTGGCAAGCCGCATTCAGGTGCTTTCGGTCACCCACGCACCTCAGGTGGCTGCGCGCGCCAACACGCATTACCTGATTGCGAAATCCGGTAGCCAGGAGCAGGTGACAACGCGTATTCGCGTGATGGAGCCGCAGGAGCGGCAGGAAGAAATCGCACGCATGCTGGCTGGCGCCACCGTTACCGAAGAAGCGCGGGCTGCTGCGACAAGACTTCTTCAGGAGAATGTCTGAAGCATTCATTGCTGCGCTTGAGCGGGCAGGCGGCATGGCTCTATGTTGGCGCGCCAACGAATCCGGATATTCATGTCATGACCACTGCAGATATTCCCGTCGATGATCTGACGGAGGCTCAGGCCGCCGATGAACTCAAGCGGCTGGCGAAAGAGATTGCCGAGCATGACAGGCGCTATCACACTGAAGATGCGCCGACGATTTCCGATGCCGAGTATGACGCGCTGCGGCGGCGCAATCTTGCCATAGAGCAGCTTTTCCCAGCACTTGTGCGGCCCGATTCCCCTTCGGCACGCGTCGGTGCGCCCGTCTCGGAGAAGTTCGAGAAGATCAGGCACAAGGTGCCGATGCTCTCGCTCGACAATGCCTTCAATGATGGCGACGTGGTGGATTTCGTTGGGCGCATCCGTCGCTATCTGAAGCTTGATCCTGATGCTCCCATCGCAATGACGGCGGAGCCGAAGATCGACGGGCTTTCGCTTTCGCTGCGCTACGAGAATGGCAGGCTGGTGAGTGCTGCGACCCGCGGTGACGGGCAGGTCGGCGAAAATGTCACCACCAATGCACGTGCCGTGGCCGACATCCCCAATGTGCTGGATGGTGATCCGCCAAAAATTCTGGAGGTGCGCGGCGAGGTCTACATGACCCATCGTGACTTTCTGGCGCTCAATGAGCGGCAGGCTGCGGAAGGCAAGCAGACCTATGTCAATCCGCGCAACACGGCGGCAGGTTCGCTGCGCCAGCTTGATGCGTTCATTACGGCACAGCGTCCACTGAAATTCTTCGCCTATGCATGGGGGGAGGTGAGTGATCTTCCCGCCGAGACGCAGTTCGAGATGGTGGAGAAGCTGCAAGCCTACGGCTTCAAGACCAATGACTTGACGCGGCTATGCGAGAGCGCTGAAGAGCTGATCGCGCATTATCGCAGAATAGAGGAAGGCCGTGGCGGCTTGCCCTATGACATCGACGGCGTCGTCTACAAGGTGAACGACCTGACGCTGCAGCAGCGGTTGGGCTTCATCTCGCGCACGCCGCGCTGGGCGATTGCCCACAAATTTCCGGCGGAGAAGGCGACGACCATTCTGCGCGGGATCGATATTCAGGTGGGACGCACCGGGGCATTGACGCCGGTGGCGCGGCTTGAGCCGGTCACGGTAGGCGGCGTGGTGGTGACCAATGCCACACTGCACAATGCCGAAGAGATTGAGCGGCTGGGCGTGAAAATCGGGGACACGGTTACGGTGCAGCGGGCCGGCGATGTGATCCCGCAGATTTTGGGGTATGTCGAGGACAAGCGGCCTGACGATGCAGTAGAGTTCGCATTCCCGCAGGTTTGCCCCTGCCATCTGAAAACGCCGGTGGTGCGAGAGGGCACGGCGGCAGGATCTGAAGGGGTGGTGCGGCGCTGTTCGGGCGAGTTTGCCTGTCCGTTCCAGCGCATCGAGCATCTGCGCCATTTCGTGTCGCGCAAGGCCTTTGACATTGATGGTCTGGGCGAGAAGCAGATCGAGTTCTTCTTCCACGACGAGGATTTGCCGGTGAAGAGCCCGGCGGACATCTTCACGCTGAAAGAGCGTGATGAAGCCAATCTGAAAAAGCTGAAGGCCAAGGAAGGTTGGGGCGCACAGTCCGCGGCGAAGCTCTTCGAGGCGATCGAGGCGCGGCGCGAGATCCCGCTTGACCGGATGATCTATGGGCTCGGCATTCGTCATGTTGGCGAGCAGACGGCGAAAACCCTTGCGCGCGGCTATGGCTCCTGGAGCGAGTTTTACGACGCGGCACTGGCTGTAGCCGGTGGTGACATGCAGGCGCGCGAGGAGATGGATGCGCTGGACGATGTCGGAGATGCCGTCATCGATGCCGTGGCCACCTATCTGGCGGAAGAGCACAATCGTGCCCTTGTCGACGCGCTTGCCGCACAGGTGAAAGTGATTGACGCCGAGAAACCTGCTGCGGATTCGCCGGTCTCGGGCAAGACCATCGTTTTCACCGGCGCACTGGAGCGCATGTCGCGCGATGAGGCGAAGGCCATGGCGGAGCGTCTTGGTGCGAAAGTTGCCGGATCTGTTTCCAAGAAGACCGATCTCGTGGTAGCAGGGCCGGGTGCTGGTTCGAAGCTCAAAAAGGCGGGAGAGCTTGGCATCGAAGTGATCGATGAGGCGACATGGTTTGATCGCTATATCGACTGAAAATCCGGTTCAAAATCCTTCACACCTGGCTCAAAGCTTTTGATGTGACTGGTCAGCATTGCTGACCTATGCTGGCCCCTTCGGAGGAACCATGACAATCGACAGTGTCGCCGTGGCTCGAGGGCCTGGCGAGTTCATGCGAGGCGTGCAGCGCGGCGTTCCCGTGCTTATCGCGGCAGCACCATTCGGGCTTCTGTTTGGCACCATTGCCCACGAGAACGGCTTCAGCACCTTTGAAGCGGTGCTGATGAGCGCAACCATTTTTGCCGGCGCCAGCCAGATGGTCGGGCTGGATTTGTTCGGCACGAAGGTCGCGCCGTGGCTGATCGTGCTTTCGATATTCGCGGTCAATTTCCGGCATGTGCTCTATTCGGCCACCATTGGCCGGCATCTTTCGCATTGGTCGCTGCCGGAGAAGATTATCGGTTTCTTCTTCCTGATCGATCCGCAATTTGCCGAGGCCGAACGGCGCGTGGAAGAGCGCAAGCCCATCACCTTTGCCTGGTATATGGGGCTGGGGCTGCCGATATATCTGTCCTGGGTCATTGAATCCTGGCTGGGCGCACTGTTTGGGCGTTTCATTCCCGATCCTTATGCGCTGGGCATCGACTTTCTGCTGCCCATCTATTTTCTCGGTCTCGTAATGGGCTTTCGCAAGCGGGCCATGTGGTTGCCGGTGGTGGCCACGAGTGGCGTGGCTTCGATCGCAGCCTACCACCTCGTCGGTTCGCCCTGGCATGTCTCCATAGGCGCGATGGCCGGTGTTGTGCTGGCAGCCTTCATCACGCCGGTCACGCCGAACGAGGAGGACAGGACATGAGCACGACCGTCTGGATTATCCTGGCCGGTGCGGTCATGACTTATCTGACCCGGGCGGGCGGCCATATGGTGCTGTCGCGCTTTCCCCGCATCCATCCGCGCGTGGAAGCCGGGCTCAATGCCGTTCCTGCGGCAGTCTTGACCACGCTTGTTGCACCTGCCGCCATGCAGGGCGGGGTGCCCGAACTGACGGCTCTGGCCGTCGGGGTGGTGGTCGGCTGGTTCACCGGCCTGATGCCGATGTTCTTCACCGCTGCGGCGGTGCTCATTCTTCTGCGCAATGTGATGGGCTGAGACGTGGCGCTCTTGCGCCACCGCCCTTACGTCTCACAGCGGAGCAGTCGCCGCTTCAAGCCAGGTCCTTGTCTCTTCGTCAACGAGCGGCGCAATCTCCTGCATTACGCGAGCGTGGTACTCATCAAGCCAAGCGCGCTCCTCTGCACTCAATAGCTCCGGGGCGATCAATTTTCGATCGATCGGAGCAAGGGTCAGCGTTTCGAAACCGTGCATGGGAATGTCGCCACCTGCGATCTCTTCGGCAGGCGTGACGGCGATGAGGTTCTCGATACGGATGCCGTAGTGGCCGGGCTTGTAGTAGCCAGGCTCATTCGAAAGGATCATGCCGGCATGAAGCTTTTCCATGCCGCGGCGAGAAATGCTCTGTGGGCCTTCGTGGACAGCCAGATATGAGCCAACGCCGTGGCCTGTGCCGTGGGCGTAGTCCAGACCATGCTGCCAGAGTGCAGTGCGCGCGAAAGCGTCAATATCAACGCCCCTTGTGCCTTCCGGGAAGCGCAGACGCGTGATGGCGATCATGCCCTTCAGCACCAAGGTAAAGCGCTGGCGTTGTTCGTCGTATGCCTGGCCGAGCGCGATGGTGCGGGTGATGTCGGTCGTGCCATCCTCGTATTGGGCTCCTGAATCCAGAAGCAGAAGCTCGTGGGACGAGAGCCTGCGGCTCGATTGCCTGTTCACCCGGTAATGGATGATAGCGCCATTCGGCCCGCTGCCGCTGATCGTGTCGAAGGAGATGTCCTTCAGCGGCATCTGGAAGCGCTCTCCGGTTTCGCGGCGAAATGCCTCCAGCTTCTCGACCACTGCGATTTCGTCCAGCTCCTCGGGCGTCTGCCGGTTGAGCCATGCAAGGAAGCTGGCAACAGCCGCACCGTCGCGGTGGTGCGCGTTGCGGGAGCCGGCGAGTTCGACCGCGTTTTTGATCGCGCGAGGCAGGCGGGTAGGGTCTTTGAAATCCTCCACATTGCGGTCTGCAGCTTCCACAATTGCCCGTAGCTTTTCAGCGGCAAGCGCTGGATCAAGGCCGATGCTGGCTGCGGAAGAGGCGAGCGCGGTTAGCTCGCTTTCCAGCATTTCAGGCAGATGAAGGTCCGCCAGCTGCGTAAGATAGGCCTTTGTTTCGATGGAGAGCTTGCCGGGATGGAGAAACAGCTTTGGCCGACCGTGAGCAGACAGTATTGCAAATCCCAGCGCGAGCGGTGTGTGCGGCACGTCGCTGCCACGAATATTGAAGAGCCAGGCGAGTGAGGAAGGGTCGGTTAGCACCGTGTGTGCAATATTGGCCTCACGCAGAACCTCACCAATCCGGTCCAGCTTCTCGCCGGCCGTTTCACCAGCATATTGCAGCGGCTGGATGGTTACAGGTTTCACCGGAGGAGCAGGGCGGTCCTGCCAGACCTTGTCGACCAGATTGGCAACGGGGACGAGTTCCACGCCACGTCTGACAAGTGCCTCGCGCATGGAACGCATCTCCCCGATGGTGTGAAGCCAAGGATCGAAGCCAATGCGCGCATCACTCGGGAGACTCGCTTTCATCCAGGAGCGGGGCGGGTTTGTCACCAGACTTTTGATCTGGAAAATGTTGCTGTCCGTCTGTTCTGCTGCCTGCAGGGTGTAGCGCCCGTCAACGAAGAGGATGGCGCTGTCGCGCAGGATAAGGGCTGCGCCAGCCGAACCCGTGAATCCGGTCAGCCATGACAGGCGCTCGGAGCAGGGAGCCACATATTCGCCCTGATGCTCATCTGCACGCGGCACGAGGAAGCCCGTCAGATCGAGAGCTTCAAGCTGTTCGCGCAGGGCAGACACACGTGAGGCAGCCTGCGCGCTGTCGGATGCGGAATCGAATGTCTGAAACATGGTTTCCCGGTGATGACCTCAAAGAATGCGGCACCGTAAACCTGCTGATGCTTAGGGGCAATGCACCAGATGATGTTGGGAAGCTGGACTATATTGCAGTGCAACAATTGTCTTCGCATATGCAAAAATGAGATGGCTCCCATTCCCAATATGCGCTGGTGGGCCGACCGCGGAAACCTTACATTCCAAAGCGTGGAGGACAGAAAGTTTCTCTCAAGGATTGGAGACCTCACATGGCCAAGCGCAATTTCTTCCGTGGTGCAGTGGACGCACTGGTGGCTGCTCGTCAGAAGCAGGTCAGCCGCTACGTAAACGGTGCGCTGCTCATGCTCGACGACGACACGCTCAAGGCTCACGGCTACACCCGTGAAGAGCTTCGCCGCAACGGCAGCACCTACATGTACTAAGGCCCAATCAGCCTTATTACCTGATGCGATGGGCGGCTCGAGGCCGCCTTTTGCATATCCGGAGAAGGGAAACTGTTTCAGCGCTTCAGGTGGATGGTGACCCAACCTTCGCGATGTATCGTCGAGACATGGCGAAAGCCCTGGTTCACATATGCTGCAACGACATTGTTGCGCTGACGGTCCAGAATTCCGGAAAGGATAGCTGATCCGCCGGACGCAAGGTGGCGGGCCATCTGGGGCGCCAAGCCCATCAACGGACGCGCCAGAATATTTGCCACAATCAGGTCGAACGGTCCGCGTTGGGAAAATATGCGGTGGTGGAAGCCGGGTGCGGTGACCGTCTCAACCCGTCCGGCAACCTGATTGAGTCGGACATTCTCCGCAGCAACACGCGTTGCGATAGGGTCTATGTCGGTTGCCAGAACAGGAATGTGGCTGAGTTTCGCCATGGCTATGGCGAGAACCGCGCTTCCCGTTCCCAGATCCAGCGCGTTGCGTGGGTTCTCCCGGCGCATTACCTGTTCGATGGTTTCCAGACAGCCCGACGTTGTGCCGTGGTGGCCCGTACCAAACGCCTGGCCCGCCTCTATATGGACCCCAATTTCGCCGGGGCGCTTCTCGTCGCGATCATGGGCGCCATGTACGAAAAAGCGGCCGGCGCGAACCGCGTGAAGACCTTCCAGTGAATGCGAGACCCAATCTATGTCGGGCAGTTCCTCGCGGCTGATCGCGGGGATCTCGCCTAGTGAATGCAGCAGGGCGCGCATTTTTCCCTCCGCGCCATCCGCATCGCCATCTGCATATACCGAAACTTCCCAGATATCCTCGTCTTCACTGATCTCCATGATGGCAAGGGGAAGACCTTCCTCCTCCAGCCCCTGGTCGAGAAGCGCATAGATCTGTTCGAGGTCCTGCTTGGGACCGCGCAGGTGCAGGCGTGTCTGCGGCATGTCGTGTTATCAGCCTTCGTTTATGAGGCGGCGCAGCTTCGCGATCGCCGTTTCCGGGTTCTCCTCATAAGCGATGGTGCCGAAGAAATCACCCTTCCGGTCGAGAAGCATTACGGAGGCGGTGTGATCCATGGTGTAATCGCCGTCCTCAAGCTCGACCTTCCGGCTGAAAATGCGGAAACCCTTCACCATTTCGGCGACCTTTTCCGGTTCACCCGTGATTGCCTGGATGCGATCGGAGAAGTTGCCAACATAAGCCTTGAGGATCTCCGGCGTGTCGCGCTCGGGATCAACGGTCACGAAGTAAACGTCGAGGTCCTCTGCTTCCGCGCCCAGCTGCTCGAGCCAGCTCTGCATCTCGAAGAGCGTGGTGGGGCAGACATCAGGGCAGTGCGTGAAGCCGAAAAAGAGTGCGGTCGGGTTGCCTTCGAAGGCCTTTTCGGTGACGGGCTCGCCATCCTGGTTCACCAGTTCGAAAGGTGTACCGAAGGCGACGACCTCCGGTTCGCTTCTGTACCACTGATAGGTCATGTAGCCGACGGCGGCAGCCATGACCACGATAATGGCAATAAGGATCGCGCGCATCATAGGAGAGGTTCCGAAATTAAAATCTTCAGGTCAGAAGCAGAAGGGAAGTCCGTTCTGCGACAGCGTGAGAAAGAGGGAGGTTCCCTGGTTCTGCCAAAGCGCAAGGCCGCTTCCTCCGAGCACGGCAACACTGGCCAGTGCAACGGCAAACAGGAGATATGACGAGGAGCGCGAGCCTTGCGGGTTCATGAAGCGAGACTAGCCTTCGCCGACAATTATGCAAAGAAGCATTGTGTCGCGGCGCAAGCTTCTGCAATCACAACAGTGTCAACGAGCGCCATTGAGAGAGGGCTGGCTGTATGGAAGATTTGCGCTTTACCGATCCGCAGCCGCGGATACACGGGACAGCCAGTCTGAAGGGTTGCAAGCTTGGCCGCTACAGTGCGGTGGGCGAGCGCGTAGTGCTGCGCGAGGTCCAGTTGGGGGATTTTTCCTATTTCGAGCGGCACGCGGAAGCGATCTACACCACCATTGGGCGTTTTTGCTCAATTGCTGCCAATGCGCGGCTGAACGCTCTCGAGCATCCGATGGAGCGGGTCACAACCCACAAGATCACCTACCGGCCAAACGAGTATTTCCGCTATCTCGGTGTCGATGGTGCTTTTCGGGAGAGGCGACGCGCTCGCCCGGTCACTATTGGTCATGATGTTTGGATCGGCCACGGCGCGGTCATCATGCCCGGTGTGAGTATCGCAGATGGGGCCGTGATTGGCGCAAACGCTGTCGTCACCAAGGATGTGGACGCCTATAGCGTGGTTGCCGGCGTTCCTGCCAAGAAGATACGCGACCGTTTTCCGTCCGAAATCGCCGCGCGTCTACGCGATGTGGCGTGGTGGAACTGGAGCGACGATAAATTGTTCGAGGCCATTCCCGACATGCAGAATCTGGAAATCGGAGCGTTTCTGAAAAAGTGGGAGAACGCCTGAGTTCGGTTTGCGTGCACTCTCAGGGGAATCCCTTCCGCCTGGAACGAGACGGAAGGGTTTTTCCTGGAGGCAGGAGTTCAGCCCGATGATCTTGCTGAAGCGTGCACAGACTATGATGCATATCGTAAATGAAATGTGAAGCCAAAATTCTACCTGAGGGTGTATTCAGGTGCCAGCTTCTTCTTCATCATCATCTAGTGGTTCAGTGTCTTCAGACGTGCCGCGTATCACTGAATAGCTGGACCAAGTGGGCTGTGGCTGGTGTACCAGTTACGTTAACGTTTACGTCGCCGTGACATATCGCGTGCTCTTCCGGTTTCGGAAAAGGTGTTGAAATTCAACTGGCTATTTCGGTTTTGACGTTATGTTCTCTTGAGGCGACGAAATACTGTTTCTGTTGTTTACTCGCTTTCTGCGTGTGTTGACACCTGCGAGCCATATATTGCCATATATAACGAACGCCGCGAAAGCGGAGTGCGAGGGGGCGACAGATGCACAAGCAGTTTGATGAGTTGAAGAAGCAATTGAACGAGCTTTCGGAGACTCTCAACAGATTTGAATCCGAGGCAGTACAACTGCGCATTGTTGAGCTGCTGTTCAAGCAGCAGAACGTGGACGGGCTGTCGGAAAACGCAACTGGCTACCGTGCGGGCCCAGGTTTTCAAGGTGTCGACTGGATTGGCGAGCGCGGCGAGTTGCTTCATCGCGGCCGTCCGCGCCGCGGGCGCAAGACCGCGCCAAGCGCGAGTGGTGCTGTGGCAGCCTTGAATGATCTTCTGAACGGCGATTTTTTCAACGAGCGTCGAACAATCGGTGACATCGTCAAGAAATGCGAGACCGATCTGGGCATGCGCTACAAGTCGAATGCCTTTTCTGGCCCGCTCTCGCGCTATGCAAAGAACGGAGTTCTGCAGCGCGAGAAGAATGACGAGGGCAAATTCGTCTACTTCAAGGAGCAGGGGGGCGAATAGCGCCCGCTGCCCTTTCCAAAGCGTCAGACCGGGCTGACGAAGCCGTCGAGCACACGCTTCTGGCCCGCCTTGTCGAAGTCGATGGTCAGTTTGTTGCCGTCGATCGCAGCGATGTTTCCGTTGCCGAACTTCAGGTGAAAGACACGGTCGCCCACCTTGAATGCCGAAGGTGTGTCGGAGACGGATTTGGCAACAAGCTCTCCTTCGATGGTTCGGCCCTTCACCGAGCCTCGACCAGCTCCATAGCCTGAATCTGCCTCACCATAACCGATGCGCTCGACCTGATGTCCGGAGCGGGTGCCCCAGTTTCGGTCGGTGGCGCTGTTGCGGTTCTTCTGCGCCCGCTGCCAGCCGGGTGTTGCATAGGTGTTGGAGAAGCTGCCCTGATCGTCGAAGCGGGAGCGGCCATAAGGGTTCGGCCTGCCGATCTGTCCGTCGGGCCGCCCATAGCCGCCATAGGCGCTTCCGTCCTCGCAGACCTCGACATGAGCCTCGGGCAATTCGTCGAGAAAACGCGACGGCATGGTAGTCTGCCATAATCCGTGGATGCGCCTGTTGGAGGCGAACCACAGATGCAGGTTTTTCTTGGCGCGGGTGAGGCCGACATAGGCAAGTCGACGCTCTTCTTCCAGGCCGGTTCTACCGCCTTCATCCAGCGCACGCTGGTGCGGAAACAGACCTTCTTCCCAGCCGGGCAGGAAGACCGTGTCGAATTCCAGGCCTTTGGCAGAGTGCAGTGTCATGATGCTGATCGCATCCATTTCCTCGTCGCGCTCGGCGTCCATCACCAGCGCCACATGCTCCAGAAAACCGCGAAGGCTCTCGTAATCTTCCATGGAGCGAATGAGTTCCTTGAGGTTCTCCAGCCGGCCCGGCGCTTCCGCAGAGCGGTCGTTCTTCCACATGTCCGTGTAACCGGATTCCTCAAGGATCAGTTCAGCAAGCTCCGTATGGGAGGTGCGATCGAGCATGTCCTGCCAGCGCTCGAAATTCTCTACCACGGTGCGAAGTGCTGCGCGCGGCTTCGGCTTCATCTCCTCGGTGCCAACGAGATCACGCGCGGCCTGGAGCATTGGCACCTGGCGCATGCGGGCGACGTCGTGGATCTGCCGGACGGCTGCTTCACCAAGACCGCGCTTCGGCACGTTCACGATGCGCTCGAAGGCGAGGTCGTCTGCGGGCTGTGCGACGACGCGGAAATAGGCCATCGCGTCGCGTATTTCCTGCCGCTCATAGAAGCGCGGGCCGCCGATGACGCGGTAATTGAGGCCAAGGGTCACGAAGCGGTCTTCGAATTCACGCATCTGGAACGAGGCGCGCACGAGGATCGCCATGTCGTTCAGCGCATGCTTCTTGCTTTGCAGCGCCTCGATTTCCTCGCCGATTGCGCGCGCTTCCTCTTCGGAGTCCCACGATGCATGGACTTGCACCTTTGGCTCGTCGGGGTCTGCCTGTTCGGTGAAAAGCGTTTTTCCCAGCCGGCCCTCATTATGGGCAATCAGGTGCGAGGCAGCGCCGAGAATGTGAGACGTCGAGCGGTAGTTGCGCTCCAGGCGGATCACGGTTGCGCCGGGGAAGTCCTTCTCGAAGCGCAGGATGTTATCGACCTCAGCGCCGCGCCAGCCATAAATCGACTGGTCATCATCACCCACACAGCAGACGTTGACCGATTGACCCAGACGCTGGGCAAGCAGGCGCAGCCACATATATTGGGCGGTATTGGTGTCCTGATACTCGTCAACGAGGATGTAGCGGAAGCGCTTGTGGTACTCCTTCAGCACATCCGGATATTCGCGGAAAATGCGGATCGGGTGCAGGAGCAGGTCTCCAAAATCCACTGCATTGAGTGTGAGGAGTCGGTTCTGATAGGCCGCATAAAGCTCGCGGCCCTTGCCATTGGCGAAAGCGCGCGCATCGCCTTCAGGAATTTCCTTGGGCGTGAGTCCCTTGTTCTTCCAGCCGTCGATCATCTGGGCGAACTGACGTGCCGGCCAACGCTTGTCATCCAGCCCCTCGGCCTGAATGAGCTGCTTGAGCAGGCGGATCTGATCGTCCGTATCAAGGATGGTGAAAGAGGATTTCAGGCCGACGAGTTCGGCATGACGGCGCAGGAGCTTCACGCCAATCGAGTGGAAGGTGCCAAGCCATGGCATGCCCTCGATCGCTTCGCCGACAAAGACGCCGATACGCGTCTTCATTTCGCGCGCGGCCTTGTTGGTGAAGGTCACTGCCAGGATCTGCGAGGGATAAGCCTTTCCGGTCGCCAGGATGTGCGCAATGCGTGTGGTCAGAACGCGCGTCTTGCCCGTACCTGCACCAGCCAGCACAAGGACAGGACCCTCTGTCGTTTCCACAGCCTGAGCTTGCTCAGGGTTCAGGCCTTCAAGATAAGCCTGGCGTGGAGCGGCGCGTGCGGCCATGGCGCGCGCGGCAATGCCGCCGGCGCGTGGACCAGGTGCGGGTGCTGCATCTTCTTCGTCGAAGAAGGGGATATCATCAGGTGAACCGGACATAGGCTCCGCATATGGTGATTCGAGGCCCCAAGGGCAAACGTTTTCCTTTTGTACCGGTTCAGGTGGCGGGATTAAAGGGCAGGTAGGAGTTTCGAGGCAGCGCATACATGCTGATATTGACCAATTCGCGCGGTGCGTGTAATGGAAGCATTCTCTACACAGGAGTTTTGATGTCCCGCTAATGATAGAGGGCTTTTCACAGGCCTTCACCGGCTCGAAGCCAGCAGAAGTCTCTGCTGATTGAGCTGCAGAAACCAATGAAAGTTTCTCATTCCACCTCGGGTGGAGTGACATGTGGGATATTTCCAAATGATAAGAAAATACCGTCAGCAGGATGCTGACCGGCTGATTGCCATCTGGCGTTCAGCGAGCGACCTTGCTCACCCGTTTCTGTCCAAGAGCTTTCAGGATGAGGCACAGAAGCTCATCCGCGAGGTATATCTGCCTCAAGCAGAAACGATGATCCTTGAGCAGAACGGCACCATCCAGGGGTTCATCGCGCTGATTGGCAATACCATTGGCGGGCTCTTCGTTGACCCCGATGCAATTGGCAAAGGGTACGGACGTGCTCTGGTTGACTGGGCTTACGCGGAAAAGGGACCGCTTGAGGTGGAAGTCTTCCGCGATAACCCGATCGGCCGCCGGTTCTATGACCGCTATGGGTTCGTCTTCAAGGAAGAAGCCATTGATGAGCCATCCGGGTTCCCGATCATGCGGATGACCTATCGCGGCTAGTTGCCGCGTTGTTTCCAAGCGAAGGCGGGGCGGTTTATCGCCCCGCCAGTTTCATTGGCGCAGTTGCGCTGCGCGCTGGATGATCGCGCGGCCGAAAATCAGGTCTATCGGGATCGGCGCATTGGAGCGGCTCAGCTGGTAAAGCTCGTCATCGAGGCGCTTGCAGGCGCGCCAGAAGTCGTAGCTCGAGAAAGCCGGATCGTAAGCCAGCCGCTCGGACATCTCCTTCACATCGATCCTCACGAAAGCCTCCTGCCGGTGCAGATTTTGCACCGGATACGAATCATTAACCGCAAACAAGAGGATCATCCCGCGCACCGTTAACCATCAAGCTTTTGGCAAGGCAAAGCTGTGCAAAGGATTTCATGGTTAATGGCAGGTAAAGAGTGGCGTTACCTTAACGATGTTCTTCTTCGCTAGCCTGCACCAGTGCGCGATTGTAAGCGCGCAGGGCATGGATATGCGTCGCCCAGGCGATGATGCGTGTCTCGTCGCGCGGGTCGATGACTGGCAGGCGGCTGTGGCCGCCCTTGTCGAAGGCACGCAGGGCTGCTTCGAGAGTATCTGTCGGCTTCAGGCTGGGTGATTTCTCCGGATCATAGGTCTCAGGCTCTGCCTCATCGGGCAGGGGATCCATGAAATCCATGACGCGTTTGTTTTGCCCCAGGGCGCGATGTGGTCCCTGCTGCAGGAAGAGGCCGCGCGTCTCCAGCTGCCAGTGGAACCAGGAATGGCCGTGGATGGCCTGCGTGATGCCATGTGCGACGGCGACGCAGAGAAGGAGGGCGATCGAAAGCGTATAGCCGCCGGTCAGCTCGAAGACGATCACCGTGGTCGAAATGGGCGCCCCGAGCACTGCACCGGCGACCGCACCCATGCCGAGGATGGCGTAAAGACCTTCGCTGGATGCAAGTTCGGGAAAGGCAGACGCGGCGATGATGCCGAAGGAACCGCCGGTGAGGGCACCCAGATAAAGGGCAGGCGAGAAGATGCCGCCGCCAAAGCGGGTGCCGAGCGTAATAGCGGTGGCGATGGTCTTGACCACGATGAGAGTCAGCATGGTTATCAGCGGCAGTTTTCGCCACAGGGCCATGTCGGTAACTTCGTAGCCCACGCCCAGTACCTGCGGAAAGAAAACGGCAATGCCGCCAACAAGCAAACCGCCAAGCACAGGCAGGAGCCAGTAGCGGATATGGAGGCTGCGGGCGAGATAATCGGCGAGGAAAAGCGCAAGCTGGAACAGGATGGCCACAACGGCTGCCGTTACACCGAGGAGTGCGAAGGCCGGAAATTCCCAGAAGGAAGTAATCTGGTGATGGGGAATGAGGAAGGCAGCCGCATCACCGAACCAGAGGCGGGAGGCCACGCCACCGGCGGTGGAGGCAATCACGATGGGCACGAAGGAACGCATGGCGTAGTGGCCGAGGATGACCTCATGCGCAAAGAGCACACCGGCGATCGGCGCGTTGAAACTGGCTGATATTGCACTCGCCACGCCTGCGGCCAGAAGCGTGCGGCGGCACCATTCGGGGAGGTTGGCACGCCAGGCAAGGGCTGTTGCCAGAACCGCGCCAAGATGCACGACCGGTCCCTCGCGTCCCGCACTTCCGCCGAAGCCGAGCGAGAGCACCGTGACGGCTGATG
The DNA here is from genome assembly GCF_037029545.1 of Nitratireductor sp. CH_MIT9313-5. Classification (NCBI taxonomy): domain Bacteria; kingdom Pseudomonadati; phylum Pseudomonadota; class Alphaproteobacteria; order Hyphomicrobiales; family Phyllobacteriaceae; genus Nitratireductor; species Nitratireductor sp. CH_MIT9313-5. Next base: position 706,309 of record NZ_JAYMER010000014.1, on the reverse strand, counting down.
AAAGCAGCCCGTCACGCAGATGCAGGCGTCGACCGGTCAGTGCACGCGCCTCGATCACGTCGGCGACGGCACCGGTGCGGCGTGCGGTCAATAGCGGCAGGAGACCGCCGACAATCAGACCACCAATGATGGGGCCAGCCATGACCCAGTACCAGGGGAGGGTGAGCGCTGCAGAATAGACGTGTTCGCTTCGGGTGCCCAGCCACAGAAGCTGAACGAAACCGATGCCTTCGCGGAAAAGTATCGCGGCAACGGCCACACCGAAGCCGATGATGAGCGCGAGAAGCCACACATAGGGCTGGCGCGTGCCGGTAAAGGCCAGGATGTTCGGAGACACCCAGGAATGCACGATCTTGGGAAGCTGTCTGATGATCTCCGGCGTCATCGTGATTATCGGCGTGGAATAGAGATGGATCGTCCCGCCCGCTGCGGGTGCGGGAGGTCAGCATGCTCACGCTGCATGGTCTCGATGGTCTCAGCGATGTCGTCAGGGAAGGGGGTCACCTTGGGTCCGTTCATGTCGATATGCAGGCTCAGGCACTCGCAGGCCGCCGCCAGCCAGCCATCCTCGTGATGGATTTCCTGGTAGAGATGAAGCCGCTTTGTGTCGTGATCCAGCAGCTGGGTTCGAACCCTTACCCGATGGCCCTGATGCAATTCGCGGATATAGCTCAAATGAATTTCAGCGGTATAGATCGTCAGGCGGCGTTCGGCCGCGTAGTCAGGGCCCATATTCATTTCAAGAAAAAGTTCGTCGGCCGCACGATCGAATATGACCGTATAATAGGCCATGTTCATGTGGCCGTTATAGTCGATCCAGTCCTTTTCCACCTCGAACACGCTGGACAGATGCGGGGCGGCCAATCTCGTTCTCCTTGCCTGAACAAAAGGGTGATGCACTGCCACATGGGGGCAGGATTGGGATTGAAAAGCAACAGCTTCGGCTCCACAAGTGCGATAGCCGGATATAGCGGAGGAAATCATGGCCACTGCACAAGCTATCGCAACGCACGAGGCGGAGGCGAATGTGCGAAATGTCTGCGAGACACTTGCCGCTCGCTTTGGTGAGCGTTTTCAGACGGGCCAGGCGCTGCGCGAACAGCATGCGCACAGCACGACCTATATTGCCGCGCAGTTGCCGGACGGCGTCTTCTTCGCGCATACGTGTGAAGAGATACAGGAGGTCGTGAAGCTTTGTGCCAAGCAGCGGGTTCCGATCATCCCGTTCGGCGTTGGCTCTTCGCTTGAGGGCCATGTGAATGCGCCTGAAGGCGGCATTTCCATTGACCTTTCACGCATGAACCGTGTTCTGGAAGTCAATGCGGAAGACATGGATTGCAAGGTTGAGGCTGGTGTTACCCGTGAGGAGCTCAACCACTATCTCCGCGATACCGGCCTTTTCTTCCCGATCGATCCGGGCGCCAATGCCACGCTTGGCGGCATGGCTGCGACGCGCGCTTCGGGCACCAATGCGGTGCGCTACGGCACCATGCGCGAAAATGTTCTCTCGCTTGACGTGGTCATGCCCGACGGCCGCCTGATCCGCACCTCCTCGCGTGCACGCAAGTCGTCTGCCGGCTATGATCTGACGCGGTTGCTGGTGGGGTCTGAAGGGACGCTGGGCATCATCACCGCGCTGTCGGTGAAGCTGCACGGCATACCGCAGGCGATTTCCGGCGGCGTCTGCCCGTTTCCAAGCGTGGAGGCGGCATGCCAGGCGGTAATCATGACGATCCAGATGGGCATCCCCGTTGCCCGCATTGAGTTCATCAACACGCTGGGCATGCGCGCCTTGAACCAGTACTCGAAGCTCGATTATCCCGAGGGACCATGCCTCTTTCTGGAGTTTCACGGTACCGATGGCGGTGTGGCCGAGCAGGCCGAGACATTCGGTGAAATCGCGGCAGAGTTCGAGGGCGGGCCGTTCCGCTGGACGCAGGCGGAAGAAGAGCGCCAGAAGCTCTGGAAGGCGCGGCACGACGCGCATTGGGCCTGCATCGCGCTTCGCCCCGGTGCCAAGGCGCTGTCTACGGATGTGTGCGTGCCGATTTCGCGCCTTGCCGAATGTATCGTGGATACGGAAGCCGATATCTTTGAAAGCGGTCTTGTGGCTCCGATCATCGGGCATGTCGGTGACGGAAACTTTCATGTTCAGGTGCTGATGGATCTCGATGACAAGGACGAGGTCGAGCGGGCGAAGGCTTTCGTCTCCCGCCTGAACATCCGTGCGCAGGACATGGGTGGCACCTGCACCGGCGAGCACGGCATCGGTCAGGGCAAGCGCGCCTATCTTGAGCGGGAACATGGAGCGGGCGTGGACTTCATGCGGGTCATTAAGCAGGCGCTTGATCCGCTTGGCATCATGAATCCGGGGAAGGTGCTGCCGGATGACGCAGGATCGAAAGGATAAAGTGCCACTTTATCAACGCAGAAAAAGGCTTATCCTTACAATATCATAAGCCAATCATGCAGGAGCCTGACACTGGCCCGTCTGTTCGTTGCCATAGGTGGTCTGATCGTGCTGCTGCTGACAGCTGCACTGTTTGCGCCATTATTCATCGACTGGGACTCCTATCGCGCAGACTTTGAGCGCGGGGCCGGTCGTGTGCTTGGTCGTGAGGTGCGCGTGGCTGGTGAAGCGCGCGCGACACTTTTGCCATTCCCCTCGGTTACCTTCACGGATGTGCGCGTTGCTGGCGGACCGGACGGTGAGCCTGCCATGACGGTGGACGCGTTCTCGATGGATGCCGAACTTGCCCCATTTCTCAGCGGCGAGCTACTTATTTTCGACATGCGTCTGGAGCGGCCGCAGGCGCATATTACCCTTGGTGAAGATGGCCAAATTGACTGGGCTATCCGTCCGCAGACGCGGTTTGATCCCTCTCAGGTGACGCTTGAAAATGTCTCCATCACAAATGGCAGCGTTGTCCTGCATCAGGCGGCAGGTCACCGGACGATCTCGCTGACCGAAATAGATGCGACATTGTCCGCGCGCACTCTGGCGGGGCCGTGGCGGCTGAGTGGCGCGATGGCCGTCGATGACGTGCCGGTTGATGTGAGCGTTTCCACGGGGCGGGCAGGCGATGACGGTGCCATGCGGCTGCGCGTGGTAATGGAACCGCAACAGGTGCCCATGGTGCTTGAGGCTGATGGTCAGGCCACACTCGAGCGGGGTATTGGCCTTTATTCCGGCACGTTTCAGATGCGCGCCAAGCCAAGGGATGACACGACGGAGGAACAGCGCCGCGCGGCCGAAGCCAACCGGATTGCTGGGGCATTCGAGCTGAGGCATGACGAGCTTCAGATACCCGATTTCCGCTACGCAACGGGTTCCACTACCGATCCCTATACGGCAAGTGGCAATGCTTGGCTGAAGCTCGGGCGCGAGCCTTCCTTCTATATTGCCGCGGATGGCGCGCAGGTGCGGATCGGCGATGAAGAGGGGGGCGCAAGCCGCGAAGATGCATTCACCCTCGCCGACCGGCTCGACGACATTTCCGCTTTCATCGCCGCATTGCCTCGGCCCGAAATTCCCGGCCGGATTGCAGTCAGTCTGCCCGCCATCGTGGCGGCTGAGACTACCATCCGGGAAGTGGAGGTCAGGGCTGTTCCCGCCGCCGATGGCTGGCAGCTTGAATCCTTTGCCGCGACCTTGCCCGGACGTACGCGTGTTGAAGCATCGGGTCTGGTGCGTGTGGGACAGAAGCCTTCCTTCGATGGCGAGCTTCTGCTGGCGATTGGACAGCCATCGGGCTTTGCGGCCTGGCTTGCACGGGATGTTGACGAGGCAATACGGCGGCTTCCATCCGCAGGCTTCAGCGCCGATGTCAGCCTCAACGCGCAGCGCCAGGAATTTTCCGATTTGGAGCTTATTTTGGGTGATACCCGGCTCACGGGCGCGGTGACGCGACTATCGCCTGAAGATGCGCGGGCATCTGTCTCACTTGACCTGGAAGGCGATGGGCTTGATGCGAAAGGTTTGAGTGCCTTTTCTGCGATGTTCCTGCGGTCGGACGGGAGCAACAGGCTTGCCGATCATGATGCCGATCTGGAACTGGTCGCCGGCCCTGTTTCTGTCGATGGCATCGAGCTTGCTGAGGTGGATACCGCCCTCAGGCTTCGCGAGGACCGGCTTGAGGTGGACCGGTTGTCGGTGTTGGCACAGGGCGATATGCGACTGAGTGCTACCGGACGGGTAGAGCGGCTGGGGGCTTCGCCCTCAGGAAAGCTTGATGCGACCATTATCGCCGAAGATCTCTCACCGACGCTTTCGATGATTGCGCAGCGCTTTCCGGAGAATGCATTTTTCCAAGAAGTTCGGCAGCGTCTGCAGGATTATCCCGAGCTCTTTTCTGCGAGCGAAATCGACCTTGTGGCGGTGCTGGCGCGCAGCGGTGAGCGACCGGGCCTTGCCTTGACCGCAAATGGTGAAATGGGCGGCACCAGTTTCAGCGCATCGTTCTCCGGGCGCGGTGGCGATCGAAGCCTTGCGGAAATGGAGGTGGATGCCAGTGTCACGGCGCGCAATGCGGACGCAGGCGAACTTTTCGCGCTGGCAGGACTGCCTTCGCTCCAGGCTGAATTGGCAGGATGGGGCGAAGTCGAGCTGGTTGCATCAGGTGTTCCTGATGAGGTCCTGAAAACGGAACTTCTGGTCCGTGGGCAGGACCTGGAAGGGCGCGTGCGCGGTGATGCGAGCTTTGAAGGGGATGCGTTCGGCTATTCCGGCTCGATGACGCTTGCAGCACAGGATATCGAACCGTGGCTTGCGACGGCAGGTATTGTTCTGCCGGGATTCGGTTTCGGCCTATCTGCAGAATTCAACTCTGATGTTGTGGTCGCAGACGGAAGCCTCAGCCTCTCCGCCCTTGAGGGACGCCTTGGCGATGTGGGATTTGGCGGTGACCTGACAGCGCAGATCGAAGACGGCCGGCCCAGTTTCGCCGGTGAGCTGAGGGCTGAAGCGCTGGACCTAGCGGTGCTTGCCGAAATGGTGACGGGTAACGAGGCGCTTCAGCCAAATAGCGATGGTTCATGGCCAGAAGCCCCATTTGCGCAGCAGGTAGATCTGCCTTTCCACGCCGATGTGCTGGTGAAAGCGGATCGGGTTTCCGTTGCTGCGGGACAGCAGGTCACGGATGCCACCATGCGTGTCGGACTTGAAGACGCCATGCTCTCGCTCGGAAATCTTACTGCTGCCTACGCTGACGGCACATTGAGTGGCCATCTGGATTTCCAGAACAACCAGGGCACCGGCCTGTTGTCCGCCCAGTTCACATTGGACGATGCCGACCTGACGCAGTTGAGTGGTCAGGATGAGGTTGAAGGGCGTGCGCGCATCAGCGCCAGCGTTACGGCAAATGGCAAGTCGGTGGATGCGCTCGCTGCCTCGCTTTCGGGCTCGGGGTCCGGCGCGGTCGACGAGCTGGTCATCAAGGGTTTGAACCCTTCCGCTTTCGGCGAGATCATCGCTGCGGCGGACCGGCAAGGGCCGTCAATCTCAGCGGCAGATGTTGCAGCGTTCGCTCCCTCCATTCTGCGTGAAGAGAGTTTTGATGCGGGCAGCTTTGAATTCGCGTTCAGTGTCGCGAATGGTTCGGTTCGCGTGCCGCCCGTACGTGCAAGTGCCTCGAGAAGCAGCCTGACCATGGATGCGGTTGTGGACATAGCGGAGCAGCGCTTTGTCGCGACGGGCTCGCTCGAATATGAGCCGGGGCGCGAAGGGGTGGTCGGTTCGGATCCGTTGGTGGGGTTGGTTGCCGAGGGGGCGCTGGGTGAAGTCTCGCTCAGGCTTGAGACGGAGCCGCTAGCACAATTCCTGACCCAGCGCGCGCTTGAGCGGGAGCAGGCGCGTGTTGAGCATATGCAGGCGGTCTTACTGGAGAAACAGCGTCTTCGTCGCGAGGTACGGTTCTATCAGGAGCGAAAGGAAGAGCGCTTCTCCGAGGAAGCCGAACGGCAGCGGCTTGAGGCCGAGGCCGAGCGTGCCAAGCAGGCGGAACGCCTGAAACAGGCGCGCGAAGAAGAGCAACGCGCTGCTGAAGAGGCGGAGCGGCGCGCTGCTGAAGAGGCGGAGCGGCGCGCTGAGGAAGAACGTGCTGCCGAAGAAGCGCGCCAGCGTGCTGCCGAGGCGGCTGCACGGCAGGCAGAGACCGAACGTCAACGCGCCCTGGAGGCGGAACGGGAACGGCAAAGTGGCACATCCGAGACCTTGGAAGAAGGTGAGGTTCGACGGGCACCGCTTGATCCGCCTGCAAGCGATGGCGCAGCATCGCCGAGCGCGCCCTTCAGCGAGGAAAACCTCACTATTGACGGGTTCCTCAATCTTCTTGAAGGCGGTGCGAACCAGTGATGTTTTCCGACTGGCGCAGTTCCTGCAGGACATGGACCCGCAAAGCCGAAGAAAGGTTCATGTCACGCGGCCGCGTTTCGTCGATATGTGCGACAAGGGCGGCGAGTGGAACTGAGCGTCTCACGGCAATCCGTTCCAGCTCGACCATAAATTCCTCTTCAAGCGAAAAGCTGGTTCTGTGGCCGCGGATGGATACTGAGCGCTTGCGCGGTCCGCCCATGATCAGTCGTCATCACGCCTTGAAAGGCGATGTCCTTCCAGATGGGTTTCCTCGCGTGCGGCAGCTTTTTCGCGGATTTCGCGTTCGCTCTTGCTGCGGCCGTAGCGAATGCGGTTTTCCTGCGCCTTTTCTTCGCGAAGCGCACGTTCCTTTCGCTTGCGCGCGACCCTCAGATTGACAACATCAGCCACGGCAGACCACGCTATTTCTTTCGGAATGCATCCAGGGAAACGACTTCTGCGCCCTTGCCGTCGCCTTCTTCCGCTTCCGCCTCTGGCGTCTCTTCCGTGGCCGACTCATCGGTTGCGGTTTCCGCCTTCGGCTCGGTGTGCAGGGTTGTGGGGGCGACAGTGTGCTCTTCGTCGGCTTCGTCCGACTTTACGTCGAATTCGAGCTCGAAATTGACCGAAGGATCATAGAAGCCGCGGACCGCTGCGAAGGGGATTTCCAGCTTTTCAGGGGTGTCCGCGAAGGAGAGCACGACCTCGAAGCCCTTCTCGTCCACCTTCAGATCCCAGAACTGGTACTGAAGGACGATCGTCATCTGCTCGGGATAGCGTTCCTTCAGATTGCTGGAGATGCGGACGCCCGGTGCGTCGGTCAGAAAGGTGATGAAGAAATGGTGGTTGCCCGGCATGCCCGTGCGCGCCACTTCCTGCAGCACCTTGCGCATGACGCCGCGCAGGGCTTCCTGGGCAAGAATGTCGTAACGGATGCGATCTTCGGGCATGTAGACTTTTTCCTGGGTACTGCGCTGATATTGCGAATAGCTCTAATGCGGCGCGCCTGCCTCGTAAACCTGATAAAGGCCGCGCGGTTGCATCAATTATATCATCAGCGGCGTCCCATGCCTCCTGCCAAAGCGTGGCAGCAGTACCAAACAGTTGTGTTGCAGACGCATTGACCATTCTGGGTCGCAAGCGTTAATTGCGCCTTCCGCTTTCCTCAGAACCGGCACGGGGAGCAATGCCGGCAGCACAGGAAGCGCGTAGAAAAAACTTCCGGAGACAATCCATGTCCGTTCACTACTATCGCACGGCGCTCGTGCTTGGCATTTTGACGGCTGTCGGGCCGTTCGCCATCGATATGTATCTCCCCGCGCTGCCTTCGATCGGCTCCGACCTCAATGCCACTACCGGTGCGGTGCAGATGAGCTTGCTCATCTTCTTCCTGTCCATGGGGGCGTCGCAGATCATTATTGGCCCGCTCGCCGATATCATGGGGCGCAAGCCGCCGATCTATTGGGGGCTCGTCATTTTCGCGGTCGGCAGTGTCGGTGCGGCACTTGCACCAACAGTGGAAGTGCTGATCGCCTTCCGCTTCCTGCAGGGCATTGGCGCTTCTGCCGGCATGGTGATTTCGCGCGCGGTTGTGCGTGATCTTCACACCGGAACGGAGGCTGCACGGTTGATGTCGCTCCTTATGCTGGTTTTCTCGGTCTCGCCGATCCTGGCGCCGCTGACCGGCAGCATCATCATTGAACTGGCGGGATGGCGCGCCGTTTTCTGGACGGTAACCGTCATCGCCGTGTTGGCGATCGTGCTTCTTGCTCTGACACTTCCCGAAACGCGACCGGCTGAGCAACGCAATGGCAGTTCGCTGGGAAGCGCTATGCGTGGCTACGCCTTCCTTTTGAAGCAGAAGCGCTTCATGGGGCTGACCGCGATTGGCGGCTTTGGTATCTCCAGCTTCTTCGTCTATCTGTCCAGCTCGTCTTTCGTACTGATCGAGCATTACGGGCTGACGCCCACGCTCTACAGCGTCTTTTTCTCGATCAATGCGGTTGCCTTTTTCACCATGTCGCAGCTGACCGGCTACATGACGGAGCGCTTTGGGCTTCGGCGTGTGGTGCGCGTGGCGGTCAGCGGTTTTGCGGCAGTCATGGTCACGCTCTGCGCTATCATGTGGAGCAGTTTCCAGCCGCTGTGGTTCATGGCGGCCATGCTCTTTGTCGGATATGGCTTTCTCGGGCTCGTCATCCCCACGACTTCGGTGCTGGCCATGGATGATCACGGCGAGATTGCGGGTACTGCATCCGCGCTTATGGGAACGCTGCATTTTGCGATCGGGGCAGGGGCCATGGCGATTGCCGGGCTGTTCTTCGACGGCAATCCTTTTCCCATGATTGCGGCGATCGCCAGCTGTGCCGTGCTGGCAGTCCTTCTGACGCAGCTGACGCTGGGACGGCCCGAGCCGGCGGCGGTGCAGCCTGCAGGCGAATGAATCCTTAAAGAAGGCGGGAGCGATCCCGCCATTTTTTAATGCGCGACAACAGGCGGAGTGGGTGGCTAAAAACCGGAAGATCAAGGGGAAGGAAGTGGAGGCTTCTGTTGCCAGGTGCCTCCGGACCCCGCTTAAGCCTGCGAAGGCTTAAGGCTTAATTTGAAGCTGTCGCACTGCTTACGCAGCGAGACGTGCTTCCGCATAGTTGTCGTTTGCAACTACTAGGTTAGCCCGATAACGGTGGTACAATGCCGAGCGAAAGTCCGATCTTTACACCCTCGTCGATCCTATTTCGCCCCCAGCAAAAGCCGCTCCAATCGAGCGGTTTTTGGTGGAGGCGCCGGGTACCGCCCCCGGGTCCGATAGGTTTATTACATCGGCAGTTTATCGCTATAGTCGGTCAAGCCGACGGCGCGAATATAGAGATATGTGACAGGCATTTAAAGGGCTTGGCAGGCAATTTCGTGCTGCGGGATTGACTTGAGCGCGTCCATTGCGGAAGGTCCACGCGTGCAGGCTGTGCAGGGGGCACGCGAAGCGAGCATTCGCGGGCTACAGCAGGCGGTTTGAAAGCTAGAGGGAAAAACATGTCCGACTATCTCGCAGATGTGCGGAAATATGATGCGAATGCCGATGAGGCCATTGTAAACAAGATCGTGAGGCATCTCGGCATTGCGCTGCGCAACCGCGATTCCTCCCTTGTTTCTTGCAGCGACCCGAGCGAACTCGCGCGAGTTCGTGAAAAGTGGTGCATGAAGAAACTCGGCGAGAGCGATGAAGGCAAATGTGATTCTGCCATCGAGAAGGTCTGCGAGACCATGTCTGCGGATCGCTCAAAAAGCCGCGTCACTTTCTACTATCTGGTGGCCAAGCAGCTCGGCAAGGAAGCCGTACTCGCCTGATTTCAGGTGAGGCAGCGCTATCGCTGCCAGTGCTTACACTGCAAACAGTCGTTGAAAGGCGCCGCGTGCGCCTTTCTCGTCATCTATGATCGTCTATGATCAAGCCGATTTTAAGCGAACTACGAATCGGCAGATCATGCGCCAATATCTCGACCTTCTCGAACATGTCCTGGAAAACGGGGTGGACCGCAGCGACCGCACCGGTACCGGTACCCGCGGCGTATTCGGCTACCAGATGCGCTATGACCTGCAGCAGGGCTTTCCCGTGCTCACCACCAAGAAGCTGCATCTTCGCTCGATCATTCACGAGCTTCTTTGGTTTTTGAAAGGCGATACGAATATCGCCTATCTGAAGGAGAATGGCGTTTCGATCTGGGACGAGTGGGCCGATGAAAATGGCGATCTTGGGCCCGTCTACGGCGCGCAATGGCGTTCCTGGCCCAAGCCTGATGGCGGTCAGGTGGACCAGATCGCCAATGTCGTGGAAAGCATCCGCACCAATCCGAATTCGCGGCGCCATGTGGTGTCTGCGTGGAACCCGGCGCTGGTGGACGAGATGGCGCTTCCGCCCTGCCACTGCCTGTTTCAGTTTCACGTGGCGGAGGGGCGACTTTCCTGTCAGCTTTATCAGCGTTCGGCCGACATTTTCCTAGGTGTGCCTTTCAATATCGCCTCTTACGCGCTTCTGACCATGATGATCGCGCAGGTGACCGGGCTGAAACCCGGTGACTTCGTTCATACGCTGGGCGATGCGCATCTTTATTCGAACCATTTCGATCAGGCGCGTGAGCAGTTGAAGCGCACGCCCAAGCCGCTGCCGACCATGTGGATCAATCCAGACGTCACAGATCTCTTTGCCTTCACCTATGACGATTTCCGGCTGGAGAATTATGTGGCCGATCCGACCATCCGCGCACCGATTGCGGTCTAGGAGGCAGCAGATGAAAATCACACTCGTTGTCGCCATGGCGGAGAATGGCGTGATCGGGCGCGGCGGGGAGCTGCCGTGGCGGCTGTCGACCGATCTGAAGCGCTTCAAGGCCGAGACCATGGGCAAGCCGGTGGTGATGGGGCGCAAGACCTGGGAGAGCATCGGGCGACCTCTGCCCGGCCGCCGCAATGTGGTGATTTCCCGCAATCCGACCTACGAGGCTCCGGGCGCCGACGTGGTGGGTTCGCTTGACGAAGCGCTCGAACTGGCAAGAGGTGACGCTGCACCAGAGGTGGCTGTTATCGGTGGGGGCGAAATCTTCAGGCAGGCCCTGGAGGTGGCGGATCAATTGTCCGTGACACATGTTCTGGCCGAGATCGACGGCGACGCGCATTTTCCAGAAATCGACGAGAGCCTGTGGACGGAGGTGTCTCGCGAGGAGGTGCCGGCCGGCGAGAAGGACGACCATGCCACGCGCTATGTTGTCTATCAGCGCCGCCAGACGGCTCACTAGAGCCGGTATTGTTAACGATCACGTGTTTTTACCCACGATCTTCGTCTTCCAAGTCTTTGTGAGTGCCATCACCTCGTTGAAAGGGTTGGCCTGCGCACCTATAACAAGGCCGGGTGTCGGCTCGTGTCGGCCATAAGCAAAAGGAACAAGAATGCCCTGGAACAATCAGAGTGGCGGTCCCTGGGGGGGCGGCGGCGGAAATGGCGGCGGTCCGTGGGACCAAGGCCCGCGTGGTCCACAAGGCCCGCAGAACAATCCGCCGGATCTTGAGGAAATCATCAAGCGCGGTCAGGACAGGTTGAAAAATGCCCTGCCAGGTGGCGGGCAGACCAGCCCTGCGCTTTTCGTGCTGATCTTTGTTGCTCTTGCAGGTCTCTGGGCATTCCAGTCTGTTTACACGGTGCAGCCGGACGAAATCGCCGTTGAACTTCGCTTCGGTAAGCCGAAGGAAGAATTTTCCGAGCCGGGTCTTCACTTCCATTGGTGGCCGATCGAGACGGTCGAGAAGGCTTCCATCGCCGAGCGCTTGGTTGATATTGGCGAGATGCGCGCGGGTGGTTCTTCCGGCCTGATGCTTTCCGGTGACCAGAACATCGTTGATGTGAAGTTCTCCGTTGCCTACCAGGTTGCTGATCCTGCCGCCTATATGTTCAATGTCGCCAATCCGGACGAGATGGTGCGCCAGGTTGCAGAAAGCGCCATGCGTGAAGTGGTGGGTCGGCGTCCCGCGCAGGACATTTTCCGTGATGACCGTCAGGGCATCGCCGAGGAAGTTCGCGACATCATCCAGACAACGCTTGAGGAATACGGTGCCGGTCTGACCGTGAACGCGCTTTCCATCGAGGATGCCGCTCCGCCGCGTGAAGTGGCTGATGCCTTCGATGAAGTACAGCGCGCGGAGCAGGACGAAGACCGTTTCGTGGAAGAGTCCAACCAGTATTCGAACCAGAAGCTCGGTCAGGCACGCGGTGAAGCCGCGGAAATCCGGGAAGAGGCGGCGGCCTACAAGAACCGCGTCGTTCAGGAGGCCGAGGGTGAGGCGCAGCGCTTCATCTCCGTCTACAACGAATATGCCAAGGCTCCATCTGTGACGCGCAAACGTCTGTTCCTGGAGACCATGGAAGAAGTGCTTGGTGGATCCAACAAGGTCATCGTCGAGCCGAATGGGCAGGGCGTCGTGCCTTATCTGCCGCTGCCGGAACTGCAGCGCAACAATCCCTCGTCCAATCAGCAGGGCCAGGCACAAGGGAGCAACAACTGATGTCGAACCGTTTGCCTATCATCGTGGTGACCGCCGCCATCGTTCTGTTCCTGGCGCTGTCGTCCATCTTCGTCGTAAATGAGCGCCAGCAGGCCATAGTTCTACGCTTCGGTGAAATCGTCGATGTGAAGAAGGAGCCGGGCCTCTATTTCAAGCTGCCTTTCGGCTTCCTGGAAGCAGACAATGTGCAGATCATTGAAGATCGCATCCTGCGATTTGATCTTGAAGACATTCGTGTGCAGGTTTCCGGCGGCAAGTTCTACGAGGTCGATGCCTTCATCGCCTATTCGATCGAGGATCCCCGCAGGTTCCGTCAGGCGGTGTCGGGTAGCGTCGGCCTTGCCGAACAGCGTCTTCGCACGCGTCTCGATGCAGCGCTGCGCCGCGTTTACGGTCTGCGCGGTTTCGAAGCAGCACTGTCGGAAGAACGCACCTCCATGATGCGTGAAGTTGCCGAGCAGCTTCGCCCTGATGCCGCGTCGCTTGGTGTTCAGATCGAGGATGTTCGTATCCGCAGAACCGACCTCACAAGCGAAGTTTCGCAGCAGACCTATGATCGCATGAAGGCGGAACGTCTCGCGGAAGCCGAGCGTCTGCGCGCGCGCGGTCGTGAGGCAGCGGCACGCATCCGCGCACGTGCGGATCGTGAGGTCGTTGAAATCCTTGCTGCCGCACAGCGTGAAGCCGAGATTCTTCGCGGTGAGGGTGAAGCCGAGCGCAACGCGATCTTCGCCGAGGCTTTCCAGCGTGACGAGGACTTCTTCGACTTCTATCGCTCGATGGCGGCCTATCGCCAGGCGCTTGATCCGGCAGGCACGACCATGCTGCTTTCACCGAATACGGAGTTCTTCCGCTATTTCGGTAATCCGGCTGGACGCGGCAGCATGACCGATGCGGCTGAGCCTACGGGATCTACCAGTGCTCCTGCTGCGCCAGCAGCAACCGCGCAGTGATTGCTAACAAAGCGGGAAACGCATCGTGAGTGATTTTCTCGCGGCGCTGGGCCTGGTCCTGGTATTCGAAGGCCTCCTTTATGGGGGCCTTCCTCGTTTTGCCAAACGCATGGCCGCTGATGTGCTGCGGTTGCCGGAAAGCATGCTTCGGGCAACGGGTCTTGTGGCCATGGCACTCGGTGTCTTCATTGTGTGGCTTGTGCGCGGCTGAAGAGCCTGTATGAATTACTATCGTTGTGCGGCGCGCGGGGATTGGCCCGAAACAAGCCGCATTTGGTGACGATCATCGATTCATGCAGCTTGTCCCGGAGATTGCCAGAATGCGTTTGCCCCACCCGCTTCGCAAATTCAGCCGGGTTCTATCGGTACTTACAATAGCTTCCGTTCTTGCCGTTTCCGCGGCGCCGGCGACGGCGCAGACCAAGGGGCCGAACTCTGTTGCGGAACTGGCTGACCGGCTCCTTGATGCGGTGGTGAACATTTCCACCTCGCAAAATGGGGGCAGCGGGCGCGGCAATGTGCCCATGCCAAGGCTCCCGGAGGGCTCTCCCTTTGAGGAGTATTTCAACGAGTTCTTCGAGAATGGTCGTCCACCGCAGCGGCGCCCCGGTCCAGGATCCTCGCTTGGCTCGGGCTTCGTGATCGATGCGGAAGAAGGCATTATCGTAACGAACAATCACGTTATCTCCGATGCCGACGAGATCGTCATCAATTTCGCCGATGGCAGCAAGGTGAATGCCGAGCTTATCGGCGCCGATACGAAGACCGACATCGCGGTTTTGAAGGTTGATCCCGAAGCGCATGACTTGAAAGCCGTGCCTTTCGGCGACAGCGCACAGATGCGCATTGGCGATTGGGTGATGGCGATTGGCAATCCGTTCGGTTTTGGCGGGACGGTGACCGTGGGGATCGTTTCCGCCCGGAACCGCCAGATCGGTTCCGGCCCCTATGACGACTACATCCAAACGGATGCTGCCATAAACCGCGGCAATTCTGGTGGTCCACTGTTTAACATGGACGGTGAGGTTATCGGCATCAATACCGCGATCATTTCTCCTTCGGGCGGATCGATCGGCATCGGTTTCGCAATCCCCTCGCGACTGGCGATGAATGTCGTCAACCAGCTTCGCGAATATGGCGAGACCCGCCGCGGTTGGCTTGGCGTGCGTATTCAACCCGTGACTGAGGAGATCGCCGAAAGCCTGGGGCTGGATTCGGCCAGCGGTGTGCTTGTGAGCGGCATCGACAAGGATGGACCTGCCGCGGGTGGCAAGCTTGAGGCTGGTGACATCATCATCGGTTTTGACGGCAAGGAAATTGATGATGTGCGCGAGCTCAGCCGCAGCGTTGCCGAGAGCCCGGTCGGTGAAACCGTGTCCGTCGAGATACTGCGCAAGGGCGAGCGCATGAGCGTGGCGATCGAACTTGGTCGCCTGGAAGAAGGCGAGAAGCTTGCGCAGGCCTCTGCCGAGGAAGGCGAGAGCGAGGCGCCGGAAGTCGAGAGCGCGCAGTTGCTTGGCATGACGATTGCCGAACTTACGGACGAACGTCGTGCCGAGTTCGAACTCTCGGACGAAGCAAGCGGTGTCGTTGTTACAGCAGTTGAGGAAGGCTCGGTTGCCGCACGTGAAGGTGTGCAGGCGGGGGACGTGATCGTGGAGATCGCGCTTCAATCGGTCTCCTCACCGCAGGACGTTCTGGATCAGATCGAGGCCCTGAAGGATCAGGGACGCAAGAACGCGCTGCTGATGCTGGCTTCAAAGAGCGGTGAGTTGCGTTTCGTAACGCTTCGAATGAATTGACCCGCTACCGACCCGCTTCCCATTCTTCCGCAGAGAGGCGGAAGAGGCGGTGGCGCTTCAGTTCCGGATGGCTGTCGGGCACCAATGGGTGGTCGAACGCCTGATCTGTCAGCTCCACCATGCCGATCCGCCGCATCACGGCCAGTGAAGCGTGGTTGTCGTGTACGGCATATGAAAAGATCTCGGACAGCTTCAAGCCATGAAAGGCAAATTCAAGCCATGCGCTTGCTGCTTCAGTCGCATAACCCTTGCCCCACGCTTCCGGCACCAGGCGCCAGCCGATCTCGTGACTTCCAGTGGGGAGGGACGGCAGGCCATTTACCTGCCGGATTCCGGTGAAACCGATCACCTCACGGCTGTCCCGGCACTCCATCGCCGCAAAACCGTAACCAAGCTCGCTTATCTCTTTGCTGAAGCGGTCCATGACGGCGTCGGCTTCGGCACGATTGCGCCGAAAGGGGAAGAACGTCATCACCTGATCGTCGCTGTTGATGCGATGGAACAGGTCGCGGTCGCTCTCCTGCCAGTTGCGTATGAGCAGGCGCTCGGTTTCGAGCAGGCTCATATGGTGAAATCCACGCGGCGGTAGCCCTGGAGATAGAGCAGGGCGGTCAGATCGCCGTGATCGATGCGGAATGGGGCGGCCTCGGCCACAGAAGGCTTGGCGTGAAGCGCCACGCCTGTCCCGGCAATCTGCAACATGTCCAGATCGTTTGCGCCGTCGCCAACAGCGATCACGTCTTGCGATGCAATACCGAGGCGTTGGGTCATTTCGGAAAGAGCCTGCGCTTTTGCGGCGCGACCCAAAATGGGTTCCTCGACCAGACCCGCAAGCTTGTCTCCGTCCTCGACAAGACGGTTTGCGCGATGCTCCTTGAAGCCCAATTTTGCGGCGATGGCACCCGTGAAGATGTCAAAGCCGCCAGATACGAGTGCCGTATGTGCGCCTGCGGCATTCATGGTGGCGACCAATTCGCGTCCACCTGAGGCGAGTGTGATGCGATTGGAGATGACGCTGTCTATAACCTTGCGATTGAGCCCCTTGAGCAGACCTACGCGCTCCCGCAGAGCCGGTTCGAAAGCGATCTCGCCGTTCATCGCGCGCGCCGTAATGGCAGCGACATGCTCCTTCAGCCCAACTTCTTCGGCCAGTTCGTCGATGCATTCCTGATCGATCATGGTGGAATCCATGTCGGCAATCAGCATCTTCTTGCGGCGGTTGGCAGCATCCTGAACGGCCACATCAATTGGATGACCGGCGAGCAGGTCGCGCAGTTCCGCCAGGATGGATTGCGCGTCGGCTGCTTCTTCAAGCTCGAGATCGCATGCAACATCCTCGCAAAGCCAGTTCACCTGCCTTGCATGAGTGGCATCAGACGCCTTATTCGCTAGGTCTGCCTTGAGCGCGGCCTGATTGGGATGCGAGATGAGGGTGGCGACGAGAGACATGGCAGGTTCCGGGAGTTTTAAGCGACGATGAAAGACGTGACCCTGATAGCGGGGCCAACGGCCAGCGGCAAGTCAGGCCTGGCGCTGCGGCTTGCCCGGGAAAATGGAGGGGTCATCGTCAATGCGGATTCCATGCAGGTTTATGGTGTTCTGTCATTGTTGACCGCACGTCCACAACCCGACGAACTGGCTCAAGCACAACATCGCCTCTACGGACACAGGGATCCGCGTGAAGCCTATTCGACCGGGGCATGGCTGCGGGAAGCCGAGGAGATCGTTCAAAGCGAGGGTCGCGACAGACCGCTGATCTTTGTAGGGGGAACCGGGCTGTATTTCCGCGCACTTTGCGAAGGGCTTTCGCCCATGCCGGACATCCCGTCCGAGATAAGAGAACGGTGGCGGCTGGCTCTGGCACGGGAAGGTGCTGAAGCATTGCATGAGAGGTTATTCACGCTTGATAGCGAAACCGCAGGGCGCCTGGAGCCGGGTGATGGCCAGCGGATTGTCCGTGCGCTCGAAGTTCTGCAGGCTTCGGGCAGGTCCATCGGATATTGGCAGGCGCAACGCGGCCAGGCCGTCATTGACGCTTCGTCGGTGCGCAAAATTGTGTTGGAGCCACCCAGAGGAGCGTTGCGCGAACGCATCTTCGAGCGTTTTACTTCCATGGTCAGGGAAGGCGCGATCGAGGAAGTGGAGGCCTTGCTCGCCCTCAATATTCCAAGCGATATGCCAGCCATGAAAGCGATAGGGGTGAGGGAAATTGCTGCCTATCTTGCAGGTCGTTCGACCCTGGAAGAAGCGGTGGAACGATCAGCAATCGCCACGAGCCAATATGCGAAGCGCCAGTCGACCTGGTTTCGGCGGCAGCTGCCGCCCGAATGGCGCGTTTACCGCAGTTTTGGGTCCGACGTTTACCCAGAGTAAATGCTGTGGAAAAAACTTCGGAAGGCGAACTGTTTTCGGTTCCGGATTAACCTCCCGTAAGGCGGAGCGTGAGACAACCACTGAAATAACGGGTTGGGCTACTCATGCGTTTCCATAAAGCGGAATCAGCTTTCTTCGTATTCATTGCGCTTGTGCTGGGCGCGGGTGCGCTTCTGTTCTTCGCCTATGGCATATTGCGGACCAATGCGAATGCGGTGCCGCCAATCGGTGATCCCGAGCAGCTCAGCGAGTTCGGCCGCCTGATCTTCACGACCGGTGTGCTTCTGGCGACAGCAACCGTATTCGGACTTTTCTTCATCTATCCGCTGATCCGCACCCAAGTCCGCGAAGAAGGCAAACTGCGCGCGATGACCCGCTCACTCAGTGAGCGGTCCGAATCGTTGGAACATGCCGCCCTTACGGACGGGCTGACGGGAACTCAGAACAGGCGCTTCTTTGACGGTGCGCTGCGCGAATATCTGCGCGAGTTCGGACGTATCGAGAAGCCTGTTGGGCTGATGGTGCTCGATCTGGATCATTTCAAGCAGGTGAATGACACGCACGGTCATGATGTAGGTGACGAGGTGCTGCGACAGGTTGCGGCGTGTCTGCGCGACATGACGCGTTATCATGATGTCGTGGCACGCCTGGGCGGCGAGGAATTCGCTATAGTCGCGCCCAATATGAACCAGCAGGCTCTGGTCAAGCTTGCGGAGCGCATTCGCACCGCAATTTCCAACCTCTCCATAGAGTCGGGCAATGTTCGCCTGCGCGTGACCACAAGTGTGGGTCTTGCCATCTGGGACGGCAAGGAGACGGCTGACGACTTTTATCGCCGTACCGACAAGATGCTCTACCAGGCAAAGCGCCTTGGGCGTAACCGCGTCTGCGCCTAACAGCCAGGTCTGTTTCCATTACCACGAATGAAATGAATCAGGCCCGGCAGTAGATGCCGGGCCTGGGTCATTTTGGATTTTCTTTGCTGGTTGCCTAGCGGCTGAAATAGCTGAAGCGTGGTGCGCCGTTTTGCAGGCCGCTGCCCTCGCTCATGACGGGAGCGGAGGCTGTTGCCTCGAAACTGCCACCTGCACCACCACGGCGCCCGGCTGTGCGAAGGCGATTGACGATGCCGACGAGATCGACCTCTTCGGGCTTTCCGTCCATGCTTTCCAGCTTTCGATCCTTAACGCCGGGCAGGAGAGACTGCGGCAGTTCCTGAAACTTCATGCGCATTGTGGTTGCGACGCCGTCACCGAAGGCGATCGCTTCACGCTGGCCCATGGAGGACAGGAAGGAGAGGGAAGAAGCGGAAGAGTCGGCAATTGCCGAACGGATGATCGCCTGATCCTGCTCGTTGGCGAGGCGCATTGCAAAGACCGTGGAGCACTGCGAGAGCACGGTCGGATCAAGGTCGCCGGGCCGCTGTGTGATAACGCCGAGGTAGCAGCCATATTTGCGGCCTTCCTTGGCAATACGTGCGAGGGCATGACGTGTCGGGGCAAAGCCAAGGCGACTGTCGGCCGGCATGTAGCGGTGCGCTTCCTCGCATAGCATCAACAGCTTCAGGCGACCTTCGCTCCATAATGCAAGATCAAACGCCAGCCGTGCGATGACGGAGCAGACCGAATTTACCACCTCGCCGGGAAGCCCCGACATTTCGAAGCAGGTTACGGGACGACCGTCTCCTGGAATGCGGAACAGATGCCCAATGGTCTGGTGGATCGTGTCCTCGATCAGCCGCGAGGAGAACATGAAGCGATAGCGCGGATCGTTGATGGCAGCTTCCAGACGAATGCGCAGCTGACGGTAATGCGGGCGCTCCACCTTCTGGTCGAGTTGCCCCATCCGGTCGTCAAGCTCGCGCAGCAGATCCGTCATCCGGTAGGGGATAGGCGTATCCGCGGTAATGTCGGATTTGTCGGTGGTACGGCGCAGTGAGCTAAGAGCCCCTGGATCGCGATAGTGGTGCTTGGCTTGCGTGATGAGATCACGCAGGAGCTCGACCTCCTCGTCCACTGCCTCGCGGCCACGAAAAATGACTTCGACAAACTCTTCCAGCCGGAAGAGCCAGAATGGAAGCTCCAGCGTGTTGGTGTCGATGCGCACGCTGTATTCGGGAAGCGCGGAGGCGAATTCGTTGTGCGGATCAAGGATCATGACGCGCAGGTCGGGACGGGTCTCCACCATCTTGCGCAGCAGAAGGGAGACAGCCGTGGATTTGCCGACGCCGGTCGTGCCAACCACCGCAAAGTGCCGGTTAAGCGTCTCGTCGACTGCCAGGCATGCATCGATGGAGTGATCCTGGGACAGGTTGCCTATGGCGACAGAGCGGCGGCCGCCGAGATCGTAGATGGCGCGCAGATCATGTGAACGGATGCGGTGGGCGATCGCACCAATATGCGGATAGTCGGTGATGCCGCGGTCGAAGCGGGCAGTGCCGCCTTCGTCACGCACTTCACCGATCAACTCCACGCAGATCATGATGGGGTTGTTGCTGTCTTCTTCCCAATGGCGCTCAGGACGCTCAATGGCATAGATGAGACCGACGGTCCGTGTGGTGCCCAGATTGATCGAGATCATCTTGCCCACGGTCCAGATGCTTCCCGTTTCGCCTGCGTCGCTGCCGACGGAAGCAGCGATTACTGCGCGGGCGCCATCACACTGAACAACGTGGCCCAGAACGCGCGATGACGGCTGGTCGTTGCGACGGCGCTCCTGTGATGTTGCTTCGCCCTGACTGGATGTCGCATCTAGATACATTTCATGCCCCTTTACCCCGTCGAGCCAGAATATCTGTGGCTGGGTTAAGGCAGCGTTTGCGCCTATGGTTGCCGAGCGATTAACGTGTGATATGGCAACGCAGCAGAAGCGGACAATGAGGGGGCATTTGTAGGTTGACCGGCGCAATTTTCGGTCTTATTGTCCGCGCCATGATGAAGAATATTCTTATCGTAGTAGGAACGCACATGGGCAGGGCGGCGTAGCCGCCGGGCGAGAGCCACTCATGTGCGAAAGACAGGCTCCCACCGGGGGCCTTTTTTATTGGCCAGACGACGACGCAATCAGGAAAAGACGGGATCGGAAGAAATGGATACGCGAGCGCCAAAAGCACAAGCCGCCGAAGCGGGCACCAGAGAGATGACAGGCGCGGAAATGGTCATCCAGGCGCTCAAGGACAACGGCGTCGAGCATATTTTCGGCTATCCGGGCGGCGCGGTCCTTCCCATCTATGACGAGCTTTTCCAGCAGGACGAAGTCCAGCATATCCTGGTTCGCCACGAGCAGGGGGCAGGGCATGCCGCTGAAGGATATGCACGTTCGACCGGCAAGGCCGGCGTCATGCTCGTCACTTCCGGTCCGGGTGCTACAAATGCGGTGACGCCGCTGCAGGATGCGCTTATGGACTCGATCCCGCTGGTCTGCATCACTGGTCAGGTGCCGACCACGCTCATCGGTTCCGATGCGTTTCAGGAATGCGACACGGTGGGCATTACCCGTCCCTGCACGAAGCATAATTGGCTGGTCCGTGACGTGAACGAGCTTTCCGCCGTGCTTCACGAGGCCTTCCATGTTGCACAGACCGGCCGTCCCGGTCCCGTTGTCGTTGATGTGCCCAAGGATGTGCAGTTCGCCACCGGTCTCTACACGCCGCCGCAGACGGCACCGCGCACGAGCTACCAGCCGCGTGTCCAGGGCGATCAGGAGAAGGTGCGTGAGGCCGTGGCGCTGATGGCATCCGCCAAACGTCCGGTGATCTATTCAGGCGGCGGCGTCATCAATGCGGGGCCGGAGGCAAGCCAGCTTCTGCGCGAACTCGTCGAGCTGACCGGTTTCCCGATCACCTCCACGCTGATGGGGCTTGGCTCCTATCCGGCTTCCGGTGACAACTGGCTGGGCATGCTGGGCATGCACGGCACCTATGAAGCCAATATGGCCATGCATGATTGTGACGTCATGCTGTGCATCGGTGCACGTTTTGATGACCGCATCACCGGGCGTCTCGATGCATTCTCGCCGGATTCGAAGAAGATCCACATCGATATCGATCCTTCCTCGATCAACAAGAATGTCCATGTCGATATTCCGATCATCGGAGATTGCGGGCAGGTCCTGGAGGATCTCGTGCGCTTGTGGCGGGCGGGCGCAAAAGCTGACAAGAAGGCGCTGCAGCCGTGGTGGGAGCAGATCGGGAAGTGGCGTGCGCGCAACTCGCTTGCCTACCAGCACAACAATGATGTCATCATGCCGCAATACGCAATCGAGCGGCTGAGTGCGCTGACCAAAGACCGTGATACCTACATCACCACCGAGGTGGGCCAGCACCAGATGTGGGCCGCACAGCATTTCGGTTTCGAGAAGCCGAACCACTGGATGACTTCAGGTGGCCTTGGGACGATGGGCTATGGCCTGCCGGCTGCACTGGGCGTGCAGGTTGCGCATCCGGATGCGCTGGTGATCGACATTGCAGGCGATGCTTCGGTCCTGATGACGATCCAGGAGATGAGTGCTGCAGTTCAGCACCGTGCTCCGATCAAGATCTTCATTCTGAACAACCAGTATATGGGCATGGTGCGCCAGTGGCAGCAATTGCTTCATGGCAACCGTCTGTCCCATTCCTACACCGAGGCGCTGCCAGACTTCGTGAAGCTGGCGGAAGCCTATGGAGCGCACGGCATACGCTGCGAGAAGCCGGGCGAATTGGATGATGCGATCCGCGAGATGATCGAGGTCGACAAGCCGGTCATTTTCGACTGCCGTGTCGCCAATCTCGCCAATTGCTTCCCGATGATCCCCTCCGGCAAGGCGCATAATGAGATGCTGCTGCCCGATGAAGCCACGGACGAGGCTGTTGCCAATGCAATTGACGCGGAAGGCCGTTCGCTGGTCTGAGATCGCGAAAACAGAGTCATTTGAATCGCTTGCGCGAATGAACTGAAAAAGAGATTCATCGAATGAATGCACAACTTCAGCCTACGGGTTCGGCCTACTTCATCACCAAGGAAACCGAGCGCGATGAGCGCCGCACACTTGCGGTGCTCGTGGACAATGAGCCCGGCGTGCTCGCCCGCGTGATCGGGCTTTTCTCCGGTCGCGGATACAATATTGATAGCCTCACCGTCTCGGAAACCGAGCATGAGAAGCATCTTTCACGCATCACCATTGTGACCCGCGGCACGCCGCATGTCCTGACACAGATCAAGCACCAGCTTGAACGTATCGTACCTGTGCACCGCGTGGTGGATCTGTCGGAGGTTGCCGAAGAGCGTGGTCACGACAGGGCAATGGAACGCGAACTCGCGCTGGTGAAAGTGCGCGGCAAGGGTGAACAGCGCGTGGAGGCGCTGCGTCTGGCGGATGCGTTCCGCGCGCAGGTGATCGATGCAAATACCGAACATTTCATTTTCGAGATCACCGGACGCGTATCGAAGATCGAGCAGTTCATCTCCATCATGACACCGCTCGGGCTCGTGGAAGTGTGCCGGACGGGTGCGGCTGCCATGAATCGTGGTCCAGAGGGCATGTGACGCCAGACTGCCTGAGGTTTTCCTTCTCAATTTACTTCGCCGGGTTATGCCCGGCAGGAATATTTCATGGAACTTGAAGTCGTTTCGGCTCTGCTGGTCTTTTCCTTCGTGTCTTCAGTAACGCCGGGGCCGAACAATTTCATGCTGCTTGCGTCCGGCGTGAACTTCGGCCTGCGCCGGACGCTGCCGCACATGGTTGGTATCGCCTTTGGCTTCTTCTCGCTGCTGCTTTCCATCGGCCTGGGCTTGGGAGCGCTTTTTTCCGCGTTTCCGCAGCTCCAGCTGGTCATGAAGATATGCGGCGGGACCTATCTCGTCTATCTCGCCTGGAAGATCGCAACCTCTCGCTCCATGGGAAAGAGCAATGATGAGACGGACCAGCCCATGACCTTCCTGCAGGCTGCCGCGTTCCAGTGGGTCAATCCGAAGGCGTGGGTGATGGGCATGACGGCCATGGCCATCTATTCGACAACTGCCGCGCCATATCTCTCTGTGTTGATTGTCGCTATGGGCTTCGTGACCATGGCAGTGCCAACTTTTTATATCTGGGCAGGCTTTGGTGTTGCTCTGCGCGGTTTCCTGTCGGACCCGGCGCGTCTGAAATGGTTCAATATCGCTATGGGTGTGGCGTTGGTTGTCACCCTCTGGCCGATGCTGCGCTAGATGCGGCTCTAACGTTTATCGTCCTCGTTTGCCGCGTCCAACGCCGTCGTCGAGCTGACCGCGCGTGAGACTTCGGTAAGCTGCCAGGCATCCTTGTCAGCAAGAAGTTTCGCATTCTCCTGAGAAATGGCCTCGTGTCGCTCGGGCACCACGACCGCCCTGATATAGCGGCCGGTCTGGCGAATTTGCACACGGTGGTTCGGGTTACGCTTCTGAAGGCGGTGTTTGATCTGTTTTGCCGTCTCGCTGATCTCGGCAGCATCGATCTTGCGCGGGGCGCCGTCCATCAGTTCGGCAAAGGCCGTGCGGGTATTGCGCAATCCGTCATTCAGGATGGAGAAGGAAATGATGCCGGCTGCCGCGGCGTCCGCCCACCAGAAGCCCAGTCCGATCCCGATTATGCCAACGATACCCGCAGCACCGGTCTGCCAGTCGGCCGCATTCATGTCTGCATCAGTGTAGAGAATTTTGTCGCGCAGCTTGCGCGCAAGCTTCTTCTTCTTTCGTCCGAGGATTACAGGAGGAATGACTGAGTAGAGCAAGGCTGCCATCATGAGCCAGCCGAGCCAAACCTCACGCCCGAACACGCGCACGCTCCCAATGCTGGGATGTTCGCGGTTCAAGAGGGTCATTGCCGCCTCGAACAGCAAGTAACCGCCCATAGCAGTGAGAGCCATGGCAGAGGCGAAGAAGCCGAGCGAACCTGCGCGGTGGAAACCATAGGGGTAGAATTCCGTAGGCGGTTTTCGTTCGACTGCAGTTGCCGCCAGGAAGAGGATTGGTGGCAGGAGGCTGAGCAGGTCTTCTGCCCATGCCGATTTCATCGCCTGGCTCGAACCCACGGCGAAGTACATGACAATGACGATCGAGCTGATAAATCCAAGCGTCCACCATTCAAGCCGGCGAGCGTGGTTCAAGGTATCGACAATGTCTTCGGGCAGTTGCTGATAGTGTTTCATGGACTTTCGCCTATGGCCCGATTGACCTCCAGAAGGAATGCGTTCTCACCCTTGCGCACTGCCAACACGGTCTTGTGACGCTTGTCGCCAATGATCGTATAGGCGAGGGGTCTGCTGAGGCCGATTTTATTGGAGAACGGCGTGGTCTGCGGGATAGCGCCGGCGAGCAGATGAACCTTCCCACTCTCCAGATCCGAAACTAGGCGGTGTGACTCTCCGCTTACCCACATGAGCCGTGCATCGAAATGCTGCGCAATCCGGTTGATGATCTCGGTCTCACGCGGGCCAGCCGTGTCGGCACCAAGAATACCAACCACCAGAACGGAACCGGAAACCTTCTGCGACGTCCCGTGCATGTCGGCGGGAAAAGAGCACGCGCTAAGCGTGACGAGGCTGAGAACAAGTGCGGCGAGCAGACCTGGAATGGTGGTTGGCTTCATGTGCAGGCAACGTGGAGGTTCTACAGCCGGTTCCATCGCTTGCATAACCAGCCCGAATCCTGTTCTTCGAAGTCATGGAATTTGCACCTCAGCAAGATGAAGCGCTTCAGGCCGTTGCGCGATGGTTGCGTGATGGCCAGAGCCAGGTCTTCAGGCTGTTCGGCTATGCCGGTACGGGCAAGACAACGCTCGCCCGCCATTTCGCCGAACATGTGGATGGTGAGGTGCAGTTTGCCGCCTTCACCGGAAAGGCCGCGCAGGTTCTGCGCTCGAAGGGGGCAACAAATGCCCGCACGATCCATTCCCTGATCTACCGCCCACGGGGCGAAGAACAGGTCGAAGATGAAACGACGGGGCGAACATCCATATCGCCAACCTTTTCGCTTAATCGCCAAAGTCCGGTGGCCAAGGCAGCACTTATCGTCATTGACGAGTGCTCGATGGTCGACGAGGCGCTGGGGCGTGATCTGCTGACATTCGGAACGCCCATTCTCGTTCTTGGTGATCCCGCCCAGCTTCCGCCCATTTCGGGTGGCGGCTTCTTTACGGAGCATGAGCCTGATTTTCTGCTCACCGAGATCCATCGTCAGGCGCGGGACAATCCCATTGTGCGGCTGGCACTCGATGTGCGCGAGGGGCGGGAATTCATGCATGGCAATTACGGCGCGGCTCAGGTGATCTCCAAGGCGCAGGTTGATCGGGAACTGGTGCTGGATGCCGACCAGGTGCTGGTTGGAACAAACAGAACGCGCCGGCGCTACAATGCCCGCCTCCGCGAGCTGAAGGGCTTCGATGCCGTCTATCCACAGGCGGGAGACAAGCTGGTATGCCTGCGCAACGATCCGGCTAAGGGACTGCTCAACGGCTCGCTTTGGAAGGTGATGACCTCCGCCAAGGAGACCATCAAACCGGGCATCAATCTGCTCGTTTCGCCTGAGGAGGATGATCCGGATCGCGGTGTCGCCAAGATCAAGCTGCTCAAGGCGCAGTTTGAGGATCCGGAAGCCGATATTCCGTGGCAGACCAAGAAGCGCTTTGATGACTTCGACTATGGCTATGCCTTGACCGTGCACAAGGCTCAGGGCTCGCAATGGGACAATGTGGTGCTGTTCGACGAAAGCTATGCCTTTCGCGATACGCGTCAGCGTTGGCTTTACACAGCCATTACCCGTGCTGCGGAGCGGTTGACCATCGTGCGCTGATCACTCGGTGATGATGGCAGCCTCGGGGTGGAACGCATGGGCGACGAAAGCGAATGTCACGTCGTGCGGGACATCTTCGCCGTTCTTCGTGACCCGCACCGTTCCTACGTCACGTCCCTGCGCGATGGCTGCGGTGTCCAAGGCTGATGCCACGCCAGCCTGGAAGGCGACCTCGTAACCGTCTTTCGAGAAGCCTGATTTGCGAACCATATCCAAGCTTACCACTATCGGCTGCCCATCCGTGCGGATGACCACGACCCGGCTCATTGCGGGGATGTTGTCCGGCAGGTCCCCTCGATAAAGGAAGGGGGCCGCGGCGGTGTCGTAACCCATATAGGGATTGCGCCCATAGTCACGGAAATTTCGGTCGTTCGGCACGAGCACCTTCGCATCGGGATTGGCTTTCGCGAATTCGCCAAATGCCACTATGCGGGAGGGTACCAGCCTCAGACGGCGACCGGTCAATGTGCCGGCAATAGCTTCGCCCGTGAACTGCTGCCACCAGCTCTCGGTCTGCCGGTCATACATGACGAGGTCGGAGTTGCGCAGCTTGCCGGTGGTGCCAAATTCGAGAACCTGCCCGTCCAGACGACGGTCGAACACCAGCGAAGCATTGCATAGAGGACAATAGGTGATGGCCACCGGTTGGCCGTAGAACTCGTCATTGACGATCTCGTGCCAGGTCAGAACGCTAAGAGGGTAGGCGCGGATCTCATCGCCGATCTGCAATCGGATTACTGGTTCACGCTCGGCGAGACCCTTTACGGTCGATGCTTTCTCGAAGCGCGGATCGTCGATTGAGGGGATGCCATCGCGCGGAGGGCCGCCGGAGAGAATTTCGCTCCACTCGACCGTGGTCCTGCTGAAGTCAGTCTTCCAGCCTTCACCGCGCCAGCGATCCGGATTGGCGCTGGCGGGAACAGATATCAGCATG
Organism: Nitratireductor sp. CH_MIT9313-5; assembly: GCF_037029545.1. Lineage (NCBI taxonomy): Bacteria > Pseudomonadati > Pseudomonadota > Alphaproteobacteria > Hyphomicrobiales > Phyllobacteriaceae > Nitratireductor > Nitratireductor sp. CH_MIT9313-5. The sequence goes on along the minus strand of NZ_JAYMER010000014.1, from coordinate 679,055 downwards.
AACGCAATGCCAAGGGCAATTGCTCTGGATCTCATAGCTCAGCCTCCCATTGACGGATCTATGGGAGCACTTTTCCGGGCTCACTGGCCAGTCACGATGCCGTGGCCTGCTACTCGATCGGCCGGGGCTCTGCTCCCAGCCATTTCCACGCATGTTCCTGTTCGTCGAGGTCGAAATGCTTCATGTCTATGGACAGAAAAGGCCTGAACAGCGCCAGGGTGGTCCCCATCCATGATGGGCCGCCGATAAGAGCGTATTTGCGCACATGTTTCAGCGCCTTGGTCTTGCCTGCGATTGTGCCTTCACGCAAAGCCGCGTTCCAGTCGAAGCCTTCGTAGTGGTGAATGAGCACAAGCAGGTCAATCTTCTCGTGCACGACATAGATGCCATCGAGAAGACCATAGAGATTTTCGATGTCGGCGGTCGTGATATGGCCGGTCACCTCGAAGGCAACGGCATCCTCGCGCGATGTCTCGATGCGCTTTACGTGTGGAGTCTCGTTGTTCAGCATCTTCTGCAGGCCATCTTCCAGCGGCTTGGGTTCCTGTACAGGAAGTAACGAGGACTGGCCCTCTCGCGTTCCGCGCCAAGCGCGTATAGGTTCGCCAGCGATCACTGTACGAGGACGTCATGGCTGCCACACTTTCCGTCAATTTGAACGCTGTCGCGATGCTGCGCAACAGGCGCGATCTGCCTTGGCCAAGTGTGACGGGGCTGGGACGAATTGCCCTGCAGGCAGGCGCGCAAGGGTTGACCGTTCACCCGCGACCGGACCAACGACATATTCGCTTCAGCGATCTACCTGAAATCCGTGCGTTGATTGATGACGAATTTCCGCATGCGGAGTTCAATATCGAAGGCTATCCGACGGATGATTTTATCGCTCTGGTTGAAAAGACGCAGCCCGAGCAGGTGACATTGGTTCCCGATGATCCCGCGCAGGCGACATCAGATCATGGCTGGAACTTCCACGCATCGCGCGAGCTTCTGGCGCCTGTCGTGAAGCGGCTGAAGAGGGGCGGCATGCGTGTATCGTTGTTCTGCGATCCCGATGCATCGGCGGAGGATCTAGCGGTCGCCCGTGAATTGGGCGCAGATCGTGTGGAAATTTATACCGGACCCTATGGTGGCTGCCATGATGATTCCTCGAAAGCAGCCAAACATCTGAAAGATATTGAAAAAGTTGGTGTAGCAGCCCGCTCTCTGGGGCTTGGGGTCAATGCAGGCCATGATTTGACGGTGGATAACCTTCCAGCTCTCGTGCGGGCTCTGCCCGATCTGGCGGAAGTTTCCATCGGTCATGGGCTGACCGCTGATGCGCTTGTGCACGGTATGGCCGGTACGGTCGAGCGCTTCCTCAAAGCGTTGGGCGGTGCGCAGGTCAAATGAAAAGTGGCGACACTGCAAAACGCAGTGCCGCCAATGTCTTGGGAGAAAAAGATTGGGGTAAATGCTGTCTTCAAAATAGTTGAGGAGGCCTCAAAGCACTATACTTAAGGTTGTAAACCCCAAATCTTAACAATTGGTTAACAGCGTGCACCGCTTGCAACAGAGGCGAGATTATTAGCTCGAAAATTTTTGATCCTCCTCTTGCCCTTGCGAACGACTCGTGTCAGAACCGTACCGTACGGTACTGTAAAGAGTGAGGCGGGCGAAGGTGCCTGAGAATACAAACCACAGCGATGAATTCACACCGCGGCAGCAGGCGGTCCTTGAATCCGCTCTCGGCCTTCTTGTGGCCGGGGGAGAGAAGGCACTGACGACTGCAGGTGTTGCGAGGGCAGCAAGCTGTTCCAAGGAAAGCCTCTACAAATGGTTCGGGGACCGCGAGGGCTTGCTTGCAGCGATGATCTCCTACCAGGCCAGCAAGGTGCGCACCTTCACCGATGACGGTGCAGCAATGGACGCGCAGCGCTACCGGGCCTATCTGCTCGCCTTCGCCAAGGATCTTCTGAACGTGCTCGCCGGCGACGTTTCGCTGGCGCTCAACCGGCTGGCCATCGGCCAGGCGAGCCAGGAGGGCAACAGCCTGGCGCAGCTTCTCATCGAGCGCGGCCGAAAGCGGATCGATCAGCGTGCAGGTGCACTTCTCGAAGCGGGCAAACGGCGCGGGCTGATCCATTATGACGATCGCGATGACACCTACCACGTCCTGTACGGACTGATCGTCCGCGACTTGCATGTGCGGATGCTGCTCGGTGACGCGGGTGCAAGGCAGCCGGAGCAGTTCGAAGAACTCGCAGAGGCTGCAGTGGCAAAGTTTTTCGCGCTTTATGCTGCGCGGGAAGAGGAGAGGGTGGCTGGCGTTTGAGCCTGTCGCCGGTGTGATTTCATCTCATTTTAGTTCAAGGAAGGAAACGAAATGCGAGTCTATTATGATCGCGACGCCGATCTCGGCCTGATCAAATCCAAGAAGGTCGCCATCATTGGCTATGGCAGCCAGGGTCGTGCTCATGCGCTCAATCTGAAGGATTCAGGCGCGAAGGACATCGTGGTCGCATTGCGCGCCGGTTCGGCGACCGCCAAGAAAGCCGAATCCGACGGCTTCAAGGTGATGACGGTTGCAGAAGCAGCAGCCTGGGCCGACTTGATGATGATGGCGACGCCCGATGAACTTCAGGCGGGCATCTACAACTCCGAAATCGCTCCGAATATCCGCGACGGCGCTGCGATTGCATTTGCTCACGGCCTCAATGTGCATTTCGGCCTGATCGAGCCGAAGAAGACCGTTGACGTCTTGATGGTTGCTCCGAAGGGGCCGGGCCACACGGTGCGCGGCGAATATGAGAAGGGCGGCGGCGTGCCCTGCCTGGTTGCTGTTCACCACGACGCGTCAGGCAATGCGCTTGATCTCGGCCTGTCCTATGCCTGCGGTGTGGGCGGTGGTCGTTCGGGCATCATCGAAACCACCTTCCGCGAAGAGTGCGAGACCGATCTGTTCGGTGAGCAGGTTGTTCTGTGCGGCGGCCTCGTCGAACTCATCCGCGCCGGCTTCGAAACGCTCGTTGAAGGTGGCTATGCGCCCGAAATGGCCTATTTCGAGTGCCTTCACGAAGTCAAGCTCATCGTCGACCTCATCTATGAGGGCGGTATCGCCAACATGAACTACTCCATCTCCAACACCGCTGAGTGGGGTGAGTATGTAACGGGTCCGCGCATCATCACTGCCGAGACCAAGGCGGAAATGAAGCGCGTTCTGCAAGACATCCAGTCTGGCCGCTTCACCACTGAGTGGATGCAGGAGTGGCATGCCGGTGCAGCCCGCTTCAAGGCCACCCGTCGCCTGAATGACGAACATCCGATTGAGGAAGTCGGCGAAAAGCTGCGCGGCATGATGCCGTGGATTTCCAAGAACAAGCTGGTCGACAAGGAAAAGAACTGATCATTCAGCGGCTTGCCTTGCACAGCTGACACGTTGATTCAGTCGTAACCTAGAACAAAAATGCCCGGTGCATGTGCTGCACCGGGCATTTGTCATTTGGGGATTTCGTGTCTTCAGCGAGGCCAGTATGGCGAGCGGCACTGACGACGCGGACCGTTGTAAGGCTGGAACGTGTTGTCCGATGCGCGGTAAGAGCGGTAGCGGTCATAGCACCAGTTGACGTGCGCGCGCGTCGCCCTCCCGCGCGGTGCCGGGCGTACATATCGCGGACGCGCATAATAGGGACGATCATAATAGGGGCGCCGATAGCCGGGCGTGCCGAACTCGAAATAGATGCCGGCGCGCGGGCGCGAATGGTGGCGGCGCCAGTGCTTGCGGTGATAGTGCCGCTTGGCGTGATGCTTCCTGTGCCGCTTATGATCCACCTTCTGAACCAAAGTTCCAGCACCTTCTGCTGCCGTGACCGGCTGCGAGACAGCGCCGAGAGCAGAAGCACTTGCTGGGGCCGCAGCCATGCCGATGCTCAGAATACTGGCGACGGCCATCGCGGAAAATATTGCTTTCATCGTTCATCTCCAATCTGCACGAGCGACGGCCCAAGCCCAAAACCGCCGGAGGATGCCGCAATCTTTCATATGCACCATGAATGGCGCATGAACACATTGGTTGCAGGTTAAGCCGTGTTTGGCGCGGTTTTGCGGCAGGTGAAGGGCAAAGCCGGTACGCCTTGTCTTTGGACGATCCAGCAGGCATAGCTGCTGAATGACCTTTCGCCTTGCTACCTTCAATGTCGAAAATCTGATGAACCGGTTCGACTTCTCCGGTTTCAAGAACGATATTCGGCAGGATCGCGCGCTTGCTCTCTACGATATCAAGACCGAAGAGCAATATCGTGCACTTGAGAGCGCTCGCATGGTTGCGCATACGGATGATGCGCGCCAGCTAACCGCGCTGGCGATAGCGGCAACACGAGCCGATATTATCTGCCTGCAGGAGGTCGACAATCTCGCCGCGCTAAAGGCCTTCGAATATGGCTATCTGTTCAAGATGATCGGTGAGGGGTATCGCGAGAAATATTGCAGCCAAGGCAACGATGGGCGCGGCATTGATGTTGCAATCATGATGCGCCGCGAGACCGCTGATGGCGAGCCGATCGAATTTGTCGGCATGACCAGCCACGCACATCTCACTTTTCGTGATCTTGATCTGCACAATGCGGCACTGGCGGAGCTCAACATTGAGCCGGATGAACGGATCTTCAGGCGCGACTGCCTGCAAGTGGATCTGAGGATTGGCGATCGCGATTTCAGCATTTTTGGCGCGCATTTCAAGGCAATGAGTCCGCCGCGTAACGGAATGGACGGTAGAACCGCGAGTATGCCGGTGCGCATCGCCGAGGCTCGCGCCATCCGCCACATCATCTCCAAGCGTTATGGCGCTCAGAATGCGCGCGACCATGACTGGGTCATCTGCGGCGATCTGAACGATTACCGCGAGAGGGTGGTCATCAGCGGCGACATGTTTGATGGCTACAGTTTCGAGCCCGTGCGGGAGAGTGAACCCAACAGCATCGATATCCTGACGGAAGATGGTTTCTGCGTGAATGTCGTTGAGCGACGTCCGGAGCTCGACCGCTGGACGCTCTATCACACGCGGGGCCCCGAGGAGCGGCATCTGTGTCAGCTTGATTACATGCTCCTCTCACCAGCATTGGCCGAGCGCTCGACCGGGCTGCCCGATATAGTTCGAGGCGGCCAGCCTTGGCGCACACCTTTTCCTCCTGGTCTGGAAGTCGAGCGCTATCCGCGTACCGGCTGGGATCGCCCGAAAGCATCGGACCATTGCCCGGTAGCCATGACGCTGGCACTGCCTTCGGACTGAGGCTGGTCTGAACATTGGAGTATTGCGATGACGTCACGTTCCTACGCCATCTACGATGTCTTTACCGACACGCCGCTCAGCGGAAATCCGCTTGCCGTCGTCTTCGATGGCGACGGGCTTGACGGTGGGCAGATGCAGCGCATTGCTGCCGAGTTCAACCTTTCGGAGACTGTGTTCGTGCAGCCGCCGGACAACCCTTTGCACACCGCACGCATCCGCATTTTTACGCCGCGCCATGAGTTGCCGTTTGCAGGCCACCCGACTGTCGGGACGGCGATAGCGCTGGCGAGGCGCAATGGCGCGTTGGGTGATGTCGCGCAATCCGCCATTGTCGTTCTGGAGGAGAATGTCGGCGCAGTACGTTGCGCCGTCAATTCGAGTGCCGCCGGTGTTTTTGCTGAGTTCGACCTGCCGCGACTGCCCGTGCAACTGGATGATGCTCCACCCGCAGAGGCAGTGGCGGCTGCGTTGGGTCTTTCTCATCACGAATTGGGTTTCGAGAACCACAAGCTCAGCCTGTGGTCGGCGGGCGTGCCCTTCGTGCTGGTTCCGGTAGCAGATCTGGGTGCTGCCGGTCGCGCACGTGCAAATGCAGTGCTTTGGGAGGAGTTGGCGCCATTTCACGATGGTGTCCGGGCGGAAGCCTATATTTATTGCCGTGAGACCGTTGGCCACGAGAATGCCTTCCACGCGCGCATGCTCGCCCCCTTGTCGGGAATTGACGAGGACCCGGCAACAGGTTCGGCGGCGGCGGCATTTGCCGGAGCGATCAACTCTTTCGATGCGCCCGTGGATGGCGCGCATCAGTTCTGGATAGAGCAGGGGCTTGAGATGGGACGCCCGTCGCATATCCGCCTGGAAATGGATATCAAGGGCGGGAATATCGAGGCTGCACGCATCGGAGGCGGTGCCGTGCAAATTGCTACCGGAACGCTTGATTTATGAGGGGTGTTGCCGCGCCCGTTGTGCCGTCGGCATTGATCCGGTGAAAAAAGTGAGGCTCGGCGAAAAACACTGTCATGAAGGGGTTGCACGAATCCGCCATACGGGATAATGACCCACTCACTCCGCCGCAACCATCGGCGGGCCTCGCAAGAGGAAACGGTCGGGTGATTAGCTCAGTTGGTAGAGCAGCTGACTCTTAATCAGCGGGTCGTAGGTTCGATCCCTACATCACCCACCACTATCTCCTTGATTTTATTATGTTTCTTGGGCTATTGTCTTCAGGCAAGGCCTGCGTGGGGCCACGCAGAAGCCGCTAGGTTTTTCAAGCCTTTGTCAACAATCTGAGCACGGGCATCATTCGGCAGCAAGATTCGGCCACCTGCCGCTGCAGCTTTCAATGCATGGAAAAAACGTACTATCGGAAGTCAGGGTCCACCTACACCGACCCGTGGCCTTGGATGCTCGTTTCAAGGCCACGCTTGCGGCTCGTGATATATGAGGTAGTTGATGTGTGCCGCGTAGCGGCAAGCCCTTGGGCTATCCAGTCTCAGAATGGTGCTGCAGCCAAGGCGGGGAGTGCCCGCCCACGAGCAGCCAAAAACACTTCGCCAACACCAATCAGAACAGGTTCGTCGTACCCCATCTCGCCAATGGCGGCTGACATATCATAAAGCGCGCCAGTCCACTGTCTCTGACCGGGGCGCGAAATTGCCTTGGCGATAACAACCGGCGTATCGGCGGGCAGCCCCCGATTGATCAGTGTCGAGGCGATTTCGCCTGCAGTCCGCCCACCCATGTAGAAGATCGTCGTCGTTTTTGGATCGGCGATCGACTTCCAATCGATGTCACGGGGCAGTTCTCCCTTGCGGCTGTGACCGGTGACAAAGCGCACCGACTGGGCGCAATCGCGGTGCGTAAGCGACACGCCGAGCGAGGATGCCATCGCCAGCGCGGAGGTGATACCCGGGACGACCGAGACGGGAACGCCCGCCGCCTCCAGCCGTGCGATCTCCTCTCCGGCACGACCAAAGATCATCGGATCGCCGCCCTTCAGCCGGACGACATGTTTGCCGGCTTTTGCCAGCGACACCATCATGTTGTTGATGTCGTCCTGGCGGCAGCTCTCGCGCCCGCCGCGCTTGCCGACCAGCATACGCTTGGCCTCCCGGCGCGCCAGTTCCAGCACGTCTTCGGAAACGAGATCGTCGAACAGTATCACGTCGGCGGCCTGCAGGGCGCGCACCGCCTTCAGCGTCAGCAATTCCGCATCACCCGGTCCGGCACCGACCAGCGTGACGCGTCCCTGATGCTGGCCCAGCCCGGCGACAATCGAGTCCGCCTCGCGCGTCAATTCGTCGATGGCGGCGGGGGGCGGAGCCGATCCAAAGGCTCGATCCGTGAAGCGTTCCCAGAAGGCGCGCCGCTGCTGTCCTGCCGCGAGCCTTTTCGTAACGGTGTCGCGAATGTCTCGGGCGATCCCTGCCCAGTCGGCCAAAGCCGGGGGGATCAGCGTCTCGATGCGACGGCGGATTGCCTGCCCGAGGATCGGCGCCGCGCCATCGGTCGAGATCGCAATAACGGCGGGGGAACGATTGACGATGGAACCGAACTGGAATTCGCAGAACGCCGGCTTGTCGATCACGTTCACGGGCACACCGGCTTCGCGTGCAGCCTCGAAGAAGTCTTCTGCCTCCTCGTCAGTCTCGGCATCGCAAATGGCAATAGCCGCGCCGGAGAACGTGTCGCGCGACCAGTCGTGATTGTGATGGATGACCGTTGCCGATTCCGCCAGCGCCAGAAGCGCGGCGTCAGCTTCGGCAGCGAAGACATGCACTTCGGCACCTGCCGCCGCAAGGAGTTCCGCCTTCCATGCAGCGGCGTCCGATCCTCCGGCCACGACCGCACGCTTACCCTTCAGCTTGAAGAAGACCGGCAACGCGGCGAGGTCGTCGATGTGCCGGGGATGACACGGCTCACTCCGAGGTGACGATACTATATTCATCGACGATCTCCCTGATTTCGGATTTGCAGGAACCGCAATTGGTGCCGGCGCAGGTCCGCTTGCCGACGGCATCGACAGTGGTGCAGCCAGTGCGAATGGCGGCGGCGATCTCCTTCGCGCCGACGCCGAAGCAGGAGCAGACGATGGCCCCCTTGTCGGGCATATCGGCGCCGGGGCGGCCGGCGACGAGGCGCCAGCGGGCGGCGAGATCACCATGTTCCGCCGCCAGTTGCCCGGCAGCCCAACTGCGGGAAACTCCGACCGGGTCGGGGGCGAGAAAGAGCGCGCCGACCAGCCGTTTACCTTTGGTTGCGGCGAGGCGCCGGTCGCCGGTCGCCTGGTCCTCGTAGGCGATCACTTCCCCTCCGATATTCGCGGGGAGACCGAACAGCCGCCGTGCATAAGCCTCGATGTCGTCCACCGCCTCGGCGTGGGCGAATTCCAGCTTCCAGCCCGCCGACAGCCTGGCCAGCGCCCAGTAGTCAGCGGGAGGTGTTGCCGGCGTTCCGGCTGACACGGCAAGGCCATAAACTGCGGCCGCGAAACGCCGGGGGCGAACCGCGACGTGTTTCGAAGCGGGCTGGCCGGAATGCGGGTCAGTGACCGGTGCAACCACGGCATCGATGCGGGCATTGGAGGCAAAGCGGTCGGTCCAGTGCATCGGCACGAAGACCGATCCCTGCCGCTGGCGCGGCGTGACCAGGGCGCGGACCAGGACGCGGCCGTGCGGGCTTTCGATTTCAGCGATATCGGCGTCAGCAATCCCAAGCGACGCGGCATCGGACGGATGCAGTTCGGCATAGGGTTCGCCTATATGGGCTGACAGGCGCTGGCTCTTTCCGGTGCGGGTCATGGTGTGCCAGTGATCGCGCACCCGTCCGGTGTTGAGGACGAACGGATACGCGTCGCTCACCCGTTTGGGCACCGCTGCCTCAACGGCGACAAAGCGCGCTTTGCGGTCCGGCGTGAAGTAGCCGCCATTGGCAAAGAAACGGGTAGAGATCGGCGTCACGCCGCGCGGCTGCGGCCACTGGAACGGCTTAAGCCGGTCATAGGCTTCCGCGTCGATATCTGAGTGTGAACCGATATCGAGGTCGCGGCTGCCGGCATTTTCGAAGCCGGTCATCGCCGCATATTCGACATATATCGCGGCCGGACCAGACCATGAAAACGCCCAGGCATGGCCCAAGCGCTTGCCGATCTCGGCCATCTGCCACCAGTCGGGCCGCGCCTCGCCGGGCAGGGGCAGGAAGGGGCGCTGGCGCGAAATTCGGCGTTCGGAGTTGGTGACCGTGCCGTCCTTTTCCCCCCAGGCCGCGGACGGCAGCAGCACGTCGGCATGGCGGGTCGTGTCAGTCTCGGCGTTGACGTCGGAAACTACGACGAAGGGGCAGGTGTCCAGCGCGGCGCGCACCGCGTTGGCGTCGGGCATGGAGTCGACCGGGTTAGTCGCCATAATCCAGAGAGCCTTGATGCGCCCGTCGGCAACTGCCTTGAACAGGTCGACGGCCTTCAGGCCTGGCTTCTGCGGGATCGCAGGCGCATTCCAGAAGCGCTGCGCGATGTCGCGGTGGCAGGCATTCTCAAGATCGAGATGGGCTGCGAGCATGTTGGCAAGACCGCCGACCTCGCGGCCACCCATGGCGTTGGGCTGGCCGGTGACCGAGAACGGCCCCATGCCGGGCCGGCCGATGCGACCGGTGGCCAGGTGGCAATTGATGATCGCGTTCACCTTGTCGGTGCCGATCGACGACTGGTTGACGCCCTGGCTGTAAACCGTGACGGTTTTTTCCGTTTTCGCGAACAGTGCATAGAATAAAAGCAATTGGTCGCGATCCAGGCCAGTCGCGCTCTCGATCTCGTGGAAGGTCAAGGTATTGGCGGCGTCGAGGGCCTTCGCGAACCCGCTCGTATGCTTGGCGATGTAATCCGCGTCGATCGCGCCGCTTTTCGCCAGATGCGCCAGCAGGCCGGCAAATAGTGAGGTATCGCCATCGGGGGCGATGGCAAGATGCATATCCGCGATGTCGGCGGTCATGGTTCGGCGCGGATCTATCAGCACGACCTTCATTTCGGGGCGCTTGGCTTTTGCGGCTGCGATGCGTTGGTAGAGAACCGGGTGGCACCAGGCGAGATTTGTGCCGGTCAAAACGATCAGGTCGGCAAGTTCGAGATCCTCGTAGATGCCGGGCACCGTGTCCGTGCCGAAAGCGCGGCGGTGACCTGCGACGGAGGAGGCCATGCAGAGCCGCGAATTGGTGTCGATATTGGCCGAACCGATGAAGCCCTTCATCAGCTTGTTGGCGACGTAATAATCCTCGGTAAGAATCTGGCCGGAGACATAGAAGGCGACGCTGTGCGGACCGTGGTCACGAATGGCATCGGAAAAGCGTGCCGCGACAAGATCGAGCGCCTCTTCCCAACCCGCCGTCTTTCCGCCGATCCGCGGATGCAACAAGCGACCGTTTAGGTCGACGGTCTCGCCGAGCGCAGACCCCTTGGAGCAGAGCCGGCCCAAGTTCGCCGGATGCTCCTTGTCCCCCTTGACCGTGAGGGGACCATCGTCGCTGCGCGAGACGATGACGCCGCAGCCCACACCGCAATAAGGACAGGTCGTGCGAACGGCCTCGACCATCACTTGATACCGATCGCGAGCAGGATCGTATCGCCGTCGAATTTCACGGGGAATGACGGTGTGCTGCCTTCATCGGCACCCTGCGCTTCGCCGGTTTCCAGCGAGATCACCCAGTTGTGCAGCGGACAGGTCACGCAGCCGTCATGGACGATGCCCTGGCTCAGCGGGCCTTGTCTGTGCGGGCACTTGTCCTCCAGCGCGAAAACCTTGTCGTCGACGGTACGGAAGACGGCGATGGTCATCTCGCCGTTCTTCACGCAACGCGCGCCGCGACGCGGAATGTCGTTCAACGTGCCGATAGCGACCCAGTTCTGAATCAACGCATTCATTCCGCTGCCTCCAGCTTGACAGTCGCCATGGGATTGAACTCGTGCTTGTCCTTGCCGGACACGCGCTCCGACCAGGGATCGACCTGGGCGAATTTCTGCGAGAAGACGAAGCGGTCAAAATAGGCTTTGCGCTTCTCGGGATTGTCGAGGATCTGGCGGCGCACCTCGTCAAGGCCGATGCGCTTGGCCCATTTGTAGATGCGTTCGAGGTAGCGGCCCTGCTCGCGATACATCTGGGTGAGCGCCACGATGTGCTCGAGCGCCTCGTCCTCCGACTTTACGAGGCCGAGTACCTCGGTGCCCTTGATGTCGAGGCCCGCGGCGCCGGCAAAATGGATCTCGAACCCGGAGTCGACGCAGATGACGCCGATATCCTTGCAGGTCGCCTCGGCGCAGTTGCGCGGGCAGCCCGAGACCGCCATCTTCACCTTAGCCGGGGTCCAGGAACCCCACATGAATTTCTCGATGCGGATACCGAGGCCGGTGGAATCCTGCGTGCCGAAGCGGCACCAGTCGGAGCCGACACAGGTCTTTACGGTGCGAAGGCCCTTGGCATAGGCCTGCCCTGAAACGAAGCCGGCCTTGCCGAGGTCGGCCCAGACAGCGGGAAGGTCCTCCTTCCTGATGCCCAGCATGTCGATACGCTGGCCGCCGGTGACTTTTACCGCCGGGATGTTGAACTTGTCCACGACATCGGCGATCGCGCGCAATTCGGACGACGACGTCATGCCGCCCCACATGCGCGGAACGACGGAGTATGTGCCGTCCTTCTGAATGTTTGCGTGGACGCGTTCGTTGACGAAACGCGACTGGTAGTCGTCGGCGTATTCATCCGGCCAGTCGCAGACGAGGTAATAGTTCAACGCCGGGCGGCATTTGGCGCAGCCGCAGGAGGTCTTCCACTCCAGTTCCTGCATGACAGCCGGAATGGACTTGAGAACTTTGGCCTTGATCAGCCGGCGCACGTCGTCGTGGCCGAGATCGGTGCAAGCGCACATCGGTTGGATGGCGCCGGGGTTGTAGCTGTCGCCCAAGGTGAGAGCCATCAACTGCTCGACGAGCCCGGTGCAGGTTCCGCACGAATTGGATGCCTTGGTGTGGGCGCGCACATCATCGAGCGAGGCCAGGCCTTTCTCGCTGATTGTTGTGAGGATCTTGCCCTTGCAAACGCCGTTGCAGCCGCAGATTTCCGCATCATCCGGCAAGGCTGCAACGGCCGCCATAGGGTCCAGGGGGGCGCCCCCCTGGTAGGCCTGGCCGAAGATGAGAGTGTCGCGCATGTCGGAGACATCTGCGCCTTTCTTGAGAAGGTCGAAAAACCACGGGCCGTCCGCCGTCTCGCCATAAAGGACAGCGCCGATGATGCGATTGTCTTTCAGCACGAGGCGCTTGTAGATGCCGGCGGTAGCGTCTCGCAGGACGATTTCCTGCCGGTCGTCGCCCTCCGCGAAATCGCCTGCGGAATAGAGATCGATGCCGGTGACCTTGAGTTTGGTCGCCGTGACCGAGCCTGAATATTCGGAGGCACCGCCTATAAGCCGATCGGCGATTACCGAGGCCATTTCGTAGAGAGGCGCAACGAGGCCGTAGCACATGCCGCGATGCTCCACGCACTCTCCGAGCGCGAAGATGTCGGGATCGGAGGTCAGCATGTCATCGCCAACTTTCACGCCGCGCCCAGTGTCGAGGCCGGCGGCTTTCGCCAGATCCGTCGAGGGCCGGATGCCAACCGCCATAACGACGATCGAGGCCTCGATCTCGGTGCCGTCATCGAGACGAATGCCGGTGACCTTGCCGTCCTTGCCAAGGATCTCGTGCGTGTTTGCCTTGGTGATGACGTCAATGCCACGATCAGTGAAGGCCTTCTGCAACAGGTAGCCCGCCGCCTGGTCGAGCTGGCGCTCCATCAAGGTTGGCATCAAATGAAGAACCGTAACGTCCATGCCCTGCATCTTCAGTCCAGCCGCTGCTTCCAGGCCGAGCAGACCGCCGCCGATCACGACGGCCCTGCCGCCATTCTTCGCTGCAACGAGCATCGCCTCGACGTCATCGAGATCGCGATAGGTGAGAACACCTTCGAGATCATGGCCGGGAACCGGGATGATGAAGGGGCTGGAGCCGGTGGCGATCACCAGCTTGTCGTAAGGCGCGGTGAGGCCGTTCTCCGAGGTGACAGTTTTCGCGTCACGGTCTATGGCCGTAATCCGCGATGACTTGTGCAGCGTGATGCCGCGTTCGCCATACCAGGCATCGTCATGGGTGATGATGTCCTCGTAGGCTTTCTCGCCAGACAGAACGGGCGACAGCATCAGCCGGTTATAGTTGACGCGCGGTTCGGCGTTGAAGACGATCACGTCGTAGGCGTCAGGCGCTTTCTCGAAGAGGTCTTCGAGCATACGGCCCGGTGCCATGCCATTGCCGATGACGACAAGTTTCTGCTTGCTCATGGATTTCACTCCGCAGCTTCCAGCGCTGCCTTGTGCTGGCGGGCCAGCCGTTGCGCTGTCTTTTCTTCGATGGATTTCAGTTGCTCCGGCGTCGGGTCGGCGCCGCCCTCATAGGCCTCGAGGAACTCGAGAAGCTCCTCGCGATAGGCGTAGTAGTGCGGGTGCGCGAGCAGCGATTTGCGCGAGCGTGGCCGCTGCAGATCAACCGCCATGATGTTGCCGATGCGGGCATTTGGCCCGTTCGACATCATCACGACCCGGTCGGCGAGCAGGATCGCCTCGTCGACGTCGTGGGTGACGCAGATCGCCGTGACCTGGGTGCGCTTCCAGACGTCCATCAGAACGTCCTGAAGCTCCCAGCGCGTCAGGCTGTCCAGCATCCCGAACGGTTCATCAAGCAGCAGCAGTTTCGGCGATAAGGAGAATGCGCGAGCGATGCCGACGCGCTGTTTCATGCCGTTGGAAAGATCGCCTGCTGCCTTGTGCATCGAGTCGGCGAGGCCGACGCGGGCCAGGTAGTATTCGACAACGTCATTGCGTTCCGCCGCCGTCGCGTTCGGATAGACACGGTCGACGCCGAGGGCGACATTCTCGTAGGCCGTCAGCCACGGCATCAGCGACGGGGCCTGGAACACCACGGCGCGGTCCGGGCCTGCCTGGGTAATGTGTTTGCCGTCGAGAATGATCGCCCCTTCGGAAATCGGGTTCAGACCGGCGACCATCGACAGGACGGTCGACTTGCCGCAACCGGAATGGCCGATCAGCGTGACGAATTCGCCCTTGCGCATCTTCATCTCGAAGCCGTCGACCACGGTCAGCGGGCCTTTCGGCGTCGGATAGACTTTTTTCAGCTGGCTGAATTCGAGATAGCGCTCCTTCACCGAAGATTCGGACGCGCGTACATAGGCGTCCGGGAGTTCCGGCTTCTGGGTGATCGGAACGATGTCGGGGAGGACTATATCGCTCTCGAGATCCGTTCCGTATTCCGCGCCAATATCCATCAGGTATTGAGTGACCGAGCCACGCAGGCCGATGAACGTTTCGTCATGGTTCATGTCGGCGCGGTCGCGAGGGCGCGGAATATCGACGACGAACTCGCGTTCAAGCGTGGCGTTCGGCGCAGGCGTGAGCGGGATGATGCGGTCGGCGAGCAGGATCGCCTCGTCCACATCGTTCGTGATGAGGACAATCGTCTTCTTCTCCTGCTCGCAGATCGCGGCGAATTCGTCTTGCAGCTTGGCGCGGGTCAGGGCGTCGAGGGCGGAGAGCGGCTCGTCGAGCAGCAGTACTTCGGGCTGCATGGCAAGCGCGCGGGCGACGGCGACGCGCTGGCGCATGCCGCCCGAAAGTTCCGCCGGCTTGCGGTCGCGAGCGTGCGACAGGCCGACCATGTCGATATATTTGTCGGCAATGGCCTTGCGCTCAGCCTTCGGCTTGCCGCCGAATACGCTGTCAACCGCCAGAGCGACATTGCCCTGCACCGATAGCCACGGCATCAGCGAGTAGGACTGGAAGACGACGCCCCGCTCCGGGCCCGGGCCGTCGATCTCCTTGCCGCAATAGATCACGCCGCCTTCGTCAGGGTTGATCAGCCCGGCGATCGCCGAGATCAGCGTCGTCTTGCCTGAGCCGGAGAAGCCGACGATGGCAATGAATTCGCCTTCCGAGACCTTCAGGTTCACGTCCCTGAGGACTTCGGTGCGGTCATCGCCGTCGCCATAGTGCTTGGAGAGGCCGGTGATTTCGAGAATGGGAAGCGTCATCATCTGTTCCTCACCGGTTTGCCGAGAAGGTGAAGGCACGCTGCAGGGCGTACATCAGCCGGTCCAGCATGAAGCCGATGATGCCGATGGTCAGCACCGCGACCATGATCCTGGCGAGCGACTGCGAGGAGCCGTTCTGGAACTCATCCCAGACGAATTTGCCGAGGCCCGGGTTCTGGGCGAGCATTTCGGCGGCAATCAGCACCATCCAGCCCACACCGAGCGAAAGGCGCAGGCCGGTGAAGATCAGCGGCAGCGAGGACGGCAGGACGATCTGAGTGACCGTCTTGCGCGTCGGCAGTTGCAGCACGCGACTGACATTCATTAGGTCCTTGTCGACCGAGGCGACGCCCAGCGCCGTGTTGATCAGGGTCGGCCACAGTGAGCACAGCGTCACCACGATGGCGGAGATCAGCATGGACTTGGGCAGCGCTTCCCAAGCGTCCGAATAGGTCGCGGAAACCACCATCGTGACAATCGGCAGCCATGCGAGCGGCGAGACCGGCTTGAAGATCTGGATCAGCGGATTGATTGCTCCGTTGACCGTTTGCGACAGTCCCGAGGCGATGCCGAGCGGCACGGCGACGAGAGTTGCGAAGACAAAGCCGAGGCCAACCGTGATCAGCGACGTGCCGATCTGGTCGAGATAGGTCGGTTTGCCGGTATAGGTGCGCCACTTCACTTTGTCGGTCCTGCCGGCAGCCTCAAGCTTTGCGTTTCGGTCTTCCTGACGTGCGTAGAATTCGGCTGCCTTCTCGCGCTCGCGCACATGGTCTTCCCAAAGGTTGACGGTCTGCTCCCAGACCTGCACCGGGCCAGGCACCGCGCCGAGCGATGTTTGCACCTGCGGCGCCAGGGCGCCCCACATGAGGAGGAAGGCGACGATGCCCATCAGCGGGACAAGCAGAACGCGCTTCAGCTCACCGAACTGCTCGCGCGGATTGTCGCCGGCTGCGATCTTCAGAAGCGGAACCAGCCACGAGAAGCCCAGCGCGTCGAGCCAACTGCTTGCCTTGTTGATGGCCGAGAAGATGCGTTCCCTGCGGGCCGCTTTGCCGGACTCGTATACATCCGTGGCGTTTGCCATGATCGTTTTTCCCTGATCGGATTTGAAGTGGATTTCCGGCCGACGCGAAGGAACGCCGGCCGCGTGCCCAACGGCGTCAGCCGCCGACGATTTCGCTGCCTTCGATGATTTGCTCGCCCTTCAGCCCGATTTCGAGAGAGTCGAGATAGGCGTTAGGCTCGCGGCCGTCGTAGGCAACACCGTCGATGATGTCTTCGGCCGGGGTCGGCGCGCGGTAGCCGTCGGTATCCCAGGGGAAGTCCAACTCGTCGACAACACCTTCGTCTACGAGCATCTTCGCGGCCTTAAGGTAGATGTCCGGGCGGTAAACCCTCTTGGCGACTTCGTCATACCAGGCGTCGTCCTTCGCCTCCGGGATCTGGCCCCAGCGGCGCATCTGAGTGAGATACCAGACGGCGTCCGAGTAGAAGGGATAGGTCGCGTAGTAGCGGTAAAAGACGTTGAAGTCCGGAACCTCCCGCTTGTCACCCTTTTCGTATTCGAAGGTGCCGGTCATCGAGTTGGCGATGACTTCCGCGTCGGCGCCGACATATTCCGAGCGCGACAGGATCTCGACAGCTTCCATGCGGTTGGCGTTGTCGTTTTCGTCGAGCCATTTGGCGGCACGGATCAGTGCCTTGGTCAGCGCCAGCGTCGTGTTCGGGTTCTCGTCGACGAATTGCTTGGTCAGGCCGAAGACCTTCTCCGGATTGTTCTTCCAAATTTCGTAGTCGGTAACGACCGGGACGCCGATACCCTTGAAGACGGCCTGCTGGTTCCAGGGCTCGCCGACGCAGTAGCCATAGATCGTCCCCGCTTCGAGCGTCGACGGCATCTGCGGCGGCGGCGTCACGGAGAGGAGCGCGTCGGCCTTGATCTGGCCGGAAATGTCGGTTGGCGAATAGAAGCCGGGATGAATGCCACCTGCCGCGAGCCAGTAGCGAAGTTCGTAGTTGTGAGTGGAGACCGGGAAGACCATGCCCATATTGAATGGCTTGCCCTCGGACTTGAACTTCTCGACGACCGGCTTCAACGCCGCGGCGCTGATCGGATGCTGCACCTTGCCGTTGGCATCGACCGGGATGTTCGGCTTCATCATCTCCCAGATCTCGTTTGAAACGGTAATGCCGTTGCCATTCAGATCCATCGAGAAGGGCGTGACGATATGAGCCTCGGTACCGAAGCCGATTGTTGCAGCCAGCGGCTGGCCGGCGAGCATGTGCGCGCCATCAAGTTCGCCGGTGATCACGCGGTCGAGCAGAACCTTCCAGTTGGCCTGCGGCTCAAGCGTTACGAAGAGGCCCTCGTCCTCGAAATATCCCTTCTCGTAAGCGATGGCGAGCGGGGCCATGTCCGTCAGCTTGATGAAGCCGAACTTAAGCTCGTCTTTTTCGACATCGAGCATTTCGGCATACACGGAGCCGATCGCCGTAGTCGCGGAAAGCATCGCGGCGCCGATGGTCATAAGCGCGTGTCTGCGAAGGATGGTCGAGGTCATTTTGTCACTCCTGTTATGACCCCCGCCTTTGCGGGTTTCGAAAACAAAAAAGCCGCCAAACCGTCACGCCCGGGAGGATAGGGGCGCTTGGGATTGGCGGCTTTGCCTTGGTCGCGCCCGTCTTTAGACGCGGAAACTGGTAGCCTTCGCTGGCTGACACATGCCTTGCACGTAGCGTGCCAGTTTTCGAAGAATTCGGTTTTCTACACAATTTCAGGCTATTAGCTCTGATATGCCGAAATCGGGAAACGGCCGATTATGTCGCCTTATTGTGCAGTACGAGAAAAGTGTTGTTGAAAATTTCGGCAGATCTAAAATGTGCGCACGAAATAGGCAGGTCGCTCCATGGCGTCAGGAGCGGTCCTCGGCCAGGTAGGGTTCGAGCTTGTCGGGATCGAATATCCGGCCGTCAAAGAACCCGTCGGGACCGAGCGTCAAAGCGCCACTCGTAGCGCCGACCGGCTCGGCTTTTGTCAAAGCACCTTCCACTTTGGCGTTTGCGGCCGGGATCGGAACAGATAGAGGGCGCAGTGCGGCACGATAGAGATCAGGCCGGTAACAGCGCCGCGCTCTATCGGCGTTGGCCGGCGTGTGCTCAATCTGGCCCCAGCGCACCATCTGTGTGTAGAACCACAGTGCCTGGCTTTGCCATGGAAATGTCGCCGCATGGGCGAATGGCTCGAAGAAGCCGTTGTCCTTGCCGTTTCCGATTACCGCGCCTTCGAGCGCGCGGACAATCAGTTTCGCGGGTTGACCGATATATTCCGGACGGGCGAGGATTTGGGAGAGCGCCGTATGGTTGCCGGGATCGCCGCACCATTCGGCCGCCCGGTAAAGGGCGCGAACGAGGCGTGACAGCCCATGAGCGTTGTTGCGGGCCCAGTCGGAACGCACGCCCAACACCTTTTCAGGGCTGGATCGCCAGATTGCCGACTTCACCGTGGCGATGCGGCCGTGGCCCTTGGTTACAGCCACAGAGTTCCAGGGCTCGCCCACGCAATATCCGTCAATCCGTCCGGATTCGAGTGCATCAGGCATGAAGGGTGGCGGTACTATGACGATCTCGACATCGGTCTCGGGATTGATGCCGGATGCAGCGAGCCAATAACGCAGTTCGAAGTTGTGCCCCGAATGAGGATGGACGACGCCGAACTGCAAGGGCGAGTTCCCGGCACGCTTGCCGGACTCGATCACCGCGCGCAATGCGCAGCCGGCACCGTTCGGATCCGGCGGAGAGAAGGCTTCGACCCTCATCATTTGCTCGAAAAGGCCAGTGCTGACGGTGACGGCGTTTCCGCCAAGCCCCATTGCCATTGGTACAACGACCTCTAGGGATAGTGGTGTCAGGCCGAGTTCAAAGGCGATAGGCATCGGCGCCAGCATGTGCGCAGCCTCGAACTGGCCGATCGCCATGCGGTCCCGGATATTGGCCCAGGATGTTTCGCGCAGCAGCGTCAGCGCAACGCCTTCCTCCTCGGCGAAGCCGCATTCGCGCGCGGCGACGAGGATCGCGCTATCCGTCAGGGGAATAAAGCCGGCAGCAATCTCGATCTCGGCCATTAGTCTTCCTTCCCGAGCATGTCGGCAGCGAGTACCAGGCTCTGCGCGACATCGCTGATCTTGCGGTTCTGGTTCATCGCGGTCTTGCGCAGCAGTGCATAGGCGTCTTCCTCGCTCATGCCACGCGAGCGCATCAGGAGGCCTTTCGCCTTATCGATGAATTTCCGCGATTGCAGGGCGTTGCGCGCATCTTCCAGTTCGCGTTCCAGCCGCGAATAGGCATTGAAACGGCTGATCGCCATGTCGAGGATCGGCTTGACGCGTTCGCGGCGCAGGCCATCGACGACATAGGCGGATACACCGGCATCGATAGCGCGTTCTATCGAGTCCGTGTCGGCGCGGTCGACGAACATGGCGATCGGGCGTTTTACCGCGCGCGACAGCTGGAACATGTTCTCCAGCATGTCGCGGTTCGGATTTTCCAGATCGATGACGATGACGTCCGGCTCAAGCGCGGCAATCCTGGCGGCGATGCCGGCGACGTCGGTGACGACAGTCACGCGGTCATGCCCCGCCTCGCGCAGACCCGCCTCAATGATGGCGGCGCGCACCGAATTGTCATCAATGACCAGAACTGAGGGAGGATGGCCGGACATGCCTTCATTTTGCGCATGCGGAAAAATTGTGCAACGCAAAATCTACCCGCGGAGAATGACCGCTTTCCGCCAATCTCAAACATCGGCTTTGAGTCGCATAAAGGTAACTCAGCGAAGCCATCGCCGTGGGTGCCGACCGTCCACTTCCCTTTCTTCGTGGATTGTTGTGCCCCCCTTCAGGTGGTTGAGCGCGCTTCAGGCTTTCCCTTGCAGCAGCTCTGTTTGCGGGATGTGTTCAACTACTCCGCGCTCCCCCTCCGATCCTCTGCAGGTATCTGGTTCCACTTCTTCCACGCGATAGAGCTTCTCATCGCGGAAGGCGCTGGCCATCTTGGTGGATGTGCCGTCGCCGGGCTTGGCGGGAACATCAAGAAAATCCGGCTCCGCTTCTGCGGCAACAATGCGTGCATCCGCTGGGGAATACGCCCGTACGACGACAATGCCCTGGGAGGCGGCGAGATCCCAGTTGGGGTCGGTTGCAGGCGCGTCCGGTATGAGGCGATAGAGCGAGAGTTTAAGATTGGCAGTGGACATGAGCTGCTCCTTACAGACGCAATTTCAATGCCTCAAAATGGCAGTCGGTTCCGGTCAGAAAAAAATCTGAAAAAAATAAGGAACCTTCGCTGCAGTAGGTTGTTAGCACGATGACGGCACGCGCTTCCCCGCCCCCAACCCCCACACACCTGCGTGCCGTGTGCCGGCTTTGAGCCGGCATTTTTTTTGCCCGGTTGTCAGTAATCTTTCTCGAAGAAGACCCCCAACGACGAGTTGCCGTCCGAGCCTACCGATCCGCGGGCCTTCAGATCCTCGGTTATATCGAGATTGATCGTGCCGCGGGTGCTGCCCTTGGCGCCTGCTTCAACGCCCAGATATATGTTCTCCTGAATGTAACGCCCAGCACGAACGGCTGTATTGCCTTCGCTGTCTGTAACCACATCCAGATCATCAAGGCCTGTTGCCTCGCGCAAGGAGCCGAGCAGGGAACTGTTGCCGCCACCGGCCAGCTCTGCGGCCGCAGCAGCGAGTTGCGCCAGTTGCAGCGGAGAAAGCTCGCCCACGCTGCGTTTGAAGATCAGCCGCGCAAGCACTTCATCCTCTGGAAGTCCGGGTTGCGAGGAGAAGGAAATGTCGAGGTCCGAAACCCGTCCGGTGACATTTATGAAGACCACAATGTCGCTTCCGCGTGAACGCGCCACAAAATTCAGGAACGGGTCCAAGTCGCCCACAAGCGTAACCGTACCTTCATCGAAGGTTATGCGTTGCCCGAGAATGCTGAGGCGGCCACGGATCAGCCTGAATGCGCCGACGGGGCGAACAGATGTGACAGGACCAGTCAACCGCACCGAGCCTCCCAGTTCGGCGTCAAGACCGCGTCCGCGTACAAAAATGCGCGCAGGCGCATTTACCGCTATATCAAGGCGCATGACGCTCGGGCGGGAGGAGGGCATCGGGGTCCCGTCTTCCGCGCGCGCGCGCTTCAGCGTTTGCCGGACCGCGGGCGGAGCGTTTCGGTGGCGGACCCGAAGCTGGGCGGCGTTGCTGCCGAGCCCGTCGGGAACCAGTATTTCCGCGCGCGCTATATCGATATTTCCGGACAAAAGCGGGTCCCGCGCAAGCGGCCCCTGAAGGTTCAATGCTCCGCCCAAAGTGGCGGACAACATGTCCCCATCCGTATAGCGTGCGTCATTCAGGCGGATATTGATGGAAGCGGGAAAACCGGCTGCCGCACTGGTCGAAATGGTCCCCGACGCGCTGACGCTGCCACCGCTCGACAGATTGGCAGAGGCTTGGCGCAAAACCACGGTCTCGCCAGAGAGGGCCGCATCCAGGCGAATGCCGCTCAAGCGAAGATTGGTCATCGGATCGATGACAGCTGCATCGCTGGTAGCTATCGACCCCGACAATTGCGGGTCTGCAAGGCTGCCGGTCGCAACAATATTTGCCTGCAATGCGCCGGTTAGCTGTGTTCCGCGGCTGATCAACTGCCGGTTGGCGAGTTGCAAAGGCACTGTTGCCTGCGCGTTCACACGTAACCCGCTGCCACTTAGCGGTATCTGACCGCTCGCTTCCACGGAAAGGCCAAGCGGCCCCTGAGCGTTCAGTGCGGTCAGGTTCACGGTATTCTGCGCATAGCGGCCCGTGGCACTCAGGTCGACGGGAGTAGCGCCTAGATTGGCAAGCGGACGGGCGGATAGCCCTGTTGCTGAAAGCGTAAAGGAAACATCAGGGTCGGTTGCGGAGCCTGACACGCGCGCATTGCCAGTCAGCGTGCCCGCCAGATCCTGACCGGGCACCTGGCGGTTGAGCAGCGAAAGCGGAAAGGCGGCCAGTTCCACATCCAGTGCGAGTTGACCATCGGCAGACAGGGGTGCCGTACCGGTGATGGTCGCGCCAAGACCACCGGGGCTTCGCAGATTGGCCGCAATTTCGAGCCGTTCACCAGTTGTGCGGCCGCTGGCGTCCACATTGAGGGACTGAATGCCGGCTTCTGTCAAAGCTGCTGCCTCGACATCACGTCCGATGATTTCGAAATCTGCGCGTGGGCTTTCACGCGTTCCGCTCACGGTCGCCGTGCCGCTGATCGTTCCGTTCAGACGCAGGTCCGGGCGAACCAGATTTGCTACCGACAGGGGCAGAGACTGAAGGCGGGCATCGAGATCAAGGCGTTCATCGATCGTACCGCTGATCGAAATCGCTCCACCTGCCACGTCCAGTCGGGTTGTCGAGATGGTGATCTCGTCTCCGGCCACGCTTATGCGTGTCGGCTCAACGAGATGTGCGCGGGTGCTGTCCTTTGCGAGCTCGGCGCTTTGCAAGGCAAGCACATAGCCATTGTCCGTCTGGCTCAGGCGACCGGCGAGGTTTAGGTCGGTGCCATTGACCAGCTTGGCATCGGCGTTGAAATCTGTCGCGTTATCGCTCGTGGCTGCCGTTGCCTGAAGCGTGGCGATGTCTATGCCAGCGGCTTTCACGTTCCGCGCGGCAATATCACCCTCGACCAACGGGACGCCGAAAAGGTCGCTGATCCGTGCCTCTATTTCTGCAGAGCCAATACGCGTGTTCTCGACCATCAGACCAGAAACTTTGGCTTCTATGCTCGCCGTCTGTTCGTCATTGCTCGGAGCGAGCTCGATGCGTGCCTGTGCGGCACCCTCCATGTCGCGTAGCAGCAGGGCACCGACTGTTTCCAGCTCTGCAGCGTCCAGTGCCAGACTTCCGGTGAAGAGACCCTCGCGGTCCTGAGCCACGCTTCCGGCCAGCTTCGCACCACCTGCTTCGAGCGTCAGATCGGTAATCTCGCGCCGGCTTTCGGCGACGGAAATATCCGCGCTGCCGGTTGTTCTCGTTCCGTCGAGAAAGGCATCGAGGGAGACTTTGCCCACAAGGGCGATCTCACCAAGCGTGCCGTCGAAGCGCAGGGTCGCGTCTGATAGCCGCTTGTCCACCAGTCGGGCATCGGCCGTCCGCATGATGGCCTGAAGTGCCAACGCGTCGCCGGCACCCTTGGTGGTCGCCTCCAGCGTAAGGCGACCGGATGCACGCGGGCTGACTGCCGCCAAATCAGTCAGCGCTGCAGTTATTTCGAGATCAGAAGCCTCGGATGCAATGGTGCCGTTCGCCCGTATCTCGACCTGTGGATTGGCAAGAACGAACTCTTCGGTCTCAATGCCGTCTTCCGTTCGCGAGACACGGCCGTCAAGGCGCGTGCGGCCCGACAGGAGACCATCCAACGGTGCGATGTCGGTGCTGAGGTCGGTGGCTTCACCGTCGATATTCAAGTCGAAACCGCCGCTGAACGGCTTGATCAGGCCACGTGCAGTCACGGCAATACGACCGGCTAGGTCCCGATTGGCAAAGCCGGAGAAGGGCGCAAGGCTTGACGCTTCCAGACGGGTCGTACCGTCATACGCGCCCTTCACAAAATTGCCGGTGGTGTTCAACGACAATCCGTTGCCTTCGATGCTTGCGCTGGCAATCTGGAGCGGATCGCCTGCGCGCCAGGAACCTTCTGCCGCAAGCTGCAGGCGCTCGCCCAGTGCCTTTGCAATGTCTGCGCGTTCTGCAACTATATCCTCAATGGACCCTTCGGCTTCGAAGGTGATGCTGCGCCGGGCAGGCTCGGAGAGATTGCCTGCAAGTCCCCCCAGTTCCAACCGCGTCGATCCGGCGGCAAAATCCGCGGTGGTCAGATCCTCCACCATCAGACGCGCCTGCCAGCGTTCGGCATTTGCCTCACCATAGGTCGCAACAAGATCGACGCGTTTGACCTTCGTTTCGCCATTGCCGCCTGGGAGCAGGACCGGTTCTCCAGACGGATCAGCGATGGTCGCATCCAGGGACAGAGTTGTCAGGAACCCGTCTTTGGCGGTTTCTGCCGCAGCGTTGAAGTTCAGCGCGCCGCTTTCCAGCGTAAGATCCTGCAAGAGCATTCCGCCAGCATCCCTTGCCACGCCAACAGCAGAGAGTTGCGTTTCCGCGCCGAAGAAGGGGCGATACTGTTCGGGCACGAGACGCGCGATTTCGCCACGAACATCTGCGTTGAAGCCGATGCCTTCAACACGGCGGCGAAGACGCGCAGTGCCTGCGACGGCGCGCTCGTCATCAACGGAAAGCGTCAGTTCCACATCGAGGCCATCCAGCGGACCCGCGCCATTGACCAGCAGTTCCACCGGTGGCCGCCCCTCAATGCCCAGCAGATTTGCGACCACGCCGTTTTCAGGCTCGCTAAGCTGTAAGTCGATCTCGAACCGCTCGGTCTCTGCCGCATAGGCCAGGTCCAGCGCAAGGCGTCCGCCCGGTCCGTCCAGCCGGGTTATGTTGAGCTCCGTGTCGAGTGATCCAGCTTCCAGATCAAGGCTGCCCGCCACTGCGATCTGCGATTCAAGACCGAAAACGCTGCCGCCGAAAGAGACAAGCGGCACCTCCAGAACACCAAGATTGATGGCGATGGGCAGTTCCGGCACCGCGAAACCACCAGCTTCGGGGGAGGGCAGTCCTTCTTCAGGCAGTGGCTTGCGGATCACCTCGATCCTGCTTGCGGCAAGGCGTTCGATCTCCAGTCGCTGGCGCAGGACCAAGGTGGAGCGATCCCAGTCTATGGTCGCGTTTTCGATGCGAAGCCAGACGCCTTCGCGATCCGCGATGGTGATTTCCTCGATGGTCGCTTCGGAAGACAGGGCACCGGAAATGCCACGGATGCGGATCTGGCGGTTGGGGGTCGACAGACGGTCTTCGATAAAGGCCGTGAAGAAGGAGCGTTCTTCCTCCTCACTCGCCGGTGCAGCTTCCTGCGCGGCTGCGCCGAATGTGAATATCAGGAAGGCGAGGGCGGTGAGAAAGCGTATCAAAATGCCTGTCCTATTCCCACATAGAATGCAAAGTCGGGATCGTCAGTTTCGGGGTCGAGCGGGACGGCCGCATCGAGCCGGATCGGGCCAAGGCCGGTAAGATAACGAATGCCGGCGCCTACGCCGATCTTCAGATCTTCGGAGAAATCGGGGAATGCTTCTGCGCCCACATAGCCGGCATCTGCAAAAGCCACTGCACCGATATTGTCCGTGATCTTCACGCGCAGTTCTGCGGAGGCCTCCGCCAGCGAATGGCCGCCACGCAAATTGTCGCCGTCCCGGACGCCAATATTCCGGTAGGCATAGCCACGGACAGAGCCGCCGCCGCCTGCAAAGAAGAGTTTGTCGGGAGGCGTTTCCAGGGATGGCGGGTCAAGCAACGCGCCTATTTTGGCGCGTCCGGCAATGATGAAACGGTCTTCTTCATCGAAACTGTAATAGGCACGCGCTTCGGCAACCATGCGCAAGGCCGCATTGCCATAGTTGAACTCGTAATATGGTTCGAGTGTCAGTTCAGCAAAATAGCCTTCCGTTGCATCTGCCGGATTGTCACGGGTGTCGTAGGTCAGGCCCCCGAGGAGCCCGGCAGTCGTGAATTCCCGCGTTCCGTAGTCATCTTCAAACCTTGCCCAGCCGCCATTGGCGAATATGCGCCCGGAAAGGTCCGGCGTGAAGCGATGCGTGACACCCATTTCACCGGTCACACCCGTGCGCGTATAGGCGTCCAGAACTTCGCGCTCTCCATAGAGCGACGCGACGAAATCGGTCTCGGGGAGATAGATGCCCGGGCGGGTGAAGGTTCCGCCAAGACGATAGGTGAAGTCTCGGGGATCGATACTCTCGCCGATACCTGCCACCTTGCCTTCGATGCGCAGGCTTTCGGCGCGGCCGAACAGGTTGCGGTGGAGCCAGTAGGCTTCAAGACCCAGCCCATCAACGGTTGAAAAGGAGCCGCCCACGCCGAAGCGACGTGGCAGGCGTTCCTGTACGATGACATTGACCGGAAGCGCACCATCTTCGCCGATCGTTTCGGCCGTTTCAACGCGAGCGGAGCGAAATACACCGAGCCGGTTAAGGCGTTCGCGTGCAAGCTCCATGTCGTCGGGGTCATACTCCTGCCCCGGCTTCAGTCCCGTATGGCGAGCGACGAATTCAGCATTCATCCGCTCGGTGCCTGTCACGGAGATGCCCCCGAACTGGGCGTATCGACCGGGTTCAACGACGATGGTGGCGTCTATCGTGTTAGCATCATGAGCGGCTACCACCCGACGCTCCGCAACGCGGGCCTTTGCATAACCTTGTTGCTGCCAGGCTTCCGCAGCCACTCTGCCGGCCTTGATGATGGCGCCTGAACGGGCGGGGAGGCCTCGGGCAAATCCTTCGGCGACGTCAACTTCGTCGCCTGGACCTGCCGGTGGGGCTTCATTCTCGATCCGGGCGGTGGAGAAGATGAATTCCGGCCCCGGGTCTACGCGCACGACAACCTGAACCGGGTTCGGGAATTCGCTGTCGGGCAGGATTTCAGACGCCTGCTGACCATTGATGGTGATGGAAATCGTGCCGCCGTAGCGGGCATTGGCATAGAGCTCGTTCAGAAGGCGACGATAATCGCCGCGTGCCTTTGCAATCAGGCCGCCCGCACCGGAGGCCGGTTCATCGCGGTCCTGCCAGAGATTGGAGGCTTTCTTGAGCTCTGCTGCAATGTCATCATCCGGTCCATCGACAATAAACTCCACCGCATAGTCCTGCGGTGTGCCGATCGTGTCGATCTCTTCCTGCTTTTCCTTGCCAAAAAGCCTCATGCCAAACAGCTCGAAGCCGTATGCTGGCAATGGGGCAGCGGCGATGCCTGCAGCCAGGAGCAGACGCGCTGAAAGCTGTGCGCGGCCAAAGCCTGTCATCCTACCGTGCTGCAAGTCGTTCCTCCCCGATCGCGTACTCGATTACCCGTAAAATCGGGCGCATGAGGAAGGCTCGCCCCCTTCTCCATGCAACCTGTTCCAGCTTCAGGAATTGGCAAAACAGGTGCTGCATCGATTTGCTAGCCCAGATCGTGTGGCCAGTTCAACAATCGTTTGAGGCGTTTTCGCGTCCGCGGAGGCAAGGGACATGACAAAGCAGGAACAAGATACCATCCCGAAGGAGCGTGGCAGGGACGCAAGATCACCTTCCCAAATTCCAAAATCCGGCTGGAAAGATATCCTCTGGCGCGTCTATGAGGAAATAGCCGATGACCGGGTGACGCTGGTTGCTGCCGGTACGACCTTCTATCTCCTCCTTGCTCTTTTTCCGGCACTAGCGGCTTTCGTGTCGCTATACGGGTTCGTCGCGGATCCAAGCACTGTTGCCGATCATGTTGCATTTCTTGGCGGCATGCTTCCCAGCGGCGGTCTGGACCTGATTCAGCAACAGCTCGACCGCCTTGCCTCGCAGGACGCCCAGTCACTTTCCTTCGGCTTTATTCTCGGCCTTCTGCTAGCCCTTTGGAGTGCGAATGCGGGCATGAAGACGCTCTTCCAGGCATTGAACATTGCCTATGACGAAGAAGAAAAGCGCGGTTTCATAAAGCTGAATATCATGAGCCTCGGTTTCACGCTGGGCGGGATGCTGATCGGCATTTTTCTGATTGTCTCGGTTGGCGTGGTTCCGGCAGTTCTGGCTTTCGTGAACCTCCAAGGGATTGCCGAGCCGCTGATCCGTATCTTGCGCTGGCCGCTTCTGTTCATCGTCATCGCAGGGGGCATCTCGGTCATCTATCGCTACGGTCCGAGCCGTAGCAGAGCCAACTGGCGCTGGATCACCTGGGGAGGAGGGCTGGCCACATTTGTCTGGGTCGTCGCTTCAATAGGCTTCTCGTTCTACCTGCAGAACTTCGCCAATTACGATGCCACCTATGGCTCCCTCGGGGCTGTGATCGGCTTCATGATGTGGACCTGGATCTCTGTCATGATTCTGCTGATTGGCGCAGAGCTGAACTCTGAGATCGAACACCAGACCATGCGTGACACGACCGTTGGGCCGGATGATCCGATTGGAAAGCGTGGAGCCGTGATGGCGGATACGGTAGGAGAATCCCGCGGCTGACGCCGCGGGATGATGATTGACTATTCGTCTGCGGGTGTCTCGCGGTTGCCCTTGCCAAGATCCTCGCGAGCGCGCTTGTCCTTGTCGAGCTTCTCAAAGCTTTCAGTCACGCCATCGGCCTCACGCTTTGCGTCGGGCTGGGCATGCCTCTGATTGCGCACATTTGCCTGATCATTGGCGTTCAAGTCGTTATCGCCCATCTTCTGGTTGGCGAGATCGGTTTCGCGCAGATCCTTTGCGGGTTTGTCGAGACCGCGCGCCTTGTTTTCCTGACTCATGATCGTGCTCCTCGGTTGAGTTGTCATGAACAGGCAACGTTCCGCAGTCTGCGCGGTTTCGCCGTGATGCCAATTTTCTGCGATCTTTGTCGCGGTCGATCGCATTGTGGTTGAGGACGCTCATCTATGCCCTAATATGCAGGCGGGGTAACCCTCAGCCGCAATCAGGGTGATATTCATGGCCGTAACTCCCAAGACGACTTCCAAGCCTGCGGCGCGCCGCAGTGCTTCGCGCAGACCTGCAGCCAGGCGCACCACCACAACGGTGAACACGCCACAGGCTGGAGATCGACCAGTCTATGTGATCGATGGCTCGCGTACTCCGTTTCTCAGGGCGCGGGGAGAGCCAGGGCCTTTCACGCCTGTTGATCTTGCCGTCCAGTGCGGACGACCGCTCCTGGCGCGGCAGCCCTTCGCAGCAGATGCATTCGACAGCGTGATCTTGGGCTGCGTGAACGTAATCGCCGACGAGATGAATCCCGCTCGCGTTGCAGCCTTGCGGCTTGGAATGGGCGCTGCCATGCCTGCCTTCACCGTCCAGATCAACTGTGGCTCGGGCATGCAGTCGATCGACACTGCCTTCCGCACCATCGAAGCGGGCAGGGCGGATCTCATAATGGCAGGAGGGGCAGAAGCCTTGTCCCATGCTCCGCTCGTACTTTCGAAGAAGGCGGCAGGATGGTTCGGGCGCTTTGCCACCGCCAAGACCGCGATGGATCGCGCCTCTGCCATGAGTGCCTTCCGGCCGGACATGGCCAAGCCCGTGATCGGGCTTGAACGGGGTCTGACCGACCCGATTACCGAGCTGAATATGGGGCAGACGGCGGAAGTGATCGGTCATCTCTTCAATATCAGCCGGGAGGCGGCGGATGCCTATGCGCTGGAAAGCCATCAGCGGCTCGCCCATGCGCAGGAGGAGGGCTATCTGGCAGGCGAGGTCGAACCAGCGGTCGCCAGGGATGGGCGGCTGTTCGACCATGATGACGGTGTCAGGCCCGACAGTTCGATGGAAAAGCTGGCAAAGCTGAAGCCGGTCTTCGAGAAGCCGTATGGCAAGGTCACGCCCGGCAATTCCTCGCAGATCACCGACGGCGCGTCTTGGGTGATATTGGCGTCCGAGGAGGCCGTGCGGAAGTACAAGCTGAAGCCTCTGGCGCGGATCGTAGACAGCGAATGGTCGGGCCTTGATCCGTCCATCATGGGTCTGGGCCCCACATTGTGCTCGACAGCCCTCATGAAGCGGCGGGAGCTTTCTCGCGAAGATATCGACCTTTGGGAACTGAACGAAGCCTTTGCCGCGCAGGTGCTGGCTTGCCTTGCGGCCTGGGAGGACCCTGATTATTGCCGCGAGGTTCTTGGGCTCGACGCTCCGTTCGGGCGGATTGACCACGAGCGGCTCAATGTGGATGGCGGCGCGATCAGCCTTGGACATCCGGTGGGCACGAGCGGAAACCGCATTGTTCTCCACCTGGTGAATGCGATGCGACGCAAGAAGATGAAGCGAGGTATTGCGACCGAGTGCATTGGTGGCGGTCTTGGCGGGGCAATGCTTCTGGAGGTGGTGTGATGTCGATTTCTGAAGCGACGGTCTGGCAGAAGCTCAAGGATCGCAATATCGAACTGGGACCGGTTGCACAGCAGGTTGGAAGTGACTTCGACCACTGGAAGCTGGCGCGTGACGGCAGCGATGTGGCCTGGCTGGTGCTCGACCGGGAAAATGAAAGTACCAACACCTTGTCTGAAGAGGTGATGGAGGAGTTGAGCGAGGTGCTGGACGTTCTGGAGAAGAAGCGTCCCAAGGCACTCGTTCTGCGTTCGGCCAAGCCGGGTGGATTTGCCGCTGGTGCGGATATTCGCGACTTCAGGGGTGTCCGTGATGCGCGGCAGATCGAGGAGCGCATGAAAGAAGCGCATCGCATTCTCGACCGGCTGGCAAATACGTCTTACCCGACGCTCGCGGTGGTGCACGGGCACTGCCTGGGAGGCGGGTTGGAGCTTGCACTGGCCTGCGATCACAGGATTGCCATCACCGGTGCGACGTTCGGCCTGCCGGAAGTGCTGCTGGGCCTGCATCCGGGGCTCGGCGGAACCTATCGGCTTCCCGCGCTCATCGACCCGCTGGAAGCCATGACCATAATGCTGACAGGCAAGACTGTTCACGACCGCAAGGCCAAAAAGCTTGGCCTTGTCGATGCCGTTATCGAGGAGCGTCATGTCGACAAGGCTGTCGCAGACTTTGCCGCCGGCGGGCTTGCCCGGCATGAGAAGAAAGCGTCCGGTTTCGCAAGCGGGTGGAAGGAGCGTCTGCTGGGGCTCGGGCCCGCCCGCAATATGGCGGCAAAGCGCATGCGCGCGGAAGTGGAGAAGCGCGCCAGCCGGGACCACTATCCCGCACCCTATGCTCTCATCGATCTGTGGGAGCAGGGGGATGGAGACATGGAGCGCGCGCAGAAAGCCGAGATACGCTCTTTCGCGCAGTTGCTGAGCGGTGAGGTGGCGCAGAACCTGATCCGGGTCTTCTTCCTGCGGGAGAAATTGAAGGCGATGGCGAAGGGCCAGAGCGATATCGCTCATGTTCATGTCATCGGAGCAGGGACCATGGGTGGCGATATCGCAGCTTGGTGTGCCTCGCGTGGTCTGAAGGTCTCGTTGAGCGATCTGGACCCGAAAGCCATCGCGGCCGCAGTGGGGCGGGCGTCGAAATTCTATGACAAGAAGCTGCATTCCGGCATCGCACGCCGCGACGCGCTGGACCTGTTGATGCCCGATTTCAATGGCGTGGGTGTCGCAAACGCGGATATCGTCATCGAGGCGGTCGCCGAGAAGTCGGAGGTGAAGAAGGCGCTTTACTCCGAGCTTGCCAGAAAGATGAAGCCCGGCGCCATCCTGGCGACCAACACCTCAAGCATTCCGCTGGAAGAGCTGCGCGAAAGTGCACCTGCTGCAGAGCGCTTCGTTGGTGTGCATTTTTTCAATCCTGTAACGCGGATGGAACTGGTGGAGGTCGTCAGGCACGATCAGGTTTCCGAGGAGACCTTAAAGCGCGTGCAGGCGTTCTGCGGAGACATTTCGCGCCTGCCTGCGCTCGTCAAAAGTGCGCCGGGTTTCCTCGTCAATCGCGCCCTCTTCCCCTATCTCGCCGAAGCATTCGTGCTGATCGACGAGGGAGTGGCGAAGGAAACGATTGATCGGGCAGCAGAAAAGTTCGGCATGCCGATGGGGCCGGTGGAACTTGCCGATCGTGTGGGGCTGGACATCTGCATGGAGGTCGCGCGCATGTTGCAGAATGCCGACAGCGAACGACCCTTGCCACCGGTGCCTGAATGGCTTGAAAAGCATGTGGCAAATGGCGAGACGGGTCGGAAGGCCGGACGCGGACTTTACAGCTATGACCAAAAGGGTCAGCCCAAAAAACAGGCGTCCGGCAGTGATGACAGCGAAGACCTTTCCGCGCTGGCTGATCGCATGATCCTGCCGATGCTCAACACGCTGGTTGCATGTCTTCGCCGAGGTGTGGTCGAGGACGAGGAGACAATCGATGGCGCCATGATATTCGGCACCGGTTTTGCTCCCTTCACAGGTGGTCCCATGCATTATGCGCGCACAAGGGGGGTCGGTGAGATCGTCGCGAAGCTCGCCACACTTCAGGAAAAGTACGGGCAAAGGTTCATGCCCGATGAAGGCTGGAGCAGGCTCAAGCCTGATGCCCAGGACTGAGGCAAAACCAACGGCCCGGCGATCTCTCGCCGGGCCTTTGTGTAGATAACCTCGGATTAGCCGCCGATCGGCGTGCCACCATTCGGATGCAACACCTGCCCGGTCATATATGAGGAATCCTCGCATGCCAGGAAGAGCATGCAGGGTGCTACCTCATTGGGTTGACCGGGACGGCCAAGCGGCGTGTTCGTCCCGAATTCCTTGACCTGTTCGGCAGGGAATGAGGCCGGGATGAGCGGGGTCCAGATTGGACCCGGCGCCACACCGTTGACGCGGATGCCCTTGGACGCAAGGCTGCCCGATAATGCACGAACCATGGCAAGAAGCGCGCCTTTGGTCGTGGCGTAGTCCATCAGCACGTCCTGCCCCTTATAAGCAGTGATCGAGGTGGTGACGATGATCGACGCTCCTTCCTTCAAATGAGGAAGTGTGGCCTGGGTGAGGTGGAATGCGCCGAAGACATTGGTCTGATAGGTGCGAGTGAACTGTTCTTCGGGAATATCTTCGAAAGCCTCCTGGTAATGCTGTTCGGCAGCATTGTTCAACAGAATGTCGATCTTGCCGAATTTCTGCAGAACTTCCTCAACGAAGGCAAAGACGGCAGCGCGATCTGCGATATCGCCGGCCTTTGCGAGTGCCTTGCGGCCTTCTGCCTCGACGAGACGGACAGTTTCCTTCGCGTCCTCATGCTCGTCCTTGTAGAAGAATGCGATGTCGGCACCTTCGCGTGCAAAGAGCACGGCCGTCGCGCGGCCAATCCCAGAATCCGCGCCTGAAATCACGGCGACCTTGCCCTTCAGTCGGTCCGAGCCTTTGAAGCGGGGCTCATAGTCCGGCTGAGGATGCATTTCATGCTCGTCGCCCGGCTGATGTTCTTGATGCTGTGCAGGCATGTGCTGGTTCATCTTCAGGTCCTCGTTGTTGGGAAACGACATCGCTGACCCAACCCGGCGCCATGTCGGCGAGTTCCATCACGAGTAGTGGGAACAATGGCCGGGCAATCACGATTGTCCTGGAGAGGAAACAAAGGAGGCTAAGATGCCAGCACAGTCCAAGGCACAGCAAAAAGCGGCAGGTGCGGCACTTGCTGCAAAGCGTGGCGACATGCCCAAGTCGAAGTTGAAAGGCGCATCCAAGGACATGGAAGATTCCATGACCGAGAAGGAACTTGAAGAGCTGGCCGAGACCGATCGCAAGGATCTGCCGGAGAAGAAGGACTGATCCTTCACAGCATCATAAAGCCCGCTGGTGAGGCGGGCTTCTTTTCAGTCCAGTGGCGGGGGTGACTTGCTGTGTTCCAACGTCGCGAGGAAGTTGTTCAGCCAGCTTGCATTGTCGCGCTTGCGGATGCGCTCCATCAACGCGCGCTGCCGGTCCTGTCGTTCATCAAGCGGCATTGTGAGGGCGCGGCACAGGTTGCGTGCCATGTCGTCCACATCATAGGGATTGACGATCAGGGCCTCGCGCAAGTCCTCTGCGGCGCCTGCGAATTTCGAGAGAACCAGAACGCCAGGATTATCCATAGACTGCGCCGCGATATATTCCTTCGCGACAAGGTTCATTCCGTCTCGCAGCGGGGTGACGAAACCGACCTGACTTGATCTGAACAATGCGGCGAGCGCGTCACGGGGAACGGTGCCGTGAATGTAGTGCACGGGCGTCCAGTTGAAATCCGCAAATCTGCCATTGATCGCGCCGGATAGCGCTTCAAGCTCGGTGCGGATCTCCACATATGCCTCAACTTCTTCACGCGTGGGCGTTGCGATCTGCATGAGTGCTACGGATTTGCGCATCTCCGGGTAGAGTTCCAGCAGGCGAGCAAAAGCGCGAAGGCGGTCTGGGAGGCCTTTCGAGTAGTCGAGACGATCCACCCCGATAACCTGCCGACGACCCAGTATCTCTCGGCGACGGGTTTCGATCAGCACTTCATCATTAGGGCGTTCAGCCATTTCCACAAAGGCATCGACATCAATGCCGATCGGGAATACGCCAGCTATGACTTCGCGGTCGCCCCACTGGAAACGTCCGTCGCCGGTCATGGTGCTGGAAAGATGCTGTTCGACATAGTGCTGCAGATTGTTCAGGTCCGTCTGAGACTGCAGGCCGATCACGTCGAACTGAAGCAGGCTTTCCACCAGCCACCGGTGACGCGGAACAGCTGAAAGGATCTCCGGCGGTGGCAGCGGGATGTGCAGGAAGAAGCCAATTCGCTGCTTGCAGCCGCGCTGGCGCAGCTCTGCTGCGAGGGGCAGCAGGTGATAATCATGTATCCAGATCAGGTCGTCTTCGCGCAGCGATGACATCAACGCATCGGCGAAGCGCGCATTCACGCGGCGATAACCGTCGAGATAGACCGTTTTGTAGTCGACCAGATCAAGACGATAGTGAAACAGCGGCCATAGGACACTGTTGGAGAAACCTAGATAATATTCCTCATAGTCCTGCCGCGTCAGCGGCAGAACAATCTGAGTGACATCACCGATCTGCTTGGAAACCGGTTCCAGATTTTCGCTGGTGTCGGCAGTCTTGCCGTCCCATCCCAGCCACACGCCGCCGCGCTGGCGCAGCGAGTCGGCCAGGCCAACCGCCAGTCCACCCGACTGGGATGATTTGGTCAGATCCGCAACGCGGTTTGATACAACGACAAGTCTTCTCAAACCACGGTCTCCCATGGTGCTGAAAGCCGACGCGCGCCATTGATGATGCCCACCATGGAGTAGGTTTGCGGGTAGTTGCCCCACATTTCGCCGGTTACGGGGTGCGTGTCCTCCGAGAGCATACCAAGCGAATTGCGCGTCTTGAGCAGCGTCTCGAATAGTTCGCGGGCCTCATCCTTGCGGCCGATGCGGGCCAGTGCATCAAGGCGCCAGAACGCGCAGATGTTGAAGGAGACTTCCGGCTTGCCGAAGTCGTCGGCGGCTTCATAGCGCAGCATATAGGGGCCGTCCGACAGATGCTTTTCAAGCTGGTCGACCGTGCTGACATAGCGCGGGTCCTTGGGATCTATGAAGCCGACCTCCGTCATCAGGAGCACACTGGCGTCGAGGGTCTCGCCGCCGAAGCTCTCGACAAAGGCCTGACGCTTCTCGGACCACGCTTCTGCAAGAATCCGGGCCTTGATCTCGTCTGCCCTGTCTCGCCAGTAACGAACACGAGAGGTTTCTCCAATTCGGTGGGCGATATGCGCCAGTCGATCACATGCGGCCCAGCACATAAGGCTGGACGATGTGTGAACGCGCGAGCGTGAACGCAGTTCCCACATGCCGGCATCGGGTGCGTTATGCAGCTTGTAGGCCTGTTCTCCGGCCTGTTCCAGCAGGCGGAAATCAGTCAGGCTTGGTTGCATGCGGATGCGTTGGTCGAAAAAGATCTGCGCGGCGCCAAGGATCACATTGCCATAGACATCATGCTGGTAGTGCTCATGTGCCTGGTTGCCCAGACGCACCGGTCCCATGCCGCGATAGCCGGCGAAATTTTCCTGAATGCTCTCCACAAGGTCAGCCTCACGGCCAACCCCGAATACGGGCTGAAGATGGCCGCCACCAGCATCCGCCACGATATCCATGAGGTAGCGGAAATAGTTTTCCATGGTCTGGACGGTGCCCAGGCTGTTCAGTGCACGGACCACGAAGAATGCGTCACGCAGCCAGCAGAAGCGGTAGTCCCAATTGCGGCCGCTGTCAGGCGCCTCGGGGATTGATGTTGTCATCGCAGCAATGATCGCGCCGGTCGGCTCGTAGGTGCACAGCTTGAGTGTGATTGCAGCTCGGATAACCGCTTCCTGCCATTCAAAGGGCAACGAGAGCCCCGTAACCCAGCTGTGCCAGTAATTCGCAGTGCGGTCGCGGAACTCGCGTGCAGTCTCGCTCACGTCGCCGTCCAGGGTCTCGTCCGGACCAAGCACGAAGGAAAGGGGGCTTGAGAGGTTGAAACAGGTTTCGTCGAGGACATAGTCGATCGGTGCGTCGGTCGTCAGACGCAGGGTCATCTCCGGCCCTACATAACGGATATGGTTCGAGCCACGCGTCATTTGGGGGCGCACGGTGCCATGCGCGAAGGTTGGGCGCAGGCGTACCGAGATGCGTGGGGTTCCCGATAGCGGGCGGACCTGCCGCACCAGCGTCTGCGGGCGGAACATGCGATCACGCCAGAAGAAGCGCGGCGCAAAATCCACGATCTCCAGTGATCCGGAGGCACCGTGCAGGCGCGTAATCAGGATGGCCGTGTTGGGATCGTAATGCTGTTCGGTCTCGGCCAGATCCTCAAGCTGGATGGAGAACAGGCCATCGCCGGGTTCTTCCTCGCCGCTGATCAGCGAATTGAAGACAGGGTCGCCGTCAAATCGTGGCAGGCAGCACCACACGATGCGGCCCTTGGGGTCAATCAATGCGGAGAAGGTGCAGTTTCCCACTGCGCCGAGGTCGAGTGTCGACATATATTGCACCTATGAGGTCAGTTGTTGCTGTTCGAACATGCCAGCCAGGGAATCCAGCCAGCTTCTGAAACTTTCGGTGCTGTCAGCCCGGTAGGCCGCAGCAGTCTCGCCTTCGCCGATCTTGATGGAGACGCCCCTGTCATCGGCAATGGCAAGAAACGCGTCTTCGTCGGTAACGTCATCTCCGGCGAATAGCGGAATGCGTCCGTTGAAAGGGGGTTCCTTCAGAAAGGCTTTCAACGCATCGGCCTTTGTCGCCTTGCCCGCCTTGATCTCGATCACCTTCTTGCCGTTGAGAATGTGCAGGCCCGCGTTGCCGTTGACGGCTTCATGCACCGCCGTCTTCGATGCGGCCTCAAGCTCCGGGCGCTTTCTGTAGTGCAGTGCGATGGAGCCCTGCTTGCGCTCTATGAAGATGCCTTCATTCCGGTCGCGGTAGCGCTCCAGACTTTCTGCAACACCTTCCAGTGCCCTCTCGTCGGTGGGGACGGAAGACATTGATCCATCCGCTCCGCGCCGTTCAAGCCCGTGCACGCCGGCAATCGGCAGGTTCAAAGGAGAAAGGAAGTGGTCGATCTCAGAGATCGGACGTCCCGTGACAATGGCTACAGCGCCGCCAGTCACTTTCTCAAGGCGTGCGAGAGCATCGATCGTCTGCCTTGGAACAGCGACCGCTGCGGGGTCATCTGCGATATCAGCCAGTGTCCCGTCGAAATCCAGAAAGATAGCGACTTCATGGGGATGCAGGGCGTTTTTATCGAGTTTTGTGAGTGGTTCTGGTCTGCCAGCCATATTGTTGCGAGAAATGAGCGGAATCATGAAGCCTTGGGAGGGCTCTCACAAGCTAGGACATGGTCTCCCAAAAGTGAAGGAAGCCCCGGTGGATTACCGGGATAAAATGAAATCAAGGCCTGCGTGATGCTGAAAATGATCATTCCCGCGGTGGCAACTGCGATTGCCATGAGTGCCACTTCAACAGCCCTTGCGCAGTCCCACCGCGCCGATAGCCGCTCGATGACCTGCAATGAGGCTCGTGCGGCTGTCATGCGCCACGGCGCAATTGTGCTTAGCACCGGTCAGCATACCTATGACCGCTATGTCGCGCACGAAAGGTTCTGCAGTCCACACCAGATGGCCGAACGGGCAACCGTGCCGTCGCGCGACGCGGCTGCATGTTTCGTTGGCTACCGATGTGTGCTCGACACCAGGCGCAAAGACAGGCGCTGGTGGTTGCACCGCCGCTGATTATTCGGCGGCAACGGTATCCGTGCTGCGCTGAAGGATGAACCGGCGCAGCCTGCGAGCAGCCTCGCGCAGCACATCATCCTCCTGGCACATGGATATGCGCACATGGCCTTCAGCCGAGGCCCCGAAACTGGTGCCGGGCATAATGGCAACCTTTTCGCTATTCAGCAGGTCCCATGCGAAAGCTTCGCAGTCCGGTTCCACAGCAGAGATATCAAGCATGACATACATGCCGCCATCCACGCCGCGTTGAACGATGCCGTTCAGGCCCGCAATCTCGTCCAGGAAAATACGGCGACGCTTGGCATAGCGCTCGGCGATTTCGTCAATACCGTGTCTCTCCTCGACTGCAATCGCTGCTGCGCGCGAGACGAAATCGGCCAGTCCATAGCTGGAGACCAAATTCAGGCTGATCAGAAGGCGGATCATTTCCGATGGTCCGCACAACCAGCCGACACGCCAGCCCGTCATGCCGTGGCTCTTCGACAGGGAGTTGATGACGAGCGTGCGCTCCTTCATCCCCGGCAGGCTGCGTGGAGAGAAATGGCTGCCCGGCGTGTTGATGGTCCAGTAGACCTCGTCCGAGACGAGCCACAGGTCATGTTCAATGCAAAGCCTGGCAATCGCCTCCAGCGTAGGGCGGGAATAGACTGCGCCTGTGGGGTTGTTTGGACTGTTGAGGAGGATCATCCGGGTTTCGGGGCGGATCGCCGCGGCTATCTTTTCCGGGTCCGGCTCAAAGTCGCGCTCTGCTTCGGCTGCAATTTCGGTGAAG
Source organism: Nitratireductor sp. CH_MIT9313-5 (assembly GCF_037029545.1). Lineage (NCBI taxonomy): Bacteria > Pseudomonadati > Pseudomonadota > Alphaproteobacteria > Hyphomicrobiales > Phyllobacteriaceae > Nitratireductor > Nitratireductor sp. CH_MIT9313-5. Next base: position 640,069 of record NZ_JAYMER010000014.1, on the reverse strand, counting down.
CTTGCTCCGGCGGAGCGGATGGTGCCGGGGTAGGTGGCATAGTAGGGGGAAATGATGATGGCATGATCGCCAGCATCCAGCGTTGCCTGACATGCTGCAAACAGTGCGCCTTGTCCGCCCTGGGTGACAATAATCTCCTGCTCGACTGTTTCGACGCCGGTGGATTCGCTCGACAGTCCTGCCAGGGCGGAGCGCAGGCGGGGGAGGCCAGGAAGCTGGATATAGTGATGGTGGCCGGCGCGTACCGCATCCACTGCCGCCTCTACCGTTCCTTCCGGGGTGTCGAAATCATGATCCCCGATGGAGAGCATCAGAATGTCTTCGCCAGCCAGCTTGCGCTGCATCGCAGCGAAGTGAACTTCCCAGCCGTCCTTGCCTTCGACAGTGATGCCGGTAACGCGTTTTGAGGGTTGAGGCATTGTGGTGCGCCTTCGCTAATTCGTCTCTGACGAGAGGGGTCTAGCAGCGCGCGCATTCTGTCAAGCGATCGGCCGCACTTTGCTGTGCTAGAGGTGGATGCTCAACAGCCAGCCGGGGCGGAAATCCAGAGGATGGTTGCCGGCACTGCACCGGGATTGCGCCAATGCGCTTCCCCTTCGCTCACGGTGAAGCTGTCGCCTGTTTCCAGCAGGTTCTGCTGGCCCGAATGATTGAGCTCAACACTTCCCGAAAGGATCTGGCCTGCGTCTTCGCCCCGGCGACCGCCAGTACGCGTCCAGCTTGCCCCCGGTTCGAATGTGGTGCGTGTCATGGTGAAGCTTCCGCCAAGATGAGGGGAAACCAGTTCGCGCGTCACGCCGGGCGCGGAGGTATCAAGTCGCCGGCCATGTCCCAGGCGGACGACGCCCGGCAGGTCCTCACCGTTTTCGCACTGGGGCTGAAAGAAGAAGCTGACCGGTACCTTGAACTGTCCGGCGAGCGCGCGCAAATCGGCGAGAGTCGGAAGCGATATTCCGCGTTCAACCTGGCTCAGCCATCCCACGGAGCGTCCAAGTCGCTCCGAAAGCCCGGCCAAAGTGAGACCGTTGGCCTTGCGCAGCCGCCGGATATCCTCGGCAAGCAGATGCATGGCCCGCTTCTTCAATTCCTTCGTGTCGGTATGGTCGGTCAGCATGATGGTGCGGCAAATTCCCTCTGGAAATTATTCAGGCCGGTCGCTATGAAAAAATCAAGCTGATTTTCACGGGCGGGTGCGAGAAGCGTCCGGCCGCTATTTTTTATCCGAGATCGACCATCCGAGCGGGAAGGGAAAATGTTGGCACCGGACAAGAAGGGGAAATATTCCGACATCGCCCAGACAGTGGACGAAGCGCTGCTGACGCGTCGCTCGGTGCGTGCTTTCCTGCCCGATCCTGTCGATGAGCAGACGATCCGGGATATTCTTCAGGTTGCCTCGCGTGCGCCGTCAGGCACCAATATGCAGCCATGGAAGGTCTTCGTCGCAACTGGCGAGGTGAAGCAGAAGGTTGCAGATGCCATTCTCTCCTCCGGGGTCAGGCCCGAAAAGATCGAGTGGGACGAATACCGCTATTATCCCGACAAGTTTTTCGAGCCTTATCTGTCGCGTCGTCGCGCTGTCGGCTTTGCGCTCTACAGCCTTCTGGGAATTGGTCGGCGCGAGGTGGAGCGGATGCGTGCGCAGCATGACCGCAACTTCACCTTCTTCGATGCGCCGGTCGGGCTGATCTTCACGATCGACCGCCGGCTGAACAAGGGGTCGTGGGTTGACCATGGCATGTTCCTGCAGTCCATCATGCTGGCCGCGCGTGCGCGCGGATTGCATACCTGCCCGCAGGCCGCATTCGCACCCTATCACAAGCTGATCCGCCCGATCCTCGGGATACCGGAAGAAGAGATCGTCGTGTGCGGCATGGCGCTTGGTTATGAGGACAGCTCCAAGCCCGAGAACAGCCTGCGCAGCGAACGGGCGCCGCTGGAGGAGTTCGTCACGTTTGTAAAGTAGCGCGTAGTGCCCTCGCGTTACCAAAGCTTAATGTGACGGCAACACCGCGGTAAGATGCGTATTGCCACTCTGAGCATGTTCAAAAGGCCGTTCCCCCTGACGGCCCATGCAAGGAGTTAGCATATGTTTCGCAAAATTGTTCTTTCCGCCCTCGCTCTTTCGCTGCTTGCCGGCACGGCCGTTGTCCATGCCCAGGACGCAGGCTCTTCGGCACCTGAAGCTTCGGTCAGCCGCGACAGTGGAGCGAAGTCGCGCCAGGGCCGCATGTTTGAGCAGCTGGATGCTGACAAAGACGGCAAGATTTCTGCTGCTGAACTCAGCGCACCGCATATCGACCGCCTCAAGGCCGCCGATGCCAATGGCGATGGTGAGCTTTCCAAGGAGGAACTGACGGATTTCGTTCAGAAGCGCGCCGCTGAACGTCGCGCGGAGCGTATGGCCAAGCGTCTCGACATCAATGGCGACGGGACGGTGACCATTGAGGAAATCGAGGGCCACCAGGCCAAGCGCTTCGCCCTTGCCGACCGCAATGATGATGGCGTGCTTGATCAGGATGAGTTGCGCAAGGTGTCGGGCAAGCATGGCATGAAGAAGGGCATGCGCCATGGTCGCCATATGGAACGTGGTGGCATGCATGAGCGCCACGGTATGCGCCAGCACATGCGCAAGATGCATGATGACCGCGCTTCGGCTCCCACCGCGCCTCAGGACGCGCCAGCCGAGTAATAAACTTCAAATCCCGCTTGACGCAGCAGGCCCGGCTTTCGCAGCCGGGCCTTTTTCGTCGCCTGCCGTGCGGTGATGCCGTGTTGGGAATTGCCGCAATAGAGTGTTAGTTGGACACTATCTGGCCAAGCAGGGAATCAGGTTCATCGTGCAAACAGAGGCGGATCGCAAAATTGTAGGCGTGCTGGCGCTTCTCCAGCAGTTTTTTATCGCCGCTTTCATATTGTTGGCGCCGCTCCACGCCTTTGCGCAGGGCGATATTATCGGGCAGCAGCAACAGGCTATTGAAAAAGTGGACGAGGCCATCGACGCGCTCGCTGATGTGGTTGCGAGCGAAGCTGTCGATGATGCGGCCCTGGTTGATGCGCGTCTGGAGTTGGAGAAACTTTCGCGTGACCTTTTGGAGAGCGGGGTCAAGTTCCGGCCGCGTCTGAGCGAAATCAACGACCGTCTCGATCAACTTGGTCCGGCGCGTGGTGAGGGTGAGCCGCCCGAGCCGGAAGTGGTGGTTCAGGAGCGCCAGCGCCTTCTTGACGAGAAGGCGACCATCAATGCCATGATCGGCGAGGCTGAAACGCTGTCGGTGCGCATCGGGCGGCTGGTCGACGACGTGGCCCAGAAGAGGCGCGAGCTTTTCACGAATGCGCTCTCGCGCCGCTTCGATATTTCTGCAGCCTTCGGTCCGGAAGTGGCGGAGGAGTTCAGCAGCGACATCAAGCGCCTATACGGTACGGTTTCCTCCTGGCTCAATTACGTGACCCAGGTAAAGCTCCGGGCCGCATTGCTTGCCGCAGGTGCATCTCTACTCTGCGCGCTTGCCTTGCTCATTGGTGGGCGGCGCTATTTCGGTGATTTCATTACGCCAGATATTGACGTGGAGGAGCCGTCCTATCTGGCCAGGCTAACGGTGGCATTATCCTCAACGCTGCTGCCTTCCGCGGCGCTCGCGCTATTTCTGTCACTGACCTATTTTCTTTTCCACGCCTTCGGTGTGCTGCCGGATGAAATCGCGCAGCTTCTCAGGGCACTGTTCATTGTCATCGCCACGGTTTTCTTCGTCTATCGCCTGACGAGTGCGGCACTTGCACCGCGTATGCCGAGCTGGCGGCTTCTGCCCATTGAATGTGGAGCATCTTCGCGCCTCTGCTGGCTTGTTGCGGCGATGGCAGGCGTAACCGCTTTCGACTATTTCATGGGCCGCGTCTATTCGGTCATCGGCTCCCAGCTCTCATTGACGGTGGCCACGAGCCTTGGGGCAACCGTTGCCGTGGGCGTTCTGCTGATTCTCATCGGAATGGTGCGGCCGTTCCCGCCGAAGGAAGAGGGAGAAAAACCGCGCCCGTGGCCGGTTTCATTCCGGCTGCTCATCTTCCTGGTGGGTATTGCGACCATATTGGCCGCGCTCTTCGGTTATATCGGTTTCGCGCGGTTCCTGTCGCAGCAGGTGGTCGTCACGGGTGCCATCCTTGCGACCATGTATATCGGCTTCCTGACATCCGGTGCCATCGGGGGCGAAGGGGCTTTCGCACGGTCGCGGACCGGGCGTTTGATGGCTGAGCGGTTGGGACTGGATGAGGGCGTGATGGATCAGCTTGGGCTGGTTGCCGCGCTCGGTATCAACATTCTGGTCGTCTTGATCGGCGCTCCGATGATCCTGCTGCAATGGGGCTTCCATCTGGCGGATCTGACGACATGGACCTATGGCATCGCGAACGAGATTCGCATCGGATCCATATCCTTTTCCATCATCGGTATCCTCACCGGCATTGTGGTGCTGGTGCTTGGCTATTTCATCACCCGGTGGTTTCAGGCGTGGCTTGATGGATCGGTGATGGCGCGAAGCCGGATGGATACCGGCGTGCGCAATTCCATCCGGACCGCCATAGGGTATGTCGGTGTCGCTATTGCCGCGCTGATTGGTATCTCTGCGGCCGGCATCGATCTCTCAAATCTCGCACTTGTGGCCGGTGCTCTCTCACTGGGTATCGGCTTCGGACTACAGAATATCGTTTCGAACTTCGTGTCGGGCCTCATCCTTCTTGTGGAACGGCCCTTCAAGGCTGGTGACTGGATCGTGGCCGGCGCGGTTTCGGGCACGGTGAAGAAGATTTCCGTGCGCGCAACAGAAATCGAGACCTTTCAACGTCAGACGGTGATCCTGCCTAATTCGGAACTCATCAATGCGGCAGTCGGAAACTGGACCCACAAGAACAGCCTGGGTCGTCTGGAGATCCCGGTCGGCGTTGCCTATGGCTCGGATGTGCGCCGGGTCCATGGCATTCTCATGGATATCGCGAGGTCGCATCCGCTGGTCCTGAAGAACCCGGAACCTTTCGTGCATTTCGCCAATTTCGGCGACTCTTCGCTCGATTTCGAAGTCCGCGTTTATCTCGCCGATATCCTGCGACAGCTTGAGGTGCAGAACGATATACGTTTTGCCATTGTCGAGGCATTCGACAAAGAAGGCATCGAGATACCGTTCCCGCAGCGCGATCTTCATTTGCGTTCCGGATTTGCTGCCGCAAGTGACCTGCAAGCCAAATCGCCGGAGCAGCAAGTGCCCGACGAGAAGGGTGAAGGCTGACAGTATTGAGGCGGCATTCAGTTGCCGTTCACATTGCTGTGGCTATAACGGGGCACAAATCGGGGCGGTTTTGGTTGATCGTCCCTTCGATAGAGGCGGTGGCAACACCGAAGTGCTTGATGAAGAAGATTGTTCTAGCTCTTGTTGGTGTGAGCCTGGCCGTTCCTGCAGCCTATGCCGCCAGCGTCGTAAACCGTGATGAGGAGACGCATACGCTGACCGTCACCGAAGGAGGTGACCAGACGCGGATTACGGTTGCCAAGGACGAAACCATCCAGTTTTGCCAGTCGGGTTGCTTTGTAACGATGCCGAATGGTGACCGTGAGGTTCTGACTGGCTCAGAAACCATCGAGATTGAACAAGGGCGCGGGCGTATCCGCTGATAAAATCGCTCCAACACCTCATGTGCTGATCGTGCCGGGCAGAAATGTCCGGCATTTTAGTTTTCGCGTAATGCGCGTGTTAACGATAAATTCTGTTTGGCGCTCCTGGCTTCCAGCTTCGCTATGCGTATTCACTCTTCGCCAAGAAGTTGAGCGTATCCCCTGCGTAAAGGCACGGATCTTGTCCGTGGAGTATCAGGGGGCTTTCATATGGACGTGCGGTCTGAGCGCAATTCCGTACCGCTTGCGGTCGATCTTGATGGCACGCTCATTGCCACGGATCTTCTCTGGGAGACGCTGTTTCTCCTGATCCGTCAGCAGCCCCTGTGCATTCTTTTCCTCCCTTTCTGGCTTCTGAAGGGCAGGGCCCATTTCAAGTGCAGGATCGCCGAGCGCGTGACGTTCGAGCCGGCAAGTCTGCCATATCGCGAAGACCTGCTGGCGCGATTGCAGCTTCAGAAAGGCGAGGGGCGTGAGATCGTTCTGGCGACTGCCTCGCCTCGCAAGCTTGCCGAGGCAATTGCTGCGCATCTGGGTGTCTTTGATCGTGTGCTGTGCACCGACCCGGACTGCAACATGGCTTCCCAGACAAAGCGCCAGGCGCTTGTCGATCTCTATGGCGACGGTGGCTTTGACTATGCGGGCAACAGCCGGGCGGATATCCGCGTCTTCGATGCTGCGCGCAGTTCGATCGTTGTTGCTCCCGACAAGGCGGCATCCAGGTGGCATGCTGCGCACGGGGGCGAGCTGATCGCGGCCCCGAAGCTCGGCCTCAAGGTTATCGCTAAGATGCTGCGCGTTCACCAGTGGCTGAAAAACGCCTTGATCTTCGTGCCCATCGTTCTGGCGCATCAATACACCAATCTGCCGGTTCTTGTGGAAGGGCTTCTGGCATTCATCGCGTTCAGCGCGGTCGCTTCGGCAATCTATATCCTCAACGACCTGTTTGATCTCGCGCTGGACCGTGCCCATTCCACGAAGCGCAACAGGCCGTTTGCGAGCGGGGCCTTGTCCATTCCCTTCGGACTGGCCAGCATGGGGGGGCTTCTGGCGGTCGGCGCAACGATTTCCGCTTTCCTGCCGCCGCTATTCGTAGGCGTTATGGTGCTTTATCTGGTGGCGACCACGGCCTACTCCATCACGGTCAAGCGCATGCTCCTGGGTGATGTCCTCACCTTGGCCGGCCTATACACGCTGCGCATTCTGGCCGGTTGTGCGGCAACCGGGATCGCCGTTTCATTCTGGCTTCTGACCTTCTCCATGTTCTTCTTCCTATCGCTAGCTTTGGTAAAGCGCTTCGTGGAGCTGCGCACGTCGGAAGTGCCGGTAGGGGAGCGTGTCGCCGGGCGTGGCTATCGCTGCGAGGACCAGGATATTGTCGCTCAAGCCGGCATGGCCTCGGCCTTCTCGTCTGCGCTTGTCTTGGCGCTTTACATCCAGAGCGATGTGACTGACGAAATGTACCGGTATCCGTGGCTGATATGGCCGCTGGGCCCGATCGTGCTCTACATCACCATTCGCATCTGGATCCTGGCGCGTCGCGACGAGATGCATGACGATCCCATCGTCTTCATCATCCGTGACTGGCGCAGTCAGGCGGTTGCTGCGCTGGGTGCTGTGCTTCTTCTGGTGGCGGGCTTGTGACAATGCGCGGACCCTTCACCAGTTTCGGGCGAACTGTCACCGCAACAAAACGGGCAATGCGGCTTGAAGAGGTGCGCGGGCTTATCGAGCGCGGGCAGGTCGGTACCGGCAGTTTGCTCGCCTATGGCAATGGGCGCTCCTATGGTGACAGCTGCCAGAACTGCGAGAACGCAGTGGTGCCCATGGCATCGGCCGGCGAAATCAGCCTCGACACGGACACGGGTCTGCTGACCGCATCGGCAGGTGTGATGCTGTCGGATATAATCGTCCGTGCGGCACCCCTTGGCTGGTTTCCGGCCGTTGTCCCCGGCACCCAGAACATCACTCTTGGTGGGGCCATCGCCAATGATGTGCATGGCAAGAACCATCACCGCCGTGGCACATTCGGCTGTCATGTCGAACGCTTCAGCCTTCTGCGCTCCGACGGGGTCGTTCGCGCATGCAGTCGCACAGAGAATACGGAACTGTTCGAGGCAAGCATTGGCGGGATGGGGCTCACCGGCCTCATTCTGGAGGCTACGATCCGCCTGATGCCTGTGGGGCATGCGGATGTGGAAGAAAGCGCTGTCGCGTTCGACAATCTCGACGAATATTTCGAGCTTGCTGCTGATGCCGATGCGCAAAACGAATACGCGGTCGCCTGGATCGATCAGCTCGCTGGCGGGCTGGAGACCGGGCGAGGCGTGTTGCTTACTGCCAACCATGTTGCGGAGGGAGGTGCATTCAAGGCGGCGAAAAAGCCGAATCTTTCCGTGCCCTTGCAGCCGCCTTTCAATGTCTTGAATCAATATTCCATCGGGCTTTTCAACAGGGCTTACAGATGGAGCAAGCTGCGCAGGCCGGGCCTGCGGCGAAGCTCTTATGCGAGTTATTTCTTTCCCTTGGACGGCGTGCGCAACTGGAACCGCCTCTACGGTCCCGGCGGCCTCTACCAGCATCAAAGCGTGGTTCCTGAAGCGTTGGGGCGGGATGTGGTGCCTGCGCTGTTGAAAGCTGCCCAGGATGCTGGACAGGCTTCGTTCCTAACCGTCCTCAAGCGGTTTGGACCCGTACGATCCCCGGGGCTGATGTCGTTTCCCAGTGCCGGCTACACGCTAACGCTTGATTTTCCCGCCCAGGGTAACGCGACGCTGAAGCTTCTTGAGAAGCTGGATGCCATCACCATCGAGGCCGGAGGTGCGGTCAATCCCTACAAGGACGCTCGCATGAGCGCCGATGTCTTTGCAGCGGGTTTCCCGCAATGGCGGCGCCTTGAGGCGCAGCGCGATCCGGCCTTCATGTCCGACTTCTGGCGGCGCACCGCGATGGTTCTCGATGGTCAGGAACATAAGCGGGAGGCAGCGGAATGAAACTGCCATCCTTACCGGGCGGTAAACGCGGCCGGTTCAAATCTAACAAAGTGCTGCACGCGATATTTGCATCCATCCATTATGAGTTCGCGCAGGACTTACGGGGCGACATCAGATGAAATTCCTACCTTTCATACTCTTTACAGTGCTGACCAATGCGGCAGCACAGCTCATGCTGAAACACGGCATGATGACCATGGGCCCGATCAGCTTTGCTGGCGTCAATCCGATCCTGAAGATCCTTCAGATCGTCTTCAGCCCGTGGATTTTCGCAGGCCTGTCGGTCTTCGTGATCTCGATGGCCTCGCATCTCTACGTGCTTTCGAAGGTGGAGCTTTCCTTCGCCTATCCATTCCTGAGCCTCGCATATGTCGCAGTGGCGGTCTTCGCCTATTTCGTCTTCCGCGAGGATCTCAACGCATATCGCATCGCTGGCATCGCTCTCATCTGCGTGGGCACCGTGCTCATCGCGCAGAGCGGTCGTGAAGCGCCTGAAAAAACGGCTGAAGCAGCCTACAAGTCGGAAAGGTCGGTGATCCAATGAGACATATCATTTTTGGCGGAGACGGTTTTGTCGGGCGTCATCTCGCGCCCAAGCTGGTTGCCGATGGCCATGAGGTCATTGTCGCCGATATCGTGAAAAGCGATCTGCCTCACTATCGCCAGGTGCAGTTCGTGCATTGTGACGTCACCGATCCGTCGGCAGTCGAAGCACTTGGCATGAAGGCGGACGACATGGTCTACAACCTGTCGGCCAAGATGCTCTCGCCGATCCAGGTTCGTGCAAAGCGCCACGACTTCTTCTATCCGGTGAATTATCACGGCACGGTCAACATCATCGAGGCGATGGACCGGGCAGGGGCGAAGAACCTCGTCCACTTCACAACCGACATGATCTATGGCCACACGGTAACCTATCCGATGACCGAAGATCATCCAGTCGCACCGCTTGGCGAATACGGGCAGTCAAAGCTCGACACTGAGATCCTTGCAGCCGAGTGGCGCAAGCGTGGCATGAACATCTCGCTGTTCCGCCCGCGCCTCATCATTGGCCCTGGACGTCTCGGCATTCTGGAAAAGCTTTTCAAGCTGGTGGACATGAACCTGCCGGTCCCGATGATTGGTTCGGGCAAGAACCCCTACCAGTTCATCTCGGTCTTCGACTGCGCGGAAGCCGCACGCCTTGCCCACAAAGCGGGGGTTCCGAACGAAGCCTATAATCTCGGTTCCATCAATCCGCCGCCGGTGCGCAAGTTGCTCGGTGATCTGATCAAGCATGCGGGTTCGAAATCCTTCACGGTGCCCACGCCGGGTTGGGCGGTCAAGCGCACGCTCGACCTGCTCGACTGGATGAACATGCCGCTGATGGACCCCGAACAGTATCTGATTGCCGACGAGATGTGTGTTCTCGACGTCTCCAAGGGTGAGCGGGATCTGGGCTGGGTGCCTCAATACAATGACGGCGACATGCTGATTGCCGCCTATGACGAGTATCGCGCGAAGAAAGCTGGCCAGCCGGTCAGCGCCGAACACGTGCCGGCCGAGTAGGAGAAGGCAGATGACAGTCATGACCAAAGCCAGCGAAGTCGATGCCAAGCCAATGGTGCAGGCACCGGAACTTGCGCCTGCGGCAATCGCCAAGCCGCCGCTTCTTTCCGTGGAAGACGCCAAGGCGCTCAATGTCGAGCGGATGACGGACCTGTTCAAGGCGCATCTCAATCCCGGTCAGTATCACTTCATGAAGCTGCTGGGCTTCCACAAGATCAAGGTCGAGCGTGCCGAGGGCATGTATTACATCGACCAGAACGGCCGGAAGATACTCGATTTCTTCGGCGGTTTCGGGTCGCTGGCCTTTGGTCACAACCATCCGCGCATCATCGAGGCGCGGCAGAAATTCCAGGACGAGAAGCGCCACGAGATTGCGATTGCGTTCATGTCGCAATATTCGACCGCGCTTGCCTATAATCTCGCGGCCTGCTCGCCGGGCGATCTCGACATGGTCTTTCTCGGCTCCTCCGGTTCGGAAGCCATGGAAGCTGCGATCAAGCTTGCCGAAAGGGCTGCCGGGCCGAAGCGTCCGAAGATCGTCTATGCGGAGAATTCCTTCCACGGCAAGACGAAGGGTGTGCTCTCGCTGACAGACGGACAGCTCTATCGCGGCGAGTTCAAGCTCACCGACAATACGGTGCGCGTTCCGTTCGGTGATATCGAAAGCGTCGAGAATGCCTTCCGTGCCGATCCCGAAATCGGTGCCATTGTCCTGGAAACGGTCCAGGGTGGCGGCGGCATCATTTCGGCCGACAAGGAATACTGGCAGAAGCTGCGGGCTCTGTGCGACCAATACGGTGTGATCTGGGTTGCGGATGAAGTGCAGTGCGGCTTTGGCCGTACCGGACGCTTCTATGCCTTCGAGCATTATGACGTGGTGCCGGACATAACGGCACTCGCCAAATCGCTGGGTGCAGGCAAGGCGGCAGTCGGTGCGATGATCGCCAAGCGCGATGTTTACATGAAGGCCTATGGTACGCCGAAAACGGCCATGATCCACGCCATGGCGACCTTTGGTGGCATCGGTGAAGCCTGCGCGACCTCGATCGAGGGCCTCAATGTTCTTTACGACGAGAAGCTGATTGAGAATGCCGAAGCGGTCGGCGGATATCTCATCGAGCGGCTGAACGGCCTGAAGGAGAAATATCCGCGTATCATCAAGGATGTGCGCGGTAAGGGCTGCATGGTAGGCCTTGAGTTCCAGGACTTTTCGCAGACGCTGCCCGCAGTGCTGCGCCCGGTCGTCGGCATGCTTGACGACAAGCTGAAGGGTTCGCTCTCGGGCTTTGTCGGTGCGCTGCTTCTTCGCGATCATGACGTGCTGGTGGCCTTCACAGAATACAACCGCAATGTCATCCGCCTCGAGCCGCCGCTGATCGTGCAGCGTGAGCATGTGGATGCGTTTGTCGATGCACTCGACAAGCTCCTGGGCTGTGGCGTGGTCGCCATCGTCAAGGACTTCGTGAAGAGCCAGATGGGCTGAGGCGAGAACGAAAGGGCGGGGTGATGAGTTTAGCTGAAGGAACCATGATCGGGCGTGTCCTGTCTGCCAAACCGGCAGTCAGTCTCACCTCGGCGCTTCTCACCCGCCCGTTTCTCGACCGCATTGCGGCGCTGTTCATGGCGCTCAGCGTGCTCGCAGTGGCTGCCTATGGCCTGCTGAAGCCCGATTATAACTGGGATATGGTGGCCTATGTCGCGACGGCACTGGAGGACAGGATCGAGGAGCCCGAGGCGCTGCATCGTGAAACCTGGTCGCTGATCGAGCAGGGGGTGAGCGAAAATCAGGAGTATCACCTGAAATTCTCCAATCCCTACAACCTCAACCAGTGGGAAAATCCGCAGGACTTCCAGAGCCAACTCTCCATGTATCGCGTCAAGGTCGCGTATGTGGCCCTGATGCGCATGCTGGAACCGGTAACGAGTCTAGTGTGGTCATCGATATTGCTGAGCGTTGTGCCTAGCCTGCTCCTGGGGGGGCTTTGCCTTTATTGGCTGTGGCGAGCCGACGCATTGCAAGGCGCTGTCTTCCTTGTTCCGCTATTCCTGCTCACCGACTATTCGCGCATGACCTCAGCAGTCGTGCCGGACATGCTGCTCGCTTTCGTTTCCATGGCAGCTCTTTATGCGCTCTGGCGGGGGCGCGATGTGCTGGCCTGCCTGTTGCTGTTTGCATCGGTCTTCGTGCGGCCGGACAATCTGATCCTGATTTTCGCCCTGCTCATCGCGTCGGTGCTGTTCAGCTGGCGGTGGATCTATTTCCTGGCCACATTCGCGGCGGCATTCGTGGCCTGCATGCTCATTTCCAAGCTTGGAAGCCATCCCGGCTGGTGGGCGCATTTCTACTTTTCCTGCATCGAGATCCAGAACTCCATGTCTGGTTTCTCGCCAGACTTCTCGCCGCTGATGATGCTCAAGGGCTATCTGCGCGGTGTGGTGGTCGCCCTGCAGCACAATGACTGGCCGGCGCTTCTTGTGGTGCTTTGCAGCGGTTGGGCACTTCTGGCGAAATACGGTCATATGCGTGATAGCCGCGTTCATGGCCTGGCCTTCGCGCTGGCGATCGGTGCGCTCGGCAAATTTGCAAGTTTCCCCCTGCCGGATGACCGGTTCTACTTCGTCTTTATCGGCGGTCTGGCAATGGTGCTCGTGGCGAGCTGGAAACCGCGCCTGGAGCCGATCTCCGGTCGCTGACCCGGTTTCAGCCTCCGCCGCCCTCGCGAATTTGTGAGGCGCGGATGAGGGTGGTTTGATGCTCTTCTTCTTGCCGTAGGGTAAAGCTGCCTTAAAATTCACGGAATGAAACCGCTTCGTCGCATAGGCTGGACAATGCGGGCCGTGCTCGCCTCGCTGGGGCTTGGTCTGGCGGTTGATCCCGCACCGGCGCAGCAGCCCGTTGATGTTGAGCTTGTTCTCGCCGTTGATGTCTCGCTTTCAATGTCCCACGAGGAGCTGGAGATACAGCGACGAGGATATGCCGGTGCGCTCGTTCATGATGATGTCGTTGCCGCCATTCAAGGCGGACTGCATGGACGGATAGCCATTGCCTATTTCGAATGGGCAGGCATGGGGAGCCAGCGGCTTGTCCTTCCGTGGACGATGATAAGCAGCCTTGACGAAGCGCGGCAGGTTGCCGGGCATCTAACGGCCGATCCGCCCTCCAGCGCGCGGCGCACTTCGATTTCGGGTGCGCTGGATTTTGCCCTGACACTTTTCCAGGAAAGCTCCTTCAGGGGGCTGCGGCGGGTGGTGGACATATCGGGCGACGGTCCGAACAATCAGGGACTGCCTGTCGACATCGCGCGTGATGCATTGGTCTCCCGCGGTATCACCATCAACGGTTTGCCGCTCATGACCAATGGCGGGCTTACGACACGGTTCGATGTGCGCGATCTCGACGCCTATTACAGCGAGTGCGTCATCGGGGGGCCTGGCGCGTTCATGCTGCCGGTGGATGATTGGGATCAATTCGCGGAAGCAGTGAGGCGCAAGCTCGTGATCGAGCTTGCGGGCACTGGCCGCTCACAAACTGCAAATTCTCCTCAGACCCTGCAGGTGCAAGCGTCCGATTATGACTGCATGGTGGGAGAAAAAATGTGGGATGACCGCTCATGGCGGTGGCCCGCCCCCTGATGCGAAAGGGCGCGGGCTAACATTGCGAGCGATAATCTCAGTTGATGAGGAAGCCGTATTTCAGACCGGCCATCGCGCCCGTCTCCCCGGGCATGGTACGCTGAAGGCGCTGGCGATCAGACCGGGCCTTGTCACGGGTGTGGCGTATTCCGCGTAGCAGCTTGAGCAGTCTCATGATCATCTCCGATCAGACGGTGGTTGTCACCGAGCGCATGCATTTTTGGAGTTTTCCGCTCGTTGCCTAATTTAAGACAGTCGCGCCTCTAGGGCCGCCCGAAATGCGAAGCCTGTCTTAGAGAAAGCGACACATTTCCTATTTTCGCGTCAGGTTGGAAGGCTTGCCGGTTCTGGCGACATCCAGCATGGCGTCGAATTCACGAGCGAATGCCCAGATGGTGGAAGCGATTTTCTTGACGAGGCCAAAAGTCATCTTGCTGCTCCAGTTTTGACCATTTCCGCACCATGGCGCTTCGGTCTTGTGCCGGTAACCGAAGCGCTGCGAAATTGATCATTGTTCTCAAATCACTGCTCATGCCGCCTCAATTGCGAAGTGCTCGATCAGAAAAACGACATCGTTGATTTTCGTCGACAGTCGCGGTGGATCGCTGCGCTTACGCGTCGGTGGTGCATGGCTCGCAGCGCCTGCTTTCGAGATAGCTGCGGGTGCCGGGCCAGCCGATATCCTTGCGCAGTTCCGGCGGCAGACTTGCGATAAAACGTGCGGTGCGACGGCGTTCCCAATTCTTCAGAAAGCTGCGCAGGGAGCCTGTGAAGGTGCGTTGCTGTGTCATTTCTCTCTCCGCTCCTCTTGTTCCGCCGTGTGTGCGGGAACTGGATTGACTATGGGGGATGGATGATGTTCAATCAAACGCAATGAAATGAACCTTTCATTCAGAGAAATTGAACCAATGAACGCACCGCTGAACCATCCCATTCCGCTTCTGGAGCTCGATGTGCTTCGGACTTTCGTCGCCATCGCCGAAACCGGCAGCTTCACGGCGGCCGCCAATGCGGTGTTTCGCACGCCTTCTGCAGTGTCGATGCAGATCAAGAAACTGGAGGAGGTGCTGGGTCGCAGCGTTTTCTCGCGCGATGCGCGTTCGGTTACATTAACGGCTGACGGAGAGGTGCTGCTCGGCTATGCGCGCCGTCTTCTCGCGCTTAATCGCGAAGCCGTGTCGAAATTCGTCGCCCCCGATATCAGCGGGGTGGTGCGCCTTGGCTCACCCGATGATTACGGTGAGCGTGTCCTGCCAAGCGTTCTGAAGCGGTTTGCGCAATCTCATCCCGCCGTGATGGTGGATGTGATCATCGACAGCAGCATAAGTCTGCGCAAGCGCATGCATGCCAACCAACTCGACATCATGCTGCTGACATGCTCGGAACAGACGGATAGCAGCAATGTGGAGATCATGCTGACCGAGCCCCTGGTCTGGGCAGGTGCAAAGGGCGGATGCGCCCATTTGTGTGATCCGCTTCCGGTCTCGTTGTGGGAAGACGGCTGCGCCTGGCGCGGATCTGCCTTGCGGGCGCTCGATGAAAGCGGACGTGACTATCGGGTCGCCTTTATGAGTGCTCACACATCCGGCCAGCGTGCCGCGATCATGGCAGGCCTGGCCATCGCGCCATTGCCGAAGTCGTTCATCGGCGATGGGCTTGTGGAGCTCGGGGCAAAGGATGGACTCCCCGAGCTTGGCAGCTACCATCTCGGCATGGTCGTTGCCCCGGATGCGTCAGCGCCCGTCAGGGCTGCTGCAGATCACATCCGCGCCACCTTTGATGAGTTCTCCTCCACCGGTCGCTTCTAGGACCAGAGGGAACCCCGGGGGCTTCTCGGCGATTACCTTGTGAACGAGCGCGTTCATGTTCAGAGGTATCGCCGTGGTTGCCCGTCCCGTCTGGAAAGGCCAGTTGCGCCTGTCACTCGTCTCCATTCCGGTGGAGATGTATTCCGCGACAAATCGCAAGGCCCGCATTTCATTTCGCCAGATCCACAAACCGTCGGGCAAACCTGTCAGCTATCAGAAGATGGTCCAGGGCGTTGGGCCCGTGGACAATGAGGATATCTGGAAGGGATATGAAATCGACAAGGACGATTATGTCCTCATCGACCCCGATGAGCTGGACGAGATAAAGCTCGAGACGAAGAAGACGCTGGAACTGGTGCAGTTCGTCGATATCTCCGAAATTCCGCCGATCTATTTCGACAAGCCTTATTTCCTCGCTCCGTCCGACGAGCTTGCGGAAGATGCGTTCCGCGTCGTGCGCGACGCCTTGCGCCAGACGGGCAAGGCTGGGCTTGGTCAGCTGGCAATGCGCGGACAGGAACATCTGGTGGCCGTGCGGCCCTGTTCCTCAGGGCTGCTTCTCGAAACGCTCCATTACGAGGATGAAATCCGCAAGACCGACCCCTTTTTCTCCTCGATCTCGGAGAAAAAGGCGGACAAGGAACTCCTCAGCGTGGCAACCGAACTGATCGAGCGCAAGACAGCTGCTTTCGATGCGGCCGCCTTCAAGGACCATTATGCAGATGCCGTTCGCGAGCTTGTCGAAGCCAAGGCTGGCAAACATCGAAAGAAGGCGCCTTCTTCATCTTCCTCAAAGCGGCCAGAGGGAGAAAATGTCATCGACCTCATGTCGGCCCTGAAGGAGAGCCTTGAGAAGTCCGGTGCAAAGAAGGGCGGCTCGAAACCGAAAGCCAGTAGCACACGCAAGAAGTCTGCCTGACAGCAATGATCAGCAAGGACCCTAAAGCACTGCTCGAGGAATATAATGCCAAGCGTGATTTCACGCGTACCCGAGAGCCGCAGCATGTCGCGGGTAAGAAGAGCGATAGTCACTTGGCATTCGTCGTGCAGAAGCATGACGCGACGCGGCTGCATTACGACTTCCGTCTGGAGTGGGAAGGGGTTCTGAAAAGCTGGGCGGTCACGAAGGGACCGAGCCTGGACCCTGCAGAAAAGCGGCTGGCAGTTAGAACCGAAGATCATCCGCTAAGTTACGGCAACTTTGAGGGCACGATCCCGAAGAAGGAATATGGCGGTGGCACCGTCATGCTTTGGGACCGCGGCACTTGGGAGCCGGAAGGTGATGCGACGGAAGGTCTTGAAAAAGGCAAGCTGACGTTCCGCGTGAATGGGGAGCGTCTGCAGGGGACATTCTCTCTTGTGCGGATGCGCCCGCGCAAAGGCGAGAAGCGCGAGAATTGGCTTCTCATCAAGAGTGACGATGAGCACGCAAGCCGTCGGGGCGACATCCTGAAGAAGTACACCAAAAGCGTTGCAAGCGGCAGAACAATGGCAGCGATTGCCAAGTCCAAAACCGAGTGGCGGGAAGGGGACGCGCGCGAAAAAAAGCCCAAGGAGACGCGCAAGCCCCCTGAGCAGGCCTTGCCTGCTCCGCGCTGGCTGGAGCCACAGCTTGCGACCCTTGCGCAAGAAGCGCCTGAGGGTGATGCGTGGATTGCAGAGATGAAATATGACGGTTACCGCGCGCTGATCGCGATCGGTAAGGGCGGCGCGAAGGTCTATACCAGAAACGGAAAGGACTGGACGGACAAGTTCACGCAGATCGCCGAGGCAGCGGCCTTGTTACCAACTTCCGGGACCTTGCTTGATGGCGAGATCGTTGCCTATTCGAACGGGCGGACCGATTTCTCCAGCCTGCAGGCAGCCATCAAGAATGGTGGCGCGATGTCCTGCTTCATCTTCGATCTGTTGCAGATTGACGGTGAAGATGTGCGCGGGGAGCCGCTGACACAGCGCAAGGCCCGGCTTGAAGCGCTTATGGCGCATGCGCAGGCGCCGCTGACATACTCGACGGATATCAGGGGGCACGCTGCTCGTGTTCTGGAGAAGCTCTGCGACGGCGGGCACGAGGGCATCATCGCCAAGCGTGCCGATGCGCCTTATCGATCAGGCCGCAGCCAAAGCTGGCTCAAGGTGAAGTGCTCCAAGCGGCAGGAACTGGTGATCGGTGGCTACTCGCCCAGTGACAAGCGTGGCCGACCCTTCGCCTCACTTCTGCTCGGTGCCTATGAAGGCGATCGGCTTATCTATCGAGGACGGGTCGGGACCGGATTTAACGAGGAAGTCATGGACGAACTGGCGGCCTTGTTTTCCAAGCGCACTCGCAAGACTTCCCCGTTCTATGAGATCCCAAAAAGCGCTGCCAGAGGTGTGCAGTTTCTCAAACCCGATCTCGTTGCGGAGATCGAGTTCGCGGAATTCACGGCTGACGGAATGGTGCGCCACGGAGCGTATAAGGGTTTGCGGGAGGACAAGGATGCCCGGCAGGTTACGCTTGAGAAAACTGCGACCACAGGTGCAGTGATGACCCACGAAGAACGCAGCGAAATTGCAGGGATAAAGCTGTCGAGCGCTGTCAAGGTGCTCTTTCCATCCCAGGGGGTAACCAAGGCGGATCTTGCGGCGCATTATGAGCGGGTGGCAGAACGAATGCTGCCGCTTGTCGAGGGCAGGCTTTTGAGCCTGGTTCGTTGCCCCGATGGCCGAACCGGTCAGTGCTTCTTCCAGAAGCACGGCAGCAAGGGCTTTCCCGAAGCCTTCAAGCGCGAGATGATTACCGAGAAAGACGGCGACAGGGCGGAATACCTGTATGCCGACAATCTTTCCGCCCTGGTCGCTGGCGTCCAGATGGGCACGCTTGAATACCATATCTGGGGATCGCGCATTGATCGCCTCGAAAAGCCCGACCGACTGGTTTTCGACCTCGATCCCGATGAGGGGCTTGGTTTCGCGGATATACGGCAGGCAGCCTTTGATGTTCGCGACCGCCTTGAGAAGCTGGGACTGCGGACCGTGCCCATGGTAACCGGAGGCAAGGGCATCCACGTCATCGCGCCGCTGGAACGGCGAGCCGAGTGGCCGCAGGTCAAGGAGTTTGCACGCGGATTTGCAAAGTGGCTCTCTGCGCAGGATCGCGATCGCTATCTTGCCGAAGCTTCCAAGGCGCGCCGTAAGGGCCGCATCTTCATCGACTGGTTGCGCAATGAGCGCGGGGCAACAGCCATAGCACCTTATTCCGCCCGTTCTCGGGAAGGGTGCCCGATCGCCACGCCGGTCAGTTGGGAGGAACTGGAGAGGCTGGAGCGTGCGAATGGCTTTCGCATCACCGATATGGAGAAACGGCTGAAGGAGCCCGACCCTTGGCAGGACGCTTCATCCTGGCGCCAGTCGATCACGGCGGCGATGCGCGAGGCAGTGGCGGTGGACTGAGCTCCTAGAAAAGTGCTGCAGCCAGCACGCTCGCAGCGCCAATGACAAAACCGATCACCGCGAGCGACAGAAGGCCGCTCACGACCGCAACCGCAAGAAGCACACCATCTCGCTCGGAAAGCGCCAGACCCACCAGTGCGCAGGAGAAGGCCGGAAACCAGTTGCCGAAGGGGATGGGCAAGGTGACGGCGATGGCCAGAACCAGGGCAATCGTTCCGATCACGCGATCGGCATGGCTGCGGGCAAAGGGCCAGTAACGGGGTCGGATGAGCCGTTCGATCCATTTCAGGCGGGGCAGCATCCGCGTGGTGAGGTTGCGGAACTTTTCAGCGCTGATGGATTTCGTCAGAACAAAGCGCGGCAGCCAAACCGTGCGGCTGCCAAGAACCATCTGCACACACAGGAGCAGGAGCGGAATGCCGAGCACCAGGGTGCTGCCCGGCGGCAGGGGCAGCATGTTCAGGCAGGAGAACAGCACGAGGAGTGTGGCGAAGCTGCGGTCTCCCAAAGCGTCGCGCAATTGCTCCACGGTCACAGTGCCTACGGCCCTGTCAGCAAGCTCTTCGAAAATGCGGGACAGACGGCGCGGTGCATCCGCTTCAGCCGTTGTGCCCGAGACCATATCCAAGGTCGCTTTCCTCCGCCTGCAGTGCCCGGTTTTCCAGCACCGGCATGATGTTCATTGCCGCACTATATAGTTTCATGACAAGGGATTTGCCCGTCACTGGCGACGAAACTCCAGGATATCCATGACAGATTCGCGATAAGGTGCGGGAAATTCGATCCACCAATGGTCCGCCGCGCTCATGAAGGCGTAGCCGACCTGGTCAGTTTCAGGACCATTTCCATAGTGGGGTACGGGATCACCCGCAACATGGTAGCTGCCGAGATAGGCAAGCTGTTGTGCGCCTAGCGTGTAAAACGAGCCCTGCGTGCGCTGGGAGCCGGATGTCTTCTCCAGCCGCCATTCATTCCCGCTGATGGTACAGTCGAACCAGTCATAGATCACTAAAGCGGCAAGCCCGCCAAGCTTGATGGTTCTGCACTGCCAATCGCCGGAGATGTTCGCGTCGGCTATCGCAATGCGATCGAGACCAAGAAGCTTCGTTACCTGCTCAAAATCAGCGGGCCGGTTGGCGGCGCGGGCCATCTCCAGTGCTCTTGCCTTTATCCAATCATGGCTATCAAGGCGCGTCGCATCGCGATAAGTGATCCGCCCCAAAACAGAGCCTTTACCAGGATCGTTGATCTCGAATTCGAGCTTCTCCTGCGCCATCGATTTGGGAGGGGAAGTCTGCGCTTGCGCCGTAATTATCAGACTGGAGGTGGTAAGGGCCACGATGGAAAACAAGCGCATATCAAACCTCACTATCTCAATGGTACCGGTCCTAAAGAGCCTTTGCTGCGATATTGTGTCGGTGGCCCGGCGGATTTCCAAGGTAATCGAACTTTTTGCCAGGTTCGTGCGTTCTCACAACGCATCAACCGAGGGGTACTCGTCATGAAACTGCGCACCTTTTCCAAGATATTGATCGTAATCGGAAGCCTCGGGCTTGTGGCAGGTTGCTCCAACACCATCCGCGGCGTGGGGCAGGACACGGCCAATGCCGTGGATGCGACGCAAAATGCAGGTCAGAACGTGGCGCAAGCCGCACGTTGAGGACCTGACAGACCATAACCGACGTGCTGCTTGAGTGAACAGCAGTGCGTCGGTGTTTCGCGGCCGCCGCAGGCGCGGCGTGCGGGACTGCCCTCTTGAACTAATCGGGCACGTTAGTCACGGGCTGTCCGTGCGGGGTGCTTTACGACCCCTGACGGCTGGAGGTCGTGTCAGTGACCGGTCGTCAAACTTGCGAAGGCTCATGCACTGCGCTTACATGGCGCGCATGAGACAGATTCAGTTTCCCACCGGCGCGGCTCTGAAGCCATCCCCGCGCACCCTGCATGCGGAGCTTTTGCGGCTTTGCGCGCGGATCGGCTATTCGCCGCCATTCTCTTCTTGAACCGGTTTCGGCGCTTGCCGACTTGATTCAAGAGGAGATTACAAGTCTATGACTTATCAGAACTTTTCCCTGAAGCAGCTTCAGGATATCGACGCTGCGCATCACCTGCACCCCTTCACCGACCACAAGGATCTGCGGAATGCCGGCACGCGTATCGTGACGCATGCCAAAGGCCCCTTCGTCTATGACACTGAGGGCAACGAGATCCTTGACGGAATGGCGGGTCTTTGGTGCGTGAATATCGGCTATGGCCGCGACGAGCTTGCCGAGGTCGCCTATGAGCAGATGAAGGAACTGCCTTACTACAATTCCTTCTTCCGCTGCTCCACTCCGGCGCCCGTACTGCTTGCACAGAAGCTGGCACAGCTCGCGCCCGAGAATGTGAACCAGGTTTTCTATGGTTCATCCGGCTCCGAGAGCAACGATACGGCGCTGCGTCTCGTGCGCCATTACTGGGCGCTTGAGGGCAAGCCTGAAAAGAACGTGATTATCTCGCGCAGACAGGCCTATCATGGCTCAACCGTCGCTGGCACTTCGCTTGGCGGCATGGAGGCTATGCATGGGCAGCTTGGCGGTGCCGTGCCCAATATCGAGCATGTGATGCCGCCCTATGCCTTTGAGCTCAGGGAAGAGGGCGAAAGCGATCACGTTTTCGGGCTTCGCGCTGCAAAGGCTGTTGAAGATGCGATTCTCGCTGCCGGTCCGGACAAGGTTGCGGCCTTTATCGGTGAACCCGTCATGGGTGCCGGCGGCGTGAAGATCCCACCTGAAAGCTATTGGCCTGAGATCGACCGCATCTGCAAGAAATATGACGTCCTGCTCATGCTGGATGAAGTCATTACCGGCTATGGGCGGACCGGAGCTTGGTTTGCGGCACAGCGTCTTGGTCTTCAGCCCGACACGATCACCACTGCGAAGGCTCTGACCTCGGGCTATCAGCCCTTGTCGGCGCTTCTGGTTGGGGACCGGGTTGCAAAAACCTTGGTGGAGAAGGGTGGCGAGTTCTTTCATGGCTACACCTATTCGGGCCATCCGGTAGCCTGCGCGGTGGCATTGAAGAATATCGAGATCATCGAGCAGGAAGGTCTGGTCGAGCGGGTGCGCGACGAGACCGGTCCGTACTTCGCGAAGGCGCTTGCAGAGAAGGTTGCACCTCACGCACTCGTCGGTGAGGTCCGCAGCTTCGGGCTGATGGGCGCCATTGAGATCGTGAAGGACAAAGGTACACGCGAGCGCTTTTCTGGTGGTGGTGCAGCCGGTGTAGCCGTGCGCGATGCGGCAATTGCGGAAGGTCTCATGCTTCGCGCTGTCGGCGATACGATGATCCTCTCGCCGCCGCTCATCTGGACGCGCGAGACCATCGACATGTGCTGCGAACGTATCGTGAAGGCGCTCGACAAGGCGCAGGAAAAGCTGAGCTAAGTCTTCGGGGAAGAGAGGGCGCGTTCACCGCGCTCTCCATCCGGAGAGACGCGGGAGTACGCAAAGAACTTTGTGGCCTGCCTGCGATACTCAGAACACTGCAGGGGGCCCTGTCTCCGGTACGCGAGACCTTTTCCGGAGCGCTGGAGGCCGCAACAACCGCCTCGCAATCCGTTTTACGCGGACATCGTTACCGGGAGGTTAGCAAGTGCTTTCGCAATCCTTAACTGACCGATTTTATTGCTTAATGCGCTTCGTTCACTTCGGGGCGGCCAAGGCTAACCCTGCGCCTTGCCCCGCAAGAACTCAATGATGCCGGAAAAGTCCTTTCCACCATTCCCGAGTGCTTCAAACAGGCTGTAAAGCTGAGCTGCCTCCGCCCCAAGCGGTGTTGCAGCGCCTGCCTCCTGGGCCGCCTGTTGCGCAAGCCGCAGATCTTTCAACATCAGGCTGGCGGCGAAGCCCGGCTTGTAGTCGCGATTGGCAGGAGAGGTGGGGACGGGACCTGGAACGGGGCAGTAGGTTGTCAGTGACCAGCACTGGCCGGACGAGGTCGAGGCCACGTCGAAGAGGGCCTGGTGGGAAAGGCCAAGCTTTTCGGCAAGCACGAATGCTTCACCCACGCCGATCATTGAAATGCCCAGGATCATGTTGTTGCAGATCTTGGCTGCCTGTCCGGCGCCTGCATCGCCACAATGCACAATCTTGCCGGCCATGGGCTGGAGCAGTGGCTCGGCTTTCTCAAACGCCTCGCTTGCTCCACCCGCCATGAAGGTCAGCGTGCCTGCCTCGGCTCCTCCTACGCCACCGGAGACGGGTGCATCGATGGACAGATGGCCCTGGGCCCTGGCCAAGTCGTGAGCAGTGCGGGCCGATTGCACATCGATCGTCGAGGAATCGATGAAGAGCGTTCCAGGCTCTGCTTTCCCGGTCAGCTCCTCATAAACGCCAATCACATGCTTGCCGGCTGGAAGCATGGTGATGACACAGCTTGCGCCTTTAATCGCATCGGCTGCACTGGCAGAGGCAATCACGCCGCTGGCTTCAGCGCTCTTCAGGTTTTCCGCCACCAGGTCGAACCCGCGGACTTCATGTCCCGCCTTGGCGAGATTGGCCGCCATCGGACCGCCCATATTGCCAAGGCCAATGAATGCGACAACCGTCATCGCCTATTCCCCCTGTTTGCGTCGGTTCAGCGGCCGATCATGTGGCGAGCGATGATGACCCGCATGATCTCGTTGGTGCCTTCCAGAATCTGGTGGACGCGTAGGTCGCGTACCAGCTTTTCCATGCCGTATTCGTGGAGATAGCCGTAGCCGCCGTGAAGCTGCAGCGCATCATTGGCGATGTCGAAGCAGGTATCGGTGACGAAGCGCTTGGCCATTGCGGACCACTTGGAGGCGTCATGGGCTTTCGCGTCCAGCCTGCTTGCGGCCGTGTAGAGCATCATGCGGCACGCATTGAGGTTGGTTTCCATGTCGGCCAACTTGAACTGGAGGCCCTGGAAGCGGTTTATCGGTTGCCCGAACGCCTTGCGCTCTCCTGTATATTCCAGTGCCTTGTCGATGGCAGCCTGTGCGCCGCCGAGAGAGCAGGCAGCGATGTTGAGCCGTCCACCGTCCAAACCGGCCATTGCAATGGAGAAGCCCCGGCCTTCGTCATTGAGCAGATTTTCCGCGGGAACACGGCAGTCCTCGAAAATGACCTGACGGGTCGGCTGCATGTGCCAGCCCATCTTCTTCTCTGCCGGACCGAAGGAGAGGCCCGGTGCATCCTTCGGGATGATCAGGGTAGAAACGCCTTTCGGGCCATCTTCACCGGTCCTGACCATGGTCACGTAAAGATCGGTCGAGCCAGCGCCGGAAATGAACTGCTTTGAACCGTTGAGCACATATTCATCGCCGTCGCGCACGGCGCGGGTGGAAAGTGCTGCGGCATCCGAGCCTGAACCCGGTTCCGTCAGACAGTAGCTTGCAAGCCATTCCATGGATGTCAGCTTCGGCAGGAAGCGCTGGCGCTGTTCCTCATTGCCAAAACTGTCGATCATCCATGCGGCCATGTTGTGGATCGAGATGAAGGATGAAAAGCCCGGGCATGCCGCTGAAAGCGCTTCGAATATCAGCACCGCATCGAGCCGACCGAGAGCGGAGCCGCCAACATCGTCGCGCACATAGATGCCCCCGAACCCGAGAGGACCGGTTTCCTTGATGACATCAATGGGAAAATGCGCCTTCTGGTCCCACTCAAGCGCGAAGGGTGCAACGCGCTCTGCCGCGAAACTGCGGGTCATGTCCTGGATGGCGCGCTGATCCGCGTTCAGCGCGAACTGTTCGCCAATGGCGTCCACGGCGGCATCCATCACTACCTCCCGAAAAAGATGGCTGTCGATGAAGCCAGTCTATTCCTTTGGTCGCAACGCGCAATGTGAGCGTTTACAAATGGGCTGTGCGGAAATGCTTCGGATGGCGTGTTCGTTGTGCAGATATCAGCTTTCGCCGGTAAGGCGGCTTACGGCCAGCAGAATGTAGGCCGAGGTCATGATCCATATCTCGGGGAAGGGTACGATCGGGATCATGTCGAGAGAGGCGCCAAGCGCAAAGGCCGCGATGCCAAGGCTCATGAGGAAGAGGATTTTTGCCGCTGTAATAGCCATGCGATCCACTGATGCTCGAACTGTTTGCAGGAACAGTGCGACCACTCGGCTGTTATGCGCCAATAGGAGAGTATGGTTGGGATCAGTCGATCAGCAGTTTAACGGCGAGTGCCACACAGACGGTAACCAGCAGAGGCTTGATGATGCGTGCTCCATTGCGCATGGCGAGCCAAGCGCCGCAGCGCGCACCCAGAAACTGGCACACACCCATCAGAAGACCGATCTTCCAGGCAATAGCCCCGACGGCCGCAAAGGCAGCAAAGCCCCCGACATTCGAGGCGAAATTAAGCAGCTTGGTATGCGCCGTCGCTTTCAGAATGCCGTAACCGGCAAAGGCAACGAAGGCCAGCATGAAGAACGATCCGGTGCCAGGACCAAAGGCGCCATCATAAAAACCGATCAAGGGGACGAGCGTGAAGCCGAACAGGGCGGGCGAGATACGACGCGCGCGATCAAGATCATCAAGGTTTGGTTTGAAGGCGAAGTAGAGCGCGATGAGAACGAGAAGGACGGGCAAGGCGGCGCGAAGCCACTCACCCGGTATGATCGTGGCCAGCAGCGCGCCACCGACAGCTGCAATGAAGGACAGAAGCGCCCATGGCAGCTGGGTCTTCAACTCCACATGGCCCTTTGATGCATAGGAGATGACCGATGAGCCGGATCCGAAAATACCCTGGAGCTTGTTTGTTCCCAGTGCCTCCACCGGCGAATAGCCCGCCAGCATGAGCATCGGGACAGTGATAAGTCCGCCGCCACCAGCGATTGCATCGACGAAACCTGCAAAAAAGGCTGCCAAGGCAAGCAGCAGAACGGTTTCGGTGGCAATGTCAAACATTTGGCTATATTACCTGACCTAAAGTAGTGCGTATGCATCACAACGCGCCCTGAGTCGCAAGGCGCTTCTGGTGTGGTGCTCTTGAAGAGGGGCGCGTTCATGCCCGTGGAATCCGTTGTGGAAGAAAAGCCGCAGCTCGTGCCTGCTGCCGCAGACCATGCCAGCGATGTCATGCTGCTTTTGCGCCTCGTACTGAGCGAGGGGCCTGCCGATGGGCGCACGAAAAAGGTGCTTGAGGATGTCGCTCGTGCCAGCTTCGAGATGGACGAGACGACCATTTCCAAGCTCATGCCGAAGTTGATGTCGTTCGGCTCCAGCGGAACTGCGAAGGCGTCGTTGGCGCTGCGCGCGCAACCCGCGGAGGCACGATCCGGTCTTGCGCGTGCGGTTTTGGCTGCTGCCGAAAGGGAGCCTGCTTTGAAGGCGCATCTTCAGCGTGTGGTTTCGCGACTGGCCGTTCTGCTCGATATCAGTGAAAGCGAGTTTGCCGGCCCACGCGTGTGACCTGACGCAATCATATTTGCGAGGGTAGGGTAGCACGAACAGCGGCAGTTCGCTGTCTACGGCGTTCCAACGCGTGCTCAAGGTCCGGCGCAGCCTCGACCAACGCTTTGGCGGGGGCAGTCTGAGGATTGTCGAAGACAGTGCCGGTTGCGCCACGTTCCACGATCTTTCCTTCATGCATCACCATTACCGTGTCGGTCAGCGCACGTGCCACCGTCAGGTCGTGGGTGATGAAGAGGCAGGCCAGCCCCATTGAGGCGTTAAGCTCTGCAAACAGGTCCAGTATCTGCGCCCGGATGGAAACATCCAACGCCGAAACCGGCTCGTCGGCGACGATGAGCTTAGGTCGCATGATGATCGCGCGGGCGATGGAAATGCGCTGACGCTGGCCGCCGGAGAATTCGTGGGGATATCTGTCCATCGCCGAGGAAGATAGGCCGACATTGGTGAGCGCATCCGCAACCAGGCTTCGCCTTTCTTCGCGCGATGGCTTCTTGTCGGCCAGGTGCAGAGGCTCGGCGACCAGTCGCTCCACAGTATGGCGGGGGTTGAAGGAGCCGTAGGGATCCTGGAAGACCACCTGCATGTCCCGTCGCGCGGCGCGCAACTCACTGTCGGCGGCACTATCCAGGCGATGGCCGTTGAAGGTGATTGCGCCTGATGTTGGCCGGTCAAGCGCCAGGATCATGCGGGCAAGGGTCGATTTCCCGCAACCGGACCGGCCCACAAGAGCTGTCGTCTCGCCCGCATTCAGGGTGAAGGAGACCCGGTCGACGGCGCGGAATGCGCCAGCGGGGGTGAACAGGCTCTTGCGACGCAGCTTGTAGTCCCGCACGACATTGTCCACCTGCAGTAGCGGCGAAGCGGATTGTTGTGCATCCGGCTGACGTGCCTTTGTGGGCACATGTGTGGAGGCTTCTGCGAGCTGACGCGTATAGGGATGTTTCTGCTGAAGCAGGGTCTGGGAAGTCTCGCCCGTTTCCATCACGGCACCGTCGCGCATGATGGTGATGCGGTCAGCCATCTGTGCCACCACCGCCAGATCATGACTGATGAGGAGGAGGCCCATACGGTTTTCCTCGACCAAATCGCGCAGCAGATCGAGTATCTGCGCCTGAAGCACGACATCGAGAGCGGTGGTTGGCTCATCGGCAATCAGCAGCTTCGGGTTCAGGGCGCAGGCAATGGCGATGACAACGCGCTGGCGCTGGCCGCCCGACAGCTCATGCGGATAGCGGGCAAGGGGAAACTTCGCTTCCGGAAGCCCAACCCGGGCAAGCATCCGGCGCGCGCGGTTTTCCGCGTCGGCGCGATTTGCGCCGGTGTGCCAGCGAATGCCTTCCGCCACCTGCTCGCCGATGGTCTTCACCGGGTTGAGGGCCGTCATAGGTTCCTGAAAAACCATGCCGAGATCGTCGCCTCTCAGCCTGCACATGGCTTCTTCGGGAGCGTTCAGAATGTCGATGCCGTCGAATGTCACGCGTCCCGCAGCTTTCGCGCGTGGAGGCAAAAGCTGCATCAGGGTCAGCGCTGTCATGGACTTGCCTGAACCTGATTCACCCACAAGACCCAGCACCTCACCCTGTTCGAGGTGCAGGTCTATATCCTTCAGGATTTCCGTGCTGCCGATGGACAGCGACAGGTTTTCGATCTCGAGAAGGCTCATCGCTCGCGCCTCACTCTTGGATCAAGCACGTCGCGCAGGCCATCACCGAGCAGGTTGAGGCCGAGGACCGTGATCACAATGGCAAGCCCCGGAAAGAGAGCCAGATGCGGAGCCACCACCAGGCGGGTCTGCGCATCGAACAACATGCGGCCCCAGGAGGGCATGGGTGGCTGTGCGCCAAGCCCCAGATAGGACAGGCCGGCTTCGGCGAGAATGCCGAGCGCGAACTGGATCGTTCCCTGCACCAACAGTATGGATGCGATATTCGGCAGGATATGTTCGGCTGAAATCAGGAACTTGCCCTTGCCGGATGCGCGTGCGGCAAGGATATATTCCCGCGGCCAGATCGCCAGCGCGCCCGCGCGGGCAACTCGTGCGAAGACCGGGATGTTGAAGATGCCGATGGCAATGATGGCGTTGACGGCACCTGGCCCGAAGATGGCCGTGATCATGATTGCCGAAAGCAGGGCGGGGAAGGCGAAGACGAGATCGTTCAGCCGCATCAGCGCCTCGTCTGCCCATCCGCGCTGCGCGGCCGCCCATGCGCCAAGCGGCACTCCGATGCCCGCGCCGATGCCGACTGCGACAAATGCCACTGCGATTGAATTGCGGGCGCCGACCATGATCATCGAAAAGATGTCGCGTCCGAGATGATCGGTGCCGAAAGGATGTTCGAGGGAGAGCCCCTTCAGGCGCTGCGCCACCTCAAGCCTGGTGATGTCGTAGGGCGTCCAGAAGAGAGATACCAGTGCCATCAGGGCGATGACGGTTGTGATGGCCAGGCCGATCAGGAATGAGCGGTTGCCCATGGCCTGGCGCAGAATATGGCGTTCGCCGCTCGCCTCGAATACGGGATCGATGCTCAACGGGAGGTCCTCAAACGCGGGTCGGCTGCGGCGTAGAGGAGGTCCACCAACAGATTGACGAGGATAACCGCGGCGACGAGCAGCATCACCACGCCTTCCACCACAATCAGGTCGCGCTGGCTGATAGCCTGGAAGACGAGGCGACCGAGGCCAGGCAGGTAGAAGACATTCTCGATAATGATCGTACCGGCAAGCAGGAATGCGAATTGGAGGCCGAGAATGGTCAGTACGGGGATCAGCGCGTTCTGCAACGCGTGTTTCCAGAGGACCGTCCTTCGCGGCAGGCCTTTTGCACGAGCGGTGCGGATATAGTCCTCGCCGAGCACTTCGAGCATGGCCGAGCGGGTGACACGGGCGAGGATGGCCGCTTGCGGAAGGGCAAGCGATACTGCAGGCAGGAGAAGTGCCTTCAGGGCCTGCCAGCCGTTATCCCATCCCGGAAAGCCGCCGGCTGGCACCAGGCGCAGACCAACTGCAAACACATAGACCAGAAGAAGCGCGAACCAGAAATTGGGTATGGCTACCCCGATCTGTGCAAGCCCCATGGAGACCGTATCTGCCACCTGGCCGCGCCGCGATGCGGCATAGACGCCGACCGGTATCGCAATCAGCGTCGATAAAGCCAAGGCAAGCAGTGCTAATGGCAGGGATACCTCCAGGCGCTCAGCAATGAGTTCGCTGACCGGTGTGGAATAGGTGTAGGAACGTCCCAGATCACCCATCGCCATGCCTGCCACCCAGTCGAGATAGCGGGTGACAAGCGGCTGGTTGAGGCCCATTTCGTCGCGCAGGGCTGCCAGGGCCTCGGGCGAGGCATTCATGCCTAGCATGATGCGCGCAGGATCACCGGGCAGGATCTCCAGCACCGCAAACACCACCAGGGATGCCACGAGCAATGTGGCAAACCCTGTCAGTGCGCGCTTTGCGATATAGGCACTCAACGGCTCGTTTTACCCGTCAGTCATCCCAGGAAACGCCGGTGACGTCATTGGCCTGGATTGGCTGGTTCTCCCACATGCCGTTCAGCTTGGCATCCCAGATGCCGGTCTTCGGAAGCTGGAAGAGGAAGCCGTTGACCGCGTCTTCGGCAATGATGCGCTGAGCTTCGGCGTAAAGCTCCTTGCGCTTTTCAGGATCCGCCTCCTGGTCGAGCTTCTCGATCACCGCGTCGAAGGCATCATTGTCATAGGCGAAATAATAATCTTCGCGCGCATAGATGTTGATGTCGTTCGGCTCAGTGTGAGAAACGATGGTCAGGTCATAGTCCTTGTTGGTGAAGACCTGCTCAAGCCACTGCGCCCATTCAACCGGAATGATCTCGAGCTCAATGCCGATCTCACGCAGTTGAGAGGCGATGATTTCGCCGCCCTGGCGCGCATAGGCAGGTGGGGGGAGTTTCAGGGTTGCCTTGAACCCATCCGCAAAACCGGCTTCCGCCAGCAGTTCCTTGGCCTTTTCAGTGTCATGAGGATAAAGATCCGTCAGGTCGACATAGGCATCATTTGCCGGCGAGAAGTGGCTTCCGATCGGCACGCCATTGCCGGAGGAAGCACCGAGAATGATCTCGTCACGGTCAAGCGCATGGGAAATGGCCTGCCGGACCTTCAGATTGCTGAAGGGTTCCTTGCCATTGTTCATGGCGAGGATGGTCTCACCCTCGGTCGCGCCTACCACGACCTCGAAGCGCGGATCGGCCTGAATCTGTCCCAGTGCATCTCCAACCTGCGCATTGGGAAATGCATGGACGTCGCCGGAAAGAAGCGCGGGCACGGCAGCGGCCGCGTCGGGAATGAAACGGAACTCCACCTTCTCGAGCGCAACCTTCTTGCCCCAGTAATCTTCAAAGCGGGTGAGGGTGACGGATGAGCCCTTGGCCCAGTTCTCGAACTTGAAGGGGCCAGTTCCGATCGGCTTTTCCTTGTTCGTGTCAGCAGATTCCGGCGCAACGATCACCGCATCGCCCCAACCCATATTGTAGAGAAACGAGCCCTGGGGGTATTTGAGGTTCACCGTGACAGTGGCGGGGTCGATGGTCTCGACGGACTGAATGGCCTCGAACAGGCCTTTCTGCGCATTGGTCGAGCTTTCAGCCATTGCACGTTCCAGGCTGAACTTCACGTCTTCCGCATCAAGCTGCGTGCCGTCGTGGAACTTGGTGTTCTCGCGCAGCTTGAAGGTGTAGCTCTTGCCATCGCCGGAGACGGTCCAGTTTGCTGCAAGAGCGGGCTGCACCTCGCCATTCGGGCCGATACGCGTCAGGCCTTCGAACACATTGGCGTAGACGATCTCATCGATTGCAGCAGCAGCACCGGCAGTGGGATCAAGATGAGGCGGTTCGAGAACCACGCCTACGACCAGGTCCGTGCGTGCACTCATGGCCGCACTCATGCTGACTGCCAGAATTGCAGCCGCACCCATCAGTCTTGCGATCAACTTCACCGCGATACCTCCCCGGAACCTTGTTGTCTCTTTGGGACCTTGTGTCGGCGGCTATAGAAACCTGATTTCCTTCACGAGTAAATCGCTTCCGGCGTCTCTACAGAAAGTTTGTCGGTGAAAGTGGTGCTCTAACGGCGCGGCTGTTTCAGAAGCGTGTCGATGCTCATGGCCATGACCTTCGCGGATTCCATCATGTCGTCAATGCCAACCCATTCGTCCGGGCGGTGCGCAAGGTCGAGGATGCCCGGACCATATGCCACGCAGTCGTGCAGATGGCCGAGACGGGAGATGTGTTTTTGGTCGTAGGTGCCGGGCGAAATAACGAATTCCGGGTCCTTTCCGAAGACTTCACGGATTGCATCGGCGATGGCCGTGGGCACGGGCGCATCCTCGTCGGTCATGAGCGGGAGAACCTCCATCAGGTCTCGCACCGCGTAGCGGAAGTTGGGCCGTTCTTGTTTGAGACGTTCCAGAATGGAAATCACCTCGTCCTTCACCTCGCTGATGTCTTCCTCAAGAAGGAACCGGCGGTCGATGATGAGACGGCAGGAATCAGCCACATTGGGGGAGGGCAGTCCTGGCTGGAAATCTTCCGTCTGGCCACCATGCACGGAGTTCAGGTTGAGGGTCGAGCGACGTGCGCCCTCCGGCACGACCGGCATGCGGGTCTGCTTGCGGTCGAGAGCCGGAAACAGCTCCTTTTCAAGCTCAGCCAGAAAAGCGCCCATGTGGCGGATGGCGGAATCGCCCAGAAACGGCATGGCGCCGTGGGCGATCGAACCTTCCGTTTCGATCTCCGCCCACCAGACGCCGCGGTGGCCAAGGCAGATGCGGTCCTTGTTCAGCGGCTCGGGAATGATCACGTGGTCGACGCGGGGCTTTGAGAAGTATCCTTTCTGCGCCAGATAGGCGACGCCGCCATAGCCGCCGGACTCCTCATCAACGGTGCCGGAGACCTCGATGGCGCCATGAAAATCCGGATTGGCGGCGATATAGGCTTCGGCCGCAATGATTGAAGCTGCCAGTCCGCCTTTCATGTCGCAGGCGCCGCGACCATAGACGCGGCCGTCCTTCACCACACCCTCGAAAGGGTCCATGGTCCAGCCTTCGCCGGCTTCCACCACGTCTATGTGTGAGTTGAAGTGAATGGTCGGGCCGGGTCCCTTGCCTTCGTAGCGGGCAATGACATTGGTGCGTGGATACCGGTCGCTGTCGCCCGGCGTTCCTTCACCGCGCACATATTCCACGTCGAAACCCGCTGCACCCAGGCGCTTGCCAATGAACTCCGCACAGGGCGTGTAGGCCTCGCCTGGCGGGTTGATTGTGGGGAAGCGGATCAGATCGACGGTGAGTGCGATCAGGTCCTGGCGGCGTTCGTCAATTGCGGCTGTGATCTTGTCTTTCATGGCAGTAATTGAGCCGTTTACCCGTGAGCTATGCAAGGGGCGGCTGGTGCATGAGAGTGGGCCAGAACGGACAATTTCATTCTGTCACATTGACGTGAGCTTAACCCCACCGGCCCGAATCATGTGGAACTTGTGCGTTTCGCGCCTAAAATGAGAAGCAGAGGGGACATCAGCTTCTTCGAGAAGCGCATCAGGAGGGGGGCTCCATGAAAATTGTTGTCCGATTCGTGCTGGCGTGCAGCCTCATTTTTGCGGCTGCTGCGATGCCTGCACATGCACATAGCAGCAGTCTTGTTGCCAAGGTCAGCCTTTCGCGACAGACCATGACCGTGACCTATCGCGGCAAGGTGCTGCACCGCTGGAAGGTATCGACAGCCCGCAAAGGCTATGTCACGCCGCGAGGCACCTGGAGGCCAACGCGAATGCATCGCATGTGGCACTCACGCAAATATGATATGTCTCCGATGCCCTATGCGATCTTTTATTATGGCGGATATGCCGTGCACGGAACAAATGCAGTCAGCAGGCTGGGCCGTCCGGCGTCGCATGGCTGCGTGAGACTGCACACGGCGAATGCCGCCCGCCTGTATTCGCTGGTGAAGCAGGTAGGGGCGAAGAACACCCGGATCGTCGTGACGCGGTAGGGCTACCGGATCTGCCAGCGCTTGTGGAACCACATCCACTGGCCGGGATCTTCACGCACCCAGCGTTCTACAGTGTCATTGAGCATCTGCGCCATGGCCGGCACGTCGATGGCTCCATCGGTTAGGCGCGGTAGGGTCAGGCACTCCTCTATCTCCAGCCGGTAGCGGCCATCGGGAAGCCGAATGCAGCGAGCCGGGTAGACGTCGCACTCATATTGGCGGGCAAGTTTCGGGACCAGCGGGCTGGTCTGGCAGGCCCGCCCGAAAAAGGTCGTCGGCACACCGCGCATGAATTTCTGATCGACCAGCGCGCCGACATTGCCGCCTTTTTCCAGAACGCGTGCGAGCTGCAAGGCGGCACCTGCACGAGAGGCCAGCAGACCGCCCATGGATGAGCTGCGGGTCTTGTAGATGTAGTCCGCGATATAGGGATTGTTCGGCGGGCGGAAGAGCGCGGTCAGGCTCAGCCCGAATGTTGCTGCGGCAATCGGCAGAAATTCGAAATTGCCCAGATGTGCGGTGAAGAAGATGTGCGGCCCGCCTTCATTGCGGATGCGCTCGAAAATCTCTGCGCCCTTGACCTCGACCCGGCCGGATTCCTTTGCCTGCGGATCGTAGTCGAAGAGGCGGTCCAGATAGATATATTCCACCGCCAGCCGCGCCATATTCGCCCACATGTCGGAGGCGATGGCTTCGATCTCGTGGTCGGACTTGTCAGGATAGGCGGCGCGAAGATTGGAGGTTGCGACGCGGTGTCTGCCGAACAGCGGCCCGAGCTTGCGCGCAACGCGCTCGGCAAAATTCATCGCGCTCTCCATAGGCAGGAGGCGCAGCAGGAAAAGTGCCGTGAGTGCGAAGCGGGCGGTGATCCAGTATTCAGCCTGCTTCAGTCCGCGCAGCAGCTTGGCGATGAACGGTTTCATACTATTCGGGAAGGCGCAGAATGATCTTGCCGAAGACGTCGCGGCCTTCCATGCGCTCAAGTGCCTTGGCGATTTCCTCGAAACCGACTTCCGTATCGATCACGGGGTGAACGAGCCCTGCAGCCATCTTCTGCATGGCGTCGGCCATGTTTTCCATGCGGCAGCCGAACGAGCCGAGCAGCTTCAACTGCTGCTGGAAAAGCTGCATCAGGTTCATGCTGGTCGAGACGCCTGAGGTCGAGCCGCAGGTGACCAGACGGCCGCCGCGCTTGAGGCTGAGCATGGAGCCGGCCCAGGTGTCGGCACCAACATGCTCGAAGACGACATCCACACCGCGCTTCCTGGTGATTTTGCGCACGGCACCTTCGAAACGGTCTTCGCGGTAGTTGATCACGTGGTCGGCACCAAGGGCCTTGGCCTTCTCGATCTTGGTGTCCGAGCCGACTGTCGTGATGACCGTGCAGCCCATGCGCTTTGCAAGCTGGATGGCCGCAGAACCGATACCAGAACCGCCTGCATGAACCAGTATGGTTTCGCCCGGCTCAAGCTTGGCATTGTCGAACAGCATATGCTCGACCGTGCCGAAGGTCACAGGCGCGACCGCTGCGCCGATCTCGTCGACGCCGGGAGGTGCGGGAACGAGCAGGCGGGCGGGCATGTTGATCTTTTCCTGCGCAAACCCGTCCAGGTGGAAGCCGTGGACCCCACCGACATGTTCACACAGATTGTCGCGTCCTTCGCGGCAGGGGCGGCACAGGCCGCAGGTGCGTGCGCCATAGATGGAGACCAGCTGACCGGGCTGCAGGCCGACAACGCCCGAACCGACCGCATCGACCACGCCGGAAGCCTCGGCACCAACCGTCAGCGGCAGTTTGCGCTTGGCAAATGCCATGCCGCGCCAGCCCCAGACATCGATGTGATTGAGGGCGACCGCCTTGATGCGCAGTGTCACTTCGCCGTGGGCGGGGGCCGGAGGAGGCGCAATCTCGGTGATTTCAAGCTTGCGGTCGGCGACGAGTTGAAGTGCACGCATGGAATTCAGATCTTTTCTCGAAAGAGCTTGAGGCTCAGCCCGCTTCGCGAGCCATGACAAGGCAGGTGTTCTGACCACCGAAGCCGAAGGAATTGGACAGAACCGTCGAGACATTCGCCTTGCGGCTTTCGTTCGGCACCACATCCAGTTCGATGGCAGGATCGGGGGTCTCGTAATTGATCGTAGGCGGGATAACGCCCTCGCGCATCGTCAGGATGGAGAAGACCGCTTCGATCGCACCGGCCGCCGACAGGGTGTGGCCGATCATCGACTTGTTGGAGGAGACGGGGATCGACTTGATCCGGTCTCCGAACACCGTGGAAAGCGAGAGATACTCCATCTTCTCGTTTTCCTGCGTGGAAGTGCCGTGGGCGTTGATATACTCGATCTCGCCGGTATCCATGCCTGCATCGGCAAGGGCTGAGCGAACCGCCGCTATTGCCGGTGAGCCGTCAGGCTTGGAGCGGGTGCGGTGGAAGTCATCCGCCTTCTCACCGCAGCCACGCATGATGGCAAGAACCTCTGCACCGCGCGCCAGCGCGCTTTCGAGCGATTCCAGCACGAGCGCACCAGAGCCTTCGGCGAGCACAAAACCGCTGCGATCCTTGGAAAACGGCTTGGAAGCCTTTTCCGGCTCGTCATTCTGCGTTGTCAGGGCAGAGAGGAGCGAGAAGCGGATCAGAGCCTCTGCCGTTGCCGATCCATCAGCGCCAATGGCAAGAGCACGGTTGCATTCGCCGCGGCGGATGGCTTCGGTTCCAAGCTGAATTGCGGTTGCACCCGATGCACAGGCGGTGGACAGGGTCACGGGCAGGCCGCTGGTGCCGTATTTGTCGGCAAGGCTGTCGGCGATGGAGGAGAACTGCGTCTCATCGAAGAGCCCCTTCGCCTTGGCTTCACGGGCGGCTTCGATCAGGCTGTGCCAGTCACCGCCGCGAGTGGAACGGGCATAAAGGTCCAGGCGATGCTTCCAGTCCAACTCGACGGGAGGGGCTGCAAGAAAGAGAGGGCCATCAAAATTATTCCCGGACAAGCCAGCTTCGGCCACCGCCTCTTCCGCGGCAATATCAGCAAGCGCGTGGGTGAGGCGCGTCGGCCCCAATTTGCTCTCCGGCAGAAAGTCCACCATGCCGGAAATACGGGTCGCCAGATGATCCGTGGGGAAGCGCGTGATCTCGTGGATGCCCGACTTGCCGCTGGTCAGTGCTTCCCAATTGTCGCTTTTGCCCCGGCCAAGAGAGGTGACGACGCCCATGCCGGTGACTGCCACGAGCGGACGGCCGAGATGATCTGTGGTCTTCATGAACGCTACTCCGTTCAAGCCTGCTCGAGGAGCGCCATGCCCTCGAAACGGTGATAGCCGATGGCGGTTGCCAGAGCGTTCTGCGGCTTCGAAGATGAATCTGATTCACCATGCTCGGGCGCAAAAGGTGAGGGCACCTTCCCGCGATGCAGTGCCATGGCGCTAAGGGCCACGGCGAAGGGAAACTGCGCTTCCTTCAGGTGGCCGCTCAGGCTGCTCATGCCGCGCACAGGTGCGCCAAGTGATTTCAGCGCATCAGCCTCTGCATTGGTGGCGGCGTGTGCGCCGGAAGCGCCTGAAAGAACAAAATCCGGTGTGCTGCCGTTGGTGGCCTTCGCCGCCATCGCGGCAAGTGCATCAACGAACCCGCGGTCGCGCCAGTTGCGGCCCGATGTCACGCGGGAAATCCTGGCATAGGCCTCACGGCCGCGCTTTTGCGCATGTTCGCGCGATTCAAGAATGAGGAAGGCGGCGCCGGAGCCGGTCACGATCCCGCCGCCATTGTCAGCACTACGCGACCAGACAGGAGACCAGCCGTCATGCTGCAGGTAGCCGCCAAGCTCATAGGCCAGCAGCATGTCGGGATGCTCGGTCTGGAAGGCGGCACCCACGAGGAGATGGCTCGACTGGCCGGATGCGATGCGTGCTGCGGCTGTTTCGATGGCGGACACGCCTGCACCTTCTTCACCCATGAAGGTGCGCGAGGAGCCGGTTACCTTGTGAACAATGGAGATATTGCCGGCCAGCAGGTTCGACAGCTGAGCCAGAAAGAGTGTGGGGCGCAGTTCTGTCGTGAGCTTCTCGTTGAGCAGTACGCCGTGGTCGTCTCGCTTGAGAGAGGCATCAAGAATGGCTTGATCGACGTCAAGGTCGCGCTCGCCGCCGCCGGCTGCAACCACCAGATCCATTGAGGAGACGAGCGCCTCGTCTCCCTTCATCCCGGCATCGTCCAATGCAAGACCTGCCGCATAGGTGCCGAGACGCTGCCATGTTTCCATCTGGCGCTGGTCGCCGCGCTTCGGGATCTGCTGCGACCAGTCGATTTCAGGAAGCGGGTGAACCGTGTAGGGGGCGAAACGCTGCGAATCGACCACGGGCTGCGGCTGTGGGGCGGTCACCGCATCCCAGTGGTCATCTATGCCAAGGCCAAGGGACGAAACGATCCCTATTCCGGTGATGACCACGTCATTGCCGCTCATGCAGACTTCTCCGTCCCGTGCGCGTGATGTTCAGGCAGCCTTGGCTGCGACCAGTTCGTCGATCTTGGCGCAGAGGTTCTTCATGACGAAATATTCTTCGGTGGAAACCTTGCCGTCATTGACTTCCTGCGTCCACTTCTCGAGCGGGACCTTGATGCCGAATTCCTTGTCGATGGCAAAGACGATGTCCAGGAAGTCCAGGCTGTCGATGCCGAGGTCATCAATGGTATGGCTTTCCGGCGTAATCGTTTCGCGGTCGATCTCGCTGGTCTCAGCGATAATGTCGGCTACCTTGTCGAAAGTGGTTGTCACGATGCGTCCCCGAACAAGAGGCTTCTAAAAGAATAAGGGCGAAGTGGGCTCTGTAATCGCTTTTTTGTGGCAGGAAAAGGCCCTACGGCCACGCTTCAGTTGAACCTGATGCGCGCGGCAACCGATAATTGGTCGCCCCCGCGGGACAGGATTACGGCTTCTCCGTCTCGCACACGGGCACCTGTCAGAGCACGGATCACCTCCTCCTGGGTGACCAGGAACAGGTTTCCCGAACCCGAATAGGTGTCGATCTTCTCCCTGATCGCGGCAATGCTTTCCTCGGCAACGGCGCTTTCCGGTTCGAAATTATCGAGGGCGGGCCAAATTTCGATTTCCTCATCGCCAAAGGCCAGAAGGCCGGTATCACGGGAGCGGCAGTGACGACTTGTCACGACCTCTTCCACAGGAGCTGAACGGGCGAAGATAAGGGCGCCGATACGCTTGGCCTGTTGGCGACCACGCGCGGAAAGATTTCGCTGTGTCGAACAGTTCTCGATGTCGAAATTGGAAGGCTCGCTGGTGCCGTTGGTGGCTGCGCTGTTGAGCAATACAACCTGGCCGCCATTGCGCAGCAAGGCCCAACCGGCCTCCGTGGCCATGGCCGGCAAAGGCAGGATGAGCAGTAGAAGCGAAATGATCAGGCGATGCATGTGACGTCCTTGTGCAGCAGGACATTCATATAGGTAAGGCTGGCGCAACGAAACAGTCGCTTTCGGCGCAACCGTGGCTTGCCGTCATTTCCTAGTGCCCATATGCAAACGACCATGTCCTCGCTTGTTGAAACCATCGGATATGTTTTTGGCCTCGTTGCGCTCGGTTATCTGACCGGCTGGTTTGGCTTGCTGCGCAAGGATGCGGGTGAGGTGATAACGAGTTTCGCTGTCACAATCGCCGTGCCGCTTCTGCTGTTTCGCACCATGTCGAACGCGCAATTCGGCGAGGGGCTGCCCTGGGGGCTGTGGATTACCTATTTTACGGCAATCGCAATCACATGGACTGTCTCGCAACTGTCGCTTGTCCACATATTCAAGCGTGACGGGCGCGCAGGCGTCGTGGCCGGGCTTGCGGGCAGTTTCTCAAATCTGGTGCTTCTGGGCATTCCGTTCATGCTGGGCGTACACGGGCAGGAGGCCTTCGAGCAGCTTTCGCTGATCGTAACGATCCATCTGCCGATCATGACGGGCGTCTCGATCCTTCTGTACAATCTGCACGACCCTCAGCAGCAGGGTTCCTTCTCTATTCTGTCGGTTCTCAAGGGGCTGGCTCAGCGCATGCTCACCAATCCGTTGATCATTGGCATTCTCGGTGGGCTGATCTGGCGGGCCGGAGGCCTGGAACTGCCCTCTCTTGCCGAGAGGCTGATCGATTCCCTCGCCAATGTTGCGGGACCGGTTGCGTTGTTTGCGATGGGGCTGGGGCTTCGCAGCTACGGTATCAAGGGAGATGTACGTCCCGCGATCCTGATCGCGTTCTACAAGCAAATGTTGATGCCGGCCATTGCGCTGGGACTGGCAGTCGCTCTTGATCTTTCCCCGATCACCGCTATTGCCGTGGTGACTGCGGCTTCCTTCCCCTGCGGCGTCAATCCCTACCTCATCGCCTCCCAGTTCGGCACGGGCCAGCGTCTGGCTTCCAATGCCATGACAATCGGCACGGCACTGGCCTTCCTCTCAACGGCCTTCTGGATCGCTGTCACCGCATCCGTGTTCAGCTAGCCTCTTGCCGCGACCTGCAAGGGTGCTAGCTTTGGCGGTCAGCGCATTTCTGTGCGCTTTGCGATGATCAACAGCCGTGCCGCCGGCTGGAGTGCTGCAAGACGCAGCCGAGGAGGAATTCATGCTTCAGAAAACAAGCCACTTTCTGCGCGAGGCAAACTATATCGATGGCGCCTGGGTTTCCGCAGACAATGATGCGGTGATTGACGTTACGAACCCGGCCAATGGACAGCGTATCGGCGGCGTGCCGAAATGCGGTCGCGCAGAGACGAAGCGCGCGATCGAGGCTGCGCAGAAAGCGTTTGAAAGCTTTCGGAAAACCACCGCCAACGAACGTGCGCAGATGCTGCGCCGCCTGCATGATCTGATTCTCGAAAACCAGGACGCGCTCGCCGAGCTGCTGGTTCTGGAGCAAGGCAAGCCACTGGCCGAAGCCAAGGGCGAAGTCGGAATGTCGGCGGCCTATGTCCTCTGGTTCGCAGAGGAAGGCCGGCGCATCTATGGTGACACGGTGCCGTCGCCCTGGGCGGACCGGCGCATCATGGTGATCAAGGAACCGGTCGGCGTCATTGGGGCGATCACGCCGTGGAACTTCCCGTCCTCCATGCTTGCCCGCAAGATCGGTCCGGCTATCGCCGCAGGGTGCACCGTGGTGGCGAAGCCCGCGTCGCAGACACCTTATTCCGGTCTGGCCTGGGGTGTTCTTTGTGAAGAGGCGGGTATTCCCGCTGGTGTGGTGAATATTGTCACCGGCTCCGCGTCAGATATTGGCGATGTACTGTGCGAAAACCCGCTGGTGCGCAAGATCACCTTCACGGGGTCCACGGATGTGGGCAAGATCCTCATCAAGAAATGCGCGGACACGGTGAAGAAGGTCTCGATGGAGCTTGGCGGCAATGCGCCGTTCCTTGTCTTTGATGACGCCGATCTTGAACGTGCCGTGCAAGGGGCAATTGCTGCAAAGTTCCGCAATTCCGGGCAGACATGCGTATGCACCAATCGTTTCTTCGTCCAGTCTGGGATCTATGACCGCTTTGTGGCCCGCATGGCGGAGGAGACGAAGCGGCTGAAAGTCGGATCGGGCCTGGACGAGGGGACGCAACAGGGCCCGCTCATTGACGACAAGGCCGTGGAAAAAGTGGAAGCCTTCATCAAGGATGCCACATCAAAGGGCGGCAAGGTCGAGGCTGGTGGAAAGCGGCATGAACTCGGCGGTTCCTTTTTCGAGCCGACAGTCATCTCTGACGCCACGCCTGAAATGGAGTTCATGCAGGACGAGATTTTCGGGCCCGTCGCTCCCATCTTCCGCTTTGAAAGCGAGGAAGAAGGTGTTGCCATGGCCAATGATACGGCTTTCGGTCTTGCCTGCTATTTCTACACCAGCGATCTCGGTCGCAGCTTCCGAGTCATGGAGGGGCTGAAATACGGTCTAGTCGGCGTCAATGAAGGGATCATCACCACCGTGGAGGCCCCCTTCGGCGGGCTGAAAGAATCCGGACTTGGCAAGGAAGGTGGTCATCAGGGCATCGAAGATTATCTCGACACCAAATATGTCTGCCTCGGCGGATTGGGACTTTAGAGACACACGCAGCGCCGCGTAAGCGGCGCTGCTGCGCCCACAAGTTCGACCGCGTTAGCGATCCTTCACCGTCTCCATGGCCACGAATGTGGAGGTGTGAGAAACGTAAGGCAGGGTGGAAATGCGTTCGCCCAGGATGCGGCGATAGCTGGAAATGTCGCGTGTGCGCACCTTGAGCAGATAGTCG
Source organism: Nitratireductor sp. CH_MIT9313-5 (assembly GCF_037029545.1). Lineage (NCBI taxonomy): Bacteria > Pseudomonadati > Pseudomonadota > Alphaproteobacteria > Hyphomicrobiales > Phyllobacteriaceae > Nitratireductor > Nitratireductor sp. CH_MIT9313-5. The sequence goes on along the minus strand of NZ_JAYMER010000014.1, from coordinate 598,313 downwards.
AAATTCGCCGCGATCATATGGCATTGGTCGATTTCCGGGATCTCCATGATCGCCTTGTTGAATTCGGCAAGAGCAACCGATCGCGTATCCGACAATGTCACCTGAACGAAAGCTATGTGGCCTTCCCCCATGCGCTCGCGATCAATGATGGCCGTGTAGCCACGGATAAAGCCTTCCTTCTCCAGACGGCGCAAACGTGCCTGCACCGGGGTCTTTGACAGCCCGACCTGCTTGGCAAGGCTGCTAACCGAAAGCCGACCATCCTTGGAAAGGGCATCGACGATGTTCTGGTCGATTCGGTCCAATTGACTTGTGGGCATATAAAATTGGCTCCCAATCCGTTCCTTGGCGGGCTGAAATATAGATCAAACCGACTTTCGATTTCCATAATTCAGACCGATGCGCTTAGCGCAACATGTTAGAGTCAGTCAGTCCTATAAAAATTTGTACAACTTATAAATGTATCTCTGAGGAGCGCAATTCATGGGTTCTACGGACTTGTCCGTTGTACGTGAACAAATTCGTGCAAATTACCTGGTGGAGGAGAAAGTTGCGCTGGAGCGGTTGGTTCGCCTGGCCAATCTTTCGGATGCACGCCGGGAAGCCATAAAGGCCGACGCTGTTCGGCTGGTGAAAAAGGTTCGCGCGAATTCCGACCTGCATCTTATGGAAGCATTCCTGTCTGAATATGGGCTGTCCACCAGCGAGGGTGTGGCGCTCATGTGCCTGGCCGAGGCTCTTCTTCGTGTTCCCGACGCCGAGACGGTTGACGATCTGATCCGCGACAAGATCACGCCGCATGACTGGTCAGCGCATTCGGGAGAGTCTGCATCGATCTTCGTCAATGCATCAACCTGGGCGCTCATGCTCACCGGCCGCGTTCTTGATGAGCGAGGTGCTGGTGTTGAAGCGGTCCTGCGCGGGCTGGTGCGCCGGTTGGGCGAACCGGTTATTCGCACCGCCGTTGGTGCTGCCATGCGGGAGATGGGCGAGCAGTTTGTGCTTGGCCAGACCATCGGGGAAGCCTTGAAGAAGGGACGCCCGCTGCAGGAAAAGGGCTATACCTATTCCTATGACATGCTGGGCGAGGCCGCGCGTACGGAAGCGGATGCGCTGCGCTATCACCGAGCCTATGGCGACGCGATTACAGCGCTGAAGGCGACGATCAAGAGTGATGACATACGCGAAAATGCGGGCATCTCGGTTAAATTGTCCGCGCTTCATCCACGCTATGAGGCCACGCAAAAGGCGCGCATGTTGCCTGTCATGCATGAGCGTCTTCTAGAGCTCTGCCAGGCTGCCAAAGCAGCCCATATGGGGCTCAATATCGATGCAGAGGAGGCCGATCGTCTCGATCTTTCGCTTGATGTGATCGAAAGCGTCCTGTCGGATCCCAGCCTTGAGGGTTGGGATGGCTTTGGCGTGGTGGTGCAGGCATACGGACCGCGCGCGCCCTACGTGATCGATTGGCTCCATGCGCTTGCCAGCAAGCTCGACCGACGGATCATGGTGCGTCTGGTGAAAGGGGCTTATTGGGATACGGAGATCAAGCGGGCGCAGACATTGGGTCTGGAAGGCTATCCGGTCTTCACGCGCAAGGAAAACACGGATGTTTCCTACATCGCATGTGCGCACAAGCTGCTCTCGCTGACAGACCGCATCTATCCCCAATTCGCCACTCATAATGCCCATACGGTGGCGGCGATACTCAATCTCGGGACGGACAAGTCACTTTTCGAGTTTCAGCGGCTGCACGGAATGGGCGATGCGCTGCACGAGATCGTGCGCAAACAGCATGGCACGCGCTGCCGCATCTATGCACCGGTGGGCGCACATGAGGATCTTTTGGCCTATCTGGTGCGTCGCCTGCTGGAGAATGGCGCCAATTCGTCCTTCGTGAACCAGATCGTAGATGAAGATGTGCCTGCGGAAGCAATAGCAGCCGATCCGTTCGACAAGATCACACAGAACGTGATTGCGCGGAATCCGGCCATCCCGCTGCCATCCACCATCTTTGCCGAACGTCGCGAAAATTCGCGCGGATGGGACATAACCGATACGGTCACCCTCCAGAATATAGAGCAGGCGCGCGCACCGTTTGCAGCGCCCCACCAGTGGCATGCCGTACCGCTGACCAGTGCAAAGGCTGACGGCAGCAAGCGTATCCTGACCAATCCCGCCCGGCCGGACGAGGTTGTCGGGACGGTCGTTGAAGGCAATGCTCAGATCGTCGAGGACGCAATCGGTCTTGCGGTCAAGGCGCAGCCTGCCTGGGCAGAAAAGCCGGTTTCTGAACGCGCAGATATCTTGCGCAAGGTCGCTGAGCTCTACGAGGCCAATGCGGGCGAGATCTTCGCGCTGGTGACCCGCGAGGCCGGCAAGTCGCTTTTCGACGGCGTTGCGGAAATTCGCGAGGCGGTGGACTTCCTGCACTATTACGCCAATGAGGCCGCAGGAGCGGAGAAGGACACAGATGCGCGCGGTGTGATCGCCTGCATCTCGCCATGGAACTTTCCGCTCGCGATCTTCACCGGGCAGGTGGTAGCCGCTTTGGTCACGGGCAATGCCGTTGTCGCCAAGCCGGCGGAGCAGACGCCGCTTATTGCTGCGCGCGCCGTCGAGCTTATGCACGAAGCGGGTGTTCCCCGCGATGTGCTGCAACTCATCCCCGGTGACGGAGAGCAGGTTGGTGCGCCTCTGACGGCAGATCCGCGCATTGCCGGCGTTTGCTTCACCGGTTCGACTGAGGTTGCGCGTATCATCGAGCGCCAGCTTGCGAAGACGGCAGCACCCGACGCCATGCTGATCGCGGAGACCGGCGGTCTCAACGCCATGATCGTGGACTCCACCGCGCTTGCCGAGCAGGCCGTGCGTGACATCGTGGCGTCCGCCTTCCAGAGCGCAGGCCAGCGCTGTTCGGCATTGCGGGTTCTCTATGTGCAAAAGGACGTTGAAGACCGCGTCCTGAAGATGCTGCAAGGGGCGATGCAGGCGTTGGTCATTGACGATCCGTGGCACGTCCACAGTGATGTCGGACCCGTTATCGACGATGAAGCCTACAGCTCGATAACCGGATATGTCGAAGCCATGGAGCAAAAGGGTCGCCTGCTGGCCAAGGTCGAGGCACCGCGCAATGGTCGTTTCGTCGCCCCAAGCGCGTTCAAGGTGAACGGCATTGGCGAGATCGAACGCGAAGTGTTCGGGCCCGTACTTCATGTAGCGAGCTTTGAGGCGGAAGACCTGCACAAGGTCATTGAGGACATCAATGCGCGCGGCTTCGGTCTTACCTTCGGCCTGCACACCCGCATCGACGCTCGTGTGCAGGACATCGTGGACCGGGTGCATGTCGGCAATATCTATGTGAACCGCAATCAGATCGGCGCTGTCGTCTCCTCCCAGCCATTCGGTGGCGAGGGGCTTTCGGGAACCGGACCGAAAGCTGGGGGGCCGAACTATTTGCGGCGATTCCGCGTATCAGTTTCGGCTTCCGCAGCCAGCCCGGAGGGGCGAGAGGTTTCTACGGCGGAAGCGATGAAGCTCATGCCTGATCCAACGGCGAAAAAGTGGGATCAGAAGTTGGATCGCGTCGCGGAACTGCGTCGTGCTCTTCGCGGGCGCTGGTCGGATGTCCTGAAAGAGGCGGCAGCACTTGATCTTGGCCCCATCGACCTGCCCGGGCCTACAGGCGAGGCCAATGCCTTGCAGCTTGTTGCGCGGGGGCGGGTGCTGTGCCTTGGAGCAGACGCGGACAGCCTGGCTGCGCAGGTAATCCAGGCGCTGGCAGCCGGCAATGGCGTTCTTGCGGTGCATCCGGAAGCAAGTGCCATTCTCAAGCCACTCATCCGCAGCAATCTGCCGCTTGCCGTTGCCGATGGTGTATTGGCGGCAGGCGCGCTTGAAGAATTGCAGCTTGATGTGGTTGCCGCCAGCGGTGCCGCCGACTGGTTGCGCGAGCTTCGGCAGGCGCTTTCGCGGCGGGAAGGGGCAATCGTTCCGCTTGTGAGTGAAGTCATCTATCAGCAAGCTTATTGTCACGAGAGGGCTGTCTGTGTGGACACGACCGCTGCGGGTGGCAATGCCAGCCTGCTGGCCGCGGTATGATGTGAAATGGCCCGGCAATCTCGCCGGGCCGCTTTCCTAGCGCTGGAATGCCAGCGGGATCGTGAAGGGCCAGCTGTTGCGCCCGGCCTGCGGCGGAATCTGGGGGAAGGGTGCGGCGCGCTTCACTGTAGCTATGGCTGCCTGATCCAGGATGTTCGAGCCGGAGCTACGCACAATGCGGATGCCGCTGACGCCGCCATTTCTATTGACGGTGAATGCGACGCGGACCTCCCCACGCAGTTTCTGACGGCGGGCTTCTCGGGGATAGCGCAGCGCGCGTCGTAGTTTTGACGCTACCTTGCCCGGATAGTTGGAAATAGCGGCATTGCCGGTGGCCGTGGTGCGTGCGGCCGTTTTCTTTCCAGCACGACGCGCGGCCTGCGCCTGGCCTTTTGGAGCTGCGGCCTTCTTCCGCGGCTTGGCAGCCGCCTTGGACTGTTTTCCGGCCGGTTTTGCCGCAGCTTTCTTCTGTATCTGCTTCTTTCGAACCGCTTTTTTCTCCGGCTTTGGCGGTGGGGTATATGTCGGGCGTGGCGTGGGCAGGGGAATATTGGCCAGAGCCGTCACGGTTTCCGTCGGCGCGGTGGGAGCAATCTCGGTCTCTGGTGTTTCCGCAACCGGAGGCTCAACCGGTGATGAAACCACCGTCTGCGCTGTTTCCACCGGAGTGCTCGTATCGACAGGCGCCGCGACATCGGTCTCCACCGGAGTTTCGACACTCTCTGTCTCTACCACCGCTTGCACAGGCTGCTCGAGGGGTGTTTCGGCTGGGGCTTCCGATCCTGCGCTTGCTGAAAGGGTGATCTGTGTTGCACCACCACCTTCGATCATGGTTGCCGGTGGTTCGCTTAGAAAAGCGGCTGCAGTCGTCAGGTGAATGGCGGCCGACAGGCCGAGTGCAATCAGCCATCTGGGTGCTGACTTGAAGTTCATCGCGCGCGCTCCGTCACGACAACAACCCGGTCCGCACCCGCTTCACGAAGTTTGGCAGCCACCTCGATAAGCCTTGCAGCTGCCAGATTGCGGTCGGCGGCAAGGCGAATGGTCGATCCCTCGTCTTGTGCTGCCATGAACTCTTCGACCGTCACCGGGCCGGATGCCTGCATGAGTTCGCCGTCGCTGTTGATGAACAAGGTGTCCGGCGGAGGCGCGTTTTCTGCCTCGCTGGTGGCGATGAGTTCCAGCTGCTCGGGCTGCGGCGGCACAAGCGTTCCCGCGATCAGGAAGAAGATCAGCATCAGGAAGACGATGTTGATCAGTGCGATGGTGGGCTCGCCACGATTTGCGGGTTTGGGACGTGTCAGCCGCATCTTCAGTTCGCCACGGACAGTTGGAGGGTGGTCTTGGTGTTGATCGCCTCAACCGCATCAATGAGTGCCTGAGAGGTAACTTCGCCGCGCAAGGTGAGTGCTGCCTTTTGCGCTCCTGCAGCCTGCAATTCGCTGAGGCGCGTCATTGCCGCTTCTTTAGCTAAAGTCTCGCCATTGACCTGCCATCCGTCCTCCATCAGGCGGATGATGATGTCGGGCCTGCTCGATGCAGCCGAAGCGCCTTGTCTTCCCGCCGTGATCTCCACCTGCGCAAAGCGGGTGAAGCTCGATGAGAGCATAAAAAACAGGAGCAGAAGAAAGATGACGTCTATGAGGGAAGTCAGGCCGATCGGCCTTCTTCGCCTTACGGGCGTTTCAATGCGCATGGCTGGGATTGCCTGCGGCCAACACGTCTGCCTGCGGTTCTGCGCTCGTCTGGCTTTCCGTGCCGTTTAGAAGAGCACCGGTCAGCGTTTCGATCTCGACCCGCTCGTTTTCCAGACGCGTCTCGAACCAGGCAAGAATCAGCGAGACCGGCATGGCGATGGCAAGGCCGGTAGCCGTGGTCAGAAGCGCAACCCAGATACCTCCAGCAAGCAGGGACGGATCGACCGCATTGCCGGCTTCCTGCAGTTTGCGAAATGCCTCGATCATGCCCAGAACGGTGCCGAAGAGGCCAAGCAGCGGGGCAACCTGCGAGACTGCATCAAGTGCGCGAAAGCCGCGCTGCAGGTCGTGCAGGCGGGCACCGGCCACGCGAGCGACTTCCGCTTCAATCAGGTTGCGCGATGTCTGTCCGCTGGCAAACATCTTCATTGCGGTCGCAATAGCTGCCGAAACGGGTGCACGATCGTCGGCGACCAGGGCTCTCGCGGCTCCCTTGTCGCCTTTCTGCCAGGCGCTCAGCGCGCGGCGTGCGCGCCCGTGGCGGCCGACGCGTTCGCGCCAGAACTGCACGAGCTTCAACAATATGAGCGCGAATGCGAATACGGACAGGACGACCAGTAGTGCCACGACCGGGCCGCCAAGGGCCATGAAGGATGAAACGGTCTGGATAAGATCGGCAGGCATGAGTTTGAGCTCCGGGCAGGATCAGGTGCCGAAATCGATGTCGGCTTTGGATGATGCTTCAAGCTGGCCGAGACAGACATCGGCAGATGCACCCTCGCAGCTCTTCGCTTCATTCACGAGAATACGGGAAAGATTCTCACACGCGATGCCGCCAATGTCGAACTGGCGGACTTTTGTGCGGCCTGCAGGCAGGTCCTGAAAGTCGAGAACGCTCAGCCTTTCAACAAGCCCCTTGCTGTTGAAGATGGCGAACTCATAGGCCGCTTTAGTGATGTCCTGCTTGAGAGTGTTGCTGGCAACGAAAGTCAGGCGGCAACCATTTTCGACGGCAGCAACGCCATTGAGTTCAATGCTCAATTTCTGCTGCTCTTCCTGAGCATGCGCCGGAGCGGCTGTCAGCATGGCTGCAGCCATCAGGATCGAGGCAAGTGTCCTCACGAATGAATTCCCCCTATTGCACAACTGATCGCAGGTTACGGCCCAGTTTTCCCGCTCACCCTACATGGAGGGGAGTCTAATTCGCCATGACCAAGAATGTCACCGATATGTTGATGCTATTTCTTGACTCAATAACTCCACTAATGCAATTTCTAAAAAATATGAGTGCCATGGTCAACAAATAATCTGCCGCGGACATTGTGTCCGTAGCCTGAAGAGAGAAGGAGGTTTGAGATGAATGCGATTGTTCAGCCGAGCAGGGTTCAGCGCAACCGAACGGAGTTTGTGTTCAGCCAGCCTGCTGAAGCCCAACCGCGTCGTCAGAATCGCGTAGTCAACAGCTCGGACCTCTTCGCAGGATTAAAAGAGATTGAAATCGAGCATCACGGATCGGTCTATCGTCTGAAGATCACCCGTCAGGGCAAGCTGATCCTAAACAAGTAGCACTGCGGTTACGCACGAAAAAAAGGCATGGTCGCAATCAGCGCCCATGCCTTCTTGGCGTTGTAGATGGCAAAAGCCTAGTTCGCGGTCGCCGCTGTCTGCTCGAAATCAAGTCCGAGCAGGTTGCGCATATTAGGCCGTGAGGCAACCACGTCCTGAATCGTATAGGAGGCGAGGACCTCGAAGAACGCATTCAGCGCCTTGCGTAACGCCTCGTTCACGCCGCAGGCGTCGATAAGCGGGCACTCGCTTCCATCCTCGAAGCATTCGGCCATCGCGAAATTCTCTTCCGTGACCCGCACCACATCGAACAAGGTGATATCGCCAGCATCCTTGGCAAGGCGCACACCGCCATTGCGGCCCCGGACCGTTTCCACGAAACCATGCTCCACAAGGGGCTGCAGGATCTTGAACAGGAACAGGTCCGAAAGCGCATAGGCCTTCGCGATATCTGGCACGCGGCTCAGCTTGCCTTCATTGGCAGCGCAATACATCAGAATGCGGATCGCGTAATTGGTTTGTCGCGTCAGTCGCATATGATTCCTTTCAGCTTCACCCGCCAATATGGCTGAGCATTTAGAACAATTCCAGATCTGGCGCCAAATAAGCTGAATAAACATGTCATATTTAGTGATGACCTGCGGCTTTCTGACCGGACGGAACTGCTTGCAATGAATGCTGCGCTGCACAATATTGCGCTTATGGGAGTCGACTGACTTGAGGGAGGAGCCTTGAGGAGTACGACTTGTGACCAGCACAAGCTTGAAAATCGAACGTCCGGGGCTGGTGCGCGGATTGCGCCCGTCGGAGATGTCTCTGTTTCGCGATCACCTCTTGAGGTTGGACGCTGAGAGCCGGCGTGACCGCTTCAACGGCACGGCCAGTGACGCCTTCATCATGCGCTATGCGGAACGCTGCCTGCAAGACGGTACGACCGTTGTCGGTTATGTGGAAGAGGGGCAGGTGTTGGCTGCGGCAGAACTTCATGAGCGTCCCGATCTGACACCGCCCACAGGCGAAATCGCATTCAGCGTGGAGCGGGAATTGCAGCATCGCGGCCTTGGCGCCCTGCTGTTCCAGCGGCTTATCGCCCACGCCCGCGCCCTTGGCTATACGCGGTTGCGAGTCACTACCCACCCGCAGAACAGGGCCATGCGGTCTTTGGCTGCCAAGTTCAATGCACGGCTGTCCTTTGAAGAGGGGGAGACGGTGGGCCTGATCGAGCTTTCACCGGCCTTGGTTGAGCCTGATCTATCTCCGCGTGTACTGCCATCCCGCAGCCAGGTTGCGGACCCCGCTGAAGTCGCTGCTTGAACGTAACGGCTTGACCTTGGCGTCTGCGCGTTTCACACCTGCTGTCGTTATCGCGGGAGGAATGTTGTGGCGCAGAAAGTTCAATCCATCGACGCGCTGCGAAGGCTGGTCGGCGAAGAGGTCGGCGTCTCGGACTGGGTGCTGGTTGATCAGGCAATGATCGACGACTTTGCGCGCATGACCGGCGACCATCAATGGATCCACGTCGATCAGGCCCGTGCGCGCAAGGAGAGCCCGTTTGGCGACACGATCGCCCATGGCTATCTGACTGTCTCACTCATGACGCGCCTGTCCTATGAGATCGGTGCCTGGCCGGACCATTTGGGTGCGATCATCAATTACGGCATAGACCGGCTGCGTTTTCTTTCACCGGTCAAGGTTGGTTCAAGGGTGCGCCTGCGTTCGGTTCTCGGGGCAGTTGAAGACCGGCCGGACGGGTCGCTTCTTTTGCGAAACAATGCTCAGATCGAGATCGAAGGTGTGGAGAAACCGGCCCTGGTTGCCGACACGCTGGTTCTATTGGTCCCAAACGCCAAGGATTGAGCAATCGCTCATTCCGCGTCCGGCTGGTTCTCGGGAGCCGCCTTGCGAAACGGTTCCAGCTCCAGGCAGGCGGAATTGATCCGGTTGATCGTGGGGTAGGGGTCCATATCGACCTGGAAGCGCCTGTTGTTAGTAACCTGCGCCACCAGGCAGATATCGGCCATTCCCGGTTCGTCGCCATGGCAGAACCTGCCGGTATCCTCACTCTCGGCAAGCATCCGCTCAAGAGGCTCGAAGGTTTCGTGAACCCAGTGCCGGAACCAGGCCGTGATCGCGCTGTCTCCCGCACCAAAACGCTCCTGCAGGGCATTTAGAACGCGCAGATTGTTCAGCGGATGGATGTCGCATGCGATCATCTGCGAAAGCATGCGCACCCGTGCGCGCCCGCCCGCATCCTTGGGCAGCAGGCGGGGCTTTGAGACCATCTCATCCAGATATTCGATGATCGCCAGTGACTGCGCGATCATCGTGCCATCGCTCCAGACAAGGGCCGGAACGAGACCCTGCGGGTTTACCGCCAGATAAACAGCCTTGCGATGCTCACCCTCGCGCAGATGATGTGCGCGGTACTGATAGGTGATGCCCTTCATCTCCAGCGCGATACGCACTCTGTAGGAGGTCGAAGAGCGGAAATAGCTGTGCAGGACGGGCTTGCTCATGCCTGTTGATTCCCGATTGTGACGTTGATTTCACCAATCCCGTCGATGCCACCCACAAGCCTGTCGCCCTCGACAACCGCGCCGACGCCTTCGGGCGTGCCGGTCATGATGAGGTCGCCGGGTTCAAGTCTCACGCTTCTGCTGCAGAAGGCGATGATTTCCGCGGGCTTCCAAATCTGGTCGCCCAGATCACCTTCCTGTCTGTGCACGTCATTCACGTTGAGCCAGATGCGCCCGCTTTCGGGATGGCCGTTGTCGACGATCGGCCTCAAGGCTGCGCAAATGGCAGAGTGGTCGAAGCCTTTACCCCAGTCCCACGGGCGGCCTTTCTTCTTTGCTTCTGCCTGCAGATCGCGTCGCGTCATGTCGAGACCGACGCCGTAGCCCCAGACATGGCCCAGTGCTTCTTCCTCGCTAATATTCGATCCGCCCTTGGACAAGGCGATCACGAGCTCGATCTCATGGTGAAGGTCGTTGGTTAGAGGCGGGTAGGGGATCGTACCGCCGTCATCACAAACGGCGTCAGCGGGCTTCATGAAGATGAAGGGTGGTTCGCGATCCGGATCAGCGCCCATTTCGCGGGCATGGGCGGCATAATTGCGGCCAACGCAGAAGATGCGGCGTACGGGGAAGCGCTTCTTGTCACCTTCAATTGCAATGGATGGTGTTTCAGGTGGATTGATCGCAAATGCAGTCATGAATGTCCCTCCGGAACGCAAGACATGACGTGTTTGCGCGCTTCACACAATGGGGCGGCGCCGACCTTTTGGCAGGCGCCGCCCGATAGGCTTAACCGAAGACCTTTTTCACGGCCTTTGCGGTTGCATCGACAATCTTGTCGGCCTCTTCCCGCGTCAGGCAGAGCGGCGGGGCGAAACCGAGAATATCACCCTGTGGCATGGCGCGGCCGATGACGCCATTTTCCAATAGGGCAGCGGCCATCTGCGGACCGATCTTTTCGGAAGCGTCGAAGAAGCTGCGCGCTTGCCTGTCCTTGGCGAATTCCACGGCGCAAAGCATGCCTTCGCCACGAACATCGCCCACATGAGCATGATCGCCGACAGCATCTTTCATCGCCTGGACGAAGTAATTGCCGGTCTCTGCCGAGTTCTTCACCAGGTCGAGGCTGTCCACCAGCTTCAGATTGGCGATGCCTGCTGCCGCGCCGATCGGGTGGGCGGAATAGGTCCAGCCATGGCCGATGGGGCCGTTTTCATCTGTACCCTTCTCCAGAACTTCCCACATCTTCTTGCCGACGATGGAGCCGGAAAGCGGGGCGTAGGCGGAGGTAAGGCCCTTGGCGATGGTGATGAGGTCGGGCTCGATGTCGTAGTGCAGCGAGCCGAACATGGAGCCGAGACGTCCGAAGCCTGTCACGACCTCGTCGGCGACGAGCAGGATGTCGTGCTTCTTCAGGACCTTCTGGATCTCCTGCCAGTAACCGGCAGGTGGCGGAACGATACCGCCTGTGCCAAGCACCGGCTCGCCGATGAAGGCAGCAATCGTGTCGGCGCCTTCGCGCTCGATCAGCGCTTCCAGTTCTGCCACGCAATGAGCGGTGAACTGTTCTTCGCTCATCTCCGCTTTCGGGCGGCGGTAGTAATAAGGCGCTTCGGTGTGCAGAATCTGTGCGAAGGGCAGGTCGAACTTCTTGTGGAAGAGCTCGAGACCGGTCAGCGAACCAGTCATCAGGCCGGAGCCGTGATATCCGCGCCAGCGCGAGATGATCTTCTTCTTTTCAGGGCGACCCAGAATATTGTTGTAGTACCAGATCAGCTTGACATTGGTCTCGTTGGCATCAGAGCCGCCAAGGCCGAAATAGACCTTGGACATGCAGTCGGGTGCACGGTCCAGGATCATCTTCGACAGCGTGATGGAGGCTTCCGTGCCGTGGCCCACATAGGCGTGGTAATAGGCCAGCTCCTTGGCCTGTTCGGCGATGGCGTCGGCAATTTCGGTGCGTCCATAGCCGACATTCACGCAGTAGAGGCCGGCAAAGGCGTCGAGCAGACGGTTGCCGTCGCGGTCTTCGATATAGACGCCCGAGCCGCCAGTGACGATGCGGTTGGCGCTTTCGCCGCGCGCATGCTGCGCCAGATGCGTGGACGGGTGGAAGAAATTCTCGCGATCCCACTGGTCGAGCTGGTCATTTTTCAAAAGCATGTTTTTTCTCCTTCTCGGTTCCGGCAGGTCAGATCTGACGGCAGACATATTTGATGTTGGTATAGGCCTCCAGCCCGTGGCGTGAGCCTTCGCGTCCAAGTCCGGCCTGTTTCACCCCGCCAAAGGGGATCGGGGCGCCGGTGATCTTGGTACGGTTGACCGCTACCATACCGAACTGAAGGCCGCGCGACAGGCGCGCAATCCGTGACGGATCGGATGTGTGCAGATAGGCGCAAAGACCGGTTTCCGTTTCATTGGCGCGCTCAAGGACATCATCTTCTGCATCGAACGGCGTGAAGGCAGCGATGGGGCCGAAGGTTTCCTCGCGGAAGATCTGTGCATCTTCCGGCACATCGGCCAGAACCGTTGGCTGGAAGAAATTGGCACCTGCTTCATGGCGCTTCCCGCCTGTAACAAGGCGCGCACCGAGTGCCAGAGCATCGGCGACCTGCTCCTCCTGCTTGGCAACCGCGCGCTCATGGATGAGGGCTCCGATATCGGGGTCGGTCAGGCCGTTGCCGGTCTTCAACTGTTCCACCTTGCGGGTAAAGGCAGCAATGAAGGCGTCGTAGATGGGACGTTCGATATAGAAGCGGTTGGCCGCGAGGCAGTCCTGGCCCGAGGTTGCGAATTTCGCGGTCATCGCGCTTTCCACCGCGCGCTCCAGATCGCAGTCGGCAAAGGCGATGAAAGGGGCGTGACCGCCAAGTTCCATCACCAGCTTTTTCACGGTCGGCGCCGACTGCTTGTAGAGCAGTCGACCGATTTCGGTGGAGCCGGTGAAGGACAGGATACGCACATGGCGCGAGGTGCAGATCGCGCCAACGACTTCTGCGGCCTTGCCGGTAACGATGTTGAACACGCCTGCAGGAAGGCCGGCGCGCTCGCCCAGTTCCGCCAGCGCAAGTGCGGAGAAGGGCGTTTCGGAGGAGGGATGAGCGACCACCGTGCAGCCTGCGGCGAGTGCTGCGGCAGCCTTGCGGGTGAGCATGGCGGAGGGGAAGTTCCAGGGCGTGACCAGACCGGCAACACCCACCGGTTCGCGGGTGACCTGCATATCGGCATCGGGCAGGTGAGACGCGACGCTTTCAATTGCCACGCGCTTGGCTTCTTCTGCGTAATATTCGACGAACGACGCGGCATAGTCCATCTCGCCTCGGGCTTCAGACAGAGGTTTGCCCTGTTCGAGCACCATCAGGTGGGCAAGGTCTTCGCGCGCTTCGATGATGAGCTGGTGCCAGAGTTTGAGGATGGCCGCGCGCTCCTGCGGCGCTCTTGCAGCCCAGGCGGGGAAGGCGCGATTGGCAGCGTCAATGGCGGTCTCTGTCTGGCTCTCGCTCAATGCCGGAACGCAACCGACGCGCATTCCGTCTGCGGGGTTGGTGACGTCGATGACACGGTCATTCTCGCCGGCAACCCAGTGTCCATCCACATAGGCATATTCGCGAAACAGCCGCGGATCGGCCAGTTCTGCAAGCGAGGTCTTCTGCAAGGCTGCAAATGCATTCATGGCTCATCTCCATCGCGGGTGTTTTTGATTGAGCAATGATGGGGCCGGATGCAGCGAAGAATATTCGGGAGTTGAGGCTTTGCGCAGAAGAAACGGATGAAAAACGCTCTCTTAAATCGCCAGTTCTTCTGCAGCTTCTAGTGCTCCTCGAATAGCACCTGCAGAGGCAGAGCGCCGGGGCGCTTCACGGGCTTCGTCACGATATAGGTGAAATAGCGCACAAGCCCCAAATGCGCTTCCAGCAGATGGTCCACGAGACGCTGATAGGTGTCGATGTCGCGAGCGATGACCTGCAGGATATAGTCGAAGCCACCGCCGACCGCCCAGCAGCCATGGATCTCGTCGATTTTCTGGACAGCACGTTCGAAGAGCTGGAAATTTTCCGCGCGATGCCCCTCAAGCTCCACGGCCATGAAGACTGTGATGTGGGAGCCGAGTTTGCCCAGCGCCACTTCCGCACGATAGCCGGTAATGATGCCGGCATTTTCGAGACGCTTCAGCCTTTCCCAGCACGGGGCAGGGGTGAGGTTCACGCGTTCTGCCAGTGCTGCCTTCGAGATGCGCCCCTCAGTCTGGAGAATATGCAGGATCTTGAGGTCGCGGTCGTCGAGTTTCAGCATGGGCGAATCCGTTTCTAGATGCTGCAAGCCTATCAGCTCTGGATCACGCTGCCGAGTTTCGCCTCGCGCGCCTTTTCCAGCGCATAGGTTGCGATTGCGGTGTCCTGTGCGCCAGTGCCGGTAAGGTCGCAGATGGTGACATCCTCCTCGGACCGGCGTCCGCTGGCCGTGCCGTTGATGATCTGGCCGAGTTCTGGAGGCATTGCACCCTTCCAGAGGCTGGTCTCAATGCCCCTGCGCAATTCGCCAAGCTTTTCGCACTGGCTGACGCGGTCGCAGACGAGGAGATCAGCGGCGCTCAATGCGCGCGGGTCGATCTCGTTCTTGCCCGCCTGATCGGAACCCATGGCGGTGATGTGGAGGCCTGGATGCAGCCATTCCGCTCTCAGGATCGGCTCGCGTGCAGGGGTGGTGGTGACGACCAGCTGGCTTTGCGCAACAAGGCGCGCGGGATCAGATTCGGCTACGGCTTCCACGCCGAGGCGCGCGGCGATATCGGCTGCGCATGCCTCAGCCTTCGCCTCATCGCGTCCCCAGACTAGCACTTTGCGGAACGGCCGCACGAGGTGGGCAGCCTCGATCTGCAGACGGGCCTGGACGCCGGTGCCCATCACGCCTGCGACCTTCACTTCGCGTGGTGCCAGGTGGCGCGCAGCAACGGCACCGGCGGCAGCGGTTCTGACATCTGTCAGATAGCCATTGTCGAGCAGCACCGCTTCCACGAGGCCGGTCGTCGCAGAGAACAGCATCATCAGCCCGTTCAGGCTAGGCAAGCCCAGCTTCGGGTTTTCGAAAAAGCCGGGGCTGACTTTGATCGCGAAGCCTGCGAAGCCGGGAATATAGGCAGTCTTCACATCCACCTCGCCATGGGCCTGCGGTATCTCCATGGACAGGATTGGCGGCATGATGACATCGCCCTTGCCCAGTGCAGCGAACGCCTTTTCCACGACGTCGACCGACCCAAGATCGAGGCTCACGCATTTGCGCAGATCCTGCTCGGTGAGGATAAAGATGTCACGCGCCATAACGCTGTCCTTTCAGAACTTCATTGCCAAGCATCACGTCGCAACCGCTGACGATGTCCGTGAAGACGTTCATGTCCACGTTGCGCCCAGTGATGATCGTGGCGGTAGGGCCGGAGAGGTTGACCTTGCCGGACAGAATTGCTGCGGCGCCGATTGCACTTGCGCCTTCGCAGACGAGCCGGTCCTCGTAGTAGTGGAACTGCATGGCGTGATAGATTTCGCTTTCGCTGACAAGGACGACATCGTCGAGCAAGTCACGGCAAAGCTGCAGGGTGAGGGTGTTTTCCGTGCCTATTCCTCCGCCTAGCGAATCGGCAAGGCTTGGCACTTCCTCCACGGAGACCGGCTTGCCGGCGTCGAGCGCGGCATGCATGGCTGCGCCGTTTTGCATGGAAATGCCGATCACGCGGATATTTGGTCTGATCGCCTTTGCAGCAAGGGCGATACCTGCCGCAAGACCGCCGCCGGATAGCGGCACGAGAATTGTGTGCAGGTCGGGCCGCTGTTCCAGAAGCTCAAGCCCGATTGTACCCTGGCCGGAGATGACATCCGCATGATCGAAGGGGGGGATTTCAGCAAAACCCTCTTCCTGCACGAGGCGAGTTGCCTCAATCTGCGCCTCATCCTGGCTGCGGCCGATGATGCGGGCTTCGGCCCCCAAGGCGCGGATGCCGTCAATCTTTGCCTGCGGCACGAGTTCGGACATGCATATGATCGCCTTCAGGCCGCGCCGTGCGGCGGCATAGGCAACGGCCCGCCCGTGATTGCCGGTCGAACAGCAAGTGACACCGGGCGCATCTGTTGGCAGTCGGCTGGCGGCATTGGCTGCGCCGCGCAGCTTGAAGGCGCCGGTATGCTGGCCAATTTCCAGCTTCAGCAGGACCTCGCTTCCCAGTCTGTCGGTCAGGGCGGGACTGGGCACCAGAGGTGTATCCAGAACAGCCATTCCACTGGTGGAACGCCGAGCAGCGAAGATATCGGCTAGCACTGGAACCATGGTTGTTTCATCCCCTTGTATACATCTTCTAAGCTATCTGCGTGAAGCTTCTCCGTTCAATCGCAAAAACGACTGCAAATGACGCTATTCTTATGGTCGCCGAAAGGTAGTTGTATACAAATAGGCTTGTTGTTCAACGCGCGGCCCACCGGAGATCGCCATGCCATCAACTGCCTTGCCCTTCAGCCAGATCGAATATGCCAACCGGCTTGCCAAAACTCGCGACGCAATGGAGGCGAAGGGGATCGACATTCTGTTTGTAGAAGATCCGTCAAACATGGCGTGGCTGACGGGCTATGATGGCTGGTCGTTCTACGTCCATCAGGGCGTGCTCGTCTTCAAGGATCAGGACCCCATATGGTGGGGGCGCTCCATGGACGGCAATGGCGCGGTGCGCACGGTCTATATGGATGATGACCGCGTGCTGCGTTATCCAGACCATTACGTGCAGGCCAACACGCTGCATCCCATGCAGCATCTGGCAGAGATTATCCGCGCCTATGGCTATCACAACCAACGGATCGGGGTTGAGCTGGAGAATTACTACTTCTCCGCCAAGGCCTATCTCGTGCTTCAGGAGGAACTCCCGGATGCGAAATTTGTGGACGCCACTGCACTTGTAAACTGGCAGCGGGCAGTGAAGTCCGACGAGGAAATCACCTTCATGCGCCGCGCGGCGCGCATTTCTGAAAAGATGATCGACGGCATTGTCGAGCGTATCGAGCCGGGAATGAAGAAGAATGACCTCGTGGCTGAAATCTATGCCGATGCGATTCGCGGTGTCGATGACGACTGGGGCGAATATCCCGCAATCGTTCCGCTTCTCCCATCCGGTTCGGACGCCGCCGCGCCGCATCTGACCTGGGACGGGCGCCGTTTCGAGGAGGGGCAGGCAACCTTCTTCGAGATCGCCGGCTGCTATCGTCGCTATCACGCCCCCCTCTGCCGGACGGTTTTTCTTGGTCAGCCACCACAGCATATGCTGGATGCGGAGAAGGCGCTGGTGGAAGGCATCGAGGCGGGGCTGGAGATCGCGCGCCCGGGTAATCGCGCGGGGCAGATCGCCGATGCGCTCTATGGCTCGCTGGAAAAGGCCGGCATAAAGCGCGACGGGCGCTGCGGCTATCCGATCGGTATCTCCTATCCGCCGGATTGGGGCGAGCGCACCATTTCTCTGCGGCGCGAGGACGAAACCGTTCTTGAAGCCGGGATGACATTCCACTTCATGCCCGGCCTGTGGATGGCCGATTGGGGATTGGAGATCACCGAAAGCATCCTTATCAAAGAGGATGGCCCGGCCGAAGCACTGTGCCGTCGCCCGCGCGAACTGATCGTGAAGAACTGAGGCAGATATGGACCATCTCGCGCGCGCCAAGGAAATATTGGGCGAGCTCATCGCCTTTCCGACAATCTCGGCGGACAGCAATCTGCAGCTGATTGCCTATGCGTCGGAGCTGCTGTCGCAGGTGGGCGCGCGCATTTCGGTCATGCGCGATGAAACGGGTACGAAAGCCAATCTGTTCGCCACATTGGGGCCTGAAGGAGACGGCGGTATCGTACTCTCCGGGCATTCCGACGTCGTGCCGGTGGATGGGCAGAACTGGAATTCCGATCCTTTCACCATGCGCGAAGAGGATGGCCTTCTCTACGGGCGCGGCACCTGTGACATGAAAGGCTTCATCGCCTGTTGTCTTGCCATGGCGCCCGAATTTGCCGCGCTGGAATTGAAGCGTCCTCTGCATTTTGCCTTCACCTATGACGAGGAGGTGGGCTGCATGGGCGCGCGTGCGCTCGTGGAGGAACTGAAGCGTATGGAGTTGCGGCCATCTGCTGCCATCATTGGCGAGCCAACGTCCATGCGTATCATTGAGGGGCACAAGGGGTGCTATGAATACACGACCGAGTTCACCGGTCTGGCAGGCCATGCCTCGCGACCGGAACTTGGCGTCAACGCGATCGAATTCGCGATGCGCTATATCAACCGGCTCATGGCGCTGTCGGAGGAGTTGAAGGAGAGGGCGCCTTCGAACCGTTTCTCCCCGCCCTGGACCACGCTGCAGGTTGGACGCGTGGAAGGTGGTGCCGCGCGCAATGTCATCGCTTCCCATGCGCGCGTGGAGTGGGAAATGCGCCCTGTTGTGGAAGCTGATGCGGCGTTCGTGAAGGAGAATATCACGGCCTATGTCGACGAGGTTCTGCGGCCCGCCATGCAGGCGGTGCATGCGCAGGCAGATATTGCCACGCATGTGGTCGGCGAGGTGGAAGGGCTGGAGCCAGCGGAAGACTCCGAAGCGAGGCGCATCGTATCCGAACTGACCGGGCTCACCGAGGCCGAGGTCGTCGCTTTCGGCACGGAAGCGGGACTGTTCCAGACCGCCGGCATGTCTGCCGTTATCTGTGGTCCGGGCTCCATCGAACAGGCGCACAAGCCCGACGAGTTCATCTCGCTTGAGCAGATGGAGGCCTGTCTCGGCATGCTGGAAAGGTTGGGGAAACGGTTGTCGTGACGCAGGAGCTTGCCCCCAGCGAGGCCCGTGCCCGATATGACCGCATTTACACGACATTGCGCAAGCGCATTTGCCTGCTCGACTACCAACCGGGCCGGCGCTTGCGTGAAGAGGATCTGGCAGAGGAATTCCACGTCAGCCGCACACCCATCCGCCGCGTGCTTGCGCGGCTCGAGGATGAAGGGCTTGTGCAGTCTGTTCATGGTGTCGGTACCATCGTTACCGACTTTGATATCGAAAGTTTGAGCGAAGTTTACCGCTTGCGCATCGAGCTTGCGGAACTCACGGGCAAACTGTCACCCGTTGCGCCCGACGCAGCGCTTATGCGTGAGCTGGCGGAACTGGAGGCGCGGGCCCAGGAGCTTTTGCGGCTGCCAGATGCGCGGGACTTTGCGCGTCTCAACATGGAGTTCTTCCATCTGCTTCAGGCGCTGACGGCAAACGAACCTCTGCGCGAGGTGAGCGAGCGTCTATATTTCCAGACGACCCGCATATGGCTGAAAACCGCGTCCCGCCTTGGGCAGTATCGTAATGTGCTGCGCGAGGAGGTGGATGCCTTCATCCGCGAGATGCGCGACGTATCGCTCGCGCTGGAAAGCAGGGATCTGGCCGCGGTCGGGCATATTCGCCGCGCCCATATCTCCATGAGTTTCTCGCGGCTCCTGTCCAAGGCGCAGGCCACCGACGCGCCTGCGGCAAATTCCAATTGAAGCTTCGCAATATATTGCACTAATGCCGAAAAAATCGGCAGGATGGGGCGAAAGTCGCATAATTGTGCATCAAATATGCACCGGCATGCTGCAGTGCAGCAATGCAAACCCAGGCAAACACCGCAGATTAGAGTTTGGCACGCTTCCTGCATAGTTACAGGCGAGGGTCCAGAGGGGACAACTCGAAGCGCCGGAAACAAGGCGTGTTTGACCGCAGACAGGCTGCCGAAACCTCCTCCCTTCGGCAGCCTGTTTCTTGTGACTTCCCGAATTTGACGGGTCGGCGCAGAATAGCGCCCGGCAGGCAAGATCACGCAATCTTCTCTTTTTGATATATTATCTTGAAGACCTATGGCGGGGCGCTACCTGCCTTCGGAGGTCTGAGTGATGCGGTTTTTCAGCATCGCATTGTGGAGGAGATGGGAATTCATGTTGAGGCAACTAATCGCGGTCCTGCTGTTGGGGACCGGTCTGACTGTCGCTCATGGCGCGGAGAGTGCCAAGACGGGGGAAAAGGTCGAGGCGGATGCAGCGGCAGAAAAGGAAACCGAGACAGCGGCAGAGGCCGAGACCACCGCCGAAACTGCGGCACCGGCCATCGTCATCAAGGTCGATGAAGTGGACCTCGAAGCTGCGGAAGCGCTGTTCAAGAAGAGCTGTCGAGCCTGCCATGGGAACAAGGCCCAGGGTGTGGCGAGCTATCCGAAGCTCTCGGACAAGGAGCCGGAGGAGATCGTCGACAAGCTGGTCACCTATCGTGCCGGGGAAAAGATCGGCCCCAACTCGGTTCTCATGATCCAGAACGCAAAGAAATTGTCTGACGAGGATATCGCGGCTTTGGCGGTCTATGTCACGACTGCCTTCGACTGAAGCTTCGATGGCTATGCCGTGACCTGCAAAGGCCGCTGGCAGGAATTCGCGGATGCGCCTACACTGTGTTGGGCTTCGGTGCGGCGCGGAACGAGAAGTTCGAGAGCCCGGACGTTGTGAAAATCCAAGGGAGGATATCATGGCTATGATCAAGCCGTGCATCGCATCGCTGCTCGCCGGAACTGCCATTCTGGCATCCCCGGCACTAGCCGCTAACGGAATGAACACGACCAAGCTTCAGCACGAGGTAGTGCTGGATGGCCTGGAGAATCCGTGGGACATGGCGTTTCTCGAAGACGGCACCATGCTTTACACGGAAAAATGCAAGGGCCTCTCGGTTCGTCTGCCTGACGGGACCGTGAACGCTCTGTATGGCATGGGTGAGGGAGAAGGATACGCGTCCGCAGGATCCGATCTGTTCTGCGAAGGACAGGCGGGGATGATGGGCGTCGCTTTTGATCCGGATTTCCAGAACAACAGACGCATTTATGTCTATGCCACCTCGAACATGTCGGACCCGCACACCAACCGGCTGATGCGGTTCACGCTCAACGAGGATTTCACTGAAGTCTCCGAGCGTACCGATATCGTGGACGATGTCCCCTACAAGATGGAGGCCTCCGACCATCCGTTCGGCGGGCCCGGGGCTCATAATGGCGGGCGCGTGCGCTTTGGGCCGGACGGTGCCTTGTGGCTGACCACCGGTGACAATCACAATGAGGAAATACCGCAGAGCCCCACACTTATGGGGTCGAAGGTGATCCGGATCGATACAGACGGTAACGCGCATCCCGACAACAGCCCGCCCGAGGGATTCGACAAGCGCACCTATACCTATGGTCATCGCAATGTGCAGGGCATCGCCTTCCATCCGGAAACCGGACAGGCCATAACGGCGGAACATGGGCCGTGGCATTCGGATGAGATCACCGTTCTGGAAAATGGTGGCAATGCCGGGTGGGATCCGCGCGCCAACATGGCGGGACGTGGCGATTGTCCCGATGGCTATTGTGGCTACATGCCGAACCAGAATGAGGGCATGAACCGCTTCGAGCGCGCAGCTTTCATGCCAATGACCGACCTGGAAACCTATCCCGATGCCATGCCGCCCGTATGGACCAACAATGGTTGGTCGCAGGGCACATCATCGGCGGTCTTCCTCGAGGGGGAGCAGTGGGGTGACTGGAATGGCGCGATGGTCGTCGGGATCATGGGCATCGGCTTCGGCGGAACCCCGATCGGGCAGCGTATCGACGTGATCGAGTTTGCCGAGGAAGAAGGAAAGCTGGTGGTAGAAGACGTGACCGAGATGACGCTTCCCATGGAAGCCGGTCGCTTCCGTTCGGTCGTGCTCGGCCCGGATGGCAGCCTTTACACTGCGGTGGATGAAGGCATGATCCACAAGCTTACGCCCGGAAGCTGATCAATTCTATGGCCGCGCTATTCAGTTGGCGCGGCCATATCGCCTTGGATCATGTGCTGAGGGATCTCGAAGCGCTGGTCGTCGACGCGGATGTGGTAAGTCCCCTCGGCTAGGTGCCATTCCGTGTCCGTTCCCACGCCCGACATGGTGGCGTTGCCTCGGACAAATCTCTCGTCAGAAAGTGTCAGCATCCGTTTGAAGCTGCTCGGGAAAGTCACGACGACCACTGTCGAGTTCTGCGCATGAGCGAACGCAGCCTTGCAGGTGTCCAAGGCTTCGCCAGCATTCTGCGCGCATCGCACATTACCCATCCCATCAAAATCACCGGACCTTGCTCTCTGTGAGGCTGCAATCGCGTCTGCCGCTGCTGGGGACGGGAGGGTGGCCAGCATGAGGGCAACAAGGATTGTGACGAAGCGCATGGGACACTCCTAGCGTTTCTGGAGGAGGATGAATTGTAGTCGGGGTCTTACGTGGGTGCCAGCAGCGAAGCGGGCGTCCGGTACGGCAAGTCATGACGCCAGAAACACGAAGCATAAGCCGTAGCCGGCTCAAGAAATTGTCTCCTCCGGAAGTCTGTTTTTCAACTGCACCAGGACTGTTTGTAGCCGTGCCATTTGTGGGCGAGGCCCTCGGCAACGAGGATATCGCCTAATGACTTCCCGTCGCGGGTGATCTTGCGGAGCTTGCGCCCGTAGACATCTTCATCCCGTCCGAAGCTGCGTTTGATTTCGATCGGACCCTGGTTCAGCAGTTGCGTGAGACGCTGCTGCGCTTGGGCTGCAAGTTGCGCTTCCCTGCCGCATTGGGGGCTGAACAGCTCGGGCGTGTTGATGTCCGACAGTCTGATCTTGTCGCCATGCACATACAATGTGTCGCCGTCTACAACACAATTGATGCGCCGACCCTGGCCGCAAACGCCGAAATAGGAGCGTATAGAGTCATCTGGCGTAGGTGCAAGCGCGACGGGAAGCAGGCGACCAACATCTGATGGCACGAAATAGTAACCCGCACCGAACGCCAGCAAGATGGCAAGCGCCAGGATGCCGTAGATTTCCTGCAGCGTGCTTAAGAAACCTTGGTCAGCCGCTTTGGGAATATGCTTTTTTCGATGCCGGGGAAAATGAAGTATCTTGCCCATCGCTCCGCCTCTTGGCCGAACTATGGACAGCAGAAATTGAAGTCTGGTTCAGATGAAATTTACAACTTTAGGGAGTTGCCGGTCTGTCCTCAGGCAACCAGTTCGGCGTGCCGGGTTTGGTCGCCACGCCCTTGGAGCAGACCCTGGAGCGAGGGCGGCTGGACGCTCTGGTTGTACCCCTATAGCGTATAGCCATGGCTGGCTACGTTTACATGCTCGCAAGTCAAATGCGCGGCACAATTTACATTGGCGTTACGAATGATCTCGGTCGTCGTGTGGTCGAGCACAAGAACGGGGAAGGCTCCAGATTTACCAGCCGCTACGGGGTGACGCGACTGGTATGGTATGAAGAGCATTTCGATGTGCGTGATGCCATACAGCGCGAGAAATCTCTGAAGCGCTGGCCCCGGCAGTGGAAGATCGAGCTGATCGAGAAGACCAACTCCGAATGGCAGGAGCTCTTTCGCGGCTGGGGCTGGTGACGCGACTTAGCTTCTATGTTCGTCATTCTCGGGCCTGACCCGTCGATCATGCCGACGTGTTGTCAATACGCCCTACATGACCTGTAGCTGCATTTGCTTGTCCGCATTGTTCGCGCGACGATGGCATGGCATGGATCCTAGGGTCTTCGCCTTCGGCTCCGCCCTAGGATGACGAAGCGGGAGTAGGTACCACGCTCCCATGCCGCTGCGGCTGGCGGATGTCACCACCTCTTCGTCATCCTCGGGCTTGACCCGAGGATCCATGCCGTTGCCTCAGTGAGGTGGTATTACCTCAGCTACACCCGCTCGTCGCTCCGCAGGTATCGCATTTCTCGCAGGTGCCGTTTCTTACCATGGTGAAGTTCTGGCATTCCGAGCACATATTGCCGGTGTAGCCCTGCATGATTGCGGCCTGGCGGCGGTGGGCTTCTACCTTTTTGGCGTCGGCGGCTTCCGCTGCGGCATCGTCGGTGAAGACGGCGTTGATGCCTTCTTCTTCGGCGATTTCCTCCGCCATCTCCTTGGCACGCTCCTCATAGTCGCGGCGGAAGGCGGTTGCTTCCTCGGCCATGCCGGAAGGCTTGAGTGCCGTGGCCCCGATGGAGGTGACATTGGAGGCCGTGGTGGCCTGCCGCTTCGGCTGGTCGGTGTTGGCGGCCTGTCCCTTCGGTTCCGCCTTGCCGGTCACGACCTTGAAGGGTGCTGCACCCCGGGTGAGGCCGCGTGAGAAGGGCGTTGCCTTGCCTTCATTGATGCCGCGGCCAAGGGCCGTGTTGGTGAAGTCGGTTGTGTCCACATGGGCCAGATCCGAACGTCCCAGATAGGAGACGGCCAGTTCGCGGAAGACATAGTCGAGGATCGACGTCGCGTTCTTGATCGCGTCATTGCCCTGAACCATGCCGGCCGGCTCGAATTTGGTGAAGGTGAAGGCCTCCACATACTCCTCAAGCGGCACGCCGTATTGCAGGCCAAGCGAAATGGCGATGGCGAAATTGTTCATCATCGCGCGGAAGGCGGCACCTTCCTTGTGCATGTCGATGAAGATTTCGCCCAGACGCCCGTCGTCGAACTCGCCGGTGCGCAGATAGACCTTGTGGCCACCCACCACAGCCTTCTGGGTGTAACCCTTGCGGCGGTTCGGCAGTTTCTCGCGGTCACGCACGACCTTCTCGACAATGCGCTCGACGATCTTCTCGGAAACCTTTGCGGCCTGTGCAGCGGTCGGGGCTGCGGCCAGTTCCTCGATGATATCGTCGTCATCGTCCTCTTCGTCGGCAAGAAGCGAGGCGTTGAGCGGCTGAGACAGCTTGGAGCCATCGCGGTAGAGCGCATTGGCCTTCAAGGCCAGCTTCCAGGACAACATGTAAGCTGCCTTGCAGTCCTCCACCGTTGCATCATTCGGCATGTTGATCGTCTTGGAGATCGCGCCGGAGATGAACGGCTGAGCTGCCGCCATCATGCGGATGTGGCTTTCAACCGAGAGATAGCGCTTGCCGATCTTGCCGCAGGGATTGGCGCAATCGAAGACGGGCAGATGCTCGTCCTTCAGATGCGGTGCGCCTTCCAGCGTCATGGCACCGCAGACATGGATGTTGGCGGCCTCGATGTCCTTCTTGGAGAAGCCCAGAGCCGGCAGCATCTCGAAGGAGAAGTCGTCGAGCTGCTCGTCAGTGAAGCCCAGTGCTTCCTTGCAGAAGGCTTCGCCAAGCGTCCACTTGTTGAAGGCGAACTTGATATCGAAGGCTGACTTCAGGGCTGTGTTCAGGGTCTCGATGACTTCGTCGGTGAAACCCTTCGCCTTCAGGCTGGTCGGATTGATGCCCGGAGCCTGGTTCAGATTGCCGTGGCCGACAGCATAAGCCTCGATTTCCGCGATCTGTGCCTCGGAGTAGCCCAGCGTACGCAGGGCTTCGGGTACTGCACGGTTGATGATCTTGAAGTAGCCACCACCGGCCAGCTTCTTGAACTTCACCAGCGCGAAGTCGGGCTCGATGCCGGTCGTGTCGCAGTCCATGACCAGGCCGATCGTACCGGTGGGCGCGATGACGGTTGCCTGTGCATTGCGGTAGCCGTGCTTTTCGCCAAGTTCGATGGCGCGGTCCCAGGCAGACTTTGCGTGCTCCACGAGATCGGAATAGGGGCAATCCTCTGCCTTGATCGGCACCGGATTGACCGCGAGCTTCTCGTAGCCGTCTGCCTCGCCATAGGCCGCACGACGATGATTGCGCATGACGCGCAGCATGTTGTCGGCGTTGCGCTCATAGTCGGGGAAGGGGCCAAGCTCACCGGCCATTTCGGCCGAAGTGGCGTAGGCTACACCCGTCATGATCGCGGTCAGCGTGGCACAGATTGCTCGGCCTTCGTCGGAATCATAAGGAATACCCGAAGTCATCAGGAGGCCGCCGATATTGGCGTATCCCAGGCCCAGCGTGCGATATTCGTAGGACAGCCTTGCAATTTCCTTGGAGGGGAACTGCGCCATCATCACCGAAATTTCGAGCACCATGGTCCACAGGCGAACCGTGTGCTCATAGGCGGCGATGTCGATGGAGCCGTCCTTGTTGCGGTACTGCAGCAGGTTCATGGATGCCAAATTGCAGGCCGTATCGTCCAGGAACATGTATTCCGAGCAGGGGTTGGATGCGCGGATGGGACCGGCGGCGGGCGAGGTGTGCCAGTCGTTCATGGTCGTGTTGAAATGCAGGCCCGGATCCGCGGATGCCCATGCGGCATAACCGATCTTGTCCCACAGATCGCGCGCCTTCACGGTCTTGGCGACCTTGCCGTCAATGCGGTTGATCAGGTTCCACTCGCCGTCGGCCTCGACCGCACGCAGGAAGTCGTCCTTGATGGAGACGGAATTGTTGGAGTTCTGGCCGGAGACGGTGAGATAGGCTTCCGAATCCCAATCCGTGTCGTAGGTCTTGAACTCGATATCCGTGTAGCCCTGCTTGGCGAACTGGATAACACGCTTGATATAGTTCTCGGGAACGGCGGCCTTCTTGGCAGCCTTCACCTCGCGCTTGAGGGCAGGGTTCTTGTTCGGCTCGAAGCAATCATCATTGTCGGCCTCGCAATTCACGCAGGCCTTCATGATGGCTTCGAGGTGCTTCTTGACGATCTTGGAGCCGGTGACGAGGGCGGCAACCTTCTGCTCCTCCTTCACCTTCCACTCGATATAGTCCTCAATGTCGGGATGGTCGGCATCAACGACGACCATCTTTGCCGCGCGACGCGTCGTGCCGCCGGACTTGATGGCGCCGGCTGCGCGGTCGCCAATCTTGAGGAAGGACATCAGGCCGGAGGACTTGCCGCCGCCGGACAGCTTTTCGCCCTCGCCGCGCAGATGCGAGAAGTTGGAGCCCGTGCCGGAACCGTATTTGAACAGGCGCGCCTCGCGGACCCAAAGGTCCATGATGCCGCCTTCATTGACCAGATCGTCGCCAACGGACTGGATGAAGCAGGCATGTGGCTGCGGGTGCTCGTAGGAGGATTTCGACTTGGTCAGCTTGCCGGTGAACGGGTCCACATAATAGTGGCCCTGGCCGGGACCATCGATGCCATAGGCCCAATGCAGACCGGTGTTGAACCATTGCGGAGAGTTCGGGGCGACGCGCTGGGTGGCGAGCATGTAGCAAAGCTCGTCCATGAAAGCCTGCGCATCGGCTTCCGAATTGAAATAGCCGCCCTTCCAGCCCCAATAGGTCCAGGTGCCCGCAAGACGGTTGAAGACCTGAGCCGCACTGGTCTCGGAGCCATACCGCTCATCTTCAGGCAATTCAGCGAGGGCTTCCTCATCGGCAACCGAACGCCACAAGAAGGAGGGAACAGAGTTCTCCTCGACCTTTTTCAGGCGTGCGGGAACGCCGGCCTTGCGGAAATATTTCTGCGCGAGAATGTCGCTTGCGACCTGGCTGAACTGCGCCGGCACATCGATATCGGCAAGGCGGAAAACCACCGAGCCGTCCGGGTTCTTGATTTCGCTCGTCGCCTTGCGGAAGGGAACCTCCGCATAAGGTGACTGGCCTTCCTTGGTGAACCGCCGTTCGATGCGCATGATCGTCCCTTTTCCGTCCTACTGTTGGGCGCTTGAGCCGGCTTTTCGAAGCCTGGCTCTAACGCCCGGTCCGCCTTGTCCTCGCCGGCATGTGCTGCCGGCTGATCCGTGAAGCCAGTCCGCAAATCTTCCCACACGCAAACGCCCGGAAAAGGGCAAATGGTGAAGAAGGCCTCGACATGCGGGCCGGCGATATCCTGACGCTGCTGGTGAAGCTCTGCTCAAGAGATTTTCACACTATCTAGTATCAAGGCTAATCGCTACCGCTAAATATAGTATTAACAGTTTGCTTCTGCCAGCCCTGATGCAGGCGCCCCCGTCGCAATATTCGCCCAAGTCAAAGACAAGGGCACCCATCCGCCGACTGCGACCAGTCCGGCAGTTTCAACAACAACTCTGATGTACGGGATGACCGACTACTCGACTTCCGGTCGCGCCCCCCAATCGAGCGCATCTTCATAAAAAGCGACTCGGTGTGAAGCGTCAAGGGATCGTTTTGTTTCGATTCTATGACGCTACATGTTGTGTGTAGTGCATGTGGATATCGGGGACGGACGGCTTATGGCCTTGCTCGTGCGCAAAGCGCACCACTTCCCGGCGCCACAACTTTACGACACCGCGTTGAGTGCCAGAAAGATGACAGCTGCGAGCAAGGCGGCTGCGGGCACGGTCGTTACCCAGGCAGCGACAATTGTCGTCACATGCGCGCGACGGACGAGTTTGCGGCGAACGACTTCTTCACGCGACATCTTGGTGCTGGTCGGTTCATCATCTCCGAGGATGATGGTAGCCGCGTCGATGTTTTCCTCGGGCACTTGAAGGCCCTTGCGTTCCAGATAGCGCCGCCGCCGCTTTGATTTCGCCGTATACCATTCGCGGAAGAAGCCGACGCCGAAGATTGCGCCTACTGCCGTATGGGTCGAGCTGACCGGGAGGCCAAGGCCGGAGGCTATGATTACCGTAATGGACGCCGAAAGGGCGACACAAAAGGCGCGCATCGGATTAAGCTTGGTGATCTGTTCACCGACCATGCGGATCAGCTTGGGTCCGAACAGGATCAGGCCGAAGGAGATGCCAGCTGCGCCAATCACCATGACCCAGATCGGGATAGCAACTTCCGCGGAAACCGTGTCTGCCTGAGCAGTGAAGACGATGGCAGCCAGCGGACCCACGGCATTCGCGACGTCATTTGCGCCATGGGCGAAGGACAGAAGACACGCTGAAATTACGAGCGGCAGCTTGAACAGCTTGCGCAGGGACTGGTTCCGGTTCTCCATCCCGCGCGACTGATTGCGCACGTGGAAGTGCGAAAGGATCCAGGTGAGACCAAAGGCGCTAACGCCGATCATGATGATGGTGATCTGGTCGATCCTGACGATCTTCTTCAGACCCTTGGTGGCGAGATAGGCACTGAAGGCACCAGCCATGATGGCGATCAGCAGGGGCACCCAGCGCCGTGCTGCAGTGATCTTGTCATCCTGATAGATGATGAATGTCTTGATGAAGGCCAGAAAGATGGCGGCAACCACACCGCCCATTACGGGTGAGACGACCCAGCTGGCCGCAATCTGAGACATCGTAGCCCAATCCACGGCCGAAAAACCGGCTGCTGCAATGCCTGCACCCATCACGCCCCCCACCACAGAGTGCGTGGTGGACACGGGTGCACCGATCCAGGTGGCAAGATTGATCCACAGAGCGGACGAGATGAGCGCGGCCATCATCGCACGGATGAATACGGCTGGCGTGCTGACTGCTTCTGGAGAAACAATGCCCTTCGAAATTGTGCCCACGACGTCGCCACCGGCAATAAGCGCGCCAGCACTTTCGAAGACGGCGGCAATGATCAGTGCGCCGGTAAGGCTGAGTGCACGCGAGCCCACGGCGGGACCCACATTGTTGGCGACATCATTGGCGCCGATATTCAGTGCCATATATGCACCGATCGCGGCCGCCGCGATGATGATGACCGCCTTTGGCTCTCCGACCACATAGATAGAGGCGAATATGCCGGCCAGCGCCAGGAAGAGCAGGCCCAGACCCGGTGCGACGAGACCGCGTGCCACAAGACTGGTTGCTTCCTCGACATGCACCAGCTTGTCGAGATCCTTGTCGAGGGTCTGCTTTCTCGGTGTGGTCGAACTGTCGGTCATTGTACTTCGCTACGCGCCGGAGGTTTGTTTGCTAGTCGCCTAAGTATTGTGGCGCCGAGAAACAAGACGCTAAGGCCAACAAGCGGCTTCACGCCGCGATTTTCCGTGGAGAACCCCGAAACGAAGCAAGTATCGCAGCCAGATCCGACTCTCTGACCATTTCACCAGCCTCCCGCGGGCGAACCCAGCGGCGCGTGCGTTCGTTCTTTTCCGGCCAGATGTCGGCGATTGTTGAAACCTCGAGGGCGAAGAGTGCAACTTCGCATCGCATCTGAATGCCGCTCGACTGCTTCTTGCGGTAGATGTAGCGTCCTACTTCGCGGTTGGAGATCGTGCCTGATACGCCAGCTTCCTCGGCGGCTTCGCGGGCGGCTGCCTCCGACAGCGTCTCTCGCCCTTCCGGCCATCCCTTGGGGAGCACCCAGCGCCCGGTGTCTCGGCTGGTAATGAGCAGGATTTCCACCTGCTCCTCGCGCATGCGCCAAGGTAGCGCTGCCACCTGCACCCGGGGCGGATTGCCCCCGAAAAAACGGCGCAACTGCTCGCCGATATTCATGCGGCGCATCGTATCCAGCAAAGTACTACCCATCCCCATGGCTGCATGCTCCGTCCAACTTGCCCGAGATCAGGCCATCATCGTGAAGCATCCTTGTGGGGAAGGTAGGGCTTCAGGCGAAATAAGCAAATCCCTGCTTCAGGAGCGCGCGGAACCGCCTTCTCAGCCTGCTTCGCCCTCTGCGATCGGCTTCTGATAGGAAAAGCCAAGATCCCACGGGAAGTAGATCCAGGTGTCCTGCGAGACTTCGGTGATGAAGGTATCGACAAGCGGTCGACCCTTGGGCTTGGCATAAACGGCTGCAAAATGAGCCTTTGGCATCATTGCCCGCACAATGCCGGCGGTCTTGCCAGTATCCGTCAGGTCATCGACGATCAGAACATCCTGGCCTTCATCTTCCAAAAGTTCCGGCGTTATCTCCTTCAGGACCTTCAACTCCCCTTGCGAGGAATAGTCATGATAGGAGGCAACGCAGACCGTTTCGATCAACCGGATGCCCAATTCGCGCGAGATGATCGCGGCGGGGACGAGGCCACCACGCGTTATGCACACGATCGCCTTCCATTTGCCATTCACGCCGGCAAGGCGCCAGGCGAGGGCGCGTGCATCGCGATGGAACTGGTCCCAGGAAACGGGGAAGGCTTTTTCGGGCAGGGCTGGCATCTTGTCGCTCCGGTACATGCTGGCGGGTCGGGCCGGGTGCGGGGGAATTACCCGCAAAGTGCAGGAGTGGCAAGTAAAGTCGGCCTCAATGCGCCATGAATGTGGGGACCGTCATGTTGCGCAGCATGTCATGGGTCAGGCCACCGAATATCATCTCGCTGATGCGCCCACGCCCGAATGCGCCCATGACGAGAAGGTCCGCTCCGCTTTTTGCCACACACTCGTTAACCGCCTGATGCTGGCTGCGCCCTGCGCTTTCCTCCGTGCGAATGGTGACATCAATGCGGTGGCGCGAAAGCGCTTCCGCGATGGCGTTGCCAGCCATGTCCGCGTCCTGACGCAGGGTGTCGAGCGTGTCGAGCACAAGGATTTCGACCTTGCCGGCCTGTTTCATGAGAGGGAGAGCGTCAAAGGCAGCACGTGCTGCCTGACGGCTGCCATTCCAGGCAAGCATGATGCGCGCGGGTGCTTTCGCAGCGTGGCTCGAACCATGAGGCACGAGCAAGACGGGCCTTCCGGTTTCAAACAGAAGTGCTTCGAGATCCGACTTTTCCTGCGCATCCGCTTCGGGATCGTTTTGTGCCGCGATGACCAGATCGCAGCTTCGCGCGCTTTCGATGCCGGAGATCGCTGCATCTCCAGCAACCGTATCGTAGGAGCGCCATTCATGAAGCACGCCTTCGGAACGCGCCCTGCGCTCGAACAGTTCGCGCAGTTCGCTTGCATCTTCGGGATGCATGAGGCCCGGATCGATAATAGGCATGCCCAGCGGAGAAGCCGCGGTGATGGGCAATGCTCGCGCATGGAGGCCGATCAGATGTGCTTCATGGCGTGCGGCGAAGGGCAGGGCGTAATCCAGCAGGGCAGATGCGGATTGTTCGCGATGAAGTATACCCAAAATCGTGCGGTAGCTCATGTGCCCCTCCTGTCGGTCAGATGATGGGAGAACGGCCAAGAGCAGAATCCGTTCAAAGCTTTTCGAGCATGTCCTCAACCGCTTTGACAGCCGCTTCCATTTTCGCCTGATCCCGCGATCTTACCACGATTTCCGTCCAGAAGCTGCCGTCCTGGTATTTGGGATAGGAGCCGATGATCGTGTCGGGATGCGCGCTTTGTATATCGGCCAGCGGTGCGCCGATCGTCCCTTCACCATGCTTGCAGGGGACGGTGGTCGAGATGAGCTTCGTGCCTGTGCGCAATGTCGGGATCACATTGTCGAGCATGGCCTGGAAGATCGCAGGCACCCCGGCCATCACATAGACATTGCCGATATTAAAGCCGGGTGCGACGGATACGGGGTTGTCGATATGCGTTGCGCCTCGGGGCATGCGTGCCATGCGCCTGCGGGCAGATGTGTATTCCATCTCACGGCGGGCATAGTGCTCGCGAAGCAGCGTGTCGGCCTTCTCGTCATGTTCACAAGGCAGGCCGAAAGCCGCAGATATGGCATCTGCGGTAATGTCGTCATGGGTCGGCCCGATGCCGCCTGTCGTGAAGACATAGCTATTGCGTTCACGCAGCGCGTTGACCGCCTCGACAATCGCATCCTGGTCGTCGGAGACGATGCGCACTTCCTTCAGGTCGATGCCGATGGCGGTCAGCATCTCCGCCAGGTGGCCAATGTTTCGGTCCTTGGTCCGTCCTGAAAGGATTTCGTCGCCGATGACCACCATTCCTGCCGTGATGATGTCGCTCATGCCTTACCCCGATTATCGTCGGGCATAGCAAGTAGCGGGCAGGGAGCATTCCGGCAATGGGTGTGAAAGAGTGAACAGTCTGTGTCCCGTTTGGTGTGTTTTATGAACAGCATGGCTGCACTAGTTGGGATTGGTCAGTTATCAGCCCGGAAAGGCAAACCATGACCAAGATTCTCGTTCTCTACTATTCCAGCTGGGGCCATATGGAGGCCATGGCTCGTTCCGCCGCCGACGGCGCGCGTGCGGCCGGTGCGGATGTGACCATCAAGCGTGTGCCCGAACTCGTGCCGCAAGATGTGGCCGAGAAGGCTGGGTACAAGCTTGACCAGGACGCTCCCGTCGCTGAGCCGCTCGAGCTTGCCGACTATGACGGCATCATCTTCGGCGTCTCGACCCGTTTCGGGATGATGGCGTCGCAGCTGAAGAACTTTCTGGATCAGACCGGGCCGCTTTGGGCCGAAGGAAAGCTTATCGACAAGCCGGCAACCGTCATTGCCTCCACGGCAACGCAGCATGGCGGCGCGGAAATCGCTCTGGCGTCCACCCAGCTTGCACTCCAGCATCACGGCATGATCATCGTGCCGCTGTCCTATGCCTATCAGGGGCAAATGGGCAATGACGTTGTGCGCGGCGGTGCGCCCTATGGCATGACGACGACCAGCAACAGCGATGGGTCGCGCATGCCATCGGAGCAGGAGCTGGAAGGCGCAAAGTTCCAGGGCGAGCGCTTCGCGCGCATCGCTGCCAAGCTGAAAGGCTGAGGCAGGCGCTTCAAACATTCGAACGGCGGGCGGTTGTTGCGACCGCCCGCCGCTGCTTTTTGAGGCTTGATTACCCCGCTTCAAGCGGCTACCCGTCATGCCCGTGCGGACGTGGCGGAACTGGTAGACGCAAGGGACTTAAAATCCCTCGATCCTTGATCGTGCGGGTTCGATTCCCGCCGTCCGCACCATCTTTCCTCTTCTCAAGGCGCTGGTGCTGCGTGTTCGGCGATGACGCTCAGGAAGGCCGGGCCGTAGCGGTCCAGTTTCGTTTCGCCAATTCCGGGAATTCTGCTCAATTCAGCGCGCGAGGCCGGCCGTGTCGTTGCCATCTCGATCAACACCTTGTCGTGGAAGATGACATAAGGCGGAATATTCTGTTCCCTCGCGATCTCCCGTCGCTTTTCGCGCAGCGCCTGGAACACGATCTCGTGCTTTTCGGGCAGGGCAGAACGTTTGGAGCGGGCTGCACTTTCGGTCGTGACCGGCTTGGGCCGCGGCTTGCGCAGCATGAGGGTGGGGCGCTCCTTCAGGAACTGAACCCCATTTTCGGTCAGGTGAAGCCCGCCGAAGCCTGCGCTGTCGGTGGCAATCAGACGCAAGGCGATGATCTGGCGCAGGATGTCCCGCCACATGCGCCGCGGCTGATCCTTGCCGATGCCGTAGGTGGATAGCTTGTCATGGCCATTGGCCAGGACCTTCTCGTTCCTGGAGCCAAGCAGAATGTCGATGATGTGAGCCTGTCCGAAGCGCTCACCGCTGCGATAGATGCAGGAGAGGATCTTCTGCGCCGGGATTGTCGCGTCGAACATTTCCGGCGGGTTCAGGCAGGTATCGCAGTTGCCGCACGGCTCGCAGTCATCATCGAAATAGTTGAGCAGCGCCTTGCGGCGACAGTGGCCGGTCTCCGCCAGGCCCAGAAGCGCGTCAAGCTTTTGGCGTTCAACGAATTTGCGCTGTTCGGGCGCGTCCGATTCCTCAATGAAGCGGTTGCGCTGGACCACATCGCCCATGCCATAGAGCATCATCGCCTCGGCAGGCAGACCGTCGCGGCCGGCACGGCCCGTCTCCTGATAATAGGCTTCGATCGAGCCCGGCAGATCGAGATGGGCAACGAAGCGGACATCGGGCTTGTCGATCCCCATGCCGAAGGCGATCGTGGCGACGACGATCACTCCGTCCTCGCGCTGAAAGCGATGCTGTGCCTTTTCACGTGCACCACGGTCCATGCCCCCGTGATAGGCGATGGCGTCATAGCCCTGTTCGCAAAGCCATTCAGCGGTTTCTTCCGTCTTGCGCTTGGAAAGGCAGTAGACAATGCCGCTTTCGTCGCCATGCTCTTCGAGAAATGCGCGCAACTGGCGGCGGGGATCGGCCTTCTCGGTGATGGTGTAGCGGATATTCGGACGGTCGAACCCCGAGACAAAGCAATCTGCCTCATCAATCTGAAGCAGTGTGCGGATTTCGGTGCGGGTTGGTGCGTCTGCGGTTGCCGTCAGCGCCATGCGCGGCGTGCCGGGAAAGATTTCGCCCAACTCCCCAAGCGCCCGGTAGTGAGGGCGGAAGTCGTGACCCCATTGGGAGAGGCAGTGCGCTTCATCCACTGCGACCAGCGAGAGCGGCACATTGCGCAAGCCTTCCAGCGTCGCATCGCGCATGAGCGTCTCCGGTGCGACATACAGGAGATCAAGCTCGCCATCATGGATCTGGCGCCAGAGTGCGCGGCGGGCATCGCCATCAAGGTCGGAATTCAGTGCAGCGGCGCGCACACCGGCTTCTCCAAGTGCGGTCACTTGGTCGAGCATCAAGGCGATCAGGGGGGACACGACGAGACCCATTCCGGGGCGCGCGAGCGCAGGTATCTGGTAGCACAGTGACTTGCCGCCACCCGTCGGCATGAGAACAAAGGCATTGTTGCCGGCGACCACGTGCCGGATGATCCTTTCCTGCTGGCCGCGGAATTTCTTGTAGCCGTAAACGCTCTTCAGGATGTCGAGAGGATCGCGCACCATTGTCCCGCCTGCATTCGAATCACTTAGGGCCAAGGCAATAGCAGCTAGAGCGTCGTGGTTCAGCCGCGGCGTCCACGATCAGATAGCTTGCTCCACCAACAAAGTGTTTCATGCTGTGGCCGAGGGGTCGCGTCTTTATTTGCTTGAGGACCGCTGGCACAGTGGCTTCGACCTCAGGAGGGGACATAATGAACAACAAGAGTGAGCGACCTGTCATCAAGCCTTGGAGCGAAGTGGCTTCCGATCTGGTGGATGTCGCCATGGGGCGCAAGCCCGCAGACCTCGTGGTGCGAAACGGACGCTGGGTGAACGTGCATTCCGGCGAAATCATTCCCGGAACGGATCTTGCCATCGTTGAAGGGCGCTTTGCCTATTGCGGGCCCGACGCAAGCCACGCCATCGGCGAAAGCACCAAGGTGGTGGACGCGATGGGGCGTTATCTCGTGCCGGGGCTGTGCGACGCGCATATGCATGTGGAAAGCGGCATGGTGACGGTTACGGAATTTTGCCGCGCGGTCATCCCCCACGGCACTACCTCCATGTTCATCGACCCTCACGAAATTGCGAATGTGCTGGGGCTTGAAGGCGTAAAGCTGATGCATGACGAGGCCTTGGCGCAGCCGGTCAATGTGTTCGTGCAGATGCCGTCCTGCGTGCCGTCTGCGCCGGGCCTGGAAAACGCCGGCGCATCGGTTGGTCCTTCGGATGTTGCCGACGCCATGCAGTGGGAGAACATCATCGGGCTGGGCGAAGTCATGAACTTTCCCGGTGTGGCCGGCAATGATCCGACCATGGTGGGAGAGATTGCAGCCACGGTGAGTGCAGGCAAGACCGTTGGCGGGCACTACGCCTCGCCCGAACTGGGTCGCGCCTTCCACGGCTATGTTGCCGGTGGTGCGGAAGACGATCACGAGGGGACGCGCGTGGAGGACGCCATTGCGCGCGTGCGGCAAGGCATGAAAGCCATGCTGCGTCTTGGCTCGGCGTGGTATGACGTCGCAAGCCAGATCAAGGCCGTGACGGAGCAGGGGCTAGATCCGCGCAACTTTATTCTGTGCACCGATGACTGCCATTCCGGCACGCTGGTCAATGACGGGCATATGGACCGCGTGGTGCGCCATGCAATTGCGCAGGGGCTTGCGCCTGTCACGGCCATTCAAATGGCGACGATCAACACCGCGCAGCATTTCAAGCTCGAGCGGGAACTTGGTTCGATCACCCCGGGGCGTCGGGCCGACCTTCTGATCGTCTCGGACCTTGCCACGCTGAAGATCGACGAAGTCTACGGACGTGGGGTTCGGCTTGCGCGCGCGGGCAAGCTTGAGGCGGACATGCCGGCCTATCCCTATCCCGCCACAGCGCGTGACACGGTGCGGCTGGGGAAAAAGCTCAAGGCCTCAGGTTTCGACATTCCGGCTCCGGAAGGAGCGCGCTCGGTCAAGGCGAGGGTTATAGGTGTGATCGAGAACCAGGCACCGACCCGCGCGCTGACGGCAGAACTTGGCGTTGCGAAAGGTCTTGTGTCGATGGATCGCCGCAACGATGTCTGCCAGATCGCGCTGGTCGAGCGGCATCGCGGTACGGGCGCGGTGACCAACGGCTTCGTATCCGGCTTCGGCTATACGCAGGACTGTGCAATGGCCTCGACCGTGGCGCATGACTCCCATCACATGATCGTGGTCGGCACGAACAAGGAGGACATGGCGGTTGCTGCCAATCGGCTGGGCGAGGTCGGAGGTGGCGTGGTGATGATCTCCAAGGGCAAGGAACTTGCGTTGGTGGAGATGCCGATTGCCGGGCTTATGTCGGAGGAACGTGCGGAGATCGTCGCACAGAAAGCGTCACGACTTGCCGAAGCCATGCGCGAAATGGGTTGCAGCCTCAACAACGCCTATATGCAGCACTCGCTTCTGGCGCTGGTGGTCATTCCCGAATTGCGCATATCCGATATCGGACTTGTGGATGTCACGCGCTTCGAGAAGGTGGACCTCTTCGTGAACGACTAGCGCAAGGTCAGGCCAAGCACTTCGAAAGGCGTGGTGATGATGATATCGGCTGTGGTGCCGATGGTCTGACCCACGCCTGCGCCAAGCGAACCGATACGGTCGGCGAGATCGTCCTCGAAATCCGTATCGTTTTGATCGCGCAGAAGGCCCTGACCCAGAAGTCGAACCAAGGCGGGGTTTTCCGCAAAGGTCGTATGGTTGAGTGCATCGCCCCCGGAGACGGAGGTGACGTCGATTACCGTCACCCCGAACTGTGCGAGGTCTTCCGCATAGGTGTAGTCGCCCACGCGCGGCTTGTTGCCCGCGATCAGGCCCGAGACGCTCAATGCGCGGTCGCGTTGCGAGGTCAGCACATAAAAAGGCTTCTTTGGCTTGCCGTAGCGGCGCATCTGGCTCTTGAAGACGTCCACATCGATATCGGGTGAGGCGAGAACCACATCGCCCAGGCGACCCTGCAGTGTCGGATCTCCCGCGATGGCGAGCTGCCGGAGCGTTTCCATGGTCAGCCAGCTGCCCATTGAATGCGCGACGATGTCGATACGCTCGGCGCCAGCCTCGACCACAAGCTTCAGCGTTTCCTCAAGTCGGTCGCGTGCGAAGGTGGCGCTGTTGTTGTCATAGACATAATCAATGGTTCGTGCCGCCGACGCCCAGGTGAACAGTATGGGACTGCCCTGATAGTCCGCGTCATGCACGACCTGCGTCATGCGGTATATGGCTTCATCGAAAGCGGTGTTGAAGCCGTGGATGAAGACCAGTGCACGTCCTCCACGCTCCTTGATCGAGCGCGCCAGCTCCGACTTGAAGTCGTCATGGGCCGGAAAGATGCCGATGCTGTCGGCTGCGAAATAGCGCGCCGGATCGGCGACGATCGGATTGGGCGCCTTCTCGATCATCCCTGCTTCATGCACCGCTGGGACAGTGACACTGACCTTCGCGAATGTCGTTTCATCCGCACGTTCGCCCGCATAGACCACGCCGGGTTCGGACGAGAAGCCGCGGGAGGTGGCTACATAGATTTCGTGTCGGGCCGCAATGTCGTTTTCACCCGCTGGCGCGATTGTCTGCGCGATCAGCCTGTGCCGCTCAACCGTGGTGCAGCCGGTGACGGACAGGGCCAAAGCCAGAGTGACAAGCGCGAATCGCGAAGATGAAGAAGAGGCCATTCGCCTATCGACCCCAGAAAACGGGCGTGAAGATGACCAGAACGGCAAGAATTTCCAGGCGCCCCAGAAGCATGGCAAGTGCCATGATCCATTTGGCGGCATCCGATAGCGGGGCAAAATTGCCGGCAGGGCCAATCACGGGGCCAAGGCCAGGGCCGACATTGGTCAGGCCGGTCAGCGCCGCAGAAACAGCGGTAACCAGATCAAGGCCGGTCGCCGCCAGCATCAGGATGATGACCGCCCAGATCACGAGGAAGGCCGACATGAACAGGACGACCGCGCGCTGCAGGTCGTCTTCCACAGGCCGGTCGCCATAACGCACGGTCAGGACCGTGTTCGGATAGACGAAGCGGCGCAGACCGTTTGCCAGAAGCTCGAACAGGATCAGGAAGCGGTAGGCCTTGATGCCGCCGGTCGTGGAGCCCGAACACCCACCAAGGAACATCGCAACAAAGGCAGCGGCCACTGCGAACGGTCCCCACTGGCCGTAGTCTTCGGTGGCATATCCCGTCGTGGTGATGATCGACACGAAATTGAATGCGGCGTGGGTGAGCGCGTCGAGGAACGGCCGGTCGTCGGTAATGCGAAGGTAAATCGCAACCGTCAGCACGAATATCAGGACATAGCCGCCATAGACCCGGATCTGGGGGTCGCGAAGGGAATCGAGACGTCCGCGCACCAGGAACAGGATGAGGATCGAGAATGGCAGTGCGGCCAGGAACATGAAGAACGTGCCGACCCAGAGGATCGCGTAATTGTCCGCGTAATAGCCCATCGAGGCATCATGGGTGGAAAAGCCGGCAGTTGCGACGGTGGTCAATGCATGGTTCAGCGCATCGAAGGCGGTCATGCCGGCGGCTGCATAGGCAAAGCCACATGCGACAGTCAGCGCGGCATAGATGCTGACCAGCGCGACCGCGAATGTGGAGAAGCGGTCGAAGGGTCGATCCTCAATGTCGGAGGATTCGATCTTGAAGTAGGAAACCCCGCCAACATTCAGAAATGGCAGAATAAAGAGGCCCAACGCGATCACACCAAGCCCGCCGATCCATTGCAGGATCGAGCGCCACAGGAGGAGGCCGGGTGGCAGCCCGTCAAGACCGACAATCACCGTGCCACCCGTGGCCGTAGCCGCGGAAACGGATTCGAACACGGCATCGGCGAGCTTGAGCTCTAGCGAAGAGGCAATCAGGGGAATCGAGCCGACAAAGCAGGCGGTGAACCAGAGCATGTTGACGACCAGGAAGCCAAAGCGTGATGAAAGCGCTGGCGCGCGTCCGCGGGTCGCAAGCGAAACTGCAAGAGCAAGCCCGCCGGTGAAGAAGGATGAGAACGCGAATACCCGCCAGTCCTCGTTGCCATAATAAAGGTCGACGACTGCTGGAATCAGCATGGCAACGGACAGATAGATGGCAAACACCGACGCGATGTGAATGGCAGTCCTGACGGCCAGATATTGCACGGATTTCCTATCCCCTAACTACCCCGAAGCGCAGGATTGGCCGATCTCGGCTTGATTGAGCGCGACAGTGGCTTCAACCTCGCCGATATGCAATAGCAGCCTGCGAATTGGAATGACCATGGTCGCAAAGGCCACAGAAGAAGAAAGAGACCGAGAATGAGCCTGAAGCCGGCACAGGTTACAGAAGCGGGTAAGGCGCTGAGAGGGCTCTTCGAGCCTACGCCGCTTCAGCTGAACGATTATCTTTCCAAGAAGACTGGCGCGCGCGTCTATCTCAAGCGTGAAGATCTGACGCCGGTGCGTTCCTACAAGTTGCGTGGTGCCTTCAACTTCCTGCGCAAGGCGGTCGAGCGTGATCCGGGCCAGAAGCACTTTGTCTGTGCTTCGGCCGGCAATCACGCGCAGGGGTTCGCCTATGTCTGTCGGTACTTCTCGCGAAAGGGCGTGGTTTTCATGCCGGTCACGACGCCACAACAGAAGATCGACAAGACGCGTATTTTCGGCGGCGAGTTCATCGAGGTGCGCCTGGTCGGCGACTATTTCGATGCATGCTATCGTGCTGCGGAAGATTATGCGCAGGAGAATGACGCACTGATGGTGCCGCCATTCGATCATCCCGACATCATCGAAGGGCAGGCGACGGTCGCTGCCGAAATCGAGGAGCAGTTGGGCGAGGGGCTGGATGATGCGCTCATGATCCTGCCGGTCGGCGGCGGTGGGCTTTCTGCCGGTGTGACGGACTACCTGCAGGCGGCGGGCAAGACTACGCGCTTTGCGTTTGCGGAGCCGGCCGGAGCGCCAAGCCTGCATGCGAGCCTTGAAAGTGGAAAGCGGCAACGGCTCGAAAAGGTGGACACCTTTGTGGATGGAGCTGCCGTTGCCGAGATCGGCAAGGAAAATTTCAAGCGTCTGAAGCGGTTCAGTGCAGAGGACGTGCATCTCGTGCCGGAGAACCGGCTCTGTGCGACCATAGTCGAGATGCTTAATATCGAGGGTGTCGTGCTGGAGCCTGCCGGTGCGCTGGCGATCGACACGCTGAAGGACTATTCGCGCCAGATCTTGAAGGGAAAGACCGTCATTGCGGTCGTTTCCGGCGGTAATTTCGATTTCGAGCGACTTCCGGAGGTGAAGGAGAGGGCGCTGCGCTTCGAGGGGCTGAAGAAATATTTCATTTTCCGTTTCCCTCAGCGCCCTGGTGCCCTGCGGGACTTTCTCGATTTGTTGGGCCCTGATGATGACATTACGCGCTTCGAGTATCTGAAGAAGTCCGCGCGCAATTTCGGCTCGGTACTGATCGGACTTGAGACAAAGAATGCGAAGAATTTTCCCGCACTCATGAAAAAGTTCGAGAAGGCAGGGTGGTCGTTTCAGGACATCACCGAAAACGACACTATCGCCAGCCTGCTCGTGTAGGTTTCGTTGCTGCGGCGCACAATTCGTTTGCTATTTGTGCAGGCAGAGGCCATATGGGACCGGTAAGGCGCATGGGCCGACGATTTGTTTCGGCCTTCCCATAACAAGAGTTTTTGCTCTTCAGGACTGGTTGCGTCTGCTTTCCGCCCACTGAAACGGGATGGGAAAAGCCCCGGGATGCACTATTCCGGGCGCGACAGCGCAGCCGCCCGGTGTTTGGTCACCGGCGCCTTGTCGTTCATCACAAGATTGCAAGCAGGTTGCGCCCTGCTCATGGATTCTGCCGCTTCGGTTCACGATGCGGCTCAAGAAGAGTTACAGATTTGACCGAACAAACAACGACGACCCAGACACAATTTTCGGATCTGGGCATTTCCGGTACTTTGCTTGCGGCAACCAAGGCTGCAGGCATGGAAGAGGCCAAACCGATCCAGGCGCAGGCCATTCCGCCGTTTCTCGAGGGCCGTGATATTCTCGGTGTTGCGCAAACGGGCTCCGGCAAGACAGCTGCTTTCTCGCTGCCGATTCTGTCGCGCATCATCGGGCTTGGCACGAAGCGCCGCCCGCGCACGGCCCGGGCTCTGATCCTCGTTCCGACGCGTGAACTTGCCGTGCAGATCGAGACGGTGGTGAAGACGCTCGCCAAGGGCGCGCATGTCTCCACCTGCCTCGTGCTTGGCGGCGTATCGCGCAATTCACAGGTCCGGCGCATGCAGCAGGGCGTGGATGTTCTCATCGCAACGCCCGGCCGCCTGACCGATCTGGTGCGCGAGAAGGAAGTTATCCTCTCGGATACGACCTGGCTCGTGCTCGATGAGGCCGACCGCATGCTCGATATGGGCTTCATCAATGATGTGCGGCGCATTGCAAAGGCAACGCATCCCGCACGTCAGACCGCGCTGTTTTCCGCGACAATGCCAAAGGAAATAGAGCAGCTGGCAAACACGCTGCTGCGCGAGCCGGTACGCATCGAGATTGCCAAGCAGAGCACGACGGCTGCCGAAATCGAGCAGAGTGTTGTCATCGCGCGCACCAAGCAGAAGCGGAAATATCTCTCCGACCTGCTGACCGATGAAAGCATGAAGCAGGTGATCGTGTTCGCGCGCACCAAGCATGGTGCCGATCGCGTCACCCGTGATCTGGAGCGCGATGGCTTCAATGCCGCCGTCATCCACGGCAACAAGTCGCAGAATGCCCGTCAGCGCGCACTGAACGGTTTTCGTGACGGTTCGGTCCGCATCCTCGTTGCGACCGATATTGCCGCACGCGGCATCGACGTGCCGGGCATCAGCCATGTGGTCAATTTCGATCTGCCGGATGAGGCAGAGAGCTATGTTCACCGCATTGGCCGTACGGGACGAAATGGGGCGAATGGTGCTGCGATCACGCTGTGTGATCCAACGGAAGCCTCCAAGCTGCGGCAGGTTGAGCGCATCATCCGCATGAAGCTGCCGGTGACTGCGGACATTACGGATCAGCCTGATCCGGTGCGTCCTGCTCAGGCACGCGGTAGTGAAGGCAGTGCGGAGGGCCAGAAAAAGCCGGCGCAGCCGCATCGTCAGCATGCGAAGCGCAAGGGCAACGGTCCCGCGCAGCGCAGTGGCGAGCGGACGGAAAGCCAGCAGCGCCGTCCACGGCGTGGTCGCGGGGGCGGTCAGGCAGGCCGCGCACGCGGCAAGGCCGCCTGACGCGCAAGCAGACTGGAACAAGATCCAAGGCGCGGACTTCGGTTCGCGCCTTTTTTGTTCCATGGGGTGACCAGGGTCTGGCCCAATGGCGCAGCGGTGAAGCCTGCGTTATCGGGTAGGAACGTAGAGGAGCGCTCCGGGCGCTGGAGGAGATTGACGCAATGGCAGGTATCGCTGCGCTGGCGACCGCTTACATCTTGTCGCAGTTCTACCGTTCGTTTCTGGCGGTTCTGACACCTGTTTTGACAACCGAGCTTGGTGCGACCAAGGCAGAGCTTTCAACAGCCTCGGGTATCTGGTTCGCCGTTTTCGCGTCCATGCAGTTCGCTGTGGGTGTGTCGCTCGACCGGTTCGGACCACGCAAGACTGCGTCCATCATGCTTGCAATAGGCGGTGCGGGTGGGGCTTTTCTGTTTGCAGCTGCCAGCGAGCCATGGATGGTTATTGCAGCCATGGCGTTGATCGGCTTTGGCTGCTCGCCGGTTCTCATGGCCTCGATCTACATTTTCGCCAATGCCCATCCGCCGGCACGTCTGTCCATTCTGGCTTCCACTATCCTGGGCGTTGGGATGCTGGGCAATGTGATCGGCGCCTCTCCGCTTGCAGCGGCCGCAGAAGCTTTCGGATGGCGAACCGTTCTCACGGGGCTGGCGGTTGTTACCTTGGGCGTTGCAGCTGCCATCTACACGCTTGTGCGTGATCCGCATATCGCTGAGGAGCATCGAGCCACCAGTGGCTTTTCAGGCTATCTGGACTTGATGAAGCTCAAGGCACTTTGGCCTATCCTGCCGCTGGTCGCGGTCAACTATGCCGCAGCTGCAAGCATTCGCGGGCTTTGGGCCGGACCTTATCTTGCGGATGTCTATGGCGCGACTGCACTGGCCATAGGCAACGCCACACTATTCATGGCCCTGTCGATGTCGGCCGGATCATTCATCTATGGCCCGCTGGACAATGTGTTCGGTTCACGCAAATGGGTCGCGGTGGCAGGCACTTCCATCAGCTTAAGTGCGCTGGTCTTCATGTCTTTCGTGCCGCAGAACAGCTTCGTCACCACGACCTGGCTTCTGGTGGTGCTTGGACTGTGCGGCAGCGCCTATGGCCTGCTGATGGCGCATGGTAAGGCGTTCATTCCTGCCCATCTGACGGGCCGCGGCGTCACGCTTCTCAACTTTTTCTCCATCGGCGGTGTCGGCGCCACGCAGTTTGCTACGGGAGCGGTGGTGACTGCTGCTTCGGTGCCGGGAGAGCCGGTGGCAGGCTATCGCGCGCTTTTCATCTTCTACAGCGTGGTCTTGTCCGTTGCGCTTTTTGTCTATCTCTTTTCCAAAGACGCAAAACCACAAAGAGGCGAAGATGATGCGAGCCTTAATGTGTCGAGCCGTATCCCCAAGGCACGTTAGTGGGGGTAAGTGAAATAATATTTCGCTTCCCGTGCTTTCGCGCCTGCTCCATGCGTGCGGTTGCGGGGCCTGGAGAAAAACGCGCCTTGCAAGCAGGCGGAGCGGTTTCTACGCTGGCTGGAAATATGCCGCGCATGAAATATCTCCTCATGCGTCTGGCGTGAAAACAAGCGAGGAATTCATGCAGCCTTCCGTTATCGAAACCATCGGCAACACGCCGCTTATCCGTCTCAGACGTGCTTCTGAGGAGACGGGATGCGAAATATACGGCAAGGCCGAGTTCCTCAATCCAGGCCAATCCGTAAAGGACCGTGCCGGGCTCTTCATCATACGGGATGCAGAAAGGCGCGGTCTATTGCGTCCAGGTGGCGTCATTGTTGAAGGAACTGCAGGCAATACCGGTATCGGGTTGACCGTGGTTGCGAAGGCTTTGGGTTACCGCACGGTAATCGTGATCCCGGAGACGCAGAGCCAGGAGAAAAAGGACGCACTGCGGGTCCTC
The DNA here is from genome assembly GCF_037029545.1 of Nitratireductor sp. CH_MIT9313-5. Classification (NCBI taxonomy): domain Bacteria; kingdom Pseudomonadati; phylum Pseudomonadota; class Alphaproteobacteria; order Hyphomicrobiales; family Phyllobacteriaceae; genus Nitratireductor; species Nitratireductor sp. CH_MIT9313-5. Next base: position 553,446 of record NZ_JAYMER010000014.1, on the reverse strand, counting down.
GGCGCCGAGTTGATCGAGGTTCCGGCGGTGCCGTACAAGAACCCCAACAACTATGTGAAACTGTCCGGGCGGCTTGCCGAAAAGCTCGCAAAGAGCGAGCCCAATGGTGCGATCTGGGCCAACCAGTTCGACAATACCGCCAATCGCGAAGGACATATCCAGACGACTGCAGAGGAAATCTGGGCGCAGACCGGTGGGAAGGTGGACGGTTTCGTCGCTGCGGTCGGCACCGGCGGCACGCTGGCTGGCACCGGGTTTGGACTGAAAGCCAAGAACAGCAATATCAAGATCGCCATCGCCGATCCGATGGGAGCGGCTCTATACAACTACTACGCCAATGGCGAGTTGAAGTCGGAAGGCGGCTCCATCACCGAGGGCATCGGTCAGGGGCGCATTACCGCAAATCTTGACGGCTTCCAGCCGGACTTCGCGTATCAGATATCCGATGAGGAAGCGCTGCCGATCGTATTCGATCTGGTTCAGGAAGAGGGGCTTTGCCTTGGCGGTTCCTCCGGCATCAATATTGCTGGTGCCAAGCATCTGGCGCGGGAACTGGGACCCGGGCACACCATCGTGACGGTGCTGTGTGACTATGGCACGCGCTATCAGTCGAAGATGTTCAATCCGGATTTCCTGCGGTCAAAGAACCTGCCTGTGCCCGGCTGGATGGAAGGGGCGCCTGAAATCGAGGTTCCCTTCGAGGATGTTGCCTAATGGCACCCACGGTTGAAGCGCTGTTTCGCGAAGACGCGTATCTGAGGGAGACGGACGCCGTGGTGACAGCGGTCACGGATGACGGCGGCATATTGCTGGACAGAACTGTCTTCTATGCCACATCCGGCGGGCAACCCGGCGATACCGGTACGCTGGAGCGTGAGGACGGTGAACGGCTCGCGATCGTAGAAACCGTCTGCGGAGCTTCCAAGGACGAGATTATACATCGCGTGACAGAAGGGGCGCAGCTTCCGGAAGTGGGGGAAACGGTTCGACTGACCATCGACTGGGACAGACGCTATCGTCTGATGCGGATGCATACGGCCTGTCATCTTCTGAGCGTCGTATGCCCGCAGCCCATTACGGGCGCTTCGGTCAGTGAGCAGGATTCGCGCATCGATTTCGATATGCCGGACGGCGCTCCGGGGAAAGACGAGGTTACCGCAAAGCTGATGGCGCTCGTCGAGGCAGATCATCCCGTCTACACCAGGTGGATCAGTCAGGATGACCTGACAGCAAATCCGGGGCTCGTGAAGTCAAAAAATGTGCGACCGCCCGAAAGTGCCGGGCAAATCAGGCTGGTTTGCATCGGCGAGGAAGACAGCATCGACAGCCAGCCTTGCGGTGGTACTCATGTGGCGCGCACTGGCGAGGTCGGTGAGATTCACATAGGCAAGATCGAGAAGAAGGGACGGGAGAACCGCCGCTTCCGCATACGGTTCGGGCCCTTGCCGAGTTGATGGATATTGCCTTGGCACCTCGAACGTGAAACCACTTCGTGCTCAGGGCATTGTCCCAGCAAAAGGTTCCGGAGGTTTCATGGACGAGCAACGCCGCTTCATCGTTTCGGCTGACTGGCTTGAGAAGCGACTGGGGGAGCCTGGTCTCTCCATAGTCGATGCATCATGGTATCTGCCGGCGCAAAACCGCAATGCAGAAGCGGAGTATGACGCTGCGCATATTCCCGGTGCGGTGTTTTTTGACCATGACCTTGTCGTCGACACCGACTCAAAACTCCCGCACACGCTTCCTGATCCGCTGACATTCGAACGCCATGCGAGTTCCATGGGTATTACGCGGAAGGACACGATCGTCATCTATGACGGCCCGGGCTTTTTCACCGCGCCAAGGGCCTGGTGGATGTTCCGCGTCATGGGGGCAAGTGATGTCTTCGTTCTGGACGGTGGGTTCGATCGCTGGAAATCCGAGGGCAGGCCGGTTACCTCCGAACCTACCAAGACAGCTTCGGCCGTATTTGATCCGCAGTTCAACAAGGACGCGGTTGTGGGTTTTCAGGAAATGCGGCGTATTGTGGAAGAAGGCAGTGTGCAGGTGGCCGATGCGCGTTCGAAAGGGCGTTTCGATGGCTCCGAGCCAGAGCCGAGGGAAGGCATGCGCTCCGGCCATATGCCTGGTGCTGTAAGCTTGCCGGTCATGACCTTGTCAGACAATGGCAGCCTGCTTGATCGTCAAGAACTTCAGAGGCGCTTCCAGGAAGCCGGTCTTGATGCAGAAAAGCCGGTAGTTGCCACCTGCGGGTCGGGCATCACTGCTGCCGCAATCGTGCTCGCGCTAGCGGAGGCGGGGCATGACAATGCGAGGCTTTATGATGGGTCATGGAGCGAATGGGGTGGCCGTGACGACACGCCAGTGGCAACTGCCGAATGATGGTATTGGCTGACGAAACCCGCGCTGCCAGCCTGCGAGCCGTGGTGACGCGGCTCAAGATGGAAGGTGAGCCATCGCACTATCCCCATGCTCCCTTGGGGCAGAGCCTGGCACTTATGCGCGCCGAGAACATCCAGCCGCATTTCTACCGCTATCTCTACGACCGGGTTGGACGGGATTGGCACTGGACTGCAGCACTTCGCCTTGAAGACAGCGAATTGGAGAAGCGTCTGCAAGATCCCGCGAATGAAGTTCAGGTTCTTTATCTGGATGGAGCTCCTGCCGGTTTTTTCGAGCTGCGCGAGGAGGGAGATGCCTGCCGCCTCGTTCACTTCGGCCTTATGACCCATGCGATGGGCAGGGGGCTTGCCTCCTGGTTTCTGGGATGTGCTATACGAGCGGCATGGAGTCGGTCCAAGTCGCAGATCACCGTGGAAACCTGCACATTGGATCATCCTGCCGCCCTTCCGCTATATCAGCGGGCAGGGTTTACGCCCGTGGAGCGGCGAGAAGAAGAACTGGTGCCGCTCACAGCGGATGAGCGCAAAAACATTGTATGCCGGTGATCGAGGGAACCATTCGCGCTTTACAAGCTTAACTTCAGCTATAGTTGTGCGTGGCAAAACCTTAAGAGCAGCCAGAGTGGCCTATGACTGATTATCCGTCCGAAAGCCCCGAGCCGGTAGAAGACTTTCTGTCACTCATTCCTACCGGAGCTCTCCTGGAGGTTCTGCCAATCGGGGTCTATGCGTGCGACAGCGAAGGAAGGATCATCTTCTTCAACAGGCGTGCTGCAGAAATTTGGGGAACGTCGCCTCAGCTTGGTGACAACGTGGCGCGCTTCTGTGGTGCACATCGTCTTCGAAGCCCCGACGGGGAAATCGTGCCTCACGCTGACAGCCCAATGGCTCAGGTGTTGCAGGATCGAACGGCGTTCCGTGACGGAAAGGTACTGATAGAGCAGCCGAATGGAACGCTGATCACGGCGCTCGTCAATATCGATCCGGTCTACGAGGCTGACGGCACCTTTCGCGGCGCGGTCAACTGCTTTCAGGACATCAGCTCGGTCGAGCAGGCGCATGAAAATGTCGTGCGCAAGGAACGTGAGCTGGAAGACACGCTGGCCGTTCTGCCTGCTGCCATCTACAGAACCGATGCTGACGGCCGCATCACCTTCTACAACGATACCGCACGCGAGCTTGCAGGGCGCAAACCGGAACTCGGGGTAGACCGCTGGTGCGTATCGTGGAGGCTTCGCACGCCCGATGGTCTGGAATTGCCCTTGGACGAGTGCCCGATGGCAGTCGCACTGCGCACCCAGGAGCCGATTTTCGGGCAGGAGATTATCCTGGAACGTCCTGACGGTGGGCAGATACCCTGTCTGGCATATCCGACGCCCCTGTTCTCCGACGGCAAGATGATTGGCGCGGTGAACATGCTGGTCGACATTACCGAGCGCAAGCGTGCTGAAGAGCATCAGGTCCTGCTGATCAATGAGCTGAATCATCGGGTGAAGAACACGCTTGCGATGGTTCAGTCCATCGCAAGCCAGACCTTGCGCCGGAGCAGTGAGCCCAAGGCCTTTGTCGCCAGCCTGAGCGGGCGTATCCAGGCATTCGCACGTGCGCACAACATGCTCATCCAAGGGCCCAATGGCACCCAGCTTCAGCAACTGATCGACGATCAGGTGATGTTTGGCGGCAAGAACAAGGACCGGGTGATATGCAAGGGGCCGACGGTATTCCTCGAACCGCAACTGGCATTGCATCTGGCGCTGGTGCTTTACGAGCTGGGTTTGAATGCGCGCCAGCATGGTTCCTTATCCACTCCCGGGGGGCAGGTGCTGGTCGAGTGGCGTGTCGATGAAGATAACCAGTCCCGCGATCTGCATCTGTCCTGGCGCGAAGTCGGTGGGCCAACAATTTCTGCCGATCAGTCGAGCGGGTTTGGCCGGGCGCTTATCGAGAAGAGCTTGCGTTCTCACGGAGCGGAAGCTCATATGCGCTTTGAGCCGGGTGGCCTTGTCTTCAGCATCAATCTGCCGCTTCCGCGCTTCGTTCCGGGAGCCAGTTTCACCAATCCCCTCGACATCAACGCCCCCCGACCGCATCTACAGCCGGCGGATATGCTGGAGGGCAAGCGCGTGCTCATAATTGAGGACGAACCACTGGTGGCGCTCGATATAGAAAACATGCTCGGCGAGAACGGATGCAAGACGCTCGGTCCGGCAAATACGGTGGAAAGCGCCCTGGAGCATGTCGCTCTCGGTGGTTTCGACATGGCCCTGCTTGACGCAAACCTGCAAGGGGAGGGGGTAGATGAAGTCGCCGAAGCGCTTACAAGATCGGGTGCGAGCTTTGCCTTCGTGACCGGCTATGGCCGTGACGGCTTGCCTGAAGGATTCCGGCAGGCGCCGATGGTGTCGAAACCGTTCAGCGAGGAAAGCCTGATCGCCTGTATAAGCGAGGTCATCCTCGCTCGAACTTCCAAGGCCGGACCTGCGACCAATCCGCCAGTCGCAATCTGAGGAGTTTCGTTCAGCCAAGCTTCATCTTCAATTTTCCATCTTGTGAGGGCCCTGAGGCACCTTTGTACAGGACGGAGATAATCTGATGCTTTCACGCCGATCGATATTGTTTGGGATTGGGGCAGTTGCTGTCACACCTGCTGCGGCTCTCGCCCAAGCTGCCATGCCATCCGAAGCTCAAATCCAAATGCGTCTGGAGGCTGCACCAAAGCTGCGTGTCGCGCCCGACAAGCGCGTGACGGTGGAGCAGTTCAAGCGCCGTTCGGAATTGCGCAGAGCAGCACCCTCCATCGATATCCAGGCGATCAATTTCGAATTCAACTCGGCGCGCATCCCATCGTCCCAGTACCGCAAGGTTGAAGCCATTGCGCGTGCGCTCAACAGGCTGCGCCGACGGCGGCCGGGTGCCATCATTCTTCTGGAGGGGCATACGGATGCAGTCGGGTCGGCTTCCTACAATCTCCAACTCTCCGAGGAGCGAGCCCGTTCGCTGCGACGGCTGCTTGTGAGACGGTATGGCATTCCGCCGCGCATGCTGGAGACCGTGGGTTATGGCGAGCATTATCTGCTGATCAATACACCCTATGAAGATTGGCGTAACCGCAGGGTGACCTTGCGCCGTATCGACGATTTCATTCGCTAGTCACCTGCAAATGAAAAAGCCCGCCAGACGGATCTGGCGGGCCGGGGGGAGGAAACTTTATCCCGTCAGGCGGCGATGACTGCCTTTGGCTCAGCCATTTCGTAGCCGAGCGCCTCAGCAACGGCTGCATTTGTGATGCGTCCGCGGTGGATATTCAGGCCGTTGCGCAGGTTCTGGTCATCGGCAAGTGCCTCCAGGCCCTTGTCTGCGAGCTGGAGACCATAATGCAGCGTGGCGTTGTTCAGCGCATGGGCCGAGGTCACGGGAACCGCACCAGGCATGTTGGCCACGCAATAGTGGATGATGCCGTCAACCTCATAGGTCGGCTCGGAGTGGGTTGTGGCATGGGATGTCTCGAAGCAGCCGCCCTGATCGATTGCGACATCGACAAGCACAGCACCCTTCTTCATGCCGGAAAGCATTTCGCGCGTCACGAGCTTCGGCGCGGCAGCGCCTGGGATAAGCACAGCGCCAACGATGACATCCGAGGAGAAGCATTCTTCCTCAAGGGCTTCCACGGTCGAGTAGCGCGTATGGACGCGGCCGTTGAAGATGTCGTCAAGCTGGCGCAGACGCGGGATGGAGCGGTCGAGAATGGTGACATCGGCACCCAGACCTACTGCCATCTTGGCAGCATTCAAGCCAACGACACCGCCACCGATCACCGTGACCTTGCCGGGAAGTACGCCCGGCACACCGCCCAGCAGCACGCCGCGACCGCCATTGGCCTTCTGAAGCGCGGTTGCACCGGCCTGGATGGCCAAACGTCCGGCAACTTCGGACATGGGTGCAAGGAGAGGCAGGCCGCCGCGTTCGTCGGTGACCGTTTCATAGGCGACCGCGGTGACGCCGGATTCTACCAGACCCTTCGTCTGATCCGGATCGGGCGCGAGATGTAGATAGGTATAGAGGATCTGTCCTTCGCGAAGCTGCACCCATTCCGACGGCTGCGGCTCCTTCACCTTCACGATCATGTCCGAACGCTCAAACACCTCTGATGCGGTGCGGGCAATAGCTGCGCCGGCAGTGCGATAGGCATTGTCATCGGCACCGATGCCGGCACCTGCGCCGGTCTCCACCAGCACCTCGTGACCATGTGCGACATATTCACGAACCGCACCCGGCGTCAGGCCGACGCGATATTCGTGGTTCTTGATTTCCTTGGGGCAACCGACACGCATGACCGTTCCTTTGGCCGTTTGAAAAGTGAGCGATTACTGATGGAAGCATGAAAATAGCGGGCATGTCCTTGCGAAGTTCATTGTGCTGGGTTCTCTTTTTCGCATATCCTTGCAAGAAAAGAGGGGAAGGAGAGAGAAATATGCGAGCATCGGCTTTGGACCGGATTGATGTTGCGATTTTGGATGCGCTTCAGCAGGATGGCCGGATTTCCAATGCTGCCCTAGCGGAGAAAGTGGGGCTGTCACAATCGGCGTGCTCGCGTCGGCTGGACAATCTGGAAAAGACCGGCGTTATCAAGGGTTACCACGCACAGCTTTCCAATGCCGCGCTGGGGCACCGCATGACTGTAATCGTGCATATTTCGCTCAGCGGGCAGTTCGAGAAGACGCTTACCGAGTTCGAAGCTGCGGTAAAACGTTGCCCCAACGTGCTTTCGTGTCACCTCATGTCGGGCGACTATGACTATATCCTGCGCATCGCCGCGCGCGATCTTGAGGACTATGAGCGCATCCACAAGGAGTGGCTCACCGGCATGCCGCATGTCATCAAGATCAACTCGGCTTTCGCCTTGCGGGAAGTGATCGACCGAACCGCGATCGGACTGCGTCCGGAACTTGCCTGACGCCGGCAAAGACTCTTCATCCAGATGTCATGAATTGCTGCTTGTTTGCGCGCCCAAGCCAGCGCAAACTCGTCTTTTGCAGCGGCAGTTCCAGGAGATCTACATGACCATTCGTGCAGCTTTCAGCAGACGCCAATTCATTCGCGGTGCCGCCGCCGCAGGAGCGCTTGTGGCCTTGCATCCGTTTTCCGTCCGCGCTTCGGCAAACCAGGCGCATCTGCGGATCATGGAAACGACGGATCTGCATGTGCATGTGTTTCCCTATGACTATTACGCCGACAAACCCAATGACACGATGGGTCTTGCACGTACCGCCTCGATCATCGATTCCATCCGTGCCGAAGCCACCAATGCGATGCTCGTTGACAATGGCGACTTCCTCCAGGGCAACCCCATGGGCGACTATATCGCCTATGAGCGCGGCATGAAGGAAGGTGATGTTCATCCCGTCATCAAGGCCATGAACACGCTTGGCTATGACTGCTCCACGCTGGGCAATCACGAGTTCAATTACGGGCTTGATTTCATGTTCAAGGTGCTGGACGGGGCGAATTTCCCCTTTGTCTGCGCAAACCTGACAAAAGGCACGTTGGCTGCCAATCCGCGCCAGGACCAGCTGTTCCTCAAGCCTTATGTGATCGTCGACCGCAAGGTGAAGGACGGAGAGGGGAATGAGCATGTGGTGAAAGTCGGGCTGATCGGCTTTGTCCCCCCGCAGATCATGAACTGGGATTCAAAGCATCTGGAAGGCAAGGCCATGGCGCGCGACATCGTCAAGGCGGCTGAAGCCTGGGTGCCGCAGATGCGAGAAGAGGGCGCGGATATAGTCGTCGCTCTTTCGCATTCCGGTGTCGGACCGGCGGAATATGAAGAGAATCTCGAGAACGCGTCGCTTCTTGTTGCCGGCATCGAAGGTGTTGACGCAATCGTCACGGGCCACAGCCATCTTGATTTCCCCGGGCCGAAATTTGCCGGACTGGAAGGTGTCGACAACGAAAAGGGGCTTCTCAATGGCAAGCCGGCTGTCATGGGCGGTTTCTGGGGTTCGCATCTCGGCCTGATCGACCTGATGCTGGAGCGCGACGGCAACGGATGGCGCGTCATCGATTCGACGAGCGAAGCCCGTCCGATCTTCGAACGTGTCGAGCGGGAGACCAAGCCACTTGTCGAGAGCAAGGAAGAGGTGGAAGCAGCCGTCCGTGAGGATCACGAGGCAACACTGAAATATGTGCGCACGGCGGTGGGCAAGACATCTGCACCGCTGCACTCCTATTTCGCGCTTGTGGCCGATGATCCGTCTGTGCAGATCGTGGCGCAGGCGCAGACCTGGTACATTTCCCAGATGCTGAAGGACACGCCCTACAAGGACCTGCCGGTCTTGTCAGCAGCAGCTCCCTTCAAGGCCGGTGGCCGTGGCGGGCCGGATTACTACACGGATGTGCCGGCTGGCGACGTCGCCATCAAGCATGTGGCCGATCTCTATCTCTACCCAAATACGGTGCAGGCCGTGAAGGTGACTGGAGCGGATGTGAAGGAATGGCTGGAGATGTCAGCGGGCATCTTCAATCAGGTGAAGCCTGGCGAAGCGGATCAGCCGCTCATCAATGACAGTTTCCCATCCTACAATTTCGATGTGATCGACGGGGTAACCTACAAGATAGATCTCAGCCAGCCGGCAAAATATGATCCCAAAGGCGAGATGCTCAATCCGCAGGCGAGCCGCATCGTGGACTTGCAGTTCGATGGCAAGCCGATCGATCCGGAAGCCGAGTTCATCATTGCCACCAACAACTACCGTGCCGGAGGTGGCGGCAATTTCCCCGGTATTACGCCGGAGAAGGTTGTCTTCCAGGCCCCCGATACCAACCGTGATGTCATCGTGCGTTACATCGTGGAACAGGGGACGATCAATCCTTCAGCCGATGCCAACTGGAACTTCAAGCCGCTGGATGCCACCAGCGTGACTTTCCAGACGGGGCCCAAGGGCGAGCAGTTTGCCGGTGATGTCCAGGGCGTTACCATCGAGCCTGCAGGGGAAGGCGAAGAAGGGTTTGCGCTTTACCGCATCAGCCTTTGACTGGCGCGAGCGGCTTGACAGAACCACCCGCAATCCGGCTCCTGCCGCCAAAAGTCGTAGCAGGAGCCGCTGCATGATTCGCCATATTGTGTTCTTCACCGCCAAGGATCCGCAGGACGTGGAAAAGATCGCCAGCGATCTCTCCATGCTCGGGCAGATTCCCCATAGCCTGTTCTTCGAAGTCGGCATCAATCGCAAGGTTGATCGGCTGGGCAGCGAGGTGGACGTGATCGTTTATGGCGAGTTCGAAAACGAGGAGAAGCTGGAAGCCTACAAGGAGCACCCGATTTATGAGGAATGCATCCGCCGCGTCAGGCCTCTGCGCGAAATGCGCGTTGCAGCCGATTTCGATTCGGTCGCACCGCGGCCGCTGCCGGGTGCTTCCTCATCTGATTGATCGGTAGGCGGCCAGAGCGCTTTCACGCGCTTGGGTGTGATCCACGACCGGTGCCGGATAGGCGTAACTTTCTCGCAGTTCCGCAGGAGGTTCGTGCAGCTGGCGAGAATCAAGGGCGGACAATTCGCGCACATATGTGCGGATAAATTCGCCACGCGTATCGAACTTCCGGCTTTGCAGGGTCGGGTTGAAAATACGGAAAAAGGGCGCAGCATCCGCACCGGTGCCGGCCACCCATTGCCAGTTGGCCGGATTGTTGGCCGCGTCGGCATCAACCAGCGTATCCCAGAACCATGCTTCGCCTTCTTTCCAGTGAAGCCCGAGATGCTTCACCAGGAAAGAGGCAACGACCATTCGCGCGCGATTATGCATCCAGCCGGTTTCCCAGAGCTGCCGCATGGCAGCGTCCACCAGGGGGTAGCCCGTCCGTCCGCGTTTCCAATGTGTGAGAAATGCATTGTCGGTGTTCCAGGGAAAGTGATTGAACCTGGTGTCGTAGTTTTCGGTTGCCAGATGCGGGTTATGGACCAGCAGGTGCCAGCAGAATTCGCGCCAACCAAGCTCCTTCCGGAACGTTTCCAGATCAGCAGGCGGCAGCTTGCTTCGAGCAGATGCAGCCATGATCTGCCGTGGTGTGATCTCGCCATGTGCAAGATGTGGCGAAAGGCGCGAAGTAACTTCCATGGCCATGAAATCGCGGCCGGTGGAATAGCCTTCACCCCGGCCTTCAAGGAATTGCTCCAGCCTTTCCGACGCTCCGGCTTCACCCGGCTGCCAAATCTTGTCAAACCCCTTCGCCCAAGGCGGATCGTATTCCAGAAGACCGTCAGGATCGTCTTCAAGTTCGTGCTTGTATGCGCGCAGGCTTTCAGGTGGGTCGGCGGGATCTGCGAAACTGTCTGTTGAGGAGAGGGCGCGCCAAAACGGCGTGAAGACCTTGTAGAACCCGCCCGTGGAGGTTTTCAGTCGATTCGGATCATGCAGAAGCTGGCCTTCAAACCGATGGACGGGAATGGCGTGATGTCCACATTCCACTTCCAGCAGATCATCGGCCTTGTCGGCTGCAGGTTCGAAGCGGCGATTTATGTAGATCGCTTTGATCTGCCCCTGCCTAATCAGTCCCATGACCGCCTCGTCGAGCGGACCGCGGCGGCAAATCAGGCGGATGCCAAAGGAATCAGAAATCGCCTTTTTCAAGCTGCGCAGGGAGCGAGCGCGCCACCACCGGGCGGCAGCACCCAAGGGACGGATACCCTCGGAGAGGTCTTCGACATAGACAGCGAGCACCGGATGTCCACTGTCAGCTGCAGCGCTTAAGGCCAGATTGTCGTCGAGGCGCAGGTCGTGACGGAAAAGAACCAGAACTGGCGCGTTGGAGGTCTCACTCATCGCGCTCAGCTCCGCTTGGTCGTCAGATGAAACTGGTTCAACGAACCTGATGTCAGAATACGAAGATGAAAAGCAGAATGATGACGAAGAGCGGCACGCCCAGCAACCAGAGGATTAGACCTTTAAGCATGTGATTCTCCTGCAGCAGAACTGTCTTGGTGCGACAGGAACGTGGCAATGCAGGATCGGTTCCAGACGAAGCGTCGCGCCTGCTGTTCACAGGCGGACATACAAGTAGATGTATGGAAAGAGAGTGGCTCCCCGGGCCGGATTCGAACCAGCGACCAACCGGTTAACAGCCGGTTGCTCTACCGCTGAGCTACCGGGGAAGGCCTGTGCTCTTGCGAGTGAGCGTGCCTATAGCAAAGTGATTTTCATTTTGCAAAGCGTCTATGACATTTTTTGCACCAAATTTGACGATCCCCTCGATTTCCGGGCTTTTGCGCCGCATATCATTTGTATCGAAAGCGGCGAGACGCACTGCTCCACATCTCCAAAGAAGGCACATCATGGACCGGGAAGGCGAATCTCACTGTCAATCAGCGCGTCCGCGAGTCGCCTTGTTCGGGCGCAGCATGCCGCTGCCGCAGACAAGGCTGGCGCGCATGCTTGTGGGGGGAGGGTTCGTGGTGCTGGGCATGTTCGGCTTCCTGCCAGTGCTTGGATTCTGGATGATCCCGGTGGGACTTCTGGTGCTTTCCTATGACTTCGCATCAGTCAGGCGGCTTAGACGGCGCAGTGAAGTTTGGTGGAACCGGCGGCGCCAGAACAGGCGTGACAAAGTGAGCGGGCAAAGTTCCCACAAATGATCCCATTATGGCTACCTTACCCGCTTGACGCTGAGCGCCGCGCACCATATTGAACGCCCCGACGCATGATTGCGTATGAGGCCTCGTGGCGGAGTGGTTACGCAGAGGACTGCAAATCCTTGCACCCCGGTTCGATTCCGGGCGAGGCCTCCAAATTCCCAATATCGACGAATTGACCTGTTTCCGGTCCTGCAATGCGCTTCCCGATTGTGCAGGTGATTCAGGCTGTGGGTCTGCGACCTTCGTGTCGCGGCGGCAAGTGCTCGCTGCGTCCACTTCGAAAAATATAGCTGAAGCCGGACTGTATCATGGCAGGAGCGTGGCGAGCTTGATTGACAGGTGCGGATGGCCACTATAGCAAAACTAGGGATTCTCCAGACGGACAGCGCCAGATTCTGGTGGCTCTGGATGGTATTTATAGGCCATGTGCCTTGGCGCGGCAGGCGCCCCTGGTTACGGGAATGAATAGAATGACGGTGGATTTCTCCCAGCAGCGCGAAAACATGATCGAGGGGCAGCTTCGCACCCAGGATGTGACGAATGTCCGTCTGATCGAAGCGGTGCGCTCCATTCCGCGTGAGGAGTTCGTGCCGGGGCGACGCAAGGCGCTGTCCTATATCGATGAAGATCTCGAAGTGGCCGCTGCCAGCGGTGGAAACACCGCGCGCTATCTGATGCAGCCAGCCCAGTTCGGCAAACTCGTACAGCTGGCCGATGTAAAAGCCTCCGACTTCGTTCTCGATATCGGCTGCGCTACGGGCTATTCAACGGCAGTTCTTTCCAAGATCGCCAGTTTTGTCGTTGCCGTAGAATGCGACGAGACCCTGTCGGAGACCGCAACTTCGACGCTGGCAGAGCTGGATTGCGTCAATGTCACGGTCGTGACCGGGCCGCTGGAAAAAGGCCATGCAGACGAAGCGCCCTATGACGTGATCTTCGTTGGCGGTGCCGTTGACGAGGTTCCGCAGTCGCTCCTGGACCAGCTTGGCGAAGGTGGGCGGCTGGTAGCCGTGGTCGGACGCGGCAACGCGGCACGTGCGCACCTCTTCGTAAAGGAAGATGGTGTAATTTCGTCACGCGCGGCATTTAATTCGGCCGTTGAGACGCTTCCGGGCTTCCAGCGCGAAGCGGGATTTGTTTTCTAGTAACATTCGGCAAAGCAATATTGGAACTGAGCCGAGTGGAAGATGGTATGCCTGCGAATGGGCGGGACGGCGAGCGGATGGCTCGTGAACTGGTATAAGGTCTGCTATAGGTCGACCGCACGAACGCGAGGTGGAGCGTGACGTTCTTTAGACGCAGAATGATAGCTGCCCTGGCGGTTTCGGTCTCCATGGTCATGTCGATGCCTGTGGGCGCTGAAACGCTGAGCGGTGCTCTCGCCAAGGCCTACCAGAACAATTCCACCCTCAATTCCGAACGTGCAGGGGTGCGCATAACGGATGAAGACGTGGCAATTGCCAAGTCCGGGATGCGCCCGCGCGTCAACGGTTCTGCCAATGCCGGGCTTGCCAGCCGCGGCGGCGTGGAGTCTCGAAGCCTTGATGTCTCCATTTCTCTGACCCAGCCGATTTTCGACGGTTTTCAGACACGCAACAATGTAAGTGCCGCCAAGTCGCAGGTGCGGGCCGCAAATGCGGCGCTGGCCAATCAGGAGATCACGACGCTCTTGAATGGCGTAAACGCCTATCTGGACGTCATTCGTGACCGACAGATTGCGGCGCTGCGTGGGCAAAGTCTTGAATTCCTGCAGGAACAGGTTCGCGCGGCGCGTTCGCGTCTCGACGTTGGTGAAGGAACGCGAACCGATCTGGCGCAGGCGGAAGCGCGGCGGCAGGAAGCGCTTGCCCAGCTCACGGCAGCGCGCGCGCAGGTCGCGGCCAGTGAGGCTGTCTACCGCCAGGTTGTCGGCGAGGCACCGGGTTCACTCAAACAGCCTTCACCCATCACGAAGCTTCTGCCGGGAAGCCTCAATCAGGCCATCTCTATCGCGCTTGGCGAGCATCCCGCCATTGCAGCACGCAAGCACGGTGTTGATGCCGCATCCTTCGGTGTGAAGGTTGCCGAAGGTGCGTTTCTGCCGAAACTGTCCGCGCAGGCTTCCGTGAAATCGGAATTTCTGGACACGAGCCCGAGTGCAGGTGACGGTACAACCAATTCGGCTTCGGTTGGGTTGAACCTATCGGTTCCGATCTATCAAGGCGGCGAGAGCTCCGCCCGGGTCCGCAAGTCCAAGGAGCAGCTTGGGCAGGCCCGCATCCTGGTGGATGTGACGGCGGACGAGGTTCGTCAGGCTGTTACGCGTGCATGGACCGGCTATCAGGCCGCGCGGGAAAGCGTTGCGGCCAATCGTGAACTCGTGAATGCGGCGCAGCTTGCCCTGAACGGCGTGATCGAAGAACGTTCCGTTGGCCAGCGCACGACCTTGGATGTCTTGAACGCGCAGTCGGATGTTCTTGCCGCACGCATCGGACTCGTCAGCGCCGAGCGCGACGTAGTGGCTGCAAGTTACGCGATTGTCGGTGCGATGGGGCGTCTTTCGGCAACGCGTCTTGGTCTGCAGGTGGCGACCTATCGTCCTGAAGAGCATTACAATGCTGTGAAGGACAAGTGGTACGGCCTGCGCACGCCGGACGGCCGCTGATTCACCTGTCCTGATCCTGATCCGTATCTAGCCCTGGCGTGCGGTCTTTCTCGTAGCTCTGTCTCAGCGGGAAGGGCGGGAGCCAATCTTCGCGTCTGATCGTCCATAGCTCGTAAGTCGGTGAGAACACGTTAGGGCTATCCATGCTTCCGAGGTGAAGCTCTATTTCGTCACCGCTCCTTGAATAGACCGACGAACCGCAGCGCGGGCAGAAATGCCTTTCCATGTAATGCCGTGACTGGCCGGTAAAGGTTACGGCATCTTCGGGATAGACGGCGGATGCGTGGAAGACAGCGCCGTGGTGCTTTCTGCAGTCCATGCAATGGCAAAGGCCAATACGGAGAGGAGCGCCTTTCGCCTCGAAGCGCAGAGCGCCGCACAGGCAGCCGCCTGTCACCTTCGCCATCATGTCCACTCCAGATATTCAGCCCAGGCAGAAGCTAGCACTCCGGTAGCCGATCCCATAGGTGCAGTGGAACTGACTGAGCGATCCGCTAAATCTTGTGCGTAGCTTGCAAGTGAGGTTGCCAAGGGATTCTCACTTGCCGAAGTCTCCGATACGCTCTGAGTGATTCGGAGAGCGTATTGATTCCTTTCAAAAAGCTTTCCGCACAATTGTTGATGAGCGGCGGATCCATATCATGGCCCAGGCGAGCAGTGTACAGCGTGAACCCTCGATGGAGGAGATCCTTGCCTCCATCAGACGTATCATCGAGGACAATGAGGCCGGTGCAGGGGCAGGAGTGGCTGCCAGCAGCGCGGCGAATGTGCAGGCTGCTGCCGCAGCTCAGCCTGAAACCGGACCGGATGCCGTCGAAGAGTTTCGCGCAGAATTGCGCCCAAGCTTGAGCGACACGCAGCCTCAGGCGGAGACCAAGTCCGCTCCTGCAGATGAAGACAAGGTTCATGCTCTAAATCCGTATCGTGACGCGGGCGAGCAGAAGCCGTTCGAATGGTCGGGCTCTGCGAAAGCGGCTTCTGCAGACACTGCCACGCCTGCTCAGGGAATGCGCGCATGGCCTCCAGCAGGGCGCCGTGACGAAGATGATACTCAGCAGGATGCATCCGTAGTGCGGGAAGACGAGCCGGAACTGAAGCAGGTTGATGAGCCAGCTGAACAACAGCCCGCCTCCAGCACCCAGACGGCATCCGTCTCGCAGAATGTGGAGCAGGTGGTGCGCGAAAGCCTTTCAGAGGCAACGGGCCGTGAACTTGCTGCCGAGCGCAAGCCGATCCTATCGGAACAGTCCGGACGCAAGGTCGCTGCAGCATTTAGCGAGTTGAACGAAGCTTTTCAGGCGTCGCGGCGCAAGGGCTTGGACGAGGTTGCCGAAGAAATGCTGCGGCCAATGCTCCAGGAGTGGCTGGACGACAATCTGCCGACCATTGTCGAGCGCCTGGTGCGCGAAGAGATCGAGCGCGTTGCGCGCGGCGGCTGACCAAATGGCAGCTTGATTTCGAAGAAGCCTCGGTTAGCGCCGGGGCTTTCTGCATTTTGCCCAACCGTTTGCAGGTTTAAGGCCCAAGCGGGATTGTTGCGGCCAGTTGACTCACCCAGACCCATGGGCTTTACACCTCGCATTCATAAATGCCCTGAGAAGCGCGGAATTTCACATGCTTGAAAAGACCTTTGACGCGGCCAGCGTCGAGCCCCGTATCAATGAGCGCTGGGAAGAGGCCAAGGCCTTCAAGGCAGGAGCCGGGGCCAAAAAGGGCGCTGAAAGCTTCACCATTGTCATTCCGCCGCCGAATGTCACCGGCTCGCTTCATATGGGGCATGCGCTCAATAATACGCTGCAGGACATCATGGTCCGCTTCGAGCGCATGCGCGGCAAGGATGTGCTTTGGCAGCCGGGTATGGACCATGCAGGCATCGCCACCCAAATGGTCGTGGAGCGTCAGCTTGCTGCCAAGGGTGAGCATCGCCGCGATATGGGGCGCGAGAAATTCGTCGAGCGTGTTTGGGACTGGAAGGCGGAGTCCGGTGGTGCGATCATGAACCAGCTGAAGCGCCTTGGCGCTTCCTGCGACTGGTCGCGCGAACGCTTCACCATGGATGAAGGTCTGTCGGAGGCCGTTCGTGAAGTCTTCGTCACCCTCTACAAGCAGGGGCTGATCTACAAGGACAAGCGGCTGGTCAATTGGGACCCGAAGCTTCTTACCGCGATTTCGGATCTCGAGGTCGAGCAGGTGGAGATGCAGGGCAATCTCTGGCATTTCCGCTATCCGCTGGAGCCGGGGGTGACATACGAGCACCCATACAATCTCGACGAGGAAGGCAACAAAACCGCCTGGAAGCCCTCGGATGGCGAGCCAGTCGGCTATGAAACCCGCGACTATCTCGTGGTGGCGACCACGCGACCCGAAACGATGCTGGGAGACAGTGGTGTCGCCGTTCATCCGGACGACCCACGCTACAAGGATCTGATCGGCAAGAGTGTAGTGCTTCCGCTCGTCGGGCGCAGCATTCCCATCGTCGGTGACGAATACCCGGATCCGGAAGCAGGAACGGGTGCGGTGAAGATGACGCCTGCCCACGACTTCAACGACTTTGACGTCGGCAAGCGTCACGACCTGAAGCAGATCAACATTCTCACCACCGAGGCCGCCATCACGCTCGCCGACAACGAGGACTTCCTCGACGGGCTTGAGCGCACGCCGCAGCTTGAGGCCACCATTGCGGCGCTTGAAGGCAAGGATCGTTTCGAAGCGCGCAAGATCATCGTTGCCATGATGGAAGAGGCGGGGCTTCTGGACAAGATCGAGCCGCACAAGCACATGGTGCCGCATGGCGACCGTGGTGGTGTGCCGATCGAGCCGTTCCTGACCGATCAGTGGTATGTGGATGCCAAGACGCTCGCCAAGCCTGCCATTGCGAGCGTGAGGGAAGGGCGCACCAATTTCGTGCCCAAGAACTGGGAAAAGACCTATTTCGAGTGGATGGAGAACATTCAGCCCTGGTGCATTTCGCGTCAGCTCTGGTGGGGCCATCGCATCCCCGCCTGGTATGGTCCCGACGGGCAGGTTTTCGTCGAGAAGGATGAGGAAACCGCGTTGGAGGCGGCGATCCAGCATTACATCTCGCATGAGGGCCCCTGGAAAGCCTGGGTTGAAGAGAAGCTGGAGAACTACAAGCCGGGCGAGATCCTGACCCGCGATGAGGATGTGCTGGACACCTGGTTCTCCTCAGCGCTTTGGCCATTCTCTACGCTCGGCTGGCCGGAAAAGACGCCGGAACTGAAACGCTACTATCCGACCTCGGTGCTCGTCACCGGCTTCGACATCATCTTCTTCTGGGTGGCCCGGATGATGATGATGGGGCTGCACTTCATGAAGGAAGAGCCGTTCCACACGGTCTATGTTCATGCGCTGGTTCGCGACAAGACTGGCGCGAAGATGTCCAAGTCGAAGGGCAATGTCATCGATCCGCTGGAGCTGATTGATGAATATGGCGCCGATGCCCTGCGCTTCACGCTCGCCATCATGGCGGCCCAGGGGCGCGACGTGAAGCTCGACCCCGCGCGTATCGCCGGCTACCGCAATTTCGGTACCAAGCTTTGGAACGCCACGCGGTTCGCGCAGATGAACGGTGTCGCGCGTGATGCGAATTTTGCACCGGAAGACGCCAAGCTCGCGCTCAACCGTTGGATCCTGACCGAACTGACGCGTGCTGCGCGTACTGTCACGGAGTCGATCGAGAACTATCGCTTCAACGACGCTGCGCAGGCGGCCTATCGCTTCGTCTGGAGCCAGTTCTGCGACTGGTATCTTGAGCTTTTGAAGCCCGTCTTCAATGGAGAGGATGAAGCGGCCAAGGCTGAAAGTCGCGCCTGTGCGGCCTATGTGCTCGACGAGGTCTACAAGCTCCTGCATCCAATGATGCCCTTCCTCACAGAGGAGCTGTGGGCTGAGACGGCCGGCGAGACGCCGCGCGAGGATGTGTTGGCGCTGGCTGAGTGGCCGGATCCCGCTTTCGAGGATGACAGTGCTGCCGACGATCTCAACTGGCTGATCGACCTCGTCACGGGCATTCGCTCGCTGCGCGCAGAAATGAATGTTCCCGCCAGCGCCAAGGCTCCGCTCGTCGTGGTCAATGCGGATGATGTCGTGCGCGATCGTCTGGCGCGGCATGATGCTGCCATACAGCGGCTGGCGCGCATTGAGAGCATCGACATCGCTGGCGATGTGCCCCGCGGTTCGGCCCAACTGGTTCTCGGATCGGCCACTTTCTGCCTGCCGCTTGGCAATCTGATCGACATCGAGGCCGAGACGAAGCGGCTGGAGAAGGAGGTTGCGAAGCTAAAAGGGGAGGTGACCCGCCTCGACAAGAAGCTGGGCAACGAAAAATTCGTGGCCAATGCTCCCGAAGAGATTGTGGCCGCCGAGCGCGAAAAGCTTGCAGAATTCAAGGAGCAGATGGCGCGGGTGGAAAACGCTCTGGAGCAGGTTCGCGCTGCTGGTTGATCTGACCTGGATCGATTCGAGGAAAATCAGCCGCTGAACTGGCGTTAAGCGTCTGTTGATATGGTTTCAGGCTCGAGTGCCGCGTCTCTTCAAGGCGCGGCACAATCTTTTTGCAGCATGTTGCTTTCCTGCAACGATGCCGAAAACGTGACCGTTAGATGACGAAAATATGAGAAAATCGGCCAGTTTTGGCCATTTTCTCGAACGCAGCGCGTGCAGCAGATGCCGTTTACATGTTGAAAGCGGACCCTTACGTTAGGGTAAGTCCAATGCCATGTAGAGCCGAGCGTTTACAGCAATTGCAACCTGCAAAAGCTTGGATATCCTCTCGATCGACGAACGCTTTCATCAGGGAGGTCCTCGCATGCGTTTCAGGGGAATGGGGTTTACGGCGCTTAGCCTGGTCCTTATGGCCGGAGCCGCTCAGGCAAACGGTTTTTCACGCGGTACGGCTGACACGGATATTTTGTACGAGCCCGGCAACTTCAACATGCGTGCGGGTGCTACCATTGTGGTTCCGTCGCAGAAGTTCACGCGTAATCCGGGTGGTTCCACGACGGGTGGGAATGTCGGAGTCAATTATCTCGAAAGCTATGTAATTCCGTCGGCTGCGATAAAGTTTTCCCTCACTGACAGCCTTGCTTGCGCAACGACGATGACGACGCCCTATGGTGCGTCCTCCAGTTATGAGGCTCCTTACGGTCGCTCTGGCAAGATGAGCGAAGAGTTCACCATCTCCGAATTCGGCGCGACCTGTGCTGCGTTCGTTAATGTAGGGAGTGGCCGCCTCTCCGTCCTTGGTGGCGCTTTTGTCGAGAAGTTCAACTACGATCTTCTTGCTGGAGCTGGAGCTGTGCCGGTAGAGCTGGAAAGCAACGCCTATGGTTGGCGCGCTGGATTGGGCTATGAAATTCCCGATATCGCACTGAGAGCACAGTTACTCTATCGCTCCGGCACAAGCCACGAAGCTACTGGAACCGCAACGACTCCCTTCGGAGTTCTTCCTGCCACGGGAGCAGGTGAACTCCCTCAGAGCGTTGAACTCAAGGTACAAAGCGGCATCGCGCCAGGCTGGCTTGCCTTTGGCTCAGTGAAGTGGACCGACTGGTCAGTCAACGAGACTCTAGTGCTCCAATCTCTGGCGTTTGCTAACCCACTTAACCCAACCGGTACCGTTGCAAACCAGTACTACTGGGATGACAGCTGGACGATCACCGGTGGTGTTGCGCACGCATTCAACGAGCAGGTTGCCGGTCTCGTCAGCCTTCAGTGGGACCAGGGTGTGTCCACGGGTTATGACTTCCGTTCTGACAAGTGGGTGCTTGCAGCGGGTCTGAGCCTCAAGGATACGCTTGGTGGTGAAGTACGTCTTGGTGGCGGCATTTCCTATCTTGAAGGTGCGGAGATTACCGCAGCCGACTCTATCGAGCCTCTGGCTGCCGTCGATTCCGGTTGGGCTGGAGCTCTTTCGGCTTCCTACAGCGTGAAGTGGTAATACCGCGGCAGATCATCTGATCTGTTTTTGGACCCGGCTTCGGCCGGGTCTTTTTTGTTTGGTGGGGGCAGGTGAGGGCGGTGCAAGTTATTTGCGTGTAACCGGCCTTCAGCCCTTGAAAGGCGTGATCATGTGCAGCAAATATCTGCATGTCACCCGGGCCGGGCCCCTCTGGCAGGCAAGGCGTTGCCTGTGATGTCGGACCGATCGACAACGCGCCAACGCAGCGCATTGTTTTTCTGATCCTAACCCATGACCCTACATGACTGGCTGTGGCCCAGCTTTCTGGCCTTTGTCGCGCTGATCCTTTTCGTTGATCTGTTCGTGCTGCACCGGCGCGACCATGTCATCGGAACGCGAGAGGCGCTTTTCACTGTTGGCGGCTATGTGACGCTCGCCATGATCTTTGCCGGTGGCGTGTTCTATTTTGGCGGCGCGGACCGCGGTGCTGAATTCCTCACCGGCTATCTGGTCGAGCAAGCCCTGTCGCTCGACAATATTTTCGTCATCGCGCTCATCTTCAGCTACTTCAAGGTGCCGGCCGAGGCGCAGTATCGCGTACTCTTCTACGGCATTGTCGGTGCCGTGGTGATGCGCCTGTCGCTGATCGTTCCCGGCGTGAAGCTTGTTGATCAGTTCCAATTCATCGCCATGGCGCTTGGTGCACTGCTTGTCTTCTCCGGCTTCAAGATGATGACGTCTGGCGACGAGATGATTGATCCGGGCGAGAGCCGGATCGTGAAATTCCTCATGCGCACGGGGCGTGTGACGAGCGAATATGAGGGATCGAACTTCCTGACACGGCGCAACGGCGTGCTCTTCATGACGCCGCTCTTCGTGGTTCTTGTCACGGTGGAACTGACCGACCTCGTCTTCGCGATCGATTCCATCCCGGCCGTGCTCGCGATTTCAAAGGATCCGTTTATCGTTTTCTCATCGAATGTTTTCGCGATCCTGGGTCTTCGCGCGCTCTTTTTCGTGCTTTCGGGCATGATGCGCAGCTTCCGTTACTTGAAATTCGGGCTTTCTCTTGTGCTCGTCTTTATCGGCTTCAAGATGCTGCTCGCGCACTACATTGATATTCCTTCCGTTTTCGCTTTGGGCGTGACGGCGGCCATCATTGCCGGTTCGGTAATTGCGTCGCTTCTTCATGGTCCGGCAGAAACTGTCGAGGAACGC
Organism: Nitratireductor sp. CH_MIT9313-5; assembly: GCF_037029545.1. Lineage (NCBI taxonomy): Bacteria > Pseudomonadati > Pseudomonadota > Alphaproteobacteria > Hyphomicrobiales > Phyllobacteriaceae > Nitratireductor > Nitratireductor sp. CH_MIT9313-5. Next base: position 531,636 of record NZ_JAYMER010000014.1, on the reverse strand, counting down.
GACTGACACCCTGCATGTGTTGCCGAATGTTGCGGTTCGGCAACACACTATTATGACACGATGCGCTACAAGGTGGCGGGGGCAGGACTGCCAACATCCCGCCATAAAACAGGCGCACCGGATTAACCGGTAACGCCACAAGTGTTACGCGTGTCAAAGGAAGCCGTGTCTAGCGGCTAGGGTGATCATGGACGCTCGAGCGATCTCGAAGAAAAACCTTCCAAGCCGTCATGTGACCGAGGGGCCGGCCCGTGCGCCGCACCGCTCCTATCTTTACGCCATGGGGCTTTCCCAGGAAGAGATTGCTCAGCCGCTGGTCGGTGTGGCCACCTGCTGGAACGAGGCTGCACCGTGCAACATCTCGCTGCAGCGCCAGGCGCAGGTCGTCAAAAAAGGTGTGGCCTCCGCCAATGGCACGCCGCGCGAATTCACCACCATTACGGTTACCGACGGCATCGCGATGGGCCATCAGGGTATGAAGGCCTCGCTGGTTTCCCGTGATGTGATTGCCGATTCGGTCGAGCTGACCATGCGTGGTCACTGCTATGACGCGATTGTCGGCCTCGCTGGCTGCGACAAGTCGCTGCCGGGCATGATGATGGCTATGGTGCGCCTCAATGTGCCGGCGGTCTTCATCTATGGTGGCTCGATCCTTCCGGGCTCCTATCGCGGCCGTCAGATCACGGTACAGGACGTATTTGAAGCAGTTGGCCAGCACTCCGTTGGTTCCATCTCGGATGAGGACCTTCTGGAGATCGAGCAGGCCGCCTGTCCGTCAGCCGGTTCCTGTGGTGCCCAGTTCACCGCAAACACCATGGCAACGGTCGCCGAGGCGATCGGTCTGGCCCTGCCATATTCCTGTGGCGCGCCGGCACCTTATGAGATGCGCGACCGTTTCAACTATGCGGCAGGCGAAAAGGTCATGGAGCTTGTCGCCAAGCAGATCCGTCCGCGTGACATCGTGACCCGCAAGGCTCTGGAAAATGCCGCTGCCGTTGTTGCCGCTTCGGGCGGCTCCACCAATGCGGCCCTGCATCTGCCCGCGATTGCGCATGAGGCCGGTATCGAATTCGATCTCTTCGATGTGGCCGAGATCTTCAAGAAGACGCCTTACATTGCCGACCTGAAGCCAGGCGGCAAATATGTCGCGAAAGACCTGTTTGAGGCTGGCGGCATTCCGCTTCTCATGAAGGCGCTGCTCGAGGCGGGCTATCTCCATGGCGACTGCATGACGGTTACTGGCCGTACAATCGCCGAAAACATGGAGCATGTTTCGTGGAATGACCAGCAGGACGTCATTCGCAAGGTCGACAATGCAATCACCAAAACAGGTGGTGTTGTTGGCCTGCGTGGCAGCCTCGCACCGGATGGTGCCATCGTGAAGGTGGCTGGCATGAAGGAGTTGAAATTCACCGGCCCGGCACGCTGCTTCGATTCGGAAGAAGAGGCATTCGCGGCGGTGAATGAGCGCAAATACAAGGAGGGCGAGGTTCTCGTCATCCGTTATGAAGGTCCGAAGGGTGGTCCGGGCATGCGCGAGATGCTTGCCACCACGGCAGCCCTTTACGGGCAGGGCATGGGTGACAAGGTCGCATTGATCACCGATGGACGCTTCTCCGGCGCAACGCGCGGCTTCTGCATCGGCCATGTTGGCCCTGAAGCAGCCGTTGGCGGACCGATCGGTCTGCTGCGCGACGGTGACATGATTTCGATCGACGCCGTGGAAGGCACGATCGATGTTGATCTTTCGGAGGAAGAGCTTGCTGCGCGGCGGGCGGAGTGGAAGCCGCGTGAAACCGATTATCAGTCCGGCGCAATCTGGAAATACGCCCAGACCGTCGGTCCCGCAGTAAAGGGTGCTGTCACGCATCCAGGCGGAGCCAAGGAAACACACTGCTATGCAGATGTCTGATGCCATGAAGCGGATCTTCGCCACCACATTGCTGCTCGGCTTTACCGCCGGCACACCTGCGCTCGCGCTGGACCCGGAGACTGTGATCCAGAAGGACCGCAGTCCTTGGGCGATGTTCCGCTTCGGCTTCTCCGCCTACAAGAGCGGCAAGAAGCAGGAGGCTGTGGAGGCCTATCGCTACGCTGCCGAAAAAGGGCAGGTGGGTGCGCGCTGGAAGCTTGCACGCATGTATGCGGAAGGCGATGGCGTTCCGCGCAACGACTATGAAGCCTTCAAGTTCTTCTCGGCGGTTGCGCAGCAGAACATAGAGCCCGGCAGCCAGGACGAAAGCTATATTTCCGATGCGCTCGTCGCGCTGGGTCGCTATCTGCGCAAGGGCATCGAGAATTCGCCGATCCGTCCGAACCCGCATGCGGCGCAGGAATATTTCATGCGTGCTGCGGCGGTCTATCGCAATGCCCATGCCCAGTATGAACTTGGTCGCATGTTCCTTGACGGGGATGCGGGAGCCAAGAATGTGCAGCAGGCCGCGCGCTGGCTGCAGCTTGCTGCCGAGAAGAACCATGCGCCAGCCCAGGCGACGCTTGGCCATCTGCTGTTCCAGCGAGGACAGACAGTTGAAGGTCTTGCGCTGATGACCACGGCCCTGGAAGTGGCTGCACCGTCAGATATCGGTTGGATCCGATCCATGCAGGAAGAGGCTTTCGCTCTGGCAGGTGAGTCCGATCGCCGTACGGCGATGGCACGGGCTGAGCATTATCTGGTCAACGGAATAGACTGAAGCGGTTTCGCTGAAGTTGATCGAAGAATTGAGAAAGCCGGCGCGACGCCGGCTTTTTCTGTCTAATGCATAAAATTTTGCTCAGCTTTGGGCCATGGCGAGTTCTGCAACAACCGGAACATGGTCGGAAGGTTTCTCCCAACCCCGGGTATGCTTGGCTATTTCTACCGCCTGAAGCTTGTCTGCCGCTTCCGGTGAGAGCAGGAGGTGGTCAATGCGAATACCGTTGTTCTTCTGCCACGCCCCTGCCTGATAATCCCAGAATGTATAGGTGCCGGCCTCACGGGTTGTGGCGCGAAGCGCATCCGTGAGACCAAGATTGACGAGCCGCCGAAACGCTTCACGTGTCTGCGGGAGGAATAGAGCGTCATTCACCCACGCTTGCGGGTTCTTCGCATCCTCGGGTTCGGGGATGACATTGTAGTCGCCGGCAAGAACAAGCGGCTCTTCGAGTGATAGGCGCTCCTGCGTCCAGCGATGCAGGCGCTCCATCCAGCCAAGCTTGTAGGGATATTTCGGGCTATCCACGGGATTCCCGTTCGGCAAATACAGCGAGACCACGCGCAGTACGCCCTGATCGGTCGAAAATACGCCCTCGATGAACCGTGCCTGCTCGTCTTCCTCATCGCCCGGCAGGCGACGATTAACCTCGTCGAAGCGAAGCTTTGAGAGGATGGCGACGCCGTTGAAGCCCTTCTGTCCGTGGGTTTCCACATGATAACCGAGTGCCTCGATGCGCTCACGCGGGAAGCCCTCATCGACCGACTTGATCTCCTGCAGGCAGACAATGTCCACATTGGCTTCTTCCAGCCAGTGCAGAAGGTTTTCGATGCGCGCCTTGACGCCGTTGATGTTCCAGGTGGCGATCTTCATGGACTGTTCCATCTGCAGGTAGGTGGCGCGCACAGTAGCCATTGAGGCTCGCGCGTCAATGATCCGAACAGGCGAAGGGCGAGGCGTCAGGCTGGTCGCGCAGCAGGCTGTCCGGCGAGCTTGAAGGGAATGCCTGAAAGGAGGGCGCGCACATATCGCGCCTTCTGATAATCGCCGTTGAGCGAGACGCGATTGAAGCTCGTGGGCTTCTTGGTGCACTCGCGCGAGATGAGGCCCGGCCGGTTGGTGACGGCTATCTCGTACCCAGCTTCCAATGCGGCGGCAAATTCGCGCTCTCCGACAGCTTCGGCAAAACCGTAGGGATAGGCGAAACTTTGCGGCTTTTTCCCGCTGATCGTTTCGACGGCCCTCGTCGATTCCACGATCTCCTGGCGCAAGCGATCCTCCCCGACACGTGTCAGGTTCACGTGGGAGACCGTGTGAGCGCCCAGACTTGCCAGCGGGTCTGTCGCGAGCACCGCCAGCTCTTTCTCATTCATGGTCAAGCGAGAGACGAGGTCCAGCGGGTCGAGCCCCAGACCGGTGGCAAGCTTGTCGATCTGGCGTACCGCCGCGTCTTCATCGCTGGTCTGGACGAATTTGGAGAAACGGTCGATCGCGACGGTCTTCTGCAGCGCCGTGCGCGTCGGGATCGTGCATGGGCCAGAGCCGAAATCGAATTCGATCTCCTCGTGCCTTGAAAGCAGAGCCTCGACGGTTTCCCACCATATGCTGTGGGTCCGTGCTGCAAAGCCTGAGGTCACGAAGATCGTGTAGGGGACACCATGACGCCGAAAAACAGGCGCGGCAAATTCGGCGTTGTTGCGATAGCCGTCATCAAGCGTGAATGCGAAATAGCGATTTTCGTCGGCGGGATCACATAGACGAGCGGGCAATTTTTCAAGCGGAATGGGCAATAGGCCCAGATCGCGACAGGTGCGGATCGTCTCGTCGAGGAAAGCGGGTGTGACGCTCAGCAGGCGGTTGGGCTTCGACAGTTCCGGTCGATCAGGACGAACATGATGCAGCGTGAAAATGATAGCGCCGCCGGGCAGGCGCCTGCGCGACAGGCCCGAAAGCGCAATGGCTTCCAGCCCCGTTCGTATCAGTGTGTGACGCATGAAGCGCTTGAACGTTATGCCCGGAATCATCGACAAACCTGTCCCCCTGTCAGGTTGTAATAGGGGCAAGTTGTGTACAGGGCGTCAACGCCTTAGCGCAGTGGTTGAAGTTTCTTCAGTCAGATGGAGAAACTGGTGCCGCAGCCACAGGATGCCACTGCGTTCGGATTACGGATCTGAAATGACTGGCCAATGAGGTCGTCCACGAAGTCTATGACGGAGCCGCCCATGTAAACGAGCGAAAGATCATCAATGTAGACGGTCGCGCCATCACGCTCGATGGCCACATCATCAGCGTTTCTCTCGCTAACCAGATCAAATTTGTAAGAGAATCCGGAGCAACCTCCGCCTTCCACCGAGACGCGCAGGGCAGATTTTTCAGGCTTGTCAGACAGGATCTTCACGATCCTGCGGGCCGCAGCCTCCGTCAACTCCACACCCTTCATGTCCGTCTTTGCATCAACGCCCATTTGCGGTCACCTTGCCTTCGCGTGTGTACAGTAGGTATGAACGCGGTTGCGGCGAGTCAACAAGGGCCAAAATGTCTGCCCCTTCTGTTTTTGAAGATATAGGTTTCGGCTACAGGCCGCGTGCAGCATATGCATGCGACCCGGCCAAGTCACGTGGGCGGTTCTATCCGGAGCCCGAAAGCCCGACACGAACACCATATCAGCGCGACCGCGATCGGATCATACACTCAACCGCCTTCCGCCGACTGAAACACAAGACGCAGGTCTTTATCGCGCATGAGGGCGATCATTACCGCACGCGCCTGACCCATTCGATCGAAGTCGCGCAGATTGCCAGAGCATTGGCTCGTGCCCTGCGTTGCGACGAGGATCTTGCCGAGGCGATCGCGCTGGTTCACGATTTCGGTCACACGCCGTTCGGCCATACCGGCGAGGACGCGCTTGATGAAAAGATGAAGCCGTGGGGCGGCTTCGACCACAATGCACAGTCGCTGCGCGTGGTAACGCGTCTTGAGCGCCGTTACGCCGAATTTGACGGCTTGAACCTCAGTTGGGAGACGCTTGAAGGTCTGGTCAAGCACAATGGACCGCTGGAGACATCTGAAGGCGAGGGGCTCGATGGCGCGGTTCCCAAGGCGATCCTTGACTATTCCGCGCTGCATGACATGGAGCTTTCGCGCCATGCGAGCCTGGAAGCACAATGTGCCGCCATCGCAGATGACATTGCCTATAACGCGCATGACATAGACGACGGGCTGCGTTCGGGTCTTCTGACACTCGACATGTTGCGCGAGGTAGCTCTGCCCGGCCGCATCATGAAGCAGGTCGACGAGCGATATCCGGGGCTTGATCCGGTTCGTGCGGGGCACGAGCTCATGCGACGCCAGATCACTATCATGGTTGAGGATGTGATCAACAACGCGCACAAGCGCTTGCAGGATGCCAAGCCTTCCTCGCCCGATGATATCCGTGATGCAGGCTGCACCATGGTCTGTTTTTCGGAAGCCATGCGTGCAGACGAGAAGGCGTTGAAAGCCTTTCTCTATGCCAATCTCTATAGGCATCCCGAAGTGGTCGAGGTGCGCAAGGCAGCAGACCGCGTGGTGCGCGATTTGTTTGATGCCTATTTCGCTGATCCCCGACAGATGCCGGAAGGTTGGCGCGAAGGGCTCGACCGGGCCGACGAACGGGTGCGGGCGCGCGACGTTGGCGATTTTCTTGCCGGCATGACAGACACCTATGCCATCAAGGAACATGAGCGCATCTTCGGCAGCGGTCTGTTTGACCGATTCGCCGTTTTGCGATAGGCGCAGGCGATCGAAATTTCCCTGACTTCACAATTGCGGCCGCGCGCCGCACTGGTGCAACAATCTGGAACGTCCCCATGAACATATTTGCCGATTTCTCTGATCGGGTCCTTGCTGCGATTGGTGAGCTTGGGCTGAAGCCGCGAGACGGGGGCGAACTGGACACGAGCCGAGTGACGGTCGAGCCGCCGCGCGATCCCTCGCATGGCGATCTGGCGACCAATGCAGCCATGGTTCTTGCAAAGGCCGTGGGCGCCAATCCACGTCAGCTTGGCGAGCAGATCGCAGCGTCATTTGCGAATGATCCGGATGTTGCCGAAGCCACGATCGCCGGTCCGGGCTTTGTCAATCTGCGCCTGTCAGATGCTTTCTGGCATGCGCGGCTGAAGGACATGCTGCAACTGGGCAGCGAATATGGCCGTTCCCAGATGGGGCGGGGCCATAAGGTGAATGTGGAATATGTTTCCGCAAATCCTACAGGGCCCATGCATGTAGGCCATTGCCGCGGTGCCGTTGTTGGTGATGCGCTGGCCAATGTGCTGGCCTTTGCCGGATTTGACGTGACGAAGGAATACTACATCAACGATGCCGGCGCACAGATTGATGTGCTCGCACGGTCGGTGATGCTGCGCTATCGTGAGGCACTGGGCGAAAAGATCGAGGAGATTCCCTCGGGGCTTTACCCGGGTGACTACCTTGTTCCGCTCGGCAAGGCGCTGGCGGATGAGTTCGGCACGAAGCTTCTGGAAAAGCCTGAAGCGGAAGCGCTGGAGCTCGTGAAGGATCGGGCGATTTCCGCCATGATGGACATGATCCGCGATGACCTGGCCGCGCTCAACGTACATCACGACGTCTTCTTCTCCGAGCGGTCGCTTCATGTGGACAATGGCGGCCCGATCCGTGCCGCCATCGCGGACCTCACCATGAAGGGGCATGTCTACAAGGGAACGCTCCCACCGCCGAAGGGCCAGGTGCCAGAGGATTGGGAAGACCGTGAACAGACGCTTTTCCGCTCGACGGAAGTCGGTGACGATATCGATCGCCCGCTGATCAAGTCAGATGGGGCCTTCACCTATTTCGCCGCTGATGTGGCCTATATGAAGGATAAATATGCGCGGGGCTTCGAGCATCTCATATATGTGCTCGGTGCCGATCATGGTGGTTACGTAAAGCGTCTTGAGGCGCTGGCGCGTGCCTTGTCCGATGGCGAGTTGGAACTGACAGCACTTCTGTGCCAGCTCGTGAAGCTTTACCGTAACGGCGAGCCGGTCACCATGTCCAAGCGGGCAGGGACCTTCGTCACATTGCGTGAAGTGATCGATGAGGTTGGTCCGGATGCGGTCCGCTTCATGATGCTCTATCGCAAGAGCGACGCGCCACTGGATTTCGATTTCGCGAAGGTCACCGAGCAGTCGAAGGACAATCCGGTGTTCTATGTCCAGTATGCCTCCGCCCGCTGCCATTCGGTGTTCAGGCAGGCGCGTGAACAGCTGGGCGTCGAGAAGATCGACCGCGATGTGCTGAAGGACAATCTGCATCTGCTTACCGATGAAGGCGAGTTGGCGCTTATTCGCAAGCTTGCGGAGTATCCGCGGCTTGTCGAAAGTACAGCCCAAGCTCTCGAGCCCCACCGGGTGGCATTCTACCTCTATGATCTGGCCAGCCAGTTCCACGCGCAGTGGAACAAGGGCAGTGATAACGAGGACTTACGCTTTATTAAGGTTAACCAGCCAGACTTGTCTTACGCCAGGCTGGGTCTGGTGCAGGCGGTCCTGGATGTTCTGACATCCGGATTGGCGCTCGTGGGAGCCGGTGCACCCGCGGAAATGCGCTGATTTTCAGGGGAAAACCTGTCACCTTTTGCCCACAATGCGCTGGTAGTGCCCTAGAGTAAGTGTGACGTCGCCGGCGTCCGACCAAGCGTGGGAAAAGGCATGGCCGACAGTAATTTCGCCAATCGCGTAGAGCCAAATCTTGTCGCGGAAGATGATCCTTTCGCCGAACTGACCCGTATCATGGGTCATGATCCGCGATCATCTTCCAGCGAAGCTTCCGCCTCCAGCCAGGCGCAGGATGACCTTGCGCTTGATCTTGAGAGTGAGCTTCTGGGCGATCTGGCACAAGAAGACTTTCATTCGGAACCCCGGGCGGAGGTTCTGCCGTTTCGTGCTGCTTCCGGGCAGGTCGAGCAGGGTTCACAGCCCCAGGCACCTGCCTCGACGCAGGCGTCGGAGGACCTTGGTGACCTTCTCAGTGACGCCGATTTCGACGCTGCTTTCAGTGCAGAGTTCGACAATTTCGATGCGCCGGCAGAGCCTCAGGCGGAAGAGGTCGTGCAGCAGGTGGCAGTTCAGCCGCAGCAAGCTGACAGCACACCCGACTTCGAGCTGAGCGAGCAGGATCTCGCGGCATTCGATGCCGATTTCGCGATGGAAGAAGAGTTTGCGGCAGCGGAAGACTCTTCGCCAGCTTTTTCCGAGCCTGAGAGTCAGGAAGCTGATGTCCAGGAGCCTGCGTTTGATTTTGCGCGTGCTTCTGCATCCCGACCTGATTTTTCCAATGATTATGCCGCCGCGAGTGAGCCGGATTATCAGCCGGTGGCCGAGCAGCAGTTCGAACAGCTGGAAGATGCTGCGGGTATTCAGGAAGAAGCTTCAGAGCAAGCGGAGGACTGGTCTAGCGAGGCGCTTCTGCAGGAGTTTTCGCAAAGCATGCAGGATTCGCTCGGTGCGGAATTTTCGCCAGACGCTGCGCCTGCAGCGCAGACTACGGAGGTCGAGCAGTCGCCATCGATGGCTTCTGGTGGTGCAAGCGCACGCTTCAGCCAGCCCGAAATCGAGACTGTTGAAGTCCCTGATGAGGCTGTTCCACAGACGGACCAGCTTGATCTGCCCGAGGTGAACTATCAGGACGAGAAGCCCGCACAAAGTGAGTTCGACGATCTTGAGGAATTGCTCGCAGGTGCATTCGGCGAGGGTGGTTCTGTTGGCGGCGACGAAGCCGACGACCAGTGGAGCAATGCGGCTGCAACGACAGTCAGTGCTGCCACTGTTGCGGCAGCCGCTGCACCAGTAACGGCCACTGCGGCATCCGATCCCGCCGATTTCGATGACGATTATCTGGAATCGGTCTATCAGCCCGCCGCCCATGGAAACGCTGCCTATGCGGGTGTAGCCCAGAATGCACCGCATTTCGGTGCGCCGACGGAACCGAGCTGGGACGGCTTTGAGGAAGGCGCCTCACGCCTTGCTCCCGCTCCCGGTGCAGAGCCACCCTACGACACGGCTGCACCCTGGTACCAGTCGCGCAATGTCATGGCGGGTGCCGCAGCGGCGCTTGGCCTCTTCATTCTTGGCGGGGTTGGCTACTATGCCTTCAGCGCTGGCGAAGGTGGCGCATCCGGCCCGGTGATCGTTCGCGCTGATGACGGACCGATCAAGGTTCGGCCGGAAAATCCGGGCGGGGTGACGATTCCTAACCAGAATAATCCCGTCTACAAGAAGGTTTCGGGCTCGGCCAGTGAGCCGAAGGCCGAGCAGACCGAGCTTGTATCGAACACCGAGGAACCCATCGATGTGGCTGCACGCGTTCCAGCAGCTCCTGCGGCGTCCTCGAATGTTGGTGCCGGTGAGAGCGCCAAGAGCGAGGCTCGGCTCGAGACAGCGACCGGACAGGGCACTGACACCGGTGCCGATACCGTAACGCTTGCGCCGCGAATGGTTCGCTCGCTTGTGGTTCGTCCCGATGGCACGATGGCGCCGCGCGAGTTGCCCAAGCCGCAGCCGCAGCCGCAGCAGCAGGCAGCGGAGGTCGCGCAGCCTGAGGACGCGGCTGCATCTGGTGAGGAGAGTGCATCGGTTCAGCAGGTTTCGCTGCCAGCCACGCCTTCTGCAGTTCCCACGCAGCGTCCGTCACGCCCGGCTCCGGCGCAGGCTGCGCCGGCACGTCCGGCTCCCGCACAGGCAGAGTCGGCACGTCCGGCAGCACCACAACAGGTTGCTGCTGCTCCTGCACCTGCTGCTCCCCAAGCCGCGGCTTCCCAAGCGCCGGCACCCGCCGCGACCGCTTCGGGCTGGTCGGTTCAGATCGCTTCGCAGCCCTCCGCTGCCGGTGCGCAGCAGTCCTATCAGCAGATGGCCCAGCGCTATGGCAACCTTCTGCAGGGCCGCGGCGTGAATATCGTGAAGGCGGATATTGCGGGCAAAGGCACCTATTACCGGGTACGGATCCCATCATCCTCCAAGGATGACGCCATTCAGCTCTGTTCGCAGCTGAAATCAGCCGGCGGCAGCTGCTTCGTATCCAAGTAGCACTGCCACTCCACCGCATTGAGAAAAAGCGCAGCCCTGACGGGTGGCGCTTTTTTCTTTGTGTCCCGGCTGCGCGCGCGCATAACCTTTCTTCATGACCGAATCAAAAGCCATGATTTTCGGCGCCAAGGGCCTGAGCCTGACCGCCGACGAAAAAGCCTTCTATGCAGCCGAGAGGCCATGGGGCTTCATATTGTTTGCGCGCAACATTGCCGAGCGCGAGCAGGTGATCGACCTTGTTGCAAGCATGCGTGAGACTGTCGGACGGCCTGAGGCGCCCGTCTTCATCGATCAGGAGGGCGGGCGTGTGCAGCGTCTGCGTCCGCCACTTGCCGACAATTACCCGGAAGCGGCAAAGCTTGGTGAAGTTTACGCCCGCGACAAGGATGCGGGCCTGCGTGCAGCCTGGCTCATGGCGCGGCTACATGGATTTGACCTGCGCAAGCTGGGCATCACCGCAGACTGTCTGCCCGTGCTGGACGTGCCGGTGGAAGGAGCGCATGACGTTATTGGCAACCGTGCCTTCGCCAAGAACCCGCAGACGGTGATTGCGCTCGGGCGTGCGGCTGCCGAAGGGCTCATGGCCGGAGGTGTTCTGCCGGTAATGAAGCATGTCCCAGGCCATGGCCGGGCTGGTGCGGACAGCCACAAGGCCTTGCCGCGGGTATCAGCCTCCCTGGATGAGCTCAGGGCACATGACTTTTTGCCATTCAAGGCCTTGAAGGACCTGCCGATGGCGATGACGGCGCATGTCGTCTATGAGGCGATCGATCCTGAGCGTCCGGCCACGACCTCAACGAAGGTCATCGAGGAGATCATTCGTCAGGAGATCGGTTTCGATGGCCTCCTGATGAGTGATGACCTCTCCATGAACGCACTTTCTGGGGATTACCGCAGCAGGGCGGAAGCAGTTCTTGCGGGCGGTTGCGATCTTGTCCTTCACTGTGACGGCACGATGAGCGACATGATCGAGGTCGCCCAATGCACGCCGGAATTGGGCGGTAAGGCACTTGAACGCGCCAATACGGCTCTTGCAGCGCTTGGCGGTGGCGATCAAACCGAAGAAGCCACGGCGCGGGCGGAATTTGACAGTCTTGTGAGGGCTGCCTGAACCAAACGGAACGGATAGCGGCTTGGCAGAAGCGAAACGACAGGAAGGGCAGAAAGGGGACGTGAAGCCGACCCCCATGGACCCTTTGTGGTCCGACGCTGATGCGAAGACGGAACGCGGCGTCAGCGAGCCTGCGCTGACGGTCGATGTCGATGGCTTTGAAGGCCCGCTCGATCTGTTGCTTCACCTTGCACGCAATCAGAAGGTCGATCTCGCCAAGATCTCGGTCCTCGCACTCGCCGAGCAATATCTGCAATTCGTTGAGCGGGTGCGCTCCATGCGGCTGGAACTGGCTGCCGACTATCTGGTCATGGCTGCCTGGCTTGCCTATCTGAAGTCGCGGCTTCTTGTCCCCAAGAAGGCCAATGACGAAGAGCCTACCGGTGAGGAAATGGCAGCCGTCCTGCAGTTCCGGCTGAAGCGCCTGGAAGCCATGCGTGATGCTGCAGCCCGCCTGGTCAATCGAAACCGGCTGGGGCGCGAGGTTTTCGCGCGCGGGATGCCCGAGCAACTGGTTGTCGACAAGCGCAGCACCTATGAGGCCTCGCTCTACGATTTGCTTACCGCCTATGCCGCTCAGCGCCAAAGACGGGCAATCACCAATGTGCGTATCGCAAAGCGCGGTGTCTGGTCGCTGAAACAGGCACGTGAAATCCTCACCCGGCTCGTGGGGGAATTGAAGGATTGGACGGCGCTGGACCGCTTCCTCCTTCAATATATCGACGACCCGCGCGACCGCGCGACCGCGCTTGCCAGTTCCTTTGCCGCCAGCCTGGAACTCGTGCGTGAAGGAGTGCTCGAGATCAGGCAGCAGGAGGCCTTCGCGCCGCTCTATATGCGCAATACGACCGAGATGACGCGACCGAAAAGGGAGACAGGATGAGCGACAGCGCCAATGTCATACCGATTTTCGGTTCCATGGAGGGGGACGATGGCAGCGCCGGGGGTGGTGTTGCGCTCAGCGATGCCAAGCGCATGGCCGAGGCTATCGTCTTCGCCAGTGCAGAACCTGTCTCGCGCCGCACGCTTGAGGAAAGATTGCCCGAGGGCGTGGACATCCCGAAGGTGATGGAAGCGCTCGCTCGGGACTACGCCACGCGGGGCGTGAACCTGGTGCGCGTGGAAGACAATTGGGCGTTTCGCACGGCCGGTGACCTTGCCTTCCTCATGAGCCGCAATGCGGTTCAGCAGAAGAAGCTTTCGCGGGCGGCGTTGGAGATGCTGGCGGTAATTGCCTATCATCAGCCGGTTACCCGTGCCGAAATCGAGGAAATCCGTGGTGTGGAAACCTCCAAAGGTACACTCGACATACTTCTGGAGACGGGGTGGGTGCGCATGCGCGGGCGCCGCCGCACCCCGGGCCGTCCCGTGACCTATGGCACGACTACCGACTTTCTCGATCATTTCGGCCTTGAGGAACTGCGCGACCTTCCGGGCATAGACGAGCTGCGCGGGGCAGGGCTTCTTTCGGGTAGAATGCCTTCCGGCTTCGCGGTTCCGCAGCCCCCGGTTGACGCCGACACGCTTACGGAAGATGAAGATCCGCTGACCGATATCGACTTCGAGGAACTTGGTCTGTTGACACCGCGCGTCGAGGATGATTGACCCGGCAGCAGACCAACCGCGCGAGACGCTGTAGCCATGAATGACATGAAGGAAAAGCCGGCACGGGTTACTGCCGGTGTCACCTTTGCCGCGCGGCTCGCCTTCAGGAATATCAGCCACCGTTTTGCGCCGGCCAAGGACACGCTTCGCGATGTGACGCTGGAAGCCGAACCGGGACAGGTGCTTTGCCTGCTAGGGCCTTCCGGATCCGGCAAGACAACGCTTCTGCGCATTGCTGCAGGCATCGAGGCGCAGTCGGAAGGGCAGGTGGTCCTGAATGATCGCGAGATTGCGGGGCCGAATGTGTTTCTTCCGCCCGAAGAACGCTCCATCGGGCTGGTCTTTCAGGATTTCGCGCTGTTCCCCCATCTCACCATTCTGGAAAATGTGCGGTTCGGACTGACCGCATTGTCGCGCGAAGAGGCGCGACGCGAGGCGATGATCGCGCTGGAACGTGTGGGCCTTGAGAGCGTGGCTGACGCCTATCCGCATGTCTTGTCCGGAGGCCAGCAGCAGCGTGTGGCACTGGCGCGGGCGCTGGCGCCGCGGCCAGCGGTTCTTTTGATGGATGAGCCGTTTTCTGGCCTCGATTCGCGTCTGAAAGACTCGGTGCGGGCGGAAACACTGGCAATTCTGCGCCAGAGCCGGGCAACGGCCATCGTCGTCACGCATGATGCGGAGGAGGCGATGCGCATGGGGGATCGCATTGCCCTTTTGCGCGACGGCCGTCTTGTTCAGGTGGGCACTGCGCAGGAGCTTTACCTCAATCCGGCCGACCCCTTCGTGGCGGGATTCTTCTCGGAGATCAACAGGATCGAATGTCGGGCGGAAAATGGCAGGGCGCAGACGCCATTCGGCCCATTTCCGGCTCCAGGCATGGCAGATGGGCAGCCCCTGACGGTCGCTATCCGGCTTGCCGGTTTCGATGTTTCCGAAGATGGTGAAGGTCTTGCCGCGCGTATTGTGGCGCGTCGCTTTCTTGGCGTGGTGGAGCTTCTGGAACTGGCTGTCTCCGGCCTTGATGAGCATGTTCACGCACGCGTGCGCGCCGGCATCCTGTCACCCGGCATACGCGACATTCGTATTAATGTTCGTCCTTCAGACGTTCTAGTGTTTGAAAGACAGAACGAAACCGCATAAATCAGACTCCAGATAACAGGCAAAAAGAGAAACATCATGGGTTCCTTCTCCATCTGGCACTGGCTCATCGTTCTGGTCGTCGTGCTTCTGCTTTTCGGACGCGGCAAGATTCCCGAGCTCATGGGTGACATGGCCAAGGGCATCAAGAGCTTCAAGAAGGGCATGGCTGACGATGAGGATGCGGAAGACACCCGCACCGTTGAGCATCGCGCAGACGAGCCGGTGAAGCCGTCCAAGGAAAAAGCCACCAAGTCCTGACATTTGGCGGCGCTGTTTTCAGCGCCTGCGCGGAAGCTTGACATATGTTTGATCTTGGCTGGCCAGAGCTGCTCGTCGTCGCGATCGTGTTGATCGTGGTGGTCGGGCCCAAAGACCTGCCACGCGTTCTGCGTGGCTTCGGGCGCACCACGTCGAAAATCCGCAGCATGGCGGGCGAGTTTCGGCAGCAATTTGACGAGGCGCTTCGCGAGGCGGAACTTGAGGACGTGCAGAGCCTCGTCAAGGATGCGCGCAAGCTGGACCCGCGTAACGAGATCAAGAAGCATCTGAGCCCACTTGAAGAAGCCGGCAAGGATGTTCGTGCGGGGCTGGACGAAGCAATGAAGCCGAAGCCCGCCGCGCCGAAGCCCAAGCTCGATGAGAGCGCTGTGCCTGCGGCAACCGAGGCTGTGGCCAAGGCGCCGGTAAAGACCGGTGCCACCCGGAAGACCGCCGCTACTTCAAGCTCAGCCTCCAAAAAGGCGACACCAGCCACGAAACGTGCTTCCACCGCGGCAAAGCCGTCTGGCGGACAGTCCAAATCCGCCGCCGCCAAAAAGCCCGCCGCCAGGAAAACGACCACCGGTAAACCTGCTGCCTCGAAAACCGCCGCGACCAAGACAGCGGCCACCAAGAAGACAGGAAGCGGCTCGTGACTGCCCCGGAAGAAGACGATATCGAAGCGACATCCGCACCGCTGATGGAGCATCTCATCGAGCTGCGCCAGCGGCTTATCTGGGCTATTGCGGGTTTTTTCGTCGCGTTTCTCGTCTGCTTCTTCTTTGCCAAGCAGATTTTCAACCTGCTCGTCATCCCGTTCCAGTGGGCGACGATTTGGGCCGGGCTTGATACGGATAAGGTCGACCTGATCTACACCGCGCCGCAGGAATTCTTCTTCACCCAGATCAAGCTCGCCATGTTTGGTGGTCTTGTTCTGGCATTCCCGGTCATCGCGTCACAGATTTACAAATTCGTGGCGCCGGGCCTCTACCGGAACGAACGCCATGCATTTCTCCCCTTCCTGATCGCTTCTCCGATTCTCTTCCTGATCGGTGCAGCGCTCGTCTATTTCTTCTTCACGCCGATGGTGATGTGGTTCTTCCTGTCGATGCAGCAGGTGGGACCGGACGCGGAAGTTCAGATCTCGCTCCTGCCGAAAGTGTCCGAGTATCTCGGTCTGATCATGACCCTGATCCTGTCCTTTGGCCTGGTTTTCCAGCTTCCGGTGGTAACGACGCTCATGGCGCGGGTCGGCTTGCTGACCTCGCAGGGCCTGGCAGACAAGCGCAAATATGCCATCGTCGCAGCCTTCGTGGCCGCAGCCATTCTTACGCCGCCGGACCCGGTCAGCCAGATCGGTCTTGCGATTCCAACCATCCTTCTCTACGAGATTGCGATCTGGAGTGCCCGGATGGTGGAGCGTAGACGCGCTGAGCGGGAAGAAGCGGCAGCTGCCGAGACGGCTTCTGACAAGGCAGCCGAGGCTGGCGAGTAACCGCAACCGTTCATCGAGCGCTGATACCGTGCCGGGCAAATTCTCACGCCTTGCACGCCGGAAAGATCATGCTCGATATCAAATGGATTCGCGAAAACCCTCAGAGCCTTGAACAGGCGCTTGTGAAGCGTGGTGCGCAGGCCGATGAGGCATCGAGCCTGGTTCGCTCTGTGCTGGAGGCTGACGAGGCGCGCCGTTCCCATCTCACGAAGCTGCAGGACGCCCAGTCACGCCAGAAGATGATCTCCAAGGAGATCGGTCAGGCCATGGGCGCTGGCGACAAGGAGAAGGCTGAGGCGCTAAAGGCAGAGGTTGGTGAACTGAAGCGCTTCGTGCAGGAAGGCGAGGCTGCCGAGCGCGAGCTGGATGCGAATCTTCTCAACATCTTGGCTGGAATCCCGAATGTGCCGCTCGAAGATGTTCCGGTTGGCGCGGATGAGGGGGACAATATCGAAATCCGCCGCTTCGGCGAGCCCGCACAGCTCGATGCGGCCAAGGAACATTATGAGCTGGGCGAAGCACTCGGCCTGATGGATTTCGAACGCGCAGCGAAGCTTTCGGGCGCGCGCTTCACGGTGCTGTCCGGTCAGCTTGCACGCCTTGAGCGCGCGCTCGGCCAATTCATGCTCGATCTGCACACGCAGGAGCATGGCTATACGGAAGTGCAGCCGCCGCTCCTCGTGCGTGATGATCCGCTTTTCGGTACCGGGCAATTGCCGAAATTCACGGAAGACCTCTTCAAGGCAGGTGACGACCATTGGCTTATCCCGACTGCTGAAGTCCCGCTGACCAATCTGGTGCGTGAGGAAATCCTGGAGAAAGAGAAGCTGCCGCTGCGCTTTGCGGCACTGACGCCCTGCTTCCGCTCCGAGGCGGGTTCGGCGGGTCGTGACACGCGCGGCATGTTGCGTCAGCACCAGTTCTACAAGGTGGAAATGGTCTCCATCACGGATGTGGAAAGCGCGATAGCCGAACATGAGCGCATGACCGAATGCGCGGAGACGGTCCTGAAAAAGCTGGACCTTCCATTTCGCACCGTGACCCTTTGCACGGGCGACATGGGTTTTGGCGCGCGCAAGACCTATGACATCGAAGTCTGGCTGCCTGGGCAGCATGCCTATCGCGAGATTTCGTCCTGCTCGGTCTGCGGTGATTTTCAGGGGCGTCGCATGAATGCGCGCTATCGTGCGAGCGGCGAGAAGCAGACGCAGTTTGTCCATACGCTCAATGGTTCGGGCACGGCTGTGGGCCGCGCACTCATTGCCGTGATGGAAAACTATCAGAATCCGGATGGGTCGATCACCGTGCCGGAGGTGCTGCGTCCCTATATGGGCGGTGTCGAGAAGATCGGCGGGTAAAAGCGTCGGCTGCCCGGCGCGGCTTTCCATTTGCCAGCCGAGAAGGCAGCATCATCGTCTGCACTCAAGCGGCGAATCATGAGGGAAGGGGACAAGTGTTGCGCATACTTCTGACGAATGACGACGGCATTCATGCCGAGGGTCTGCAGGTTCTGGAGCGTGTGGCGCGCACATTGAGCGATGATGTCTGGGTAGTCGCGCCCGAGACGGATCAGTCCGGCTTTGCCCATTCGCTTTCGCTTTCCGAACCACTGCGCATGCGCAAGATCGATGATCGGCACTTCGCCCTGCGCGGAACACCCACCGATTGCGTGATCATGGCCGTGACAAAGGTGATGGACTCTCCGCCCGACCTCATCCTGTCGGGCATCAACAATGGCACGAATATGGCCGATGACGTCACCTATTCAGGCACTGTTGCAGGTGCGATGGAAGGCACGTTGCTTGGCATCCGCTCGATTGCGCTCAGCCAGGCATACGACTTCACCGACGAAAGCCGCTTCGTGCCCTGGGATGTGGCGGAAGCGCTTGCGCCTGAACTTCTGCGCAAGCTCGTGAAGACGGATCTGCCCGAGGGCGTATTCCTGAACGTGAACTTCCCCAACTGCCGTCCTGAGGATGCGAAAGGCACGCAGGTGACGGCTCAGGGCAAACTCATTCACGGACTGTGGATCGATGAGCGCAAGGACGGCCGTGGTTTTCCCTACTACTGGCTACGCTTCGGGCGCAAGCAGTCGGAAGTGCGTGAGGGAAGTGATCAGGCTGCCGTTCGTGACGGCTACATATCCGTGACGCCGCTTCATCTCGATCTCACTGCGCATGAGGTGCGTCAGGAGCTTGCGCAGGTGCTCAAATGAGTGAAGCCAGCAGCGACAGGGAAGGCTTCGCCGCCCTGATGCTGCGCATGCGTGCGCGTGGCATCAGCTCCAAAAGCTTGTTCGAAGCCATTGAGAACACGCCGCGTGCAAGCTTTGTCCCGGCGGAATTTCGCGACGCGGTTTGGTCAAACCGCACCGTGCCGATCGAATGCGGTGAGGCGCTGGAAGCCTGCGACTTTCAGGTGGCCATGATCGCAGCACTCGACCTGCAGCCTGACAATCGTGTTCTGGAAATTGGTACGGGCTCCGGCTACACGGCTGCCGTCATGGCGCGGCTTTGCGAGAAAATTCTGACTCTGGACCGGTACAAGACTCTCGTTCAGCAAGCGCGCCAGCGTCACGAGCATCTGGGGCTGTCAAACATAGTTGCCAGGCAGG
This sequence comes from Nitratireductor sp. CH_MIT9313-5, assembly GCF_037029545.1. Taxonomy (NCBI): domain Bacteria; kingdom Pseudomonadati; phylum Pseudomonadota; class Alphaproteobacteria; order Hyphomicrobiales; family Phyllobacteriaceae; genus Nitratireductor; species Nitratireductor sp. CH_MIT9313-5. The sequence goes on along the minus strand of NZ_JAYMER010000014.1, from coordinate 512,639 downwards.
CGGATGGTCGTGAGGGGGCACCGGAAGGTCCGTTTGACAGGATCATCGTGTGGGCGGCATTCGAAGAGCTGCCACGGAAATTTGTGGATCAGCTCACCAGCGGTGGCATTATGGTTGCGCCCATCGGGCCGGGCGATGGTGTGCAGACCATGACCCATCTGACCAAGGTTGGAAGCCGGTTCGAAAAGGTTGAACTTGAGACGGTTCGCCTGCAGCCCCTTGCTCCCGGTGTTGCAGAAGCCATCTGACGCGACGACATTGGTGCAGCATTCTTCGCTGAGCTTAACCGACCAGTAACATTAACGCGCTTTAATCCATGCCAGTAGAGGTAATGGGTACGCGGGTAGGTTCAATGTTTCTGGGCATCACAGGTCATTTCAGCCGCAAGTTGGCACGTGGCGTTGCCGTGTGCGTTGTCGGTGGAACCGTCGTTGGTTGCGGTAGCGCGGCGAACCTTACCGATGGTCTGGTCACAAACTCCACCGCTCAGCCCAACAGCTACGCACCGCAAAATCAGCCTTATCCGGGTGATGTCACCCATACGACCAGGCGCAGCGCCGGACGAGCCGGTATGAAGATCGTTCGTCCCAAGGCGGCTGTCGGTGGCGGTGTCGTGCAGAACCGGGCGGTCACGAATCTCCCAAGCCCCGGCACGGTCAGTCAGCCAAGCTATTCCGCATCCGCACCAATTCAGCGTTCGACGGTGACCACGCAGCCGCTGCCGGCGCCGCAGCAGGTCGCCTCTGCTGCTTCTGCCGTGCAGTCGGCGCCTGCCCAGGTTGCTGCTGCTGTGGATAATCGCGCAACCGGTTCCATTGCGCGCGCGGTGTCCTCCGCGCCGGCTGCTGCTGCAGCACCCGTTGTCGCTGCCGCCAGCACGACTGCGCAGAAGGTTACGGTCACCGAAGGCGATACGCTTTACGGTCTGGCACGCCGGTTTAACGTTCCTGTTGCCGCCATCATGAGCGCGAACGGGATGAGCGAGCCGAGTGGCCTGATGATCGGCCAGACGATCTATATTCCGTCGGGTTCCGCGGCAACTGCGCCAGCGCCCGCAGTTGCCCAAGCATCACCGGCGACCACGCCACAGGATGTACCGCAGCCACGCCAGCGCCCGCAGGTTCAGGCTGCTGCCAGCGCACCGGCGAAGCCGGAGCCTATTGCATCATCTGAAGCAGCGGTGTCGTCCGACCAGGGGCGTTACACGGTTGTTGCCGGAGACACGCTTTACGGTGTCGCTCGCAAGACCGGTGCCAGTGTCGATGCGATCAAGCAGGCCAATGGTCTGAATGACGGCGTTATCCGGATCGGGCAGACGCTGAATATTCCAAGCGGCAACTCTGTTGCAGCCGCAAATGCCGGTGTTGATCCGGTGAAAACGGCCACGACTGTGAAGCCGAAAGAGGTTGAGACCGAGAGCTCGGCTCAGGTTGCCGCCTATACGCCGCCGAAGGTATCTGACGACGTTGCCAAGAAAGCTGAAAGTGATGCACAGACAGCTGCACTCACGCCCCAGTCAACCGGGGTGGACCGTCTGCGTTGGCCTGTGCGTGGCCGTGTGATCACGAGCTATGGAGCTGGAGCCGGTGGACGTTCAAGTGACGGTGTGGATATTGCCGTGCCGCAGGGCACCTCCGTCCGCGCCGCCGAGAACGGTATCGTCATTTATGCTGGCGATGGGCTTAAAGGCTTCGGCAACACGGTTCTGGTTCGCCACGAGAATGATCTGGTGACCGTTTACGGGCATACATCCGACATTCGCGTGAAGCGCGGCGACAAGGTCAAGCGCGGCCAGGAAATCGCACTTTCCGGCATGAGTGGTGACGCGGATCGTCCAAAGCTGCACTTTGAAGTGCGCAAGGGGACGAACCCGGTCGATCCAATGCAGTTCCTCGAATAGCGCCGATCCAACTCACATTATCGGTTTAGCGGCCTGCTGACCTCCAGCAGTGGCCGTGCCTGAAGCGGGCTGCCTCTGACCCAATCGGCCGCCCGCTTCATGGCGTTTTGGGCCTACTTGCGGCAAAATGCGCATGACATCAGGTGCAAAACAGGTTTTTGCCGCCTGTAGCACGGTTGCCGCTAGGCGAGTGCGGTGCTAATCGCGCTCCCGCGAAAGACGATGTTGCTCAATGCTTGCATTCTCGGAACGAAAAGTTCCCGTCCATGCTGCGCTGCAACATCTTTCTTTCCCTGATTAAGTCCTAGCCGCCTGAACTCCTGACACGCCTTGGCGTGCCATGAGGCTGGCAGTTGAAATCAGTGGTCTGCGGCTTGTTGGAACATGCCTGCCGCGATGAGAGACCGGATACGGTCACACCACGCCACGCGAATGGATTGGAGCGATGGTTCAAGCACGTGAACACTGGTCCTCGAAGATGGGGTTCATCCTTGCCGCAGCGGGATCTGCCGTTGGGCTGGGAAATATCTGGCGATTTCCCTATGTCACCGGAGAAAATGGCGGTGGCGCCTTTCTTCTGATCTATCTGGCGATCGTCTTCACGATCGGGCTGTCTCTTCTGGTTGCCGAACTGCTTATTGGCCGATCCACGCAGCGTGATGCCGCGCGCGCGTTCAAGGAGAGTGCCGGTGGGGCATGGCCGCTCGTCGGCTATATGGGCATCCTGACGGCATTTCTCATCCTGTCTTTCTACATCGTCATTGCCGGCTGGACCGTTGCCTATACGGTCAAGTCTCTGACCGGGACGATCCTGGCGAGCGGGACGGAAGAGGTAGGGGCCGTCTTCACCGGTTTCATTTCCGATCCGATCGAGCCGGTAATCTACACGGCGATCTTCCTTGGGTTGACCGTCTTCGTCGTGGTCGGTGGCGTGGCGAGCGGTATCGAGCGTGCGGCGCGCTACCTGATCCCTGTGCTTTTCATCATCCTAGTGGTGCTGGCGCTGCGTTCCGTCACGCTGGAAGGTGCAGGCGAGGGGCTTTCCTTCTTCCTCAAACCTGACTTCTCCAAGGTGGGCTGGGATACGTTCCTAGCCGCTCTCGGGCAGGCTTTCTTCTCCTTGTCGCTCGGCATGGGCGCAATGATCACCTACGGTTCCTATATGCGCCGTGATGATGCGATCGTGGGTTCGGCTGCATCGGTTGCCACTCTTGATGCGCTTGTTGCCGTGCTGGCCGGCTTTGTCGTTCTGCCCGCAGTCTTCGCCTTTGGAGCGGAGCCATCTGCCGGTCCGGGCCTCACCTTCATCACGCTGCCATCCATCTTCGCGCAGATGCCCTTCGGTGCGATCTTCTCGGCGCTGTTCTTCTTCCTGCTGGCAATTGCGGCACTGACCAGTGCTGTCGCGCTATTCGAGGTGGTCGTATCCTACTTCACGGCCGGTGATCCTGCGCGGCGCAAGTCGGTGACGCTTTGGGTCGGTGTCACGAGCTTTGTTCTAGCCGTGCCCACGTCTCTGAGCATGGGTGTCTGGTCCGGCTACACGATTGGTGGCAAGCCGCTGCTCGACGCTCTCGACTTCTTCACCAACAACATCACCATGCCGCTTGGCGGCCTGCTGATCGCGATCTTTGCAGGTTGGGTTCTGCGCCGTCATGTGGTGGATGAACTTGGCGCCAATGGAGCGCTGGTGAGCGCATGGCAATTCGTCATACGCTTTGTTGCGCCGGTGGCCATTGCGGTGATCCTGATTGCCGGGCTGATCTGATACCGGTTCTGGAAGGCGAACAAGGGCGTTGCGGGAAACCGCAGCGCCCTTTTCATTTCTGAAGCCTGATGCCCAGTCGGCCCGCGAGGTCCTGCACATATTGCCAGGCTACGCGGCCGGAACGGCTGCCCCTTGTCGTAGCCCATTCAAGCGCGTCGGGTTGCCACAAATCCCGCTCAACAGGCAGGTCGTAATAGGCGATATAGCCTTCCAGCATGGACAGGTATTCGTCCTGCGAGCATTTGTGAAAGCCAAGCCAGAGGCCAAAGCGGTCGGAGAGCGAAACCTTTTCCTCGACGGCCTCGGCCGGGTTGATCGCGGTGGAGCGCTCGTTCTCGATCATGTCGCGCGGCAGCAGATGCCTGCGATTGGATGTCGCATAGAATATGACATTGTCGGGTCGGCCCTCGACGCCGCCTTCCAGTGCCGCCTTCAGCGATTTATAGGACGTGTCATCGATATCGAAAGACAAATCGTCGCAAAAGAGGATGAAGGGGTAGGGTGCATCGCGCAACTGGTGCATCAGTTGTGGCAGACTGTGGATGTCCTCACGGTGAATTTCGATCAGCTTGAGCCGGTCCACCCCTGAATGTTCCTCGGCGACAGCGGCATGAACAGCCTTGACCAGCGAGGACTTTCCCATGCCGCGCGCACCCCACAGAAGGGCGTTGTTGGCGGGCAGGCCGCGCGCGAAACGACGCGTATTCTCAAGCAGCAGGTCACGTGCCCGGTCCACGCCCCTTATCAGGTCGATGGAAACGCGGTTGACCTTGCTTATCGGCTGAAGCGTGGACTGCTCCGCCTGCCAGACGAAGCAGTCCGCGGCCTCGATATCCGGTTTATGCACTTCCGGCGGGGCGAGGCGCTCCATGATTGAAAGCAGCTTGTCGAGTTTTTCATTCAGAGCGTTGACTGCATCCTGCGACATGTCTGAACCGTTCATCCACTGTTCGTACCGTGCGGTACGGTCTTCCACGGAACGAAAAGCGTTGCAAGCCGCGCGATTGCGCAGGAAAGCCTGTGTGAGGCTGTCGCATGGAGTTGCAAAGCGTTACTGAACATCTATATTCCGCCCAACCTTTGTGAGGGCGCAGTTGCGGCCTCTTTTCCATCAAATGCGGGAGTTCAAGATGTTCGTTACACCGGCTTATGCCCAGACTGGCGCAGGCGCACCTGACATGCTGGTCAGCATTCTGCCCTTCGTCCTTATTTTCGTCATCATGTACTTCCTCATCATTCGGCCGCAGCGTACGCAGATGAAGAAGCGTCAGGAAATGCTGTCCAATATCCGCCGTGGCGACACGGTCGTCACCGGCGGTGGTCTCGTGGGCAAGGTTTCCAAGGTCATCAACGACACCGAGCTCGAAGTTGATCTGGGTGGCGGCAACAAGGTGACCGCAGTTCGCGCCATGATCGCTGATGTGCGCGTAAAGGGCGAGCCGGCCGAAAAAGCCGCAAACAAGTAAGCGGTTACGCTTCGAAAAAATATATGGCGGCGGTCGAAAACCGCCGCTTTTGGCAATCAGGAAGAGGCAGCATGTTATATTTTCCACGCTGGCAAACGGTACTCATATGGCTGGCGGTTGCGCTGGGCATAGCTTATGCCGCGCCGAATATCCTGCCTCAGTCCTGGTTCTCCGCAATGCCGACCTGGGCGCCAAAGCAGCCCATGACCCTTGGCCTCGATCTCCAGGGCGGTTCGCATATCCTGCTTTCGCTTGATCGCGATGAACTGACCGAGGAGCGGCTTGTTTCGGCCCGTGACGATGTGCGCCGCTCCCTGCGTGAGGAGCGGATCGGCTATACGGGTCTCGCCATCAACGGTCAGGCCGTGCAGGTGCGCGTACGCGATTCCTCCCAGCTTGATGCTGCCAAGGAAGCCCTGTCGGAACTGACGCAGCCGGTCGCGACCGGTGTCTTCGGTTCGGGTGCCGTCTCCGAGTTCTCGCTGTCGGAGCCGGAGCAGGGTATCCTTCGCTTCTCCCTGACCGAGCAGGGTATCGAGTATCGCCTCAACTCCGCGCTTTCGCAGTCCATTGAGGTCGTCAGCCGTCGCGTCAACGAACTTGGCACCACGGAGCCGGTTATCCAGCGTCAGGGCGACGACCGCATTCTCGTGCAGGTGCCGGGTCTTCAGGATCCTGAACGACTGAAGGAAATACTCGGCCAGACGGCAAAGCTGACCTTCCAGATGGTGGATCAGTCCATGCCGGCTCAGGAAGCCATTGAAGGGCGTCCGCCAGTCGGTACCAGCGTGATGTATTCGACGGACGATCCGCCCGTTCCCTACATCATCGAAGATCGCATCATTGTCTCAGGCGAGAACCTTGTTGATGCGCAGGCGAGTTTCGATCAGCGCACCAATGAGCCAGTCGTTTCCTTCCGCTTCGACACGAAGGGGGCAACACGCTTCGGTCAGGCAACGCAGGAAAATGTAGGCCGCCTGTTCGCAATCATTCTCGACGGACAGGTGATCTCCGCGCCTCAGATCCGCGAACCCATCCTTGGCGGCAGCGGTCAGATTTCGGGCAATTTCAGTGTGCAGGGGGCAAATGATCTTGCCGTTCTGCTTCGCGCAGGTGCTCTGCCGGCTACACTGACCGTCATAGAGGAACGCACGGTCGGACCCGGCCTCGGTCAGGACTCGATCAATGCCGGCAAGATCGCGGCCATGATCGGTGCCGTTCTGGTCGTGGCCTTCATGATCATTGCTTACGGGACGTTCGGTGTCTTCGCGGTGGTGGCTCTCGGCGCCAATATTGCGCTGATCATCGCCCTGCTTTCGGGACTGGGTGCGACACTTACCTTGCCGGGCATTGCCGGTATCGTGCTGACCATGGGCATGGCGGTGGATTCGAATGTCCTTGTCTTCGAGCGTATTCGTGAGGAGCGCGCCAATGGGCGTTCTCTCATTCAGGCGGTTGATTCAGGCTTCTCGAAAGCGCTTGGCACCATCGTTGATGCCAACGTCACCACGCTGATCGCGGCAATCATTCTGTTTTATCTGGGTACCGGCCCCGTGCGTGGCTTTGCCGTGACACTGGCCATTGGTATCGTCACCACGGTGTTCTCGGCCTACACGCTTACGCGCTGGCTTGTTGCGCAGTGGGTGAAGCGTCAGCGTCCGAAGGAGCTGCCCCGGGCGCCATTGAACCTTCTTCCCGGTGCAACTTCCATCGGCTTCATGTGGCTGCGCCGCATGACCTTCACCCTGTCGGCCATCGCTTCCATAGCCGCGCTCGCGCTCTTCATGACGCTGAACATGAACTATGGCATCGACTTCAAGGGCGGTTCGGCCATTGAGGTACAGGCCAAGCAGGATGTCGCCGACATTTCTGATATTCGGTCGCGTCTCTCCGAGCTCAATCTCGGTGAGGTGCAGGTTCAGGAATTCGGTAATCCGAAGGATGTTCTGATCCGCGTTCAGGCGCAAGGTGGCGGTGAACAGGCGGAACAGACCGTCATCACCAAGGTTCGTGATGAATTGGAGGCGGATTACGACTTCCGACGCGTCGAAGTGGTTGGTCCGACCGTATCAGGCGAGCTTGCCCGTGCGGGTACCATCGCGGTTCTCGTCTCGCTCTTTGCGATCCTGATCTATATCTGGCTGCGGTTCGAGTGGCAGTTCGCGGTGGGTGCAATCCTTGCCACCACACATGACGTGGTCATGACGATCGGTTTCTTCGTGATCACGGGGATCGAGTTCAACCTGTCGAGTATCGCCGCGATCCTGACAATTGTCGGTTACTCGCTGAACGATACCGTGGTGGTCTATGACCGCATCCGCGAGAATCTGCGCCGCTTCAAGAAGATGCCGATGCCGCAGCTTCTGGATCTGTCGATGAACCAGACGCTGTCGCGCACGATCATGACCTCGGTGACGACGCTGTTGGCGCTGGTCGCGCTCTATGCCTTTGGCGGCGAGGTGATCCGCTCCTTTACGGCTGCCATGATCTTCGGCGTGTTGATCGGCACCTATTCCTCGATCTTCGTCGCTGGTCCGCTTCTCATCCTGTTCCGCCTGCGTCCTTCGGGTGCGGCAGCGCAGGATGCCGAAGGCAATGGCGATGAGGTCGCGGTCAAGGGATGAGTGGCGGCATAGAAATGCGAGAGGCGCATTTCCCCGGAAAGGCGCCAATCGAAGCCTATGGCAATGGCGGCTTCCGCTTCGCCGATATGAGCCATCGCGGCTCGCTTTTGTGCCTGCCCTCCGGCATCCATGGCTGGAAGGCCACGGACGCCAAAAAGCTTGCGCTAAGCGACTTCGAGGCTGTTCTTGCCGAAGCCGGCGAGATCGACATCCTCCTGGTGGGAATGGGCCGGGACCTGTTGCGCCTTCCGCAGAGCCTGCGTGATGTGCTTCGTGAGCAGGCAATCGCCGTTGAGACAATGGCGACGGGTGCGGCCGTCAGAACATATAATGTTCTGCTCGCCGAAGAGCGGGCGGTCGCCGCCGCGCTGATTGCGGTGGATTGAGATGGACGACCATATCCGCCATGCGATGGAGCTGGTGCGGACGGTAGATCCGGGGCGCTATCTCAGCACGCTCTATGCGCCGGAGCACAAGCGTCCGGCGCTCTACGCCCTCTACGCCTTCAATGCGGAGATCGCCTCAGTGCGTGACAAGGTGAGCGAGCCCATGCCGGGCGAGATCCGCTTGCAGTGGTGGCGTGATGTCATTGCCGATGAAAAGACAGATGGCGGAGGTGGAAACCCTCTTGCGCAAGCTCTGCTTGAGACGATCCGGCGGCATGAGCTCCCTCGCCAGCCTTTCCTCAACATGCTGGATGCCCGTGTCACCGATCTCTATGACGACGCGATACCCACTCGCAATGATCTGGAAGGCTATCTGGGGGAAACGCGCTCCGCGCTCATTCAGTTGGCGGCGATTTGCCTTGAGCCATCCAGCGCGCAGGAACATGCCCATCTGGCCGGACATGCTGGTTGCGCGCAAGGGGTAGGCGAGATCATCAGGAGGCTGCCGCTGACATCACGACATGGCCAAAGCTTCATTCCTGCCGACATATTGAGCGCGGTAGGAGCCAGCGATGTTGCATTGCATGAACCCGCACAGGCACAAGCTGCGGAACGTGTATTGGCCGCGTTGATCGCGTTGGGTCGCCAGCACCTTTCCACCTTCTGCCGTGATGGCGGCTCAGTCCCTCAGAACCTGCGCCCGGCGTTCTTGCCGCTGTCAAGCGTAGCTGCAGTATTCGACCGCGCCGAACGGCTCGGCGCCCGGGCGTTTCAAGAGCCTGTTCAGGTGCCCTTGTGGTTGCGTCACTTCCACCTGCTGCGTCACGCAATGGGCGGTTGGTAGCGCCGTAATTTCGCCGGTCCTGCGCGCTAGCACTTTCCGCTTTCATTTATAGCGGAATTTATTTCATGACGATTTGGGCCGAAAACACAGTGAACAGCGGTTGGAAATCCGCACTGCGTGAGATGGCGCAGGGTGTTTCGGCTGCGTTGATACGCTTTCCTGCGCCGATTTTTTTCCTTTGTGTTTCGACGTTCAGTGCATTCGTCGAAATTTCCGGCGCTGACATCGCATTTCCTCTGGCTCAGGCGGAGGATTACGTGCCCGCCTTGACCGTGGCGGCGGTCACCGCACTTGCTGCCAAGCTTTTTGTCGAAGGTCGAGGTCTTTCCTCCCACTCTGGACATCTGGCGGGCTTGTTGGCTGGGACCGCGATAGCGTTCTTGATGCTGGACCCAGAGGGTATGTGGGTTCAGGAATGGTCGTTAAGCTTGGGAATAATTGGCGTGGTTCTTCTCGCGCCGTTTATTTGCCAGGGAAACAGCAGCCAGTTCTGGATGTTCAGCTTGCGGGTCGGCTTCGCTGCCGTGCTTTCCGGCCTCGCGCTGATACTTTTTGCAGGGGGCATATCTGCAACGCTCGCGACTCTGGGCTTTCTCTTCGGGTTCGAGGTCGACGACCGCATCTATGGTTATGTGTGGGCTTTCACAGCGCTTCTGGCTTCTCCTGTGTTCGGTTTGGGTCAGTTGCCTGATCGCTTCGATGTGGAGCCTGGTCTTGGACAGGCCGGGGCCATGGATCGCGGGATGAGAGCCTTGGGCGACTATGTGGCCGCACCGCTGTTAATACTGTACGCCGTCATTCTCCACATCTACGCGATCAAGATCGCATTTACTGCAGAACTGCCCCGCGGTCAGGTCGGCTGGCTGGTCATCACTTACGGCTTCTGCCTGTTTGGAGCGCTCCTCGTTATCCATCCGTTTCTGGGGCTCGTACGGGCGCCGACACGTTTGGTCTTGCGCTACTGGCCAACTTTCATGGTGGTGCCTCTCATCCTCCTGGCACTGGCTCTCTGGCAGCGAGTCGGCGCTTTCGGATTCACCCCGGACCGATATATGGTGATGCTGTTCGGGAGCGTGAGCGCCTTGATCCTGGCTGTGCGGCTTGTTCCATCAATGCGTGGTGACATACGCCCGATCTTCGCCTTGCCTGTTTTTGCGCTTCTCATCGGCAGTTTCGGTCCACAGGGTGCGCGCAACGTGTCAGTCGAGAGCCAGGCGCACCGTTTCAAAGCGGCTATTGCAAGTGATCCCGGTACAGCTGAAAGGCAATCTCAAGCGCTAGCAGCACTTCGGTACCTTTCACGCGAAGGTGCATTAAAGCGCGTTGCGCCCGATTCGGCGGAAGGTGAACCGATTCCGACCTCGTTTGAAGACATGGCCCGTGCCTACGGTCTCGATCCGGAGGAGCGTTTTGCAGACAATGATCTGGTGATCTTGCCGAGTTTGAGCGGACCGTTTGCGGTGGCCCTGCACAAATCGGCCCAGGATGACTTCGACATTGCGCTGCAAAACATATCGCTGAGCAGAAACATCCCTCTCAGCGTGGAGATCGACGATAACCGACTGCTGGCAATGATGCTGACCGGCGAGGAACTGACCATCACTGAAAATGGCAAGGTCACACGCTTCCCGGTGGCCGCGCGTGAACTTGCCGAGCTTCAGGACAAAACCGATCGATTTCTGCTGCTCAGGGAAATCGAGGGGAAGCGCGTTTTGATGCTGGTTCCGCTTTACGCGTTTGCATCAGCAGGCGGGCAGGTCCAGGAGCTTCAGGCCCTCGTGTTCCTGCGCAGCCAGGAATGGGAATAAGTTATTCTGCCGCTGCTGCCGGTTGCGGTAAGCCAAGCCAGTCGCGCGCATCAGCCAGTGCTCGCGCACTAAGTGCGTGTTTACGTGCAAGGCTCTTTTCCTTGCCGCGCAGGCGCTTTCCTTCCGGCTTGATGATTTCGACCGGGGGGAACAAGCCAAAATTGACATTCATCGGCTGGAATGAACGCTTGCCGGGTTCATCATCTGACAGGATATGCCCGCCGGTGATGTGGTTCAGCAATGCTCCGAATGCTGTTGTTGCCGGTGGCGGGGTGAGTGCTTCACCCTTGCGCGCGGCAGCAGCGAAACGTCCGGCAAGCAATCCCATGGCCGCGCTTTCGACATAGCCTTCGCAGCCGGTGATCTGACCGGCGAAGCGCAATCCCTCGCGGCCTTTCAGCTGAAGCGTGCTGTCAAGCAGCGCAGGCGAATTGATATAGGTGTTGCGATGCAGCCCGCCCAAGCGCGCAAATTCGGCATTCTCCAGACCGGGAATGGTACGGAAAATCTCCACCTGCGCGCCATATTTCAGCTTCGTCTGGAAACCGACCATGTTGTAAAGCGTGCCGAGCGCATTGTCCTGACGCAGCTGCACCACGGCATAGGGCTTTTCATCAGGCTTGTGAGCGTTGGTGAGACCCATGGGTTTCATGGGGCCGTGACGAAGCGTCTCCGGTCCGCGTTCGGCCATGACTTCGATAGGCAGGCACCCGTCGAAATAGGGGGTACCTTCCCACTCCTTGAACTGGGTCTTCTCGCCGTCAAGAAGCGCCTGAATGAAACGCTCATACTGCTCCCTGTTCATGGGGCAGTTGATGTAGTCCTTGCCCGTACCGCCGGGACCGACCTTGTCATAGCGCGACTGGAACCAGCAGGTGTCCATGTCGATCGAATCGAAATGGACGATGGGCGCGATCGCATCGAAAAATGCCAGAGCCTCTTCATCCGTATGCTTGCCGATCGCTTCGGCGAGCGAGGGAGCTGTCAGCGGGCCGGTTGCTATGATGGCCTGATCCCACTCTTCCGGCGGAAGATCGGTCACTTCCTCGCGCACGATCTCGATGAGGGGATGGTCGTGCAAGGCTTTCGTGACCGCATCGGAGAAACCGTCACGGTCAACTGCAAGTGCACCACCTGCAGGCACCTGGTTCGCATCGCCGCTTGCCATGATGATCGAATTCGCCATGCGCATTTCCGCATGCAGGACGCCAACGGCATTGGCCTTGGCATCATCGGAGCGGAAGGAGTTGGAGCAGACAAGTTCAGCTAACCCCTCCGTCTTGTGCGCATCGGTCCCGCGGAGCGGGCGCATTTCATGAAGGACTACAGGCACGCCAGCCTGTGCGATCTGCCACGCAGCTTCGGAGCCTGCGAGGCCACCACCGATTACGTGAACGGGCTTATGGGAGGAGCTGTTTGTCATGCTGGGGAGATAGGCAAAACTGCGGGGCAATGCAATTCACAAGCTGCAAGCCAAGCCTGAGGAAGGCTTAAAAAAAACAACACCCGCCGGGGGAGGAGGTCCGGCGGGTGTCGTTTTGGTCGACCAGCAATCGGGAGGAGGAGAGAGCTGGCCGCATTCGTCAGAATTGGGAGGAGGTAATTCTGACGAAATCTCTGTGTCAGTCCTTAGAGGGACTTGCGTGCGACAAACGGGATGTCGCCGCGGGAAATTCCAAGGTCGTTGAGCTCACGGCTGGAAAGGCGGTTCAGCTCATTGACGGTCTGACGGTAACGGCGCCAGTTGCGGTAGTTGCGAATGATGTTCATCTGTCTTGCTCGCTTCAGAATTCGTGTGGGGTGTTGATCACCCGTTGCGATGGACATTTAGGCCCAATGAGCCATGCGCAAAAGTGCCAATGTTGCATAGCAGCGATGCAGATTGTGCAACGCAACATCAAACTGTCACAAATGCGCCCGCGGTCCGCCACACGGGTTAAGGACAGATTGCTGAAACCGGTGCGTGGATAAGGGTGATGTGCGGGTGCACGGCGTCATGACGCCATTTCCTGCCCAAAAATCCTTGGTTGGAGCCAATTTCCCTTTGAACACACAAGGTCAGGTGATATAGAGGCGCGCGCTTTCGGGAGCGAAGGCTGTCGGTAGCGGGTGTGGTGGAACTGGTAGACACGCCAGATTTAGGTTCTGGTGGCGCAAGCCGTGGGGGTTCAAGTCCCTCCACCCGCACCAGACAGAGCCATCCCCGAAACACGGAATTCGGCAGGCTGACCGCAAGGCGCCGTTGGCACGGCCAGTGAGTAAACGCAAAGGTTTGATGAATGCAGGTAACCGAGACTCTCAATTCAGGTCTTAAGCGCGAGATCAAGGTCACCGTGCCGGCCCAGGACCTGGAATCGCGTCTTGTGGCGCGGCTCGAGGACGCCAAGGACAAGGTGCGGCTGAAAGGCTTCCGTCCGGGCAAGGTTCCGCTCAGCCATCTGCGCCGCATGTACGGCAAGTCCTTCATGGCAGAAGTGGTCAACGAGATCCTGTCCGATTCTTCTCGCTCGATTCTTGAAGAGCGCGGCGAGAAGCCGGCCATGCAGCCCGAAATCAACATGACCGAGGACGAGAAGGAAGCCGAAAAGGTGCTCGCCGGTCAGGCGGATTTCGAATTCTCCATGGCTTATGAAGTCATTCCAGCCATCGAGATCAAGGACTTCTCCGGCATCAAGATCGAACGTCCCGTCTATGACGTTTCCGATGAGGAAGTCGACGAGCAGGTCAAGCGCATCGCAGATTCCGTCCGCACCTATGAGGACAAGGACGGCAAGGCTGAAGATGGCGACAAGGTCACCATCGACTATCTCGGCAAGATCGACGGCGAGGCTTTCGACGGCGGTGCTGCCGAAGATTCCGATGTTGTCATCGGCCACAACCAGTTCATCCCCGGCTTCGAGGAGCAGCTGGTTGGGCTGAAGGCTGGCGACGAGAAGACCATCAAGGTCAAGTTCCCGGACGAATATGCCGCTGCTCATCTTGCAGGCAAGGATGCCGAGTTCGACATCAAGGTGAAGAAGGTCGCAGCTGCCGAGGAACTCGTCATCGACGACGAACTCGCCAAGAAGCTGGGGCTTGAATCCGCTGACAAGCTGCGCGAGATCGTTCGCGGCCAGCTGGAGAACCAGTTTGGTCAGATGACCCGCCAGAAGGCGAAGCGTCAGCTTCTCGATGCTCTAGACGAGCAGTACAAGTTCGAGGCGCCAGAGAAGCTGGTGGAAGCCGAATTCCAGAATATCTGGAATCAGGTGACCCGCGATCTGGAGAATGCCGGCCGCACCTTCGAGGACGAAGACACGACCGAGGAAGAGGCGCGCGAAGAGTATCAGCGCCTTGCAGAGCGCCGCGTGCGTCTCGGCCTCGTGCTCGCACAGATTGGCGAAGAGCAAGGCGTGCAGGTTTCCGAAGACGAGATGCAGCGTTCGCTGATCGAATCGATCCAGCGCTATCCGCGTCATCAGCAGCAGGAAATCTACGACTTCTATCGTCAGAACCCGCAGGCGCTGGCCAATATCCGCGCACCGCTGTTCGAGGAGAAGGTCGTTGACGCGCTGCTGGCCAAGGCCGACGTGACCGACAAGAAGGTCTCACGCGAAGAGCTGATGGCAGACGACGAGGACGAGGCAGAGGCTGAAAAGCCGAAGGCCAAAGCCAAGAAGAAGGCTGCTCCGAAGAAGAAGGCTGCCAAGGCCGACGACGCAGAGTAAATCTTGCGCTTCCTGACTGACCCAAGCCCTCGCAGCTTTCGCTGCGGGGGCTTTTTCTTTGGCACAGAGGCTCTGGGCTGCTGGTTCTCGTGCTCTTGCTCCAGATCGGAGCAGATATCTCCTAACTTGCAGGAGCTGGTTGGATGAAGTGGCAGATTGAGAATGTCTTTTGCGGTGAGCTTCGGGCGCTCGGCCCGCGCTCCGCTCCCACGGGCATCTTCAAAAGGCCGGTCTCGGGCCCTGTTGCCGTTGGTCGTGAGGGGCTGGCAGGCGATCATCAGGGGGACAAGAAGGTGCATGGCGGGCCTGAGAAGGCGATACATCTGTATCCGGCCCGCCATTATGCTTCCTGGGTGGAGGAGTTTCCTGGTCTGGCTGCTGAACTTCGCCCGGGTTCGTTTGGTGAAAACCTCTCCGTCGACGATATCGATGAGGCCGATATTTGCCTTGGAGACCGCTTTCGTCTGGGCACAGCGCTGGTGGAGTTCTCACAAGGGCGGCAGCCATGCTGGAAGCTGAATGCCCGTTTCAACGAACCGAGCCTTGCCAGGCGTGTTCAGGAGACGGGACGTACCGGCTGGTATTTCCGTGTGCTTGAGACCGGTATAGTTGCCACAGGCGATGCGCTGGAACTGTCGGAGCGTCCATATCCAAAGTGGTCACTGGCGCGTGTGACGACTTTGCTCTACGTGGACATGCTGAACTATGAGGCTCTGGAAGAGCTCGCCGAGCTCACATGCCTGGCTGAGAGCTGGCGAAAACTTGCCCGTCGCAGGCTGGAGCAGCGCAAGGTCGAAGACTGGTCGCCGCGCCTGCAAGGGAGCGGCTGATTCCTAGAGTAGTCGCGCGACGTTGCGGCCGGCCTTGATAAAGCGCAAAGGATTGATGGCTTTGCCGGATTTGCGCACTTCGTAATGTAGATGCGGGCCGGTGGAGCGGCCACTGCTGCCGACCTTGCCGATTACGCTGCCCGGTTCGACATGTTCACCCACCTTTACCGATATGCGGCTCATATGGGCGTAGCGCGTTGTGAGGCCATTGCCGTGGTCGATCTCCACCATGCGTCCATAGCCGCCATTCCAGCCTGCACGGATTACCTTTCCCGCGCCTGCCGCCTTGATCGGCGTCCCGGTCCTGCCGCTGAAATCCATGCCGGAGTGATGGGCGCGGCGGCCCAGCAGCGGGTCGCGCCGTGGTCCAAAGGTGCTCGTCACGCGCGCGCCGGGCAGGGGATTGGCGATTGGCACCTTGCGCGCGATTCCTTTCAGCCTCTCCAGAGTGTTCAGCGCTTCGTCGAGTTCTCGAACCCTTTCTTCGAACGGTGCGGCATTGCCTGCTGCAAGCAGGGGGCCACCAACGGCTTCCATGCCGAAATTCTCAGCAGGGCTTACGCCAGCTTCGGCCAGCGCCTGCGCGATTTCTTCCGCTGTCTGGTAGGCCTCTTCCGCCAGCGTTTCCACCCGCGCAATCTGTTCCGTTTCGATGTCGCGCAGGGAGCGGTTGATCGCGACGAACAATCTGTCGGCCTGATCTGCATCCGTATCGCTGGCGGTGTCGCGCAGGGGCCATGTCATTGGTGTGGCTGTTGCAACAGCCGGCGGTGCATAGGCTGTTGCGGTGTGGATGGTGATGTCCACGGTGGTGCCACGCAGTTGCAGTGAAGCATCCTTTTGCGGACGCGGCGAAGGCAGGGGCACCGAGCTCTGTTTTTCGCTCTTTGTAATGCCGCGCTCCAATATCGGCTCCAGCCGGCCATGCCGCCGGGTCAGCTGTTCCTGGCGTTCGATGAGCTTGGAGACCTTTCGCTCCATGAGCTGCTGGTCGAGCAATTGGCGACTGGTGATGCGGTCTACCTGGGCACGAAGCGCTGATATCCGGTCTTCATAGGCCTGCTGCATGCGCGCCTGACGGGCCATGGCGGCTCCCATCAGATCATCGCGCACAACCAGGTAGGCCGTCGCGACAAGATATCCGCCTGCGATCAATGCCAGCGCCGTGCCGCCCATGGCGGCGACCCAGGGGCGAATCGTGAAATGGCGGATCTTGTCGCCCCGCGCAATTATGACGGTGTGGGGCTCTTTGCGTTTGCCAAAAACTGTCGGCTGAGTATTCACGAGACCGCTTCACCCTTGGGTTATTAACGGTCCCGATTACACCCTGTTAGGGTTAACAAAGGATTGGGTCCATGCCGCAAATAACGATTATTCGCCAGCAGTCATTTCCCGGAGACGTTCGAGCACGGCATCTGCGTGGCCGGGAACTTTCACCTTGCGCCAGGCATGGGCCACCTTGCCCTCTTCGTCGAGCAGGAAGGTAGAGCGTTCCACACCCATATATTTGCGGCCATACATGCTCTTTTCGACCCATACGCCGTAAGTTTCGAGCACTTCCTTTTCGGGGTCGGAAAGAAGTGTGATCTTGAGGTCATGCTTGGCCTTGAACTTTGCATGCTTCTGCTGGCTGTCGGGTGACATGCCAAGCACCACAGCGCCAAGAGCCTCGAATTCGGAAAGCCGTTCGGTGAAAGCAATTGCCTGTGCGGTGCAGCCGCTGGTGTCGTCCTTGGGATAGAAATAGAGCACGACCGGTTTGCCGCGAAAGTCCGACAGCTTCACAATATCGCCGCCATCTGCCGTCAATTCAAAATCAGGAGCAGGGCTGCCAATGTCTGGACCGGCCATCGTTTCTACCTCACAAGCTGTTGCGCGCAATGAAATCGAGGGAAAACCACAGGCAGTGGCTCCCACGCAAGGCTGCACAGATATAATGGCTCAGCCGGATTCGTCCATCGCGAGCGGCAACTCAATTCGTAAAGGCTGCCGGTGCGGCGTTGACACCAGATCAGGGCAATCACGAGAAAATCCGCTTCGGGCGGAGAGACCTGCCTCGATACGGGGCATATCCTTCCGTGGAGGCGGCCAATGGCGACCGGCCGGCTTGTCTCAAGGGGCGGCGGCGCCTGCGCAACTGGTTTGTGATACCGGTCATCGGCCTGATGGCTCTTTTGTTGCTCCTTGTCGGTGCGGTCTGGCTTGTCGGCGTAGATTCCATCGGCAATGCGCGCCTTCGCGCACAGGCTGAACAGGCGTTGAGTCGCCTCGCGGGGACCGATGTCGATGTGGAACTGGGCCGGGTTCATCTGGGTCTGGGGCGCCGCAGCCTATTTGCGCTTGAAATCAGCGATATGCGCATCAATCTCGCAGATACTGGCGAGCAACTGGCGCGCGCGGAGATGCTGCGCATCGGGCTTAAGGCTGTACCGATGCTTTCCGGCGAGTTGAAGCTCGGTGCGGTGACGCTGGTCGATGCAGAGCTTGCGCCGTTTTTCCTTCCCCAGCTTGGACAAAAGGGCATGGGCGCACCGAAAGGCGCGCTTTCGCCCCAGGAGGTGGAGCGTGCGGTTTTCGGGGCAGTCCAGCGCGCCTTTTCAATTACCGATGATTCCGATCTTCGGCAATTGGTGCTGCGCAATGTGGGGCTGCGTCTGAATTCAGATAGCGGGCTCTCGGACCTGACAATCGAGCATCTTGATCTGTATCGCGCCAGTGCTGACGAGATCGAGTTTTCCGGCGAAGCACGTTGGCGCGATCGCATGGCGGCCTATGAAGGCAGCGCAAGGCGCAGCGGTGAAGACGATGGGATCGACGACTTGGAGCTTCAGGTAGCCTCGGCTGCACCGGAGCTTGCCGCTCCAGCCAACAAGGCGGGGCTGCAGAGCGTCGGCGCCTATAGTTTCGTCCTAAGCGGTCATGAGGGCCGAGACGGGTCTGGGGGCGAATTGCTGCTGGATGCGCAGGTGAACGATATTGCGTTGCGCTTCGATGACGATGCGGTTCTTGTGGAGCAGCTGCGTTTCAGGACGGGTTTCTCGGGGGCTGCAGAACGCTTCACGCTTGCCGCGCTTGACCTCGATATGGGGCGCTCGGAAGTGCGCCTGCTTGGCACTTTCGGTCCGAAGGCTGAAGGCAGCACGCACTATGCCTATGACCTGGTCTCACGCGATTCCAGACTGGCACCTCTTGATTCTCCCGAGGCGGCCCTGCCATTCGGCGCGCGGCTGGTCGGCTCCTTCGATGTGGCCGAGACCGCAATTCATGCTGAAGCAATCAATATCCGTACATCCAGTGGAGAGCTCTCCGCACGTTCCCTCATTGATATCGAGCGCGACCGCTCGCCGGGTATCAGGTTCGAGCTTGATGTGCGGGAGATGGCCACTGCCCATGTGAAGCAGTTGTGGCCGTGGTTTTCCGCTCCAGGAGCACGGCGCTGGACACTTGATAACGTCTTTGGCGGGCTGATGAAGTCCGGCCGCATCTCGCTGGAAGTTCCACCCGGCAGACTTGGCAACGGAGTTCCCTTGGCGGCCGAGGAAGTCTCAGGACAGTTTGAGCTTGAGGGCGCGCGTTTCGACATTGCCGGCGATATTCCGGCGGTTCGCGAAGGGACGGGGACGGTTTCCTTTGCGGGGACCGATGTCGACGTGGCCCTTTCACGGGGTGTGATCTATACGGGCAGCGGGCGTTCGGTACAGGTAGCCGAGGGAGCGCTGACCATCCGTGCTGCCCATCTCACGCCGCGCATCGGCGACCTGGACATCAAGGTCGAGGGTGAAGCTGCAGCCATACTCGAACTCGCATCCTACAAGCCAATAGATGCATCGCGTTTCCACGACCTGGAGCCAGAAGATCTGAGTGGACTTGTGCGTGGCCATGTTCAGGCGCGAATACCGCTGCAGGACGGTATCGAGCGCGATGACCTTCCGTGGCATGTGTCATTCGATTTCGATGATCTTGATTTTGCCGAACCCTTTCAGGGGCAGGATATCAAGAACGCGAAGGGCACGCTTACAATCGAGCCGGATAGGGCAGAGATAGAAGCCGAAGCCCTTCTCAACGGAATGCCGGCCGTCATCAGTATTCTTGAGCCGTTACAGCAGGCCGAGCTTACGCGGCGTCGCGATATCAAGCTGAAGATGGATGATGCAGCACGCCAGGAACATCTTCCAGGGCTGTCGCAGCTCGTTTCCGGGCCGATATCGATCGACGTAGAGGAGCCAGCGAAGAATATCCGCAATCTCACGGTGGATCTCACTGCAGCGCGGTTGCAACTGCCCTGGGTCGGGTGGGCAAAGGGAGCGGGCATTCCTGCCACTGCCACTTTTTCCATGACTGAGAAGGATGGCCGAACCACGCTTTCCGATTTCCGCCTGAAGGGTGAAAGCTTCGGGATAACGGGAAATGTTCGCATTGCCGGAGGCGCACTGGTTGGGGCTGATTTCTCAAATGTGCGTTTGACGCGGCAGGACGATTTCCGGGCGAGTATCGCGAAAGAAGGCGCAGGCTACCGCGTTACGGTGCGCGGCAAGTCCATGGATGCGCGGGCACTTGTGAAGAAGCTTATCGCGCCCTCCAAGGTTTCGGGCATGGAAGGGGGTGAATCGTCCGGAAAACGTGTCGCCATTGATGCAAAGCTAGATCTGGTTCACGGGTTCAAGGGAGAGGCGGTGAGCGCCCTTGATGCGCAATATCGTGTCTCGGCTGGGGGGATTGCGACCGGATCGGTTCGCGCCCGCCATGCCGGTGGTGGCGCGTTCCACATCACGAAAACCGCCGAGCAGAAGCAGCATCAGATCAATGTTGCCTCGGGCAATGCCGGTGCATTGGCGCGCTTTCTTGATCTTTACGGAAACATGCAGGGTGGCCAGCTTGCCGTAACGCTGTCGGGGCAGTCCCTGAATGCGCTTGCCGGGCAGGTGAATGTCGAGAATTTCTGGATCGTGAACGAGCCGCGGATGGAGTCGCTTGTCGCCGCCACTGATGGTGCAGAAAAGGCAGATGTCGACAGCTCGCGCATGAGCTTTGATCTCGGTTCAGCTCAGGTTGCCATCAATGGCAGCCGACTGGATGTTGCGGAAGGTGTTCTGCGCGGAAGCCTTATCGGCTCAACGTTCCAGGG
Organism: Nitratireductor sp. CH_MIT9313-5; assembly: GCF_037029545.1. Lineage (NCBI taxonomy): Bacteria > Pseudomonadati > Pseudomonadota > Alphaproteobacteria > Hyphomicrobiales > Phyllobacteriaceae > Nitratireductor > Nitratireductor sp. CH_MIT9313-5. The sequence goes on along the minus strand of NZ_JAYMER010000014.1, from coordinate 492,181 downwards.
TGCCTATAACGAGAAGGCGGACATGATCGAGATCACCGGCACCTTCATGCCGCTTTACGGTCTGAACCGCATCTTCGGCGAGTTGCCCGTGATCGGGCAAATCCTTGGCAATGGCCGGGACAGGGGACTGATCGGGATCACCTACAAGCTCAGTGGCAAGGCAAGTGATCCCGAATTGTTCATCAACCCGATTTCGGCCATCGCGCCGGGGATTTTCCGGCAGATATTCGAGTATCGGTGACAGGTGAAGCCGCTCAGCGCGGCTTGACCAGGACGTGCTTCTTGCGACCAACCGAGAGCTTGATCACGCCATCGGCGTTCAACGCACTGTCGGAAACGATGGCGCGGTCGTCATTGACCTGGATGTCGTTCACCTTCAGGGCGCCGCCCTTAACGTGCCGACGCGCTTCGCCATTTGAGGCGGCAAGGCCCGCCTTGACGAAAAGCGCGAGTACACCAACACCCTCGTCAAGTTCCTTACGAGAGACATAGATCGAAGGAAGCTCTGCTGCATGTGCGCCTTCCTCAAAGGTCTTGCGCGCGGTCTCTGCAGCTTTTTCTGCCGCTTCGCGACCATGGAGCATGGCAGTGACTTCGGTCGCCAGCACCTTCTTCGCCTCGTTGATCTCGGCTCCTTCAAGCGCTTCCAGCTTGGCAATCTCGTCCAGGGGAAGCGTCGTGTAGAGCTTCAGGAAGCGACCGACATCGGCATCTTCCGTGTTACGCCAGAACTGCCAGAACTCATAGGCGCCAAGCAATTCCGGGTTGAGCCAGACAGCGCCGTCCACGCTCTTGCCCATCTTTGCTCCGGAGGCGGTGGTCAGAAGAGGCGAGGTGATGGCATAGAGCTGGGGCGTGCCCATGCGGTGGCCAAGATCGATACCGTTGACGATGTTGCCCCACTGGTCCGAGCCGCCCATCTGCAGGCGCACACCCAGGCGCTTGTTCAGTTCCACGAAGTCGTAGGCCTGCAGGATCATGTAGTTGAATTCGAGGAAGGACAGCGACTGCTCGCGATCAAGGCGCAGCTTCACCGAATCGAAGGAGAGCATACGGTTGACCGAGAAGTGGCGGCCGACATCGCGCAGGAACTCCACATAGTTCAGGCCGAGAAGCCAATCGGCATTGTTGACCATGACTGCGTCGGTCTTGCCTTCGCCGAAGGTGAGGTAGTTGGAGAAGACCTTCTTGATACCATTGATGTTCTCTTCAATGGTTTCGGGTGTCAGCAGTTTGCGGGCCTCGTCCTTGAAGGAGGGGTCGCCGATCATGCCAGTTCCGCCTCCCATCAGTGCGACGGGACGATGACCTGTCTTCTGCAGCCAATGCAGCATCATGATCTGCATGAGACCGCCCACATGCAGGCTGGGCGCCGTCGGATCGAAGCCGATATATGCCGTTACCGTCTCCTTGGAAAACAGCTCGTCCAGGCCCTGGTCATCAGAGGTCTGGTGGATGAAGCCGCGCTCTGAGAGCGTGCGCAGGAAGTCGGACTTGAACTCGGACATCGTCTATCGGGTCCCAATGGGGTGGTTGGATGGAGGATTGCGGCGTTTAACACCAGTTCCTTGGCAGAGACAAGCAAGACGGCCTGCGAGTAATCGCCAAGGGCTTTGCGCTTCACCTTGAGTCAGTTGCGAAGATAACCGGCTACAAAAAGAAACGCTTCCGATCGGGTGTTGAAGCCTGATCGGAAGCGCTTGAAGTTCTGATTCCACTGAATGTCTATTTCAGTCGCTTCGGACGCGCCTCGGCCAGTTCACCGTTCAAACGGCGATCCAGATAATCGGCACACTCCTCGATGAGCGTGTCGATCTTGTCCGTATAGAAGTGGTTGGCGCCGGGCATCGTCTTCTGGGTGATGGTAATACCCTTCTGCGACTGCAGCTTGTCCACGAGCGTCTGGACATCGGCAGGAGGTGCCACCTTGTCAGCCTCGCCATGGATGATCAGCCCGGATGAGGGGCAGGGGGCGAGGAAGGAGAAGTCATAAATATTGGGCTGCGGCGAGATCGACATGAAGCCTTCGATCTCAGGGCGACGCATAAGCAGCTGCATGCCGATCCATGCACCGAACGAATAGCCTGCGACCCAGCAGCTCTTCGAATCGGGATGAAGGGATTGCACCCAGTCGAGTGCGGCTGCGGCGTCGGAAAGCTCGCCCGTTCCGTGGTCGAAAGCGCCCTGGCTTCGACCAATGCCTCGGAAATTGAAGCGAAGCGTGGTAAAGCCGCGCTGCTGGAACATGTAAAACAGGTCGTAGACGATCTTGTTGTTCATCGTCCCGCCGAACTGCGGGTGAGGATGGAGAATCAGCGCGATCGGCGCGTTCTTTTCCTTCGATGGCTGGTAGCGGCCCTCAAGGCGACCGGCTGGTCCGGCAAAAATGACCTCTGGCATCGTGTCTCCGTTAGCGATACGCCCGAGAGACTGAAGCTTACCCTGTGCAAGTGTCGCTCAGCCCTTGACGCGGCGCGTGTGCCTCCATAGAAGCTAGTTTAGAATTATTCAAAACTGGCAGCGGTGCTGCGCGATAGCCGCGTAAATAGGACGGCTGGCCCTGCAAATTCAAGGAAATAACGCCGCGGCAGCGTGATTCTGTCCGGCCCCAACTGGAAGATGATGTCGGACAAGCGCATATATCTCGACCACAATGCCAGCGCGCCGCTGCGCGAGGTGGCGCTGGAAGCCGTGACGGGTGCGCTTCGTGCAGGCGGAAACGCGTCTTCGGTACATGGGGAGGGACGCAAGGCGCGGCGTATTGTCGAAGGTGCACGCCAGCAGGTGGCTGCACTATGCGATGCCAGGCCCGAGCATGTCTTCTTCACTTCCGGTGCAACCGAAGCTGCCACGACCTTGCTGACGTCTGACTGGATAATGGGGCGCGCACCGCTTCGGTTTTCGAGGCTCTATGTCTGTGCGACCGATCATCCTTGTCTCCTAAGCGGCGGCAGGTTTCCTGCTGAATGCATTCACGAGCTGCCGGTCGATGCCAATGGTCTGATCGACCTTCACGCATTCGAAGCCGCACTGAGCGATCATGACCGTGACGAGGGGCTTCCGCTTGTCGCGGTGCATCTTGCAAACAACGAAACCGGCGTCCTGCAGCCGTTGGAAGAACTTTCTCAGACCGCACGCAAGCATGGCGCGACACTTGTTCTTGATGCGGTGCAGGCCGCGGGTCGCGTTCCGCTCGCGGATGCAATGGGTTGTGCCGATTTCCTCATATTGTCGTCGCACAAGATTGGCGGCCCTCAAGGGGCAGGCGCCATTGTGGGCGCCAGCGACCTGATGATGCCGCGTCCACTGGTTCGTGGCGGCGGCCAGGAAAAGGGGCATCGTGCCGGTACCGAGAATGTGGCTGCCATCGCTGGCTTTGGTGCGGCTGCCGAGGCTGCGCTGGCCGAGACCGAGCAGATGAGTGAGGTGGCTTCGCTGCGCGACGAAATCGAGCAAGCTGTCATTCATCTCTTTCCTGGCGTCCAGATACATGGATCCGGTAGTGACCGCCTGCCCAATACTAGTTTCTTCACCATCCCGGGCGTGAAAGCCGAAACCGCGCAGATCGCCTTTGATTTGGAAGGTTTTGCGGTATCGGCGGGCTCGGCATGCTCGTCCGGAAAGGTGGGGCAAAGTCACGTGCTGAAAGCTATGGGCGCTGATGCGCAGGCCGGGGCCATACGTGTCTCGCTGGGTGTCGCCACGAGACGCGAAGATGTGGATGGATTCATCGCTGCGCTCGAGCGGTTTGCCCGGCGTCGCAATGCCAAGGAAAACGCTGCTTGAGCGAACGCTCAAAGCTGTGTCAAGAAAACTGGAGAAAAAGAGACATATTTTCTTCATGAACGGGTGAAAAGGCCCGTTCGAGCCATTAAATAGGAGCCAGATGCTCCCGAAATGTGAGAGTGCCGGCAATATGGCCGGCTTGAATGGAGAACGCCGATGCCTGCAGTGCAGGAGACAATCGATCAGGTAAAGATGATCGATGTTGACCAGTACAAATACGGATTTGAGACGGAGATCGAAAGCGATCTCGCGCCGAAGGGTCTGAATGAGGATATCATCCGCTTCATCTCGGCCAAAAAGGACGAGCCGGAATGGATGTTGAACTGGCGCCTGAAGGCCTTTGAGCGTTGGAAGACCATGCAGGAGCCCGAATGGGCACGCGTTGACTACCCGCCGATCGATTTCCAGGACCTGCATTATTATGCAGCACCCAAAAACACGCCCGGACCGTCCTCGCTGGACGAAGTCGACCCCGAGTTGCTGCGCACCTATGAAAAGCTTGGTATCCCGCTGAAAGAGCAGGAGATCCTTGCAGGCGTGCGCAAGCCTGGCGAGCCGAGCCCGGCGGACGCTGAAGGTGAAGAGAGCGACAACGTCTATTCTTCCGGCCGTGTGGCCGTAGATGCGGTCTTCGATTCGGTATCCGTGGTCACGACCTTCAAGAAGGAGCTCGCGAAGGCAGGCGTGATCTTCTGTTCGATTTCGGAAGCCGTGCGCGAGCATCCGGAACTTGTGCAGAAATATCTCGGCTCCGTCGTTCCGGTGTCGGATAATTTCTACGCGACGCTGAATTCCGCCGTCTTTACCGATGGCTCCTTCGTCTATGTTCCCAAGGGCGTTCGCTGCCCCATGGAATTGTCCACCTATTTCCGCATTAACGAGAAGAACACCGGCCAGTTCGAGCGCACGCTCATCATCGCTGATGAAGGCTCGTATGTGTCCTACCTGGAAGGCTGCACGGCGCCCCAGCGTGACGAGAACCAGCTTCACGCTGCCGTGGTTGAGCTGATCGCTCTCGACGACGCGGAGATCAAATACTCCACCGTTCAGAACTGGTATCCGGGCGACAAGGACGGCAAGGGCGGCATCTACAACTTCGTCACCAAGCGTGGTGACTGCCGCGGCAAGAACTCCAAGATATCCTGGACGCAGGTTGAGACCGGTTCTGCCATCACCTGGAAGTACCCGTCCTGCATCCTGCGCGGCGACAACAGCCGTGGAGAATTTTATTCGATCGCGGTGTCCAATGGTCACCAGCAGATCGACTCTGGCACCAAGATGATTCATCTGGGCAAGAACACGTCCAGCCGCATCATTTCGAAGGGTATTTCGGCCGGCCATTCCAACAATACCTATCGCGGTCAGGTTTCGGCGCATCGCAAGGCGACCAATGCGCGTAACTTCACCCAGTGCGACAGTCTGCTGATTGGCAATGACTGCGGCGCACATACGGTGCCTTACATCGAAGCAAAGAACGCCACGGCTCAGTTCGAACATGAGGCGACGACCTCGAAGATCTCCGAGGACCAGCTCTTCTACGTGATGCAGCGCGGTATCCCCGAAGAGGAGGCCATCGCACTCATCGTCAACGGCTTCGTGAAAGACGTCATCCAGGAACTGCCGATGGAGTTCGCTGTCGAGGCGCAAAAGCTCATCGGCATTTCGCTTGAAGGTTCAGTCGGCTGATAGCCGGAAAAAGTTTGGGAAAGAAAAAGATGCTTGAGATCAAGAACCTGCACGCCCGTATTGCCGAAGACGGTACGGAAATCATCAAGGGCCTGAACCTGACGGTGAAGGCTGGTGAAGTGGCTGCCATCATGGGCCCCAACGGCTCCGGTAAGTCGACCTTGTCCTATATCCTTGCAGGTCGTGATGACTACGAAGTGACCGAGGGCGATATCCTCTACAATGGCGAATCCATTCTCGAAATGGATCCGGCAGAGCGTGCGGCGGCCGGCCTGTTTTTGGCCTTCCAGTATCCGATGGAGATACCGGGTGTCGCCACGATGGAGTTCCTGAAGGTTGCGATCAACTCGCAGCGCAAGGCGCGTGGCGAGCCGGAACTGAAGATCCCCGATCTTCTGAAGAAGGTCCGTGAAGCTGCCGGCGAGCTGGAAATGGACATGTCCATGCTCAAGCGCCCGCTCAATGTCGGGTTCTCCGGTGGTGAAAAGAAGCGCGCGGAAATCCTGCAGATGAAGCTTCTGGAGCCGAAGCTTTGCGTTCTCGACGAGACCGACTCCGGCCTCGACATCGATGCGCTCAAGATCGTCGCGGATGGGGTGAACGCGCTGCGTTCGCCGGATCGTGCGGTCGTGGTCATCACCCACTATCAGCGCCTGCTCGACTATATCGTGCCGGACAGCGTGCACGTGCTCTACAAGGGCCAGGTTATCAAGTCGGGTGAGAAGGATCTCGCGCAGGAACTGGAAAAGAACGGCTATGCCGGCATCATCGGCGCAGCAGCCTGAGGTTTGATATGAACATTCAAACACCCGTAAAGCATACGCCTGCCGAGGAAGCGCTGATCGCTTCCTATGGTGCGCGTGCGGCCGACCTGCCGGGTGACGGCAGCGTGACGCTGAAACGCGACAATGCGGTCGAACTCCTCAAGCGCGGCCTGCCCACCCGCAAGGTGGAAGCGTGGCACTATACGGATCTTCGTCGTCTTCTGTCGCAGGTTCCGTCCTTCGACCCGTCAGCCAGTGTCGAAACGATTGAGCCGCTCCTGGAGGGCTCGGACGTTCTGGTCGTCGCGAATGGTTTCGCTAATCGCGACATTGCTCTGGAGCAGGTTTCGGTATCAACGGTTGCGGAGAAGCTCTCGGACGGAAGTCTTGCCGAGCTTCTTGGCACCACCGGCGACGACGACACGGTTTCGGCGATCAATTCAGCACTTGTTTCCGATGGCTATATCATCGACATCGAAGCCGGGTGCGAGGTCGCGCGTCCCATCGAGCTGCAGAACCTGCAGGCCGGTGGTCAGGCCCATGCGCGTTTCGTGGTGAAGGCCGGCGCAGGTGCCAAGGCGACGATCGTCGAACGCCAGACCGGTAGTGGTGAAGCGCTCGTCTCAAGCATCGCGCATCTTGACGTCGCCGATGGTGCCGAGATCACCTGGATCATCGTTCAGGAGCAGCCTGAGACCGTGAGCAATCTCGGTCAGCTCAACGTGACGATCGGCAGCAATGCGAAAGCCACCGTTTTCATCATGAATGCGGGTGGCAAGCTTGTTCGTCAGGAACTGCGTATCGCCGCGAAAGGCGAGGGCAGCGACTTTCGTCTGCGTGGCGTGAACCTGCTGTCGGGCGAGACGCATACAGATGTGACCATGGTGCTTGATCACATCGCGCCGGGTACGGAATCGACCGAGACTATCCGCAATGTGGTGACCGGCAGGGCCGAGGGCGTTTTCCAGGGGCAGATCCGTGTAGATCGCGAAGCCCAGAAAACGGACGCCAAGATGGCCTGCAACACGCTTCTTCTGTCGGATGAAGGCAGCTTCTCGGCCAAGCCCGAGCTTGAAATCTTCGCCGATGACGTGGCCTGCGGCCATGGTGCCACAGTAGCCGAGATCGACGAGAACCATCTCTTCTATCTCATGGCGCGCGGTATCGACGAGAAGACAGCACGTGGCCTTTTGGTAAAGGCGTTCCTGGCCGAAGTGATCGAAGAACTGGAAGACGAGGCTCTGATCGAGGCGCTCGAAGCAAAGCTCGACGCCTGGTTCGTCGAGCACGGCTAATCATGGATCGAGGGCAGGGGAAACGCTGCCCTCATCTGCCAAACTGACAGGAAGCGGAAGAGATGGACCAGCACCTTATGCCCAAAGCGTTCGATGTCGAGGCAGTGCGGCGGGATTTCCCGATCCTGTCACGCGAGGTCTATGGCAAGCCGCTGGTCTATCTGGACAATGGTGCGTCCGCGCAGAAGCCGCAGGCGGTCATCGATGCGGTTTCGCAGGCTTATTCCTCTACCTATGCCAATGTGCACCGCGGCCTGCATTTCCTCTCCAATGCTGCTACCGATGCCTATGAGGCCGCGCGCGAGACGGTGCGCGACTATCTGGGAGCTGAAAGCACCGATCAGATCATCTTCACCAAGGGGGCGACCGAAGCGATCAATACCGTTGCTTACGGTTACGCAATGCCACGCATCGGCGAAGGTGACGAAATTGCGCTGTCGGTGATGGAGCATCACTCCAATATCGTTCCATGGCATTTCCTGCGGGAGCGGCAGGGCGCAAAGCTCAACTGGATCCCGGTCGAGGATGACGGCTCCATCTCAATGGAAGCCTTTGCAGCGAGCCTGACAGAGAAGACGCGACTGGTCGCCATCACGCATATGTCGAACGTGCTTGGCACGATCAATCCGGTGAAAGAGATGATCGCGATCGCCCACGCGCGCGGCATTCCCGTGCTGATAGATGGGAGCCAGGCGGCAGTGCACATGCCGGTCGACATGCGTGACCTTGATTGCGACTTTTACGTCTGCACTGGTCACAAGCTTTACGGGCCTTCGGGCATCGGTGTGCTCTACGGGAAGAAACATCTTCTGGAAGAGATGCGTCCCTTCCAGGGCGGTGGCGAGATGATTGAGGACGTCTCGCAGGACCGCGTCACCTACAATGATCCACCGCATCGCTTTGAGGCCGGCACGCCGCCCATCGTGCAGGCAATCGGTCTTGGAGCAGCCTTGCGCTATGTGCAGGGTGTGGGCCGTGATGCCATTGCCGCGCATGAGGCGGAGATTTCGCGTTATGCGCATGAGCAATTGCACGGCATCAACAGCCTGCGCATCATCGGCGAGGCTCCGGGCAAGGGAGCGATCATCTCGTTTGAGCTTGAAGGCATCCACGCCCATGACGTGGCAATGGTCATCGACCGTTCTGGCGTGGCGGTGCGCGCAGGCACCCATTGTGCGCAGCCGCTCTTGAAGCGTTTTGGTGTGACCTCGACATGTCGTGCCTCATTCGCCATGTATAATACGAAGCAGGAAGTCGATGCGCTGGTCGAAGCGCTCGACAAGGCACGAAAGTTCTTTGGGTAGCGATATGACCGATATGGAGGAAAACACTTCTGTGCCGAGCACGGAAGAGCCGGAAAAAACCGAGCCGAAGGCTACATCTGCCATTCCGCAGGAAGAGCTGGCACGGCTGAGCGACGATATCATCAGCGCCCTGAAGACGGTTTATGATCCCGAAATTCCGGCCGATATCTATGAGCTTGGCCTGATCTACAAGATCGACATTGAGGATGACCGCTCGGTGAAGATCGAGATGACGCTGACAGCTCCCGGCTGCCCCGTTGCCGGTGAAATGCCGGGCTGGGTGGAAAACGCCGTCAGCACGGTCGAAGGTGTCAGTGATGTGGAAGTGTCGATGACCTTCGATCCGCCATGGACACCGGATCGCATGTCGGAAGAAGCACAGGTTGCCGTTGGCTTTTATTGATCTGCCCTTGTCGCACAGGCAGGCAGACGCCATCTTCGATGAAACGAACCTTCCGCGAGACTTGAACTCGCAGTGAATGGAGAAAATCATGCGCCGCTTCCAGGTAATTTCCCTGACCGATGCCGCTGCCACCCGCATTCGTGAGATTGTGGATGGGCGTGAAGATGCGCAAGGCGTACGGGTCGGCATCAAGAAGGGCGGTTGTGCCGGCATGGAGTATACGGTTGATCTCGTAACAGAGCCCAATCCGGCCGATGATCACGTCGAGCATGACGGCGCACATGTCTATGTGGCGCCGGAGGCAGCACTTTTCCTGCTTGGCACCGAGATGGATTTCGAGGTGACGACTCTGAGAACGGGCTTCGTGTTCAACAACCCGAACCAGAGTTCGGCATGCGGCTGTGGTGAGTCGGTGGAACTGAAGCCTGCGGACCTGAAGGCCCTTGCCGAAGCCCGGGCCCAGGGAGCTTAGGGCGGGCAGGCGTCGGCAGCACAATCGGACAAGAAAAAACCGGCAGTTTTGATGCCGGTTTTTTTGTCTCTAAACTTTGCCCGGGACTTTCATGAAGTCGGGTATGTTGTCACCGAAACCGACCGGTGCATCATCTTCGCGACTGGTTCGCTTTTTCGATTTCGTGTTTGAAGCCTTGATGGTGTCCTTGCGCTCCTGCCGCGGTTTTTCTGCTTTGGCTTCCGCAGGCTGTTCTGGCGCTTTCTGCTCCTGAACAGGCTCGGCTTCCTCCGAAGGGGAGGATGATTTGCGCCTGCGTGTGCGGGTATTGCGCGCGTCTTCGGACTTGTTCTTGGCGCCGGCCTTTTTTCCGCGCTGTGGCTTCTCGTCACCCTGCTCTTCCGCTTCAAGCGTCGACAGGTCGCCATCCAGCCACTCGACATCTTCGCCGATCAGCTTCTCGATGGAATCGAGATATTTCGCATCGCTCTTGGCGACGAGCGTGAAGGCCTTGCCAGAGCGGCCGGCGCGACCGGTGCGACCGATGCGGTGGACGTAATCGTCGGCATGGGTCGGGATGTCGTAGTTGAAGACGTGGCTGACATCGGGAATGTCCAGACCGCGCGCTGCAACGTCAGAGGCCACGAGCAGGGTCAGTTTTCCTTTGCGGAAATTGTCGAGCATCATCATGCGTGCCCGCTGATCCATGTCTCCATGCAGGGCACCGGCATCGAATTCGTGCCGCGCAAGCGAGCGGAAGAGGGTGGCCACTTCCGACTTGCGATTGCAGAAGATGATCGCGTTTTTCAGCGCGTCACCTTCGGAACGGATCAGTTCGCGCAGGCGTGCGCGTTTTGCCCAGGGCTTGGAACCGGTCTTCACGAGCTTCTGGGTTATATTTGTGTTGGTCGAGGCCGGCTTGGCGACCTCCACGCGAACGGGAGCCTGCAGGAACTGCTGCGTGAGCTTCGTAATCTCCGGCGGCATTGTGGCCGAGAAGAACAGCGTCTGTCGCGTGAAGGGGATCAGCTTGCAGATGCGCTCGATGTCGGGAATGAAGCCCATGTCCAGCATGCGGTCGGCTTCATCAATGACAAAGATGTCGACACCCGTCAGAAGCAGCTTACCGCGCTCGAAATGATCGAGCAGACGGCCGGGCGTGGCGATGAGAACATCAGCGCCGCGCTCCAGCTTCTTTTCCTGCTCGTCGAAGGAGACGCCGCCAATCAGAAGCGCGATGTTCAGCCGGTGGTTCTTGCCATATTTGACGAAGTTTTCTTCAACCTGTGCGGCAAGCTCACGCGTGGGCTCAAGGATCAGCGTGCGCGGCATGCGGGCGCGTGCGCGTCCGCGCTCCAGCCTTGTCAGCATCGGAAGAACGAAGGAGGCGGTCTTGCCCGTGCCGGTCTGGGCTATGCCCAGAACGTCCTTGCCCTGGATGGCGTGCGGTATTGCACCAGCCTGGATGGGCGTTGGGGTTGTGTAACCTGCATCGGTAACAGCCGAAAGAACCTTTGGAGAAAGGCCGAGTTCGGCAAATGTCACAGCTTCCTGTGCGGTATCTTTGTCTTCTGACACGAATTAGCTGTCTTTGCTTCTCAACATTAAGAGGATGAACGCTATGCGGCAGACCTGAAGGATGATCCGCGTTGGGGCCTAGAGCGTGCCTGACGCATTGTCAACCACAGTATAAACAGGTCCGGTGCGCGAATATATTTAAATCGCGTGGCCGGAGCATTCTTTTGCGAGAATGTTTAACGGGGCGATCCGGTTCCGCGCGTAAAGTTCCCTCGTCAATAACGGAACTGTTCGGAGAGGATACGCTCGTCCCAGGAATGGCTTGCATCGAACATTACTGTGACAGTGAGATCGTGGGATTCGCGCACGCGCACTCGACGCACCGACTTGATTTCCGTGTGGTCGGCTACCGCGTTTACCGGACGCTTGCCGGGCTCCAGGATCTCGAAATCAACCGTTGACTGGTTCGGCAGCAATGCGCCGCGCCAGCGCCGCGGGCGGAAGGGGCTGACCGGTGTCAGCGCAAGCAGGGGCGCATCCAGCGGCAGTATCGGGCCCTGGGCGGAAAGGTTGTAGGCGGTGGAGCCGGCAGGTGTGGCGACCATCACGCCGTCGCAGATGAGTTCTTCGAGACGTTCCTTTTCGTCGATCGAGATCCTGATCTTCGCTGCCTGATAGGATTGGCGCAGGAGGGATACTTCGTTGATCGCCAGCGCCTTGTGGCTGAGGCCCTCGGCATCGGTCGCGGTCATTTCCAGCGGTCGAATGGTTTCGGCAACGGCAGCCGCAATGCGTTCGCGCAGGCCTTCCTCACGATACTCGTTCATCAGAAAGCCGATCGTGCCGCGATTCATGCCATAGATGCGCTTGCCGCTTCCCATGGTGTCGCGCATCGTCTGAAGCATGAAGCCGTCGCCGCCGAGCGCCACGATGATGTCGGCATCGGCCATTTTTTCCTGGCCATAGAGTGCAGAAAGCCGCGCGGCGGCCTCGCGGGCATCGTCTGTATCGGCAGAGACAAAGGTAATCGCTGCGGGTATTTCTGACATGAGCGCCCAGGGTTCCGGTGAGACCAAGCGAGAAGCTGTAACCGCCTAGCATGCACAGCCACAGCTGCAAAGCGCAGCGAATGCGCTATGTGACCTGCAGATTAAGCACTAAAGGCATTTCCAAACCCGAAACTTTTTGCTATGCGCACGCCACTGCCCTTGTAGCTCAGTTGGTAGAGCACCTGATTTGTAATCAGGGGGTCGCGGGTTCGAATCCTGCCGGGGGCACCATTTCTGAAAAATTCCGATTTCTCAGCAGCGCCCCTTGAGTGTCTGGCTTTGACGTTCAATGTCCGCCTCATGCGTTGCGTACCGGCAATCTTGTGCGCGCGCTTGTCTTACGAACAGGTGGAAAGTAACGCGGTTGCCGTGCCTGTCCATGCCACGGCGATGAGCGCGAGGATCAGGCCGATGCGTGCGACTGAATCATAAGTCGCGCGTCGTTCCATCTGCGGGGAAAGGCCGAGAAATCGGGCCAGTAGGTCCAGGCGCAGCAGAAGCAGGCCGATGAGCAGAAGCGACAGCGCTGTTTCTATCAGGATGATCCAGCGTGTGGCTTCCTGTGAAAATGCCAGACGACACATCAGTGTGTGGAGTGCATAGGCGCCCATGAAGTGTGCGCCCCATATCAGAACCCCTGCTGCCAGATAGGCCAGCGTGCCGGTGGGAGAGGGACGGGGATCGGGCTCTTTGGCCCAGTGCCGCAGGTCACTCATCAGGCAATCCTCGGAAAACCGTGCACAAGCAGCAGGCCCAGCAGCAGCTGAGCGACGGAATAGTAGAACAGGATGGCAGCGTTTTCGATGGTCACGCGGCGGGCTTTGTCGAGCATTCCCCGCAAGTAGCGCGCAACACAAAAGCCGATCATGATCATGGTGGTAAAGGCCACCTGGCCATTGATGACGCTTCCCATATAAACCATCGCGCCATAGCTGTTTTGCCCCGGTCTCAGGCCCGTCTGGTAATGCGCAAATACTTCAAGCACGACGGCGAGCACCAGAACCAGAACCGAACTTCCGAAGAGCAGAACCGACTTGCCGTTTCGGTGTCCCGGCGGAGGCAACAGGCGCATGCCCTGGCGCAACATCAAGGCGGAGGCAAGGGCCAGCGTGCCTGTCACAAGCGGCCACTGGAGGCCAGGCAGTGCAGGTGAACCATGCGGCGCCCACACCTCCGGGGAGACGATCCAGAGGTAAAGATAAGAAAAGACGTAAGAAACATAGAGCGAGGAGGCCACAACCACCAATACGATCATCGCCCACCACGAATGGGATTTCGGTCCCGACATATAAGTGGGGAGCTTGATCCCACCTCCGATCTCGACCGGCTGGGGCGAGGGGCCGTGGTCGAGGCCCCAGGTCCAGACAATGCAGGCTGCGATGGCGATGACGCCGCAGATGATGGCGATGGTCACCGCCTTGATCGTCAGCAGCAGGAAAAACGCCGCGGTGAATATCGCTGCAACAAGATGCGTCCAGCTCGGCCCGGGCATCCGGATGATGTATTCAGGCTTGGCTTCTATGGGGCTAGTGACGATTGTCTCGCGACCGCCGGTCGGCGCATTGGGCAGGAAGTGGCGACCTTCATCGACCTCCCGCTCAAGGCCGGGCTGATCCCAGAGGGGTTCACGCGAGGTGATCAGAGGGATGCTGCGGGTGGAGTAGGTGCCTCCAGGCAGCCATTCCAAAGTTCCAGCCTTCCAGGGATTGCCTTCGCCACCGGCGGTGGTCGGGCGGAAGTTCAAGGCGAGGTCTACGAGAAAAAGCAGCACACCGCTGGCAAAGATATAGGCGCCAAGCGTCGAGATCATGTTCAGATTGTCCCAACCAAGCCCCTCCGGGTAGGTCCAGACGCGCCGCGGCATGCCGCGCAACCCGGTGATATGCATCGGAAAGAATGCAACGTTGAAGCCGATGAACATGAGGCCGAACACCCACTTTCCGATGCGCTCGGAGAGTTGGCGTGTGCTGGCCATCGGTGCCCAATAGTAGAAAGTTGCGAAGAGCGGGAAGACCATTCCACCAATCAAAACATAGTGGAAATGCGCCACGATGAAGTAGGTGTCGTGGACCTGAAAGTCGAGCGGCACCAGCGCAACCATCACGCCGGTCAGCCCGCCGATGGTGAAGATGAACAGGAAGCCCAGAACAAACAAGGAGGGCGTGTTGATCTGCAGCCTGCCGCGGGCTGCGGCAATCGTGGCAAGCCAGGAGAACATCTGGATGCCCGACGGTATTGCCACGGCCATGCTCGCGGCCGAGAAAAAGCCGAGAGACATGGAGGGAATGCCTGTCGTGAACATGTGGTGCACCCACAGGCCAAAGCTGAAGAAGCCGGTTCCGATCAGCGCCACCACGATCAGGCGGTAGCCGATAAGGGGGCGGCGCGCCATGGTGGCGACGATCATCGAGACGAGGCCGGCTGCGGGCAGGAAGATGATATAGACTTCCGGATGTCCGAAGAACCAGAACAGATGCTGCCATAGCAGCGGATCACCGCCCTTCGAAGGGGTGAAGAATGGCCAGCCGAAGGATCGCTCGATCTCCAGAAGCATCGTTCCCAGGATCACGGCCGGAAAAGCGAGCATGATCATGGCTGCGAATATGAGCATGGCCCAGGCGAAAATCGGCATCTTCATCAGCGACATGCCGGGGGGCCTGGTTCGCAGGACACCAACAATGATCTCTATGGCGCCGGCGATGGCGGATATTTCGATAAAGCCGATGCCAAGCAGCCAGAAGTCGGCATTGTCGCCGGGCGAAAACTCCTTCAACGTCAGCGGCGTGTACATGAACCAGCCGCCATCCGGCGCTAGGTCGTAGAAGATCGTGGAGAAGAAGACGAGGCCACCCACGATATAGGCCCAGATCGCAAAAGCGCTGAGGCGGGGGAATGGCAGGTCCCGTGCGGCGAGCATCTGCGGCAGCAGCATCACGCCGAGTGCCTCCACGGCGGGAACCGCGAACAGGAACATCATGGTGGTGCCATGCACCGTGAAGATCTGGTTGTAGAGATCCTGGCTCAGAAAATCGCTGCCCGGCACCGCCAGCTGCGTTCGGATTAGCAGGCCCAGAACGCCTGCCAGAATGAAGAACAGGAAGGCCGCGCCGATATAGAGAATCCCTATGACCGAGTTGTTGACTGCAGTCAGCAGCCGGAACCCTTTGGGCGTAGCCCAGATGCGTTCGAGTTCGGCCAGTTCGGACTTCGGCCGGTTGCCGTCATTGGGGAGTGGAAGCGAGGACTGTCCGGTCACGATGACTGCCTCAAGGTGTAGAGGAGAAAGACGCCGAGCGCGTAGACGATGATGACACCGATCGAATCATAGCCCATGCGCAGGAATGACTTGTCCCTCCGCTCGCTGAGGCCGGTCTGGAAGAGGGCGGTCAGCACAACAGCAAGAAGTGCACCAAAGACTGCGAAATCATCCATCAGGTTGATGACCGGTTCACCGGAGTAAAGCAGGTCGACCAGGAACACCATCGCTACATTGATGAGATTCGTGCCCAGAATGTCGGAAATCGCCATCGTGTAGAGGCCGCGCCTGGTTGCCGAGATGGCGGTCGAGAGTTCAGGCAGGGAGGTGGCGAAGGCGATCAACACGAAGCCGACAAAGCTGGAGCCAAGGCCGCTTTGTCTCGCGATTGCATCGCCCGATCGCGCGAGGACAAAGCCAGCGACGAGGATCACCAGAGCGACAAGGGCGGTCTTGAGAAACAGCGTGCGCAGTGCCTCATGTGGCTTTGCGCCAATCTCAGGCCGCTTAAGCTCGTCCATGAGCTCTTGCTCGACCTTGCCGCCGCGGGCAGCAAGCCAGGGATGCTTGCCTTCGGCATTCGCGAGAATCCAGACGCACAAGACGTAGCCTGCCAAAAATGCTGTCGGCCATATTCCAACACCAAGCACACCGATGTCGCCTATCACCATGGCGGCTGCAGCGACGGTAATCAGGATGATGTTCAAACTGCCCTGGACAAGCACCGCCGGCTCGGGAACAACAGCGGTAAGTGCGCGACGGCCAACATAGAAGTCTATGATGGCCAGAAGGGCCACCTGGAGCGCTATGCTGCCGAAGAGGTTGTTTACCGCCAGCTTTGCATCGCCTGCCAGCGAAGCCGTCGCGGTAACGCCGATTTCGGGCAATGAGGTCACGCCTGCAAGCAGAATGATACCCACCACCGCATGGCCGGCACCCGTGACCTCTGCAATTGCGTCTGCATAGGTGGTCAGGTAGACGCCGGCGATCCAGACAGCAGCCGCCGCTGCCGCGAAGATCATCAGGTTGTAGCCAAGTCCGAGTGAGGTGAAGTCGATCATCGGCTATTTCAGACCCGCCAGATAGTGCGACAGTGCCTTCAGGTCGTCCGCTGTCAGCATTGCATATTCAGGCATCTTGTTGCCCGGCTTGAAGTGTTGGTTGTCGGTGATCCAATCAGCAATTGCCTGCTCGTTGTTCGGCAATGTTGCAGCTGCGAGCGAATGGCGGCTGCCCAGATGCGTCAGATCCGGACCGATAATGCCATTTGCGGTCGTCCCACGGATCGTATGACAGGCGCCGCAGCCGCTTTGGGTGAAAACCTGCAATCCGCGTTGGGCAAGCATGCCTGAGGGCTTGATCGCCGGATCTGCCTCCTGCACCAGCCATTTGTCATAGGTGTCGGCGGGCATCGCGACCACGTGAAACGACATCAGCGCATGGGCGCCGCCGCAATATTCGGCACATTGGCCGCGGCTAATGCCCGGCTTAGTAGCTTCCATTGTGATGATGTTCTCGCGCCCGGGTATCATGTCGAGTTTTCCGCCAAGCTGTGGCGCCCAGAAGCTGTGGATCACATTGTCGGAAACCAGCCGTATCGAAACCGGCTGGCCAACCGGCAGGCGCAGTTCATTTGCGCTGCGAATATCGCCTTGTGCCGTGTGATAGGTGACTTCCCACCACCAGAGCTTTCCTGAAATGGTGATTGTCGGTTCTCCGTTGCCAGCTGCCCGACTGGTTCCGGCCTCAAGCAGCAGGATGCTGTGGACGAAGAGATAGGTCAAAACGACCGCGGGCAGCGCAATGCCGCCATAGAGGATGGTCCGCTCGTGGCTGAGCAGTGCCCGCCAAGATCGTTTCCCTGACAAGGCTATCGCGATCAGCACAACGATCAGCAGCGTGACTGCCACGCTTACGCCAGTGGCGATCCAGAAAAGGGTTTCGGCTTCACCTGCCTCACGACCCGTTGACTGCAGTACGGACTGCGTTCCTTCACAGCCAGCAAGCGGCAGCAAGGCCATGAACAGGATTGGGAGGAAGTTTCTCATCGCACATCTCCCAGCCTGTTCGCAGCTTTGCCATCTGCGGGTTTTCCGGAATCGGCTGATTGCGCGGCGTAGAAGGCAGCCACGGCATTCATCTCATCAAGAGCTAGGCCGGAAGAGGCGCGTTGCATGATCTTGCCATAGCCGGTCTGGACACGCTGGCCTTCGGCCCAGAGAAGCAACTGCTCGACGATATAGTTTCTGGAGAGGCCCGCCAGACGAGGGAATTGCGGCGAGGCCCGGGAGTTGTGGCAGGCAGAGCAGGGGGCGATGCCTTTTTCCGGCAAGCCGCTCTCGGCAATATTTCGCCCGACTTCAATCACCTTGGGTGAAAATTCGTCTGCCGTGGGAGCGATAGGTTCGAAGCCGCTGTAGAGGCGGGCGATGCGGTCGGCATCTTTCGGCGTAAGCCGTGCGGCGATCGGCTCCATCATGCCGCTCTGGCGCTTGTCTGCAGCGTAATCCTGCAAAGACCGTACAAGGTATGGGGAAGGCTGCCCGTTCAGGGAAGGCACCAGCCCGCTGACTGGCGGGGTGTCCTCGTCCCCATGGCAGCCGGCGCAGAAGGCAACACGATTGGTGCCAGATGCATCCGCACCGGATTGCCGTCCAAGCATGGCTTCATACTCGTTGCGGGTCATGCCCGGTATATCCTGCAGGAATGCTACGAGCGCCCAGACCTCGCGTTCACGATCACGCCCGGCCCAGGCTGGCATGCCAGTGAACTTGAGCCCGTGCTGCACGATCCAGTGCTGTTCATTCACCGTCCACTCCAGCAATGCCTCGTGAAGAGAGGGTGGAGCGGGATACATGCTGGAGGCTATCGGTCCTGCGTCGCGCTCGGGAGAGCCGTGGCAGGGGGTGCAGCCGAATTCGAAATATTTCGCGCCCAGTTCCTTCAGGCCGGGGGCTTCCAGAGCCGGTGGAGCATCTCGTTGCACATGGTGTGCCACCGAGCGGTGCAGGGTCAACCGGATGATGTATTCGGTGATGCGAAAGTGCCGGACATCGGCACCGACATTGTACAGGCCTGAAAACATGAAGACGGCCCCGCCAGCGCCAGCGGCAACAGCTGCAATCACGGCTGCGAGTATCCAGGTCTTTCGCTTCGGCCAGCCGGACCACATGGTTCAATCCGGCCCGTTTCGCGGTGTCCATCCCTGCGCCGTGTCCATGCACAATGTCCAGCGAGCGGCGATTATGATGGCGGCTAGAACATATGTCAGCGGGCAGGCCACCAGCATGAGAAGTCCAGCCATCTGCTGGTCGGCGAGCATGGCAGATGGCTCGATGCTGACGCCGACGCCCAGATAAAGCGGACGTGGTGCAAAAGTGAGAAGTACGCCGAGCAGACAGAAGAGTTTGCCCGTCACCAGAAGGGCGCTGAGAGAATGCCAGCCTTGAGTATGAGCCTTCGCAAAAGTGGCGGCCCAGAACCATAAAGCGCAAATGAACAGGCTGGCATGCATGAGGGTCATCAGAACATGCGAGCTATGTGCTGCGGCGAGCACATTGGGGATATGCCAGCCCCATAACAGGCAAAGCTGCAGGATCAGCGCCGGGGTCAGCCCCTGGGACACGTACCGGAATAGGGGAAGATCTGCATGCCGCAATCCCAGCGCCATCGCCGGGGCAACAACATTCATCGCCACGATGTGCGAGATCATGTGTTGGGTGATGAGCCCGTCCAGCATGTCGCGTCCTGTTTCCCCCGAACATCAGCGAAATGGCTTTGTAAGCCTGTGAGCCTGCTTGGCGTGCAACGTGTGAGGCAGGAACAGGTTCCGTGGAACATTCGGGTCAGCCTTCCGTTGAGCCATCAAAAGGCGATCAGATCGACGGAGCCAGTCATGCCAACGAACAAGAAATCCGATTTCGAGACAGATGATGTAAAGCTTCAGACCGATGGCGGTCCGGCACTTGAGCAGGAGGACTGGGACGAGCTTGAAGAAGGGGTGCGCCCCACGAGCATCCACGAGAACGGCGATGTGCGCTTCGAGGAAGAACCGGATGGCGAACTGCCAAGCGAAGATGACGACAACCCCTATCAGGAGAGCGATGCTGCTCTTCCCGATCGTGAGGAAGAGCGCGTTCTTCAGCGCGACCCTTCAAAGGAAGGTGATCGTTTCGGGGAGGTCTGACTGACCGCCCGTACACAGTTGAACTGAAACACGCAGGGGGAGCGGATGGGTGCGCGCTTGGGAAGCGATGACGGATTTGGAAGCTTCGCTTTCAGGCTCTTCATCATCGCGCTTTTCATAGCCGCGCTAGCCGCTCTCTGGTTTCTCCGAAATCTCGTTCTTCTGGTCTTTGCAGCTGTTCTGGTGGCGATCACCCTGACCAGCCTCGCAAGCCAGCTCACCAAAATACTTCCGGTCAGTCGGGCAGTGGCATTTCTGGCGGTGTCGATCGTCATCGTTTTGCTTATCGTCGCATTCTCCATGCTGGTCGGATCGCAACTGGCCTCGCAGCTTAGCGAGCTGTGGCAGCGACTGCCTGATCTCATACGACCTCTCGAAACATGGCTCGGCCTGCAAAATGTCGAGGAATGGCTTTCGACGCGTGTCGAGAGCATGGTCTCCCAAACATCGTTCATCAATCGAATTGCAGGATTTTCATCGGCCGCTGCGGGCGTGGTCGGCAATGTCCTGCTCGTGCTGATTGCCGGCTTTTACTTCGGCTTTCACCCACAACTCTATGTCGGTGGGCTTCTGTATCTCTTTCCCCGTGAGCACCGAAGCCATGTGAGGGAGACGCTTCAGTCCGCGGCGACCGCTTTACGTCTGTGGTTGGCGGGACAACTTACCGCAATGGTGGTGGTAGGTGTCCTGACTTTCGCCGGTCTCTGGGTGCTGGGGCTGGAATCGGCACTCGCGCTTGGGTTCATCGCCGGCGTTCTGGAGTTCATCCCATTCATTGGACCCATATTGGCGGCTGCCCCGGGTATTGCGATTGCGCTTTCACACAGCCCGGATATGGCCCTGTGGGTGACCGGGCTCTATGTGCTTATTCAGCAGGTGGAGGGCAACGTCCTTAATCCGCTCATACAGCAGCAGACAGTGACGCTTCCGCCGGCTGTGACGCTGTTTGCGGTGCTGGCGTTCGGCATTCTTTTCGGGCCGCTTGGGATCTTGCTTGCCACACCGCTCGCGGTGTTATGCCTTGTGGTCGTCAAGCAGGTATGGATGCGCGATACGCTGCATGAGGATGTGGAGATGCCTGGTGAAGAAAGCGCGCTGACAGATCGGGAATAGAAACTGAAGCCGACGGGAAAGAAGGATCAGATGCCTCAGCTCGACAATTACGAACTCGAAGGACGGCTCAACGCACAGCGCGAGGTGCTGACACTGTTGCTCACGCGGCTGGTAGATGGGGGAGATCGGGAGGTCTTGGACGTTCTTGAGCGATGGGTGGACCCCGAGGACCATCAGGAAGACCCTGGGGCCGTCCCTACTGAAGCGTTTGCGGCAGAAGGTGCGGCACTGCGTGAATACCGCCTTCTTGTCGAGCAGGTGCGGGCGCGCGTCAAACCCTGACCTTAAAGAGGGTTACGCAGGGGAGCTCAATTGCCGGTCTTTCTCTCCAGCCAGCGCAGCACAAGCGACTCATCCAGATCCATGCCCTTCAGCGGCTTGCGGTAACGGCGCTTGTATTCTGCCATCACGGGCTGAAGGCGCCCGTCCTCCCACTCACTCAGCACCAGCGGGTGAATGTAGCAGCGACGGCAGACGGCGCGGGTGTAGTTCAACTTCTTGGCCACCCGATCAATGACCTGGTTTTGCAGGCGAGCCCGTTCCTTCTTCGTGTCGGGCAGTTCCATTTGCCGCAGCTGGTCGCAGGCAATTGTGGTGGCGCCCCAGGTTCTGAAATGCTTGGAGGAATAGCGCTCACCAATCGTCTCCCGAATATAGATATTGACGTCGTGGGAGTGAACGTCGTGGCGAGACTTGTCTTCACCCAGATACTGGAAAAGGCGTTGCCCGGGCAGCTCCTGCATGCTGCGAACCACGCGGGCAATCCGCCGATCGGCGAGTTGCAGATTCCATTCCTGCCCGGATTTGCCGCGGAAGGAGAACCGCAAGCGCGATCCCTCCACCTCGACATGACGCTCCTTGAGTGTCGTCAGGCCGTAGCTCTTGTTCTCCTTGGCGTAGATGTCATTGCCAATGCGGATCAGGGCGTTGTCCAGCAACCATACCAGCGAGGCAACCACCCGCTCACGTGACAGTGAACGTTGGCGCATGTCGCGCTCGACCCTGTCGCGCAACACGGGGAGGCTGCGGGCAAAATCGGCCAGCGAGCTGAACTTTGCCTCGTCTCGACAGGCCGTCCAGCCACTGTGGTAGCGGTACTGCTTTCGCCCCTTGGCGTCGCGGCCCGTGGCTTGGATATGTCCGGCCGGTTCGGGTGAAATCCAAACATCCTCCCAGGCGGGTGGTATGGCCAAAGCACGGATACGAGCCAATGTTTCGGGATCATCGACCTTGCGGTCGTCGGGATGAAGGTAATAGAAACCCTTGCCCGCCCGTTTGCGCCTGATGCCTGGCTCCTGGTCCGAAACATAAACCAGATCCGCGCGTTGAGCAGCGAATTCGGGATCGTGCAATTCGGCGATGTTCTGGTCGAGCGGTCGCAGAGTGAGAGCGCTCCCTGGCGCCTGAAATGCCGGGCGCCCCATTGCGACACCGGTCACCGTGACAATCACTGGAGCAGAAGCAAAGTTCCCCTGTTAGGTGCAGATTGACCCAGTTATACGAGTTTTATGATCGTCCCGCCGCTGAAGTTGCGCCGGAACTCATCGGTGCGAAACTCACGCTAGCGGGAACAGGGGGCAGGATCGTCGAGACCGAAGCCTACGCGCCGGATGACCCGGCCTCGCACAGTTTCAACGGCATGACTGCGCGCAATGCGGCAATGTTCGGTCCTCCCGGGCACGCCTATGTCTATCGTTCCTACGGTATTCATTGGTGTTTCAACATCGTATGCGCGCGCGGGCATGCAGTTCTTGTGCGTGCGCTCGAACCGCTCTGGGGTATCGAGGAGATGAAAGCGCGTCGGGGTCAGGATGGCCTCCGGCAACTCTGCTCCGGGCCGGGGAAGCTTTGTCAGGCACTGGCGATTGACAAGCGCCATGACGGCTTGGCGTTGTGGGACGAACCGTTCCACCTGTCGCTTGGCGATGACGTGCACACGGTATTGTCCGGTCCGAGAATCGGTATTTCAAAGGCTGTGCAGGTGCCTTGGCGGTTCGGTCTTCAAGGATCTGCTTTCCTCAGCAGACCCCTGCTTTCCTTCCAAACCCGTGGCAATTCGTAAAAGACACGCTGAATTTACTGCTGCGGTAAGGAAAAGAGGTTATGAAGGAACAGGGTTGTCGAGGTGCAGAGGTGCAGGAGACGATGGACAAACCGGTTCCACCGCCAACCGAGCCGACAATTGACGACGAGCTGGCGCTCCTCCTTCGCGAAATCGAGAAGGAAGCCGTGCCGGATCGATTGATGGAGCTTGCCCTGCAATTGCAGGAGGCACTCGCTACCCGGCGCGAGGCGGTAGAACGTGACGGAAGTTCTGCAGCCGACGCCCCTGTGTCCGTGCTCGAAGAGGCGCAGCAGAAGCGTGATTAGCGCTCTACATCTGTCTCAGGGCGTTCTTCACCGGACACATCCTCTTCGTGCCAGACGCCATCTTCATCTTCATATTCGATATGTTCATCCGAGCCGCTGAGTTCATGCTCCGCTGCAGCGGTTTCGGCAGCTTGCTCCGCCTCGCTGCGCGTAGGGAAGGTCTCCGAGAACACGTCACCCACCTTGTAAGCCCAGCCGTCCTCATGCTCGACGACTTCGTAAACGATCCTGGTCATGCTGTTGGCTCCCTTGAATGAGCGATCAACGGCGGTGTGGAGCCGGAAGTTCCTTGCCTTATGAACCAAAACTCCCTGTCGACGTTGCCTGATCAAGTTCAACGACAGGAGCACAATGTGTGGGAATGGTTTCAGCTCAATAGCGGGGCGATAAGCTCTGTCGCGACCTTGGCGACGCTGGTGGTCTGGATTGGCTATTTCCAGGTTTTGCTGAATGGCTACCGTCACCGCATGCGGCCCAAGATCCTTATCAATCGCGGCGGAGGGCGGAATATCGATGCGCGTTGCGTGCTGTCGAACATGAGTGCGGAACCGATCTATATCGAGGCCATCCTTCTATCGACCAAAGGTGATGATGATGATCAGGTATGTTCGCTGAGTGATTTCGAGGTGCGTTATCCTGATCAGGCCGACCAGCGGGTCAAATTGCTTCAGGGGCCGCTGGAGAGCGCAGAAATGGTCGATATCGGCTCCTATCGCGAGATACTTGAGCAGGTGCTTGCATCAGAAGGAGCCGAACAAGGGCAATATCCCCCGGAATTCACCATCACGGTTGTCGCCACCTATACGGCCGAGAACGCTCTGGTGGCGGCAGAGCGCGCATTCAGGATCTATGAGGACAAGAACAAGCTGCGGCTCTATTCGCCCACGGTTTCTGCCCGGATGATCCGCTCCAAGCGTCAACGGCGTCGGTTGCAGCGCCTGCTTGAGAAGGATGATCTCCAGCGAATCAAGGCTTCGGGATCCTGATCATTCACTTTTCGCTTTGCGCGGAACCTTGTGGCTGAAGCCGACATTTAAGGTGCAACGTCTTCCACGCACGACTTTCAGGAGATCACTCGATGCCGACGGTGCGGGAACCGCAATCTCAGGATATCAAGGATCATCACGCCGAGATTGTCCGACTGCTACCGGCATTCCGTGCCTTTGCCCGCACCTTCTATCGCGATCCTAACGACGCGGATGATCTGGTGCAGGAAGCCTTGATGAAGGGGTTGAAGAACATTCATCAGTTCCAGCCGGGAACGAGCATCAAGTCCTGGCTCTTCACCATCATGCGCAACACGTTCTACACGCGGGTGAAACTCGCTGCGCGCGAAGCGCCTGGCGATGCGGACTGCGTGTCAGCCAAGCCTGCGGCCGATGCGACGCAGGAGTGGTCGGCGCGTGGTCGCGAGATCGCTGAAGCCATTCAGCGTCTGCCTCCACAACAGCGCGAGGTTCTTGTGCTCATCGGTGTGCTCGGCTCATCCTATGAGGAGACAGCCGAGATTTGCAATTGCGCCATTGGCACGGTGAAAAGTCGGCTGAATCGCGCCAGACTGCGACTTCTGGAAGAACTGGGGGAGCAATCCGTACTCTCCTCCATCGAACGCGACACCCCGCACCCCGTGTCATCTCTGGAGGCTGGAGGGCAGGGGCGCTAGCCATTACCGCGGCGCGTTGCCGTTCTGGCGGCGCGGCGCTCTTCGCGTCACGGGGCGCGGTGTGGCGCGGGCGTCGTCGTCCTCGATTGCAGCGAATAGCCAGTCGATGAAGACCTGTACGATGGGTGCCGATCGCGCTTCCATGCTGCAGGCAACATAAAATGCATCCACGGCAGGTACCGACAGGCTGAAGGGAGCGACGAGCTGTCCCTTTGCAAGATGATTTGCCACGGTGAGAGTATCACCCAGCGCAACCCCGAGGCCATGTACCGCACCTTCGATCGCCAAGCGAGCATCGGCCAAGTGAAGGCCGTTATTTCGGTGCAGGTCCAGAGCATCTGCGGCTGCAAGCCAGGTATGCCATTCTCTTCCCTGATCCGCGTGGAGCAGGACCGTGTCCTTCAGGTCGCGAATGGTTCGCAATGGCTGGTTGTTGATAAGGCTTGGGCTGACCACGGGAAACAGGTCGAAGGAGGTCCATTTTTTCAGCCAGCAGTCCGTCCAGCTACCGTCCCCATAGATGATGCTGATGTCGTGATCGGCGGAGTAGATGTTGTCAGGGTCGTTACTCGCGTCGAATGTGAGCTTTATCTCCGGAAACTGTGCCATGAAGCTGGACAGGCGCGGAAGCAGCCAGAGCGACAAGAGTGCGGGTACGCAGGCGACGGTGAGCCGGCCGGAGGTGCTGGGGCGCGTCACGCGCTGCGTCGCCGATGCGATCGTTTCAAAGGCGCCAGTGACAGCTGGCAGAAGTTCCGCACCCTGCGGCGTCAGTTGCAGACGTTGACCCTCACGTCTGAACAGCTTCACGTCGAGTGAGGCCTCAAGAGCGCGTACCTGATGGCTGACCGCGCCATGGGTCACGTTTAGTTCGGCTGCCGCTTTTGTCAGCGAACGATGGCGTGCGGCGGCCTCGAAGGCACGGAGCGGATTGAGCGGTGGCAAGCGACTGGTCACGGCAGCCCCAGTGTTAGAAAAACTCACAATAAAGCCGGTAATATTATCAATTGTCTTTCAGTCCAAGCTCCTCCACCATTTTATCAATAGTAAAGCGCCATCCCATGTAGATCGGCGGCAAAGGGAGACGGATATATGGATCGGGAAAAGCTGAACCGCCTTCAGGAAAAATATGGCAAGGGCCATGGCGGCGAACTCTACGATCCTCGCTTCAAGCGCGTTGCGGACAAGATTTTCTCCAAGGGTGGCACCCGTATGGCGCCCTATGCCGGTGTGCCCACATTGCTGGATGCGCCCTACAGGCCCGTCGACGGGGCAGATCCGCAGGTGGATGACCTTCAGGTGGCACTGATCGGCATGCCGATGGACCTCGGTGTGACCAATCGGCCCGGCTCACGGTTTGGCCCGCGTGCCATCCGCTCCATCGAAAGGATCGGACCCTACAATCATGTGCTGGATTGTGCACCGGTCTTTGACCTGAAGGTGGCCGATATTGGCGACGTGCCTTTTGAGAGCCGCTATCGCCTTGAGCAGAGCCACGACAATATCGAAGCCTTCATCAGCAAGATTATCGCCAAGGGCGTCGCGCCGCTTTCGGTGGGTGGGGACCATTCGATTTCACACCCGATCCTGAAGGCTGTGGGCAAGGAACAGCCGGTGGGCATGATCCATATTGATGCGCATTGCGACACTGGTGGTGCTTTCGACGGAACGAAATTCCATCACGGAGGGCCGTTCAGAAATGCGGTTCTTGATGGCGTTCTTGATCCTTCCCGCACTATCCAAATCGGCATTCGCGGCGCAGCCGATTATCTCTGGGAGTTTTCCTATGAGAGTGGAATGACCGTTATTCACGCCGAGGAAATACCGCATATCGGCATCAAGGGGCTGATCGCGAAGGCCTTGGAGGTCGTGGGAGACGGTCCGACATATCTATCATTCGACGTGGACAGTCTCGATCCCGCCTTCGCTCCTGGAACCGGGACACCAGAGGTTGGCGGTTTTACGACACGCGAGGTTCTCGAACTCATCCGTGGCCTGAAGGGCGTCAACCTGGTCGGCGGCGATGTAGTGGAAGTGGCCCCTCAATATGATGCGACGACGAACACCGCTCATGCAGGCGCGCAGGTGCTGTTTGAAATCTTGAGCTTGATGGTTTTCAGCCCATCAATTGGAAAAAGCTGAAGCTGCCGGCGAAAAAAGAATACCTTCAGGGGAATCCGGCAGGCCAACAACAGAGGAGAAATACAATGGCCGTGGACAAGAAGTTTTCATTTACCCGCAGAACGCTGTTGGGAGCAGGTGTTGCAGGCGCTGGCATGCTAGCCATGCCGGCAGTGCTGCGCGCGCAGGACAAGTCGCTGAAGGTTGGCGTCTATGGAGGCTACTTCAAGGACTCGTTCGACAACCACATCTTTCCCAAATTCACCGAAGCCACCGGCATCAAGGTCGAATCCATCGCCGAGCCGACGGGTGAAGCCTGGCTGGTGCAGCTTGAGCAGGCGGCGCGTGCCGGGCGTGCTCCCGCCGATGTGTCGATGATGGCTCAAACGGCCACGCTCAAAGGTCAGGCGACGAAGCTCTGGACTCCTTTTGATCCTGCGAAAATCTCCAGCTACGACAAGCTTCTTCCCCAGTTCATCTCGAAATACGAAGATGGCACTGTAGCGGGCATCGGGGCCGTGGCGTGGTACATCACGCTCGTTTCCAATACAAACACCTACCCGGAAGCGCCCGAATCCTGGGCCGCGCTCTGGGACCCCGCAAACAAGGACAAGCTGGGGCTTCTTGCGCTGGTGGCCAACTCCTTCCTGCTCGAAGTGACTGCCGCTACATTCATGGGTGGCACGGATGCACTCGACACGGAGGAAGGCCAGCTGAAAGCTTTCGAGAAGCTGGCAGAGGTGAAGCCGAATGTTCGTCTGTGGTATCGTGATGAGGCGCAGTTCGAGCAGGCGCTGAAATCCGGGGAAATCCCGATGGGGCAGTATTACCATGACGTGACCGGCCTGGCTGCAGCCGACGGACATCCGGTTCGCTCGACCTTCCCGAAGGAAGGCGGCATTCAGGATCGCGGTAACTGGGTCCTGTCCAAGGCATCCGACAAGGTCGAAGAAGCGCATATATTCGTCGACTTCATGTGCCAGCCTGAAATTCAGTCGCTGATGTCCAGGAAGGTGGGTACAGCGCCCACGCTCCAGCGCTCGGTTCTGGAACTGACGGATGAAGAATTCGCTGCGGTTTCTTCGGAGATCGATCCGATCATTCCGCGCTACGATCTCTACACCTCCAAGGCCGATTGGCTGAACCAGAAATGGACCGAGATGATCGTCGGCTAAAGCCGCGCAGTCCGGCTTCTTGTCGGCTTTGAACGTCCAACATAAGAAACAACATTCTCTCTCGCACCCAAACCCTTGGTGCGAGAGGGGTAAATGCTGATCGTCCCGGAGGAACTATGTCAGGTCTTCAACTCCAAAATATCAGCAAGCGTTTTGGCCGCTTCACTGCGGTTGAAAATGTTGATCTGGAGGTGCCTCAGGGGCAATTCGTGTGTCTGCTTGGCCCTTCGGGTTGTGGCAAGACAACACTGCTGAGAATGATCGCTGGCCTGGAGGAGCAAAGCTCGGGGCGCATTCTGGTCGGTGGCGAGGATGTGAGTGGTGTGCCCACTCACAAACGCAATTTGGGTATGGTCTTTCAGTCGCTGGCACTGTTCCCGCATCTGACTGTCGGCGAGAATATCGCCTATCCCTTGCGAATCCGTGGCGTGGAGCGCACCAAGCAGCAGGAGCGGGTGGAAGAGCTTTTGAACCTGATCCACCTTCCAGGCTTTGCAGATCGTCCCGTCTCGAAGCTTTCTGGTGGCCAGCGCCAACGTGTTGCCATTGCGCGGGCGCTGACGCTTTCACCAAAGCTCTTTCTTCTCGACGAACCATTGTCAGCACTCGATGCGAAATTGCGCGAGGCCATGCAGGTCGAGCTTCGCCAGCTCCAGCAGAAGCTGGGCATCACCACCATTGTCGTCACCCATGACCAGCGCGAAGCCATGACAATGGCGGATCTCGTCGTGGTGATGGGTGAGGGCAGGGTTCGCCAGGCGGCCTCGCCGGTGGAGATCTACCGCAAGCCCGCCGATGCGTTTGTTGCCGACTTTATCGGCTCCACCAATCTTCTGGAGCTTTCGCGCGATGGTGCGGGCCGGGCGATGGTGCTCGACCGCCTGCTGCCTGGCATTGCTGCACCTGAAGGCAAGGCGCAGCTATCCGTTCGCCCTGAGGATGTGCGCCTGGTAGAAGCCGGTACCGGCAGCCTGTCAGGCGAGGTCACATTTGTCCGGGATCTCGGCGGCACCATCGAGACCTTCGTGCAGGTTGGACAGGCAACCATCGTCGCCGTTACCACGCCGCGTGAGCGATCCGATCTGAAACCGGGGCAGAAGATCGATCTCGAACTTCCAGCAGATGCTTGCGTGGTGCTTGAGAAATGAGACGTGAACCGCCGAAAGCGCTAGCGCATTATCTGCCCATTGCCTTCCCGGCGCTGATGCTCCTGGTCTTCTTCGTCATCCCGTTTTCGACGATGATAGGGGTAAGCTTTTTCAAGCGCGATCCCAGCGGGTTCTACACACCGGAATTCGTGCTCGACAATTATGCGCGGTTCCTGTCGTCCTTCTTCGCTGGTGTGCTGAGTTTCTCGCTTTTCCTTGCCATAACAGTGGCACTGATCTGCGTGGTGATCGGCTTTCCGTTCACCTATCTGCTCAGCCGTGCAAGCAGGCGCACCCAAACGATCTGGCTCGTTGCGCTTTTGGCTGTGCTATCATTGTCAGAGGTCATCATCGGTTTTGCCTGGTCGACCCTTTTCTCTCGAACCGCGGGATTGTCCAACATATTCGTCGCGCTCGGATTGATGGAAACCCCGACTGCGCTGATGCCCAATTTCTGGGCCGTGACCACGGGTATGGTGTATCAAGCGTTCCCTTATACGGTTCTCATCCTCTATCCGGCGCTCGCGCGGCTTGATCCGACCCTTCTTGAAGCGGCGCGTACATTGGGTGCATCGCCGATGCGCGGATTCATGAACGTGATCGTGCCCGCGATGCGGAACACGCTGGTAGCGAGCGTGATCATGGTTTTTGTCTTCGCTCTGGGCTCCTATCTGCTGCCGCAGATCCTGGGACGCCCGCAGCACTGGACTTTGTCCGTCCTCATCACCGATCAGGCGATCTACCAGTCCAACATGCCGTTTGCGGCTGCGATGGCGGTGTTCCTCGTTTTGTTTTCGCTGGCATTGGTAGGGCTTACCATCATGCTCGGCAGTCGAAAGGATGAGGCGTGATGAAAGCGGTCTTCGCAAGGTTTGTGGTCTTTGCGCTGGTGGCACTGTTCCTGATCGGGCCGCTCGTCGTCGTTGTGGGTGTCTCGGTCAATGAGAAGCAAACACTGGCTTTCCCGCCGGAGGGTCTTTCGCTCGCCTGGTACGGCCAGATATTCATGGATGCGGGCTGGCGTTCGTCGCTTTTTGCATCTCTGTTTCTGGCCACTTTCTCGGCTGCGCTGGCGGTGGCGATCGCCTTCCCCTTGTCCTGGTTCCTGTGGCGCCGTGTGGCGCCGTGGGCGCAGATCTTCCGTCTGCTCGGCGTCGCGCCATTTATCCTGCCACCTGTCATAACGGCCTTGGGGCTATTGACGTTCTGGGCGACTATCGGTGCGTATGGCCAGCCTTGGACGGCCGTTCTCAGCCATGCAATATTCTTCGTGACCTTGCCCTTGGTGACGATTTCGCTTGGTTTTTCATCCATTGACCGTTCCCTTGTGGAGGCGGCCTCGACAATGGGGGCCAATGACAGGATCGTGTTGCGGACTGTCATCATGCCGCTGATCCTGCCTTATCTGATTTCCGGCTTTGCCTTCGCTTTCGTACTCTCGCTCAACGAATATATCGTTGCCTACATGACAGTCGGCTTCACGATGGAAACGCTTCCCATCAAGATCTTCAACGCACTTCGTTACGGCTATACGCCTACTATGGCCGCTGTTTCGGTGTTCTTCGTTGCCGTTGCGGTGCTGGTGTTTTCGCTCATTGCACGTTTCGGCGACCTGCCGCGCCTGCTTGGCGCAGAAGCTAGGGGCGCAGACAGCTAGGCTTTGACGGGGTTGTGCATAGCGTTTGCTGGCACTAATTGATGGCTCGCAGTTGGCTGTACACTCGCATTCGCACCCGATAGGTGGAGGGTTCAGGGCCAGCTGTCGGTCGCGACAAACGCCTGAGATGAAAACGAGCCCCATTCGTAATGTATGCGCAAGCGCTGAAATCTAAGCAGAAGATTTTGTCCGTCGCGCCGATGATGGACTGGACGGATCGTCATTGCCGGTTTTTTCACCGTCAGTTGACGCAGAACGCGCTGCTCTACACGGAGATGGTCGTCGCGGATGCGGCTATTCACGGGGATCGCCAGCGTTTGCTCGGCTTCAATGACGCCGAGCATCCTGTGGCTCTTCAGCTTGGCGGAAGCGATCCGGAGAAGTTGGTGCGTGCTGCCGAGATCGGTGCCGCTTTCGGTTACGACGAGATCAATCTCAATGTCGGCTGCCCGTCTGACCGTGTGCAGTCGGGCACATTCGGTGCCTGCCTCATGAAAGAGCCGGATCTGGTTGCGCGTTGCGTGAAGGCCATGCAGGAGGCGGTCGACGTGCCGGTCACGGTCAAGTGCCGGATCGGCGTGGATGATCAGGATCCGGAAGAAGCGCTCGATCGTCTGGCGTATGGGGTATTCGCGGTCAATGCCGACGCGCTGTGGGTGCATGCGCGCAAGGCCTGGCTGCAGGGGCTTAGCCCCAAGGAAAACCGCGACATTCCTCCGCTTGATTACGACCGTGTCTATCGCTTGAAGGAGCGCCTGCCCGAGAAGTTCATCGGCATCAATGGCGGCATCAAGACGATCGAGGAGGCCGAACAGCATCTGGCGCATGTGGATGGTGTGATGCTGGGGCGCGCGGCTTATCAAAACCCCGACATACTTGCAGATGTCGACGACCGTTTCTATGGGGCTCGAACCCCCGCACCCGATCCCTTCGAGGTCGTGGAGATGATGGCTGAATATGTGCGCGATCACCTTACGGCAGGCGGCAGACTTTCCCATGTGAGCCGCCACATGATCGGCCTGTTCCACAGCCGCCCCGGTGCGCGGGCCTATCGGCAGATATTGTCGAGCGAAGCTACACGTCCGGGTGCCGGACCTGAAGTCCTTTTGCGCGCGGCTGAGCAGGTCCGCGTAGCCGCACAGGCTCCCGCAGCCTGAAATGCTCTCGGATTAGCCCTGCTGATTGCCAAAGTCGCGCTGTGGCATTAGCCAATCAACGCGGAGCATCTGCGTGATTCCGCGTTTCATGGATTGTGGATGCCATGCCGGGTGGGGAGGGTGATCTTGAACATACCGATAGGCGAGATGATCATCTTCGCTGCCGCAATTGCAGGGGCGGGCGTCGTTGCCGGCCTTCTTGCCGGCATCTTCGGGATTGGTGGCGGCGCGGTTCTGGTACCGGTTTTCTATCAGGTTTTCGGGTTGGTCGGGGTGGACGAGGCGGTGCGGATGCATCTGGCTGTCGGCAGTTCGCTCGCGATCATCGTGCCAACCTCACTGCGTTCATGCCGCGCCCACTTTCTGCGGGGCGCGGTTGACATGGATCTGCTGCGCAGCTTCGTGATAGCCGTGCCGGCCGGCGTAGTCGCGGCAACGCTGATCACCGCGTCGATATCAAGCGCGGGTCTGAGGGCGATTTTTGCAGTGATCGTGTTTCTGATCGGCATCAAGCTCATCTTCAATCGGCGTGGCTGGCGCATCGCAGACGAGCTGCCGCAGAACCCAGTACGCGCCTTGGTGGGCGTCGTGATCGGCATGTTGTCCACTCTGATGGGCATTGGCGGCGGGGTGCTCAACAACACCTTCATGACCTTGTTCGGACGCCCGATGCATCAGGCAGTCGCGACATCTTCCGGCGTGGGAGTGCTTATCTCCATTCCAGGCTTCATCGGCTATATCTGGGCGGGCTGGGGGTTGGCTGCATTGCCTGTGGGGTCCACCGGCTTCGTGAACTGGATTGCCGTCCTGCTGGTCATTCCAATCACGCTTTTCGTAGCTCCGCTTGGCGTACGCATCGCCCATGCGCTTGACAAGCGTCAGCTCGAGATCGGCTTCGGCATCTTTTCCCTGCTTGTGGCTTTGCGCTTCTTCATCAGCCTGATCTGAGGCGTCAACTAGTCGCGCAGGATCAGGCGGTCGCCCCGGACATCATAGCCCGCGAGGCTTGAGAGGAAATCCATGCCCAGCAGCGACTGCCCCAGAACGCCTTCGGGCGCGACATAAACCGTCCTTCTGCCGCGCGTGATTGGGCCGACTGCGATCTGTTCCACGCTTGAACGCGCGGCACGGCCGATGCCATTGGCCGTTTGCACCGGAATGTTGAAGTCGAGTTGCCCGGTATCTATCCCTACGCGCCGTGCATCTTGCGCGGTGAGGATTGTCACTGATGCCCCGGTATCCAGAAGTGCCGTGATCGACTGTCCATTCACCTCCATGCGTACCTCGAAATGGCCGCTGCGGCCCTTCTCCAGCATCACTGCGGGCGCTGTTGCATTGCCAATGGTGACCGGGCTGCCAGGAACGAGGCCCGCGGTGAAGCGGTGCGCCACGTCCTGAAGTTCGTAGCGGTAGAGGTAGCCGGTCATCAGGACGAGCATGATCAACAGCCAATAGGCCAGGTCGCGCAGGGCCGGCCATATGCTCAAACGCGAGGCAGCCACGCCGGCGATGAGGACTGCAGCCCAACTTCCAAGATAAAGAAGGTTGGCGAAGTTGCTGTTTTCAATTCCAAAAACGCTGCCGGAATCGTGGTTGGCAACGAGCAGGAGAAGCCCCGCTGCAAGCACGATCAGGACTATCCAGAAGACTCTCACGCTTGCTCCTCTTTATCGGCAGGGTGGGAATTGCGCGTGTTCAGTTTTTCAAGGCGCGCAGGAAGATCGGCCATTACCGCCTTGCGCTGCTCGGGGCTGAACCGCATCCAGGATGCGATTTCTTCAAGGGTGCGCCCACAACCCCGACACAGATCGCTTTCCCTGTCGATATTGCAGACCGATATGCAGGGTGACTGAATGGTGGGCATATCTGGCTGGCCTTGCGTTGCCTTTGCGTGATGAGACCGTTATGCCGCTCGTAACGAGTGGAGTGAAGCCAAAGATGACCGCGACCGGACTGCCCTTCGACGATATCCGAAATCTCGCTCAAAATATGCCTCCATTGGACGAATCCGCAGCTGCGAAGGTCCATACGGCTTTCGCAGGATATGGAGAGCGCGGAGGCCGATTTGAAGATGTGGCCGCGTGGTTTGCGGCCGCAACGGGACGCAGCACGCCACTAGTGACAAAGCCTCATCTCGCCCTGTTCGCGGCAACCCACGGGATAGCTTCGAGGATGGGCAATGGCCAGCCGGTGGCCGCTGCCTTGCAGCGCATGGAGGAAATTGCTTCCGGTGCCGCTGTCGTAAGCCAGCTCTGTGCTGCCAACAATGTGGGGCTGAACGTCTTCGATCTGGCCCTGGAAGTTCCTGTCGGCAATATTCTGGAAGAAGCCGCACTGGATGAGCGCGGATGTGCAGCGACCATGGCGTTTGGAATGGAAGCGCTCGCAAATGGTCCCGACCTTGTCTGTCTTTCTACACTCGATGACGCGTCACGGGTCTCTGCCGACGCCCTGACGGCTGCGCTGCTCTCCGGTGAGGCAGAGGATGATCTCGCCCGTGAGGCAATTCGCCAACATTCCGATCATCTCTCAGATCCCCTCGAAGCGCTTAGGCGACTTGGTGGACGTGAGATTTCAGCAATGGCAGGCGCCATCATTGCCGCACGTACGCAGAACATCGCTGTCCTTCTGGATGGGAATGCAGCAGTCGCCGCCGCGGCGGTTGTTCACAGGTTGAATGATCGCGGTTTGCAACATTGCATGGTGGCAGACACGGGCGGATGCAGCGTTGAGGTGCTGGACCGGCTTGGTTTGACGCCTCTTGTCAGTCTGGAGGCCTCCGATCCTCTGGCTGGTGTTCTTGCGGTGGACATTGTTCGTTCGGCAGGGGCCGTCGCGGCTGCACAGGCGGATATGCGAACACGGACTGCGAAGGCCAGTTAGGCTATGCGTGCCTGCCGGTTATGGCGCGGTTCTTCAGCCGGGACGGCAGGCAGTTCTTCCATTACGCGAGAGGCCGGGAAAGTCACGATGGCTTCCGTGCCTTCCCTGAGGCGCGACTTGAGATAGAGTTTGCCGCCATGCAACTCCGCCAGCCCTTGAACGATGGGTAGCCCGAGGCCTGCGCCTTCTTCGGCACTTTTGATTGCAATTGTGCCCTGACCGAAGGCCGACAGCACGATCGGAATCTCATCCTCAGCGATACCAGGCCCGTTGTCGCGGACCGCGAGATACTGGCCGCCACCGGCTGTCCAACCAACAGTCAGCCTGATCTGTCCGCCACGAGGTGTGAATTTCACGGCATTGGACAGGAGGTTCAGCGTGATCTGGCGGATGGCGCGCTCGTCTGCCAGCAAACGCTGCAAGCGGGGTTCCATTTCCTCGACAAGCCTGATGTCCTTGGCCCTGATTTTAAGGTTCATCATTCGCGCGGATTCCGCGACGACCTCGCCGAGGCGTAGCGGCTCTTCGTTCAGTTGATAACGGCCTGCCTCAATCCGTGACAGATCGAGTATCTCGTTGATGAGTGCGAGGAGATGCTTGCCGCTATCGTGAACATCGCTGGCATAGTCGCGATATGTCTCGTTCCCGATCGGACCCAGAACTTCCTTCGCCATGACCTCGGAAAAGCCCAGGATTGCGTTGAGTGGCGTGCGCAATTCATGGCTCATGGAGGCGAGAAAACGTGATTTGGCGAGATTGGCTTCCTCCGCACGCCTGCGCGCTTCATCGGACATGGCCTTTGCCGTTTCCAGTTCAGCGATCAGGCCGTCCTTCTCTGAGCGGAATGCGAGGAGGCGCAGGGTGGCTTCGTTGCGCTGATGTGCGACATAGGTGAAGAATGGCAATGAAGCGGCAAGTACCAGCGCCATTATGCTTTCGACCGTCAGGCTCGGTTGCGCGTGGTAATAGGCATAGGAAGCCACCGGCATGGCGAATGTGGTGAGTATTGCGCCCTTCAGGGATGCTGAAATAAGGGCAGTGGCTGCAATGACAAGCAGCAGGACGATTGCCAGCAGCGTCGAGACATCGGGAAGGCCGCATTCCACGCAACGCAGGGAGACGAAGTAGGCCCAGCCCACGCCACCGATAAAGTGGAGAGTGAGGAACTGGCGGCGCGTATGCCGGATATCGATATCCTCACGCTCAATCTGTTCCAGATGTCTGGAAACGAGAAAGAGGCCGAGATAGCTGCCTGCCGTGGGGAAAAGCCAGATAGCGGCCTGAACCGGAATTTCTATCAGTACGCCAAACATTGCGACCGCGAGCAAGAGAAGCAGAACGGCCGGTGCGCTGCTGATGATGGCACGCGCGTGGATCTTGAGCATGTCGGCGTCGAAGGTGGGACTGCCTGCCTGATGCGACAAGCGGTCCCTGGTCTTGCGAACCGCGCGTGCGACATCGCTGTTGCGGTGCGGCTTGCGCCGGTCCACAATGAACTTGTCAGCAGCACTGTGTTGGTCGCGCCCCATTTTAAGTCTACGCAATTCTCCCGCCAATCCACCACAACCTAACCGCTAATGCTTAAGAGTCCCTTCAGCACATGAGCCGATTTCGCCAGCCGAACAGACGGCGCAGGAGCTATGGCGGAAAGCGCAGCGGACTGCGACGTGCACTCGATGTGGCGGTTACATTGCTGATATTCGCGAGCCTGGCGCTGGTTGTGGCGAGGATCGATCGCTTCTCCGTGCAGCAGTTAGCCGGACAGACGCGCGTTGGAGATGGAGACAGCCTTGAAATTGATGGGGAGCGCCTGCGCCTGAAGGGCATTGATGCGCCCGAGCTTGGGCAGACCTGCCAGATAGACGGTCGTGCCTATGACTGCGGGCGCGAGGCGCGCGCCGCGCTTCAGCAGCTTGTACGCAACCAGGATCTTGCTTGCGAAGGGTGGGAGAGGGACCGTTTCGACCGGCTTCTGGTTCGCTGCACAGCGGGTGGACGCGACGTGAATGCCGCCATGGTGGAAGCGGGGTGGGCTGTTGCCTATGGTGACTATGAGCGCATGGAAGATGATGCACGCAGGAACAGGCGCGGGCTGTGGGCAGGCAGCTTTGAGGAGCCGCGGGAGTGGCGGCGCCAAAAGGCCTTGAATGCCGAGCCCAGACATGGCGCCCTCACGCGCGGCATCAATATCTGGCGCAAATTGTTCGACAAGGGAGGAGACGCCGGTGAAACTTTATGATGGCGGCAAGGCGCCCAATCCGAGGCGTGTGCGGATGTTTCTGGCGGAAAAAGGGGTGGATGTGCCACTTCAAACCGTCGATATGGGGGCCATGGAGCATCGTGGCGAAGAAATCGGTTGCCGCAATCCCTTCAGGGAGCTCCCGGTACTTGAGCTCGACGATGGGACGATCATCTGCGAATCAGTCGCCATCTGCCGCTATTTCGAAGAGCTACATCCTGAGCCAGCTCTGTTCGGTGAGGGGGCGGTGGGCAAGGCAGAAGTGGAGATGTGGCAACGCCGGGTAGAACATCGCCTGTTCATGCCTGTTGCCGCAGTCTTTCGACATTTGCATCCGGCGATGAAAGAGTGGGAGGTGCCGCAGGTGCCTGAATGGGGGCATGCCAACCGGCCAAAGGCGACGGCATTCCTGGAGTTTCTTGATGAGCTGCTGGGTGACAGGCCTTTCATTGCAGGTGATAAATACTCGATCGCCGACATCACTGCCTTCATCAGCATACAGTTCATGAAGCCGGCGCGGATAGAAATGCCCGAAGGGTTAGACCATCTGATGCGATGGTATCAAGAACAGGCAGCCCGCCCCAGCGCCCAAGCCTGAGGCGATGGATCTGGAAGCCAGTCAGAAGCTCTTGCTGTTGGAACGGCGGATCAGTGCCTGTCGGTTATGCCGGGATGCGCCCAAAATGGGGTCACGTCTGCCGCATGAGCCCCGCCCCGTAGCCTGGCTCTCATCCAAGGCGAGAATCCTGATAGCCGGGCAGGCGCCGGGGACGAAGGTTCATGCATCGGGCATTCCATTCGATGACCGGTCTGGTGATCGATTGCGCTCATGGCTCGGCGTATCGCGCGAGGCCTTCTACGACAGAAACCTGTTTGCAATTGTGCCGATGGGGTTCTGCTTTCCGGGACAGGATGAAAAAGGCGGCGATCTTCCACCACGCCGCGAATGCGCGCCGACCTGGCGGGAGGAAGTGATGGGAGCCATGCCGCAGGTCGAGCTGATCCTTGCTGTTGGCCAATATGCACAAGCTTGGCATCTGGGGCGACTGAAACAGCGAACCCTGACGGATACGGTTGCCAATTGGAGGGAGATCCATGCCAAGACAAAGCCGGTGCCAGTGCTACCTCTGCCACATCCTTCGTGGCGGACAATCGGGTGGGCGCGGAAGAACCCATGGTTCGAGAGAGAATTGCTGCCATTTTTACGCAAAGAGGTGTCTGTGAGAATGTGACACCATCACTGGGTGATAAGTGAAATGAGATTCTTGTGGTCGAAGAATGTCGGTGATATTTGAGAATAAATTTCTCAATGGGTGCCATTATGGACCGTCTAGACCGTAAAATTCTCCGCCTGCTTCAGGAAAATGCCACTCTTGCCGTTGCGGATATCGCAAAGAAGGTGGGGCTTTCCACCACACCATGCTGGAGGCGCATTCAGAAACTTGAGGAGGAGGGTGTCATTCGCCGCCGGGTGGCGATCCTTGATCCTGCGAAGGTGAATGCGCGCGTCACGGTCTTTGTCTCCATCCGCACCAATGCCCATAGCCATGAATGGCTGAAGCGCTTTTCGGAAGTCATCCGCGAGTTCCCCGAAGTCGTGGAGTTTTATCGGATGAGCGGAGATGTGGACTATCTTCTGCGGGTCGTCGTTCCCGACATTGCCGCCTATGACGCGTTCTACAAGCGTCTGATCTCCAAGATCGAGATCAGGGACGTCTCCTCAACCTTCGCGATGGAGCAGATTAAGTACACGACCGAGTTGCCGCTGGATTATCTCGTCCTCGACAAGGAAAGCCAGTCCAGCGCGGCGTCGTAATTGGCCATGGGCGCTGACGAAGCCAGCGCCCGTGGACGCCTATTTCTTTTCCAGGCGCGCAAGCAGAGACGATGTGTCCCAGCGGTTGCCGCCCATCTGCTGAACATCCTTGTAGAACTGATCCACCAGAGCCGTAACGGGCAGTTTTGCGCCATTATTGTCGGCCTCAGTCAGGCAGATGCCAAGGTCCTTGCGCATCCAATCGACGGCAAAACCAAAATCGTATTTCCCCTCCGCCATGGTCTTGTGGCGGTTCTCCATCTGCCAGGAACCGGCGGCACCCTTGGAGATCACATCAACGACTTTCTCAACATCAAGCCCGGCCTTGCCAGCGAAATGTATGCCTTCGGCAAGCCCCTGAACCAGGCCTGCAATGCAAATCTGGTTGACCATCTTGGTGAGTTGACCTGAGCCTGCCGGGCCCATGAGGCCAATCATGCGTGCGTAAGATACGATGACTGGCTTAGCCTTGTCGAAATGCTCCTGCGCGCCACCGCACATCACGGTGAGGACGCCGTTTTCTGCTCCTGCCTGGCCGCCGGAAACCGGTGCATCAATGAAGGCAAAACCTTTTTCTTCGGCAATTCCGGCAAGCTCGCGGGCGACTTCTGCCGATGCGGTGGTGTTGTCGATAAAGATGCTGCCGGGTTTCATGGACTGAAACGCGCCGTCGGACCCGGTTGTCACTTCGCGCAGGTCGTCATCATTGCCCACACAGGCAAAGACAAAATCCTTGTCTTTTGCCGCTTCGGCCGGGGTCGACGCGTGTACGCCACCATATTGGTCTGCCCAGTTCTTTGCCTTCTCGGTGGTGCGGTTATAAACCGTCACCTCGTGCCCGCCGCGTTCCTTCAGATGCCCGGCCATGGGATAGCCCATGACGCCAAGGCCGATGAATGCCACTTTCGCCATCGTTTCCCTCCTCCATGTTTGGTGCAGTGCCT
This sequence comes from Nitratireductor sp. CH_MIT9313-5, assembly GCF_037029545.1. NCBI lineage: Bacteria > Pseudomonadati > Pseudomonadota > Alphaproteobacteria > Hyphomicrobiales > Phyllobacteriaceae > Nitratireductor > Nitratireductor sp. CH_MIT9313-5. Next base: position 452,197 of record NZ_JAYMER010000014.1, on the reverse strand, counting down.
AACGCTTCAGATGGCGCGTCAGGCGGTTCTCAATACGGTCGATCACGACGCGCAGCGTTTCAACGAGCGACAGATAGATGAGCGCGGCCCAGATATAGGTCTGGAGATCGAACGTGCGGGCAAAGGCGCGTCGCGTCTCGCCCATCAGGTCATAAACCGTGATGATCGCCACAATGGCAGACCCCTTGATCATGAGTATGATCTCGTTGCCGTAGGAGCGAAGCGAAACAAGCAGGGCCTGCGGGAGAATGACCTTGTAAAGCGTTTGCATGCGCGTCAGGCCAAGCGCGGAAGCTGCCTCCCACTGTCCACGACCGACGCTTTCGACAGCACCACGCAGAATTTCAGCCTGATAGGCTGCTGTGTTGAGCGTGAAGGCAAAGAGGGCGCAATTGAACGCGTCGCGGAAGAACCACCACAGACCAACTGTCTGCAGCTCCGGGCGGAACGAGCCAAGGCCGTAATATACGAGAAATGCCTGTGCGAGCAGGGGCGTGCCGCGGAAGAAATAGACATAGCCATAGGCGAGTGACGAGATCACCCTGTTCCCGGAGCGTCTTCCGATCGCGATGGGGATGGAAAGCAGTGCGCCAAGAATTACGGACAGACCAACAAGCTTGATTGTGATCCAGAGGCCGGACGCATAACGCGGTGCGTAGCGCCAGAAGATATCGGGGTCCCAGGCGGCGACCAGATAAAGTGCAATGCCGAGGGCGGCGAGTGACCAGAGAGCGACCAGAGCGAAACCCGCAATGCGCGCTTTGGAAAGTCCTGCGGCCTGCACAGGTGGTGGCGGACTGGCCGGGATCATGCCGTTTGCCGCGGATGTGTTGCCTTCCAGGCTCATCGTGCAGGACCTCCTGCAGACACACGCCGTTCAATCGCGCCCAAGGCTATTGAGCTTAGAAGAGCCAGCACGAGATAGAGCAGACAGGCGAGGGAGAAGAAGAGGAAGGCTTCCTTGGTGACGCGCGCTGCCACTCCGGTTTGGCGTAGAATATCCGACAAGCCGATGACCGATACGAGTGCCGTCTCCTTCAGCAAGATGAGCCAGAGATTGGAAAGGCCGGGCAGGGCCAGACGGATAAGCTGAGGCGCGATGACCAGCCGCATGGTCTGCCAGCGGGAGAGGCCGACGGCGTGTGCGCCTTCATATTGTCCTGCCGGAATGGCCTTGAAGGCGGAAAGGAACACTTCGCTGGCATATGCTGAGAAAACCGCACCAAGCGCTACCATGCCCGCTGCAAATGCGCTGATCTCGATAGTGATGTCGGTGCCGATCAGCTGCAAAATCCGCTGAACGCCAATCTGTGCCCCGTAATAGACGAGGAACAGGGTCAGGAGTTCGGGCAAGCCACGGAAAATCGTGGTGTAGATCCCGCAGGCCATGCGGAGCGATCGCTCCTCGGATTTTTTTCCCAATGCGACGAGAAATCCGAGTGCCAGCCCAAGCGGCAGGGTCGCAAGAGCCAGGGTTACCGTGACCAGCACACCGGCGGCGATGTCATCGCCCCAGCCTTCAGGTCCGAAACTGAGGAGGGTCATGAGACCATCCATGCGCGGTTATCCCTTTTCTGCAGCCGCTTGAAAATCGTCAGCACCGGTAAGGCGGCTTGTGAAAGGATGCAAGTTTCCGCCCATGGCAGGTGGTGCAAGAAGCCAAAAAAGCGGCGGGAAAACTCCCGCCGCTCAATGGTTCAATGCAGATCAGCCGCCATACACGTCGAAAGTGAAGTAGCTGTCGTTGATTTCCTTGTAGGTGCCGTTTTCACGGATCGCCTTGATGGCGGCGTTGAACTTCTCGCGCAGTTCGTCTTCGCCCTGACGGATCGCGATACCGATGCCCGGTCCGTAGATTTCCTCAACCGGGTCCACCGTGCCGACGATCTTGCAGCAGGCGCCGTCTTCGGTCTTCAGCCACTCATCAATGACGATGACATCGTCAATGGCTGCATCAAGACGTCCGTTTACCAGGTCGAGCTTGTATTCCTCGGCCGTGGGATAGCCCTTTACGTCTGCATCCTCGTAAGTGGTTTCAGCATACTGGGCATGCGTGGTGGAAGCCTGTGCGCCGATTGTCTTGCCCGAAAGGTCTTCAGGTGTGACGCCGGAAATATCCGAATCCTTCGGCACCACGATCGCAGGCGGCGTGTTGTAATACTTGTCCGTGAAATCGACCTGTTTCAGACGCTCTTCGGTGATAGACATGGAAGCGATGATCGCGTCGAACTTGCCACTCTGAAGAGCCGGGATCATGCCATCCCATTCCTGGGTGACGAACTCGCACTCTGCATTCATTTCTTCACAGAGCGCCTTGGCGATGTCGATGTCGAAGCCTTCAAGCTCACCGCTGGCATTGGTGGAATTGAATGGAGGGTATGCACCCTCAGTGCCAATCTTGATCTGGAGCTTGTCTTGGGCCTGGGCCGCGCTGCTGGCAAGGGCAATGGCCAGTGCGGAAAGACCGAGGGCGAGACGCCGTGATACCATCATGGATGTTCCTCTCTGTCGTGGCATTCCAATGCGTTATTGCTTTTCATTGGAACGGAAGCCGCGATACTCCCACTCTTCGCAGCAAAAATGCAACCATAAACAATCCCTTGGCGGGGTATACGCAGATGGTTTTTCACTGGTTTAGAGTGAGTTTTGAGAACTTTGGTTGCTGTAGATGCGCTCCGCTTCGAGCAGATCCCGGGGCTGGTTGATGTTGAAAAACGCATGTTGCGGCGCATCGTCAAAGTCCACAACGGTTGCATTGCAAAGTTTAAACGCAAAATGGCGAAGGCTCATGGGTTCACTTGCGATGGCCGCGCGCAGTTCCTTACGCAACGCTTTAGGCCACAACGCCAAGGCCGGGTGAAGGCGCTTGTTCTGGCTGCTGATTGCCGGGGCGTCACCCGAAGCATGATCGCGCAGCCGTTCAACCAGATCACAGGGGAAGAAGGGCGTGTCGACTGCAACGCTCACGAGGTGGGTTTCCTCTCGCTCAGCCATCCACTCCAGACCGGCAAGTATGCCTCCCAATGGGCCACGGTCATTGATCGGGTCTGCGAGCACTGGTGTGTCGGGCGGACAAACAGGCGCAAAGCGTCCGCTTATCAATAGCTGTGAAACTTGTGGTGAAAGGCGTGAGACACAGTGGTCCAGAAGAGTGCGTCCCGCCAGTTTTGCCAGCGCCTTGTCCGAGCCGAAACGAGTGGAGCGCCCACCAGCGAGAACAATACCCGCAATTAGCGGTCGTTCAGACATCACCGGCGATCCGCGCCACATGCATGACATAGAGCGTGGCAATGACACCGCATGCAGCTGAGGCCAACATGACGAGTACCAGCGGGAAAGGCCCTGTCTCTACTGAAAGCAATGCGCCGGAGATGACTGAAAGCGCAGCCCCGCCGCCGATCTGCAATGCACCGCCGAGGCCCGATGCGGAGCCTGCCAGATGTGGCCTCACACTCACAACACCGGCATTTGCATTGGGAAGCGTGATGCCATTGCCGAGCCCGACCAGGAAGCTTGGACCGAACAGGGAGAGTGCGTGCATATATCCGGCGGCAAAGAGGAGTAGGGAGATGATCATGCCGCAAAAGGCCGCAATATTGCCAGCAAGCATCATCTTGTTGATGCCCATACGTGCAGAGTAGCGTCCCGAGAGGAAGTTTCCGAGCATGTAGCCAAGCGTTATGACCGCGAAATACATGCCATATTGAGACGGTGTGAGACCCAGCAGTTCCGTAGCTACAAAAGGGCCGCCGCCGAGAAAGGCGAAGAAGGCGCCGGATGTAAATGCGGCTGTCAGAGAATATCCCCAGAACCGGCGGGACTGAAGCAACTTGGGATAGTTGCGAAACTGGCCGCCCAGACTGGAGGACTGAGTTCGGTTCGTTTCGCCCAGATCGAGATAAACGATGATCACGGCAAATAGGCCGAAGCCGAGCATCAGGTAAAACGGGGCCTGCCAGCCATAGGTTTCGCCCAGAATGCCGCCGATGAGAGGCCCGATTATGGGGGCCGCCGTCATGCCCATGGTGATATAACCGATGCGGCTGGCGGCTTCGTTTGCCTCGACAGTGTCGCGCACGATCGCACGCGAAAGAACCATGCCGGCTGCCGAAAAGGCCTGACATATACGGAAGAGAAGCAATATCTCGACTGTCGGTGAGAGTGTGGCAGCAAGCGTACTCACCACGAAAACAGAAAAACAGAACAGCATGACCGGTCGCCGACCGAAACGGTCGGATGCAGGCCCAATGAAAAGCTGCAGGATGGCTGTCGCGCCCAGATAGAGTGATACCGTCAACTGCACCACGGCATAGTCGGCATCGAAATGAGCGGCCATCTGGGGGAGTACGGGCAGGAACACATTCATCGAAACCGCGGCGGTCGCGGCTGCAATCACGAGTGTAAGTATGTGTGGTGGTGTGGTGTTGTCGATCGCCCGACTGGCCATATGCCTGTTTTCCAAATGTCGCTCGTGGCCTTCTGTGCTGACGGAATCACGGCCTGATGTTCCAGCTTGATGAAGACGCGAAGGCGTTGAGATCTGCAAGGTCCAGTTGCCGGTCGGGGGCAGTTCCAACCTATCCGCCGGTCACGCTCATATGCCTGGAGACGGCGGGCTGTCTCGTGGTCCGGTCGATCACGAAGTCATGGCCTTTGGGCTTGCGCAGGATTGCCTCGTCGATCGCTTGTGACAGTAGCGTATTGCCCTCAGACGCGCGCAGCGGAGCACGCAGATCAGCGGCGTCTTCCTGGCCAAGACACATGAAAAGCGTGCCTGTGCACGTAATGCGCACGCGGTTGCAGCTTTCACAGAAATTGTGGGTGAGGGGCGTGATGAAGCCAAGCCGCCCGCCGGTCTCCTTCACCTGGACATAACGTGCCGGACCACCAGTCTTGAAAGGAATGTCTTCCAGCGTGAACTGGTTTTCCAACTGGCTGCGCAACTCGCTCAGTGGCAGGTACTGGCTGGTCCGGTCGCCATCTATTTCGCCCAGTGGCATGGTTTCGATCACGGTCATGTCCATGCCCCGGCCATGGGCCCAGCGCATCATCTCGGGAAGCTCCCGTTCGTTGAAGCCGCGCAGGGCCACCGCGTTCAACTTTACTGCGAGACCAGCATCCAGCGCAGCATCAATGCCGCGCAGAACGCGATCCAGATGGCCCCAACGGGTGACCTCATGAAACTTCTGCGGATCAAGTGTGTCCACAGACACATTCACGCGTTTCACGCCAAATTCGGCAAGTTCGTGAGCGAAGCGTTCGAGCTGGGAGCCGTTGGTCGTGAGGGTCAGCTCCTCCAGCGCGCCTGTTTTCAGGTGACGTGAGAGGCTTTTGATGAGCTGCATGATATTCTTGCGCACCAATGGCTCGCCGCCGGTGAGACGCAGCTTTTTGACACCTTTTTCCACGAAAACGGTGCACAGGCGATCGAGCTCTTCGAGGCTCAGCAGGTCCCGTTTGGGAAGAAAGGTCATGTCTTCAGCCATGCAATAGACGCATCTGAAGTCGCACCGATCGGTCACGGAGACACGCAGATAATCAATCCTGCGCCCAAACGGGTCCACCATGTCGCCGAATGCTGTCATGTTGTATATCCTGCTCCGCCCGGTGGGACGGTTCTCGTCTTTCAAGGAGGCGGAGCCTATCACCGGGTCCGACCGTGCTGCAATCAGGAACGATGAGGAAGTGTCACAGCCATGAAGCCTCCGCTCGAGATCAGGGTGGCATCCGACCGCCGCCGTTTGACGCTGACCTTTCCCGACAGCGCGCCTTGCGGCTTGGACGCGGAGTATCTGCGCGTCTTCTCGCCTTCAGCTGAAGTTCGCGGACACGGTCCTGATGACAAGGTGCTCCAAACGGGCAAGCGCCATGTCATGATCACGAATATCGAACCGGTGGGAAATTACGCCATCCGCATAACCTATTCGGATGGTCATGACAGCGGCATCTACACCTGGCGCTATCTGAAGGAGCTTTGCGACAGCCACGAAACCAAGTGGGCCGAATATCTTGCCGAGCTGGAAGTAGCAGGCGCAGGCCGCGAATAGTACCGCCTTCAGCTTGAGGCGTCGTGACTTTCCGTAGGTGCAGGGGGGCGCGGAACCAGGTGAACCACGCGGTAGCCTTCGCGCTCCATCGCCATGAGCAAGCTTGGCAACATGCGGGCGGTTCGCCTGTGAATGTCATGCAGCAGGATGATGCCTGAACCCCGCTTGCGGAGCGCCCTCATGATCCTGTCGCGGATCTGGTCGGGTGTCGAAACCCAGTAATCTTTAGAATCGATCGTCGGATCAATGACGGTTATGCCCTGACGGGCGAGGCTGTCTCGCAGCTTTGGCGTATCGGCGAGATAGGGGAAGCGGAAAAACGGTGCGGTCTTTCTCTCCAAGGGCACAAGTGCGCGGTCGAGGCTCGCCTGGCCAGCCTTGATCTGCTGACGGGCATCGTTTGTGTTGATGCGAGCGAGGTTGAGGTGGTTCTGCGTGTGCGAGCCAATCGTGTGGCCTGCAACCGCGACCTCCCGCACAATGGCGGGATAGGAATTGGCCATCTGTCCGACCATGAAGAATGTGGCTTTCACATCATGTCGGGCGAGAGTTTTGAGGATGTTTCGTGTGTGGTGACGGATCGGACCATCATCAAAGGTCAGCACGACTTCCCCATCGGAAAGCTTCAGGTCGTCGATGCTGTTTACTGCTATGGTGCGACCGGCCAGTCCGGGCTTGTTCAGCGGAAATTGCGCCTGCAAAGGTTGGGCCGCTTGATGCTCAGGCGATGTAAAGGCCGTGGGTGCAGGCTGATTGTGGGTACAAGCCTGCAGAGCAAGTGCCGTGACCAGACCCGTAACCTTCCAGAAATTGAACATGCAACCTGCTCGCATAAGTGGAGATGCGGGCAGTCTGCGATGCTATGGTTAACGGATGGATAATTCCGGCTGCTGCCTGTTTCCTTCCGCATTGTTTAAGACGCAGCCGCCACGGTCGGTAACTGTGCTTCTTTGGCCACAAAGTCAGGCAAACAGGCGCTTAATCACATCGACGTGACTATGAATGCCGCTGATATTCAGAGAGAGTTAACCTAACGCCGATGAGTTGGCAGGGCTGCCTGCGCATTGGGCCTACACTACCTTGCGACGAAACCGGCAGCGGATCTGGAGCATTCACCTGCTTGACCGACGGGATTATTATGGGGAGCGCCATGAAGGCGAGTTTTTTCAAGTCCACTGCCGTTTTGGCACTCGTTCTGACGGTAGGTGGCGCGGTCGTGCCTACAACGGCTCAGGCTGAACAGAAATATCTGTTCGACTATCTCTTTGGCGGCAATCAAAAGCGTCAGCAGGTGCGCAAACCAACGCCCCAGGTCAGGCAGCAGGTTCAGCCGCGCCAGCGCAAGCAGACGGTAAAACGCGCTGCGCCGAAACCGCTGCCCAAGATTTCCGGCCCGCAATATTACAATTACAAGGTCGCCGCTCTCTCCGCCGTCAGTTTCGCTTCAATCATCGAGGCAGCCGAAGGTGAGGGAGCAAATGCCACTTTCGCCGAAGCCATGAAGACGCTGAGCGGTGAAGATTTGCGTGCAGAGAAGGCTGTGGCAGCTGCCATTGCCGAATATTACGCGGCCAATCCTGATTTTATATGGCTTGAGGATGGAAAGCCAAACAGCCGCGCGGAGCGCGTGCTTGAAGCACTGGCTCAGGCCGGGGAGCATGGGCTGGATGAAACCCACTATGCCGTCTCCCTTCGCCCCAGTGCAGCGCTTTCCGAGGATAATGATGAAGCCTTGATGGCGCAGGCGCGCTTCGAGATGCAGTTGAGCGCCAAGGTTCTGCGTTACGTTCTGGATGCGCGGCGCTCGCGAATCGATCCGAACAAGATTTCCGGTTATCATGATTTCGACCTGCCGGAGGTTGATCTCGTCAAGGCGCTTGATATCCTTGCTCATACCTTCGATCCGCAACGCTATCTGGAAAGCCAGCATCCCCAGAACGAGCTTTATGCCCATCTGCGCCGGGAACTCGCCGCGCTGCGCAAGAGCAGCGAGCGTGAGATCGTGGTGGACCCGGATACATTTATCCGACCCGGCAAGGCGCATGAGGAATTTCCCAAGCTGATGCAGCTCATCGAGCGGGATGAGGAACTTCAGTTCAGCGAGGAGCAGCGTGCGCTTTTTGCGGCTTATGACGGCGGCGACATCTATGCGCCAGATCTGGTGCCGCTGATCAAAGCTGCGCAGAAGGCCAAGGGGCTGACGGCTGATGGCATCATCGGCAAGCGTACCGTCGCGGCGCTTGCCGGCGAATCCAAGGCTGCTCGCATCGAGAAGGTGAAGCTGGCAATGGAGCGCCTGCGCTGGCATCCCTCAAAGCTTGGCGATACGCGCGTCATGATCAATGCTGCATCCTATACGGCGCAGTTCATCGAGAACGGGCAGGAGAAGCTGTCCATGCGGGTGGTTGTCGGCAAAAAGGCCAATCAGACGACCTTCTTCCACGACGAAATCGAATATGTGGAATTCAATCCATATTGGGGCGTGCCGCGCTCCATCATCGTCAATGAGATGCTCCCGCGGTTGCGTCGGGATCCCGGCTATCTTGATCGTGCAGGGTATGAGGTGACGGATTCCCGTGGGCGCCGCATCCCGTCGAGCACGATCAACTGGGGGCGGTATGGGGCGAATATCCCGTACAATGTCCGCCAGACGCCGAGTGAACGGAATGCGCTGGGTGAATTGAAGATCATGTTCCCCAACAAGCATGCCATCTACATGCACGACACGCCCGCCAAGAACCTGTTCTCACGGGATATGCGGGCCTATAGTCACGGTTGTGTGCGCCTTGAAGATCCTCGCGCAATGGCCGCCGCAGTGCTGCAAAGCACGCGGGAGGACGTTACCTCGTCCGTCAATCGCGGAAAGAATGCAAGGCGGAACGTGCCCACAAAGATCCCCGTCTATGTCGCCTATTTCACTGCATTTCCCGATGCACAGGGCAAGGTCGGGTACTACGAGGATATCTATGACCGCGACGAAGCGTTGCTGAAGGCGCTGGCAAAAGTTCAGGAGCAGAGATCGGCCGGTAGCTGAGGCGGATTGAGCTGCGTTCAAAGCCGTTGGCGGAAACGCCGACGGCTTTTTTCCATGGTCAACGCCAGAATGACGGTAGCAGAAGAACGAGAACCGCCAGGATCTCCAGGCGTCCAAGGAGCATGGTGACTGTAAGTATCCACTTGGCATAGTCGCTGAGTGGAGCGAAGTTGCCAGCCGGACCGATTATCGGGCCAAGGCCGGGGCCGACATTGGTCAGGGCGGTAAGGCTTGCCGTAATCGAGGTCGTGATCTCCAGCCCACCGGCGGCAAGCAGCGCGGAAGCCAGCGCCCAGACAAACAGAAAGGCGAAGATGAACAGCGTCACGGAGCGCTGCATCTGCGCATCCACGATGCGGTTCCCATAGGGCACGCTTTTTATGGCATTCGGGTAGACCAGCATATGGAGGCCGTTCAGGATCATGCGTCCCATGATGAGGAAGCGGTAGGCCTTGATCCCGCCTGCTGTGGAGCCGGAGCATCCACCGACGAAGGTTGCCAGAAAGGCCAGAGTGACCGCCAGAGGCCCCCAGAGTGTATAGTCTTCGCTGGCGAAGCCGGCCGTGGTGATGATTGAGACGAAGTTGAAAGCGGCTGCGGTGAGTGCTTCACCAAAGGGCACATGTGCACCAAGGGTGCGTTCCAGCGCTGCAAGAAACACGAATATCCCGACATAGGTCATGAAGAGCCTGATCTGGGGATCGCGGACCGCATCAAGCCGTCCACGCACCATCATCAATATCAGGATTGAAAATGGCAGAGCCGAAAGGAGCATGAAGACCGTGCCAACCCATCTTATCGCATAGCCTTCATAGTGGCCGATGGAGGCATCGTGGGTCGAAAAGCCGCCCGTGGCGATGGTGGTCATTGCATGATTGATCGCGTCGAACAGGCCCATGCCGGCGGCCACATATGCGACGGCGCATAGCACGGTGAGGCCGACATATACGGCGAGCAGAGCCTGGGAGAGGGTGGTCAGACGACTGAATGGTTTGTCTTCGATATCCGAGGATTCGATGCGCAGATATGAAAAGCCGCCGACCTTCAGGATGGGAAGCAAAAACAGACCCAGCGCGATCACACCGATGCCGCCGATCCACTGCAGGACCGAGCGCCACATCAATATGCCTGGAGGGGCGCTGTCCAAGCCGGAGATGACGGTGGAGCCGGTTGTGGTGATTGCAGACACGGATTCGAAAACTGACGAGGCGAAATCGAGTCTCAGTGAAGAGGCATAGAACGGTACCGCACCGACCAGGCCCACGGTCGCCCACAGAACCGTTACGACCAGAAATGCAAAGCGCGTGGAAAGCACCGGTTCGCGCGTATGTGTGGCCAGCGCGGAAGCGAGTGCAAGGCCGCCGGTTGTAAGGGCGCTGGCGAGGAAGACGGACCAATCGTCATTGCCGTAATAGATGTCGACGAATGCGGGAACCAGCATCGCCGCTGCTACATAGATGGCAAAGATGGAGGCGACATAGGCCGCCGCTCTGACTGGAGCTGCGTGCAAGGACGTATCGCTTTCTTGAAAAACCGATTGGACGACTTTTTAGGTCCGATCCTCATCTGCCGGGTTGCAGATGGTGGGCGCGACAGGGATTGAACCTGTGACCCCACCCGTGTGAAGGGTGTGCTCTCCCGCTGAGCTACGCGCCCGCCCGACGGCAAATTGCCGAGCGAGCGGCGATATAGAAGACGGCTTGGGTGCAAGTCAAGAGACTGCGTGACCTTGAGACGCCAGGATCAGCTTCTGCGCCAGTTCGACCGTCAACTCATCAAAGTGAGAAATCACACGGCTTGGCTCGAACACTTGGACCGGCTGATCGGTATATCCGAAATCCACGGCCACCACCGGGATTCCGGCAGCCTTGGCAGTATCGATATCGGTACGCGAATCGCCGATCATTACGGCGCGTTCGGGATCGCCGCCGGCCATTGCGATCGTGTCGGTCAGGTGGCGCGGGTCGGGCTTGCGGTGACCGAATGTGTCAGAGCCACAGATTGCCGAGAATAGCGCCGTCATCTGCAACGCCTCCAGGAGCTGGCGTGACAGGCCTTCATATTTGTTGGTGCAGACGGCTGTCAGGTAGCCGGCCTCATGGAATCGCGCAATTGAGGCGAGGACACCGACGAAAGGGCGCGACCTGCCCGGCATGTTGGCGGTATAGTGGTCAAGGAATATCTGTTGCAGGCGATCAAGCTCGCCTTCGGCAAGACTTCGCCCGTGGGCATCGAAGGCGCGCTGGATCATGACCCTGCTGCCAAAGCCCACATAGCGGCGTATCTCGCTTGCATTCACCGGTCCTATGCCGACACCTTCAAGGCAGTGGTTAAGGCTGTCGAGCAGGTCGGGAGCAGTATCGATCAAGGTGCCATCCAGATCGAACACGATAATGGGCTGCGTCATGAAAATCCTCCTGGCTGGTGCTTCTGGTTACAGGCTGGATAAGGGCGGGGCAACAGTCAGGCAGCCGCAGCATATCTCCAGAATTGCCCAGACTTGCGAAAAAGGGTAGGGAACCAACCCAGACAGTGAGGGCGGAATGGCAGACCAACAGGCATTGAAGATTGAAGCGGCGCGAGAGGCGCTGAAATTCGTCGAAGATGGCATGCGGCTGGGAATCGGTACCGGTTCGACAGCTGCCGAATTCGTTCGCCTCCTGGCGGAGCGTGTGGCCGATGGTCTCAACGTCATCGGCGTGCCCACATCAGAACGGACAGCAAAGCAGTGCCGCGAGCTTGGGGTGCCACTCACGACCCTTGAGGAAACACCGGAACTCGACCTTGGGATTGATGGCGCTGACGAGATCGGTCCTGAACTTGCACTCATCAAGGGCGGCGGTGGAGCCTTGCTCCGTGAGAAAATCGTCGCGGCAGCCTGCCGGGAAATGATTGTCATTGCCGATGAAACCAAGCTGGTGGACACGCTCGGCGCGTTTCCGCTGCCGATCGAGGTGAACGAGTTTGGTCTGGGGGCGACAAAAGCCGCCATAGAGCGCGCCGCAGAAGGTCTTTCATTGAGCGGTGAGATCCGCCTGCGTGAACGTGAAGGCAAGCCTTTTGTAACCGATGGTGGACATTTCATCCTCGACGCATCTTTTGGCCGCATTCGCGAGCCAAGAGCGCTTTCGGATGCGCTTCATGCTATCCCCGGCGTTGTCGAACATGGGCTATTCCTGGACATGGCAAGCCGTGCGGTGCTTGCAGGCGCACAGGGCGTGCGCATGCTCCAGGCTTGAAGAAGCAGAGCAAGAAGTAATGAGATACAACGGAGTTGTAACGCAATGAATATGGCCAAACGCGCTCGCCACGTCGCGCTAGCCGCTGCGATGGCCTTTTCCATGCTGTCGATGAATGCAGTCGCGCAGGAAATTTCCGATTCGCACCTCAAGGCCGCCCGCGAAGCCGTGGCAGCCATCAACGCCACCTCGGATTATGATGTGGTGCTTCCACAGGCAGCACAAAATCTGAAGACGCAGCTCATTCAGCAAAGCCCTAATCTGGTGGACCTGATCAACCAGACGGTTGATGAAAAGGCCCTGGAGCTTGCGAGCCGTCGTGCTGATCTCGAGCAGGAAGCCGCGCTTGCCTATGCCCGCGTCTTCAGCGAGGAGCACCTGACCGCGATCGCCGAGTTCTACAACTCCGAAGCCGGCAAGAAGCTTGTCGCTGACGGTCCGATTGTCATTCGTGAAGTTGCCAAGGCTGGTGAGATCTGGCGGCGCGGAATTGTCCGCGATCTCTCCAACGCGGTTGGTGAAACGCTTCAGGCTGCAACGAACTCCCAGGCTCCTGCCGAGGGCAACAACCAGTAGGTTCTGGAGAACCGGTCCCTGATCAGCAACAAGCCCGGGCGCGCAGCCCGGGCTTTTTTTTGATGTTGGAAGCGCCGTGCGTTGCCCGATCCGGAGGCTAGATGCTTTGGAGAGCCCGCCTTGCGACATAGAGCGACACTGCCGCCGCATTTGACACATTCAGCGAGCGAATGGCTCCAGGCATGTCGAGGCGCGCCAGAGCGGTAACGGTTTCCCGCGTTTTCTGCCGCAGGCCCTTGCCTTCGGCGCCGAGCACCAGCGCGATCCGTTCCCCCGACAGCGTTTCCTCGAGAGGGGCCGGGCCTTCCGAATCAAGCCCGACCGTCTGGAAACCTGCCGCATGAAGGTCTTCCAGCGCGGCGGCAAGGTTTCTGACTTCAATGTGATCAATATGTTCGAGGGCGCCCGAGGCTGACTTGGCAAGCACACCCGATTCGGTGGGGCTGTGGCGCGTTGTCGTGACGAGTGCACCTACGTCGAACGCGACGGCGGAGCGCATGATGGCACCGACATTGTGGGGATCGGTGACCTGGTCCAGTACCAGGACAAGGTTCGCTTCACCAAGCGCGCTCAGCGCCTTTGCCTTGCGTCGGTATGCTTCCACGACAACGCCCTGATGAACTGCATCGCTGCCAACCAGTGCGTCGATTGCTTTCGGTTCGACGAGTTCAGCGGGGAAGGGGAGTAGCTCCAGATCGCCCAGTTCAAGCCGTTGTGCGGCATTTCGCGTGACCATCATGCGCAGAATCTTGCGCGATGGATTATCCAGCGCAGCACGAACCGTGTGCAGTCCGTAGAGACGCACCTGATTCTCCGGCAGGTCCGGTGCGTTTGGCTCCGTCACCTGCTTGCGTTCGCGATGTGCGCGCCTGAGGCGTGCGTAATGGCTGTCTTTGGCCGAGCCGGCCTTCTTGTCATCTGTCATGATTGCAGCGCTATAAACCATGATACGCTGACCTGCCATCAGGCAGTTGGCCAGGAGCGGCGAAAAATTATCCACTGCGTGCTGTCACACTGTTGACAGAAGAAGTCGTCCTCGCCATAACGCGCCTCGCAGACGGGCCGAGGCAAAAACCGAAGCTCAGACGCAAAAGTAGCTCGCTACACGGTTCCGGTTTCGGAGGGGTGTCCGAGTGGTTAAAGGAGACGGACTGTAAATCCGTTCGCTATGCGTACGCTGGTTCGAATCCAGCCCCCTCCACCACCGGCCGGACCGTGCGAGTTGCCCTCCAAGCGAAAAGTGAAGGAGGGCTGTTCACGCTGTATGCGGGTATAGCTCAATGGTAGAGCAGCAGCCTTCCAAGCTGAATATGCGGGTTCGATTCCCGCTACCCGCTCCAGATGCTCCTCATACACCAAGTGGATTGATTGCCGGTCGCGGTCGGCTTTGCCCATCATTCGGCAGTCCGATGGCTTTGAATGAAGCAAGACCCCTTGTTTTTTTCGGCCATAGCCGCTAATCGCCCCCGCATCTGCAATTCCAACCACGCCGCCTAAGGGAAATAAGATGGCCAAAGGTAAATTTGAGCGTACGAAGCCGCATGTGAACATCGGGACGATCGGTCACGTCGACCACGGCAAGACGTCTCTGACGGCCGCGATCACCAAGTATTTTGGTGAATTCCGCGCCTATGACCAGATCGACGGTGCGCCTGAAGAGAAGGCACGCGGTATCACGATCTCGACGGCCCACGTTGAGTATGAGACGGAAGCGCGTCACTACGCTCACGTCGACTGCCCGGGCCACGCCGACTATGTGAAGAACATGATCACCGGTGCGGCACAGATGGACGGCGCGATCCTGGTTTGCTCGGCTGCTGACGGCCCGATGCCGCAGACCCGCGAGCACATCCTGCTTGCCCGTCAGGTTGGTGTTCCGGCCATCGTTGTCTTCCTGAACAAGGTTGACCAGGTTGACGATGCCGAGCTTCTCGAGCTGGTCGAGCTTGAGGTTCGCGAGCTTCTGTCGTCCTACGACTTCCCCGGCGACGACATTCCGATCGTCAAGGGTTCGGCTCTTGCTGCTCTCGAAGACTCCAACAAGGAGATCGGCGAGGATGCAATCCGTGAGCTGATGAAGGAAGTTGACGCCTACATCCCGACGCCTGAGCGTCCGGTTGACCAGCCCTTCCTGATGCCGATCGAAGACGTGTTCTCGATCTCCGGCCGTGGTACGGTTGTGACGGGTCGCGTCGAGCGCGGCATCATCAAGGTTGGCGAGGAAGTCGAGATCGTCGGTATCCGCGACACCACGAAGACGACGGTTACCGGCGTCGAGATGTTCCGCAAGCTGCTCGACCAGGGTCAGGCCGGCGACAATATCGGTGCTCTGATCCGCGGTATCGACCGTGAGGGCGTTGAGCGCGGCCAGGTTCTTTGCAAGCCGGGTTCTGTAACCCCGCACACGAAGTTCAAGGCAGAAGCCTACATCCTGACGAAGGAAGAGGGCGGCCGTCACACGCCGTTCTTCACCAACTACCGTCCGCAGTTCTACTTCCGTACGACGGACGTGACGGGTGTTGTTTCCCTGCCGGAAGGCACGGAAATGGTGATGCCTGGCGACAATGTGACCGTTGACGTCGAGCTGATCGTGCCGATCGCCATGGAAGAGAAGCTGCGCTTCGCTATCCGTGAAGGTGGCCGTACCGTCGGTGCCGGCATCGTGGCATCCATCACCGAGTAATCTGGGGCAGCATCCGGCGCGGCGCGGCAAAGGCCCGCGCCGCAGCGGAGAAGGAAACGAAGAATGATGAACGGACAAAATATCCGTATCCGCCTCAAGGCTTTCGATCACCGGGTGCTCGATTCCTCGACCCGCGAGATCGTGTCTACGGCAAAGCGCACTGGTGCGAATGTGCGTGGGCCGATCCCGCTGCCGACGCGCATCGAGAAGTTCACGGTGAACCGTTCGCCGCATATCGACAAGAAGAGCCGTGAGCAGTTTGAAATGCGCACGCACAAGCGTCTTCTGGATATCGTCGATCCCACCCCGCAGACGGTTGACGCGCTTATGAAGCTCGATCTGGCTGCCGGCGTGGACGTCGAGATCAAGTTGTAGGCGGAAGACATTAGGTGAGGAACCCGCGATAGGCGGCTTTAAGGCGGCCGAAGGCGGGAACCCTGAAAGGAAATCGAACCGATGCGTTCAGGTGTTATCGCACAGAAGATCGGGATGACGCGCGTCTACAACGAGGCGGGCGAGCACATCCCTGTCACGGTGTTGCGCATGGAAAATTGCCAGGTCGTCGCGCAGCGTACCGAGGAGAAGAACGGCTACACGGCTGTTCAGCTCGGTGTTGGACTGGCCAAGGTAAAGAACACGTCGAAGGCTATGCGTGGTCATTTCGCCACGGCCTCCGTCGAGCCCAAGGCCAAGCTGGCCGAGTTCCGGGTAAGCCCCGACAACCTTCTTGAGGTTGGTGCAGAAATCACTGCCGAGCACTTTGTTGCCGGCCAGAAGGTTGATGTCACCGGTACCTCGATCGGTAAGGGCTTCCAGGGTGTCATGAAGCGCCACAATTTCGGTGGCGGTCGTGCGACCCACGGTAACTCGGTGTCTCACCGTTCGCATGGTTCGACCGGTCAGCGTCAGGATCCGGGCAAGGTCTTCAAGGGCAAGAAGATGGCTGGTCACATGGGTTCGACCCGCGTGACGACTCAGAATCTTGAAGTTGTTTCCACGGATACCGAGCGCGGTCTGATCCTGGTTCGCGGCGCAGTTCCGGGTTCCAAGGGTGCATGGATCGTGGTTCGTGATGCGGTCAAGGCACCGCTGCCCGAGAATGCTCCGGTTCCGGCTGCAATCCGTGCTGCAGGCAACACGAATTCGGCTGAGAATGCCGGTGCCAGCGAGGGTGCAGAATAATGGACGTCAAGGTAACAACACTCGCAGGCAAGGAAGCCGGCAAGGTTGCGCTTTCCGATGCAATCTTCGGTCTTGAGCCGCGCGAGGACATCATTCACCGCGTAATCCGCTGGCAGCTTGCCAAGCGTCAGCAGGGCACGCACAAGACCAAGGGCCGTGCAGAGATCGCACGCACCGGTGCAAAGATGTACCGCCAGAAGGGGACGGGCCGCGCTCGTCACTCGTCTGCTCGCGTACCGCAGTTCCGTGGCGGTGGTCGTGCTCATGGTCCGGTTGTTCGCAGCCATGCACATGATCTTCCCAAGAAGGTCCGTGCGCTCGGTCTGAAGCATGCGCTTTCAGCCAAGGCTCGTGCGGATCAGCTCATCGTTCTCGATGACCTGTCCTTCGCCGACGGCAAGACCAAGGCGCTTGTCGACAGCTTTGCAAAGCTCGGTCTTTCGAATGCGCTGATGATCGGCGGCAACGAGATCGACGCTGGCTTCAAGCGGGCTGCAGCGAATATCCCGAATGTGGATGTTCTGCCGGTCCAGGGTATCAATGTTTACGACATTCTTCGTCGCGGCACGCTGGTGCTGTCGAAGTCGGCTGTCGAGGCACTCGAGGAGCGCTTCAAATGACGGATCTTCGCCATTACGACGTGATCGTCAGCCCGGCGATCACCGAGAAGACCACCATCGCCTCGGAAAACAACCAGGTTGTTTTCAATGTTGCGCCGAAGGCAACCAAGCCGGAAATCAAGGCTGCGGTTGAAGCTCTCTTCGGTGTGAAGGTGAAGGGTGTGAACACTCTTGTCCGCAAGGGCAAGGTCAAGCGGTTCCGCGGCACGATCGGCAGACAGAGCGACGTCAAGCGCGCAGTTGTCACGCTGGCCGAGGGCCATTCGATCGACATCGCGACAGGTCTTTGAGAGGCCCGGGGATTAGAACATGGCACTCAAGCACTTTAAACCTGTAACACCGGGCCAGCGTCAGCTGGTGATCGTCGACCGTTCGGGCCTCTACAAGGGCAAGCCTGTCAAGGGCCTGACCGAAGGTCTGACCTCCAAGGGCGGTCGCAACAATACGGGTCGTGTAACGGCCCGCTTCCAGGGTGGTGGTCACAAGCGCTCCTACCGTCTGATCGACTTCAAGCGTCGCAAGTTCGACGTTTCGGCGACTGTCGAGCGCATCGAATATGACCCGAACCGCACCGCGTTCATCGCGCTGGTTCGTTATGAGGACGGTGAGCTGTCCTACATCCTGGCTCCGCAGCGTCTTGCTGCCGGCGACAAGGTCATTGCCTCGCAGAAGGCTGTTGACGTGAAGCCTGGCAATGCAATGCCGCTGGGTTCCATGCCGATCGGCACCATCGTCCACAATGTGGAGATGAAGCCGGGCAAGGGCGGTCAGATGGCACGTTCGGCTGGTGCATATGCCCAGCTGGTTGGCCGCGATGACGGGATGGCGATCCTTCGCCTGAACTCGGGCGAGCAGCGTCTGGTTTCCGGTAACTGCATGGCAACTGTCGGTGCGGTATCGAACCCGGATCATTCGAATGTGAGCCTTGGCAAGGCCGGTCGCAAGCGCTGGATGGGCAAGCGTCCTCACAACCGTGGTGTCACCATGAACCCGGTCGATCACCCCCATGGTGGTGGTGAAGGCCGTACCTCTGGTGGTCGTCATCCGGTTTCGCCCTGGGGCAAGCCCACCAAGGGTGCGAAGACGCGGTCGAACAAGTCGACTGACAAGTTCATCATGCGCTCGCGCCATCAGCGCAAGTCTTAAGGAAAGGTAACGGCAAGTGTCCCGTTCAGTCTGGAAAGGTCCGTTCGTAGACGGTTTTCTGCTCAAGAAAGCAGAGAAGGTGCGCGAAAGTGGCCGCAAGGAAGTGATCAAGATGTGGAGCCGCCGCTCCACCATTCTGCCGCAGTTCGTGGGCCTGACCTTCGGCGTCTACAACGGCCAGAAGCATATCCCGGTCCTCGTCTCTGAAGAGATGGTCGGCCACAAATTCGGTGAATTTGCTCCATCCCGCACCTATTACGGCCACGGGGCGGACAAGAAGGCAAAGAGGAAGTAACGATGGGCAAAGCCAAAGCACCGCGCAGGCTTGCAGATAACGAGGCACGTGCCGTATTGCGCACGATCCGCGTCAGCCCTCAGAAGCTGAACCTCGTTGCTGCCATGATCCGCGGAAAGAAAGTGGCGAGCGCTCTCGCCGATCTTGAATTCTCGCGCAAGCGCATCGCCGGTACCGTCAAGAAGACGCTTGAATCGGCCATTGCAAATGCAGAGAACAATCACGATCTCGACGTGGATTCGCTGGTGGTGGCTGAGGCCTTTGTCGGCAAGTCGATGGTTCTCAAGCGTTTCCATGCCCGCGGTCGTGGCCGTGGTAACCGGATCCTGAAGCCTTATTCGCATCTGACGATTGTCGTCCGCGAAGTCGAAGAACAAGTGGAGGCCGCCTGATGGGCCACAAAGTCAATCCGATCGGCCTGCGCCTCGGCATCAACCGGACCTGGGATTCCCGCTGGTTCGCTGACAATGCTGAATATGGTCAGCTCCTTCATGAGGATCTGAAGATCCGCAACTATATTCAGAAGGAACTGAAGCAGGCTGCAATCTCCAAGGTGGTTATCGAGCGTCCGCACAAGAAGTGCCGCGTTACGATCCACGCAGCCCGTCCTGGCCTGATCATCGGCAAGAAGGGTGCGGACATCGAAAAGCTGCGCCGCAAGCTGACCCAGATGACGAATGCGGAAACGCATCTCAACATCGTCGAGGTTCGCAAGCCGGAAATCGACGCAACGCTCGTTGCCCAGTCGATTGCCCAGCAGCTGGAGCGTCGTGTTGCATTCCGTCGCGCCATGAAGCGTGCGGTTCAGTCGGCCATGCGTCTTGGAGCAGAAGGTATCCGTATCAACTGCTCGGGTCGCCTGGGTGGCGCGGAAATTGCTCGTATCGAATGGTACCGCGAGGGTCGCGTTCCGCTGCACACGCTGCGTGCGGATGTTGACTATGGCACGGCTGAAGCTAAGACGGCCTACGGCATTTGCGGCGTGAAGGTTTGGGTATTCAAGGGCGAGATCCTTGAGCATGACCCGATGGCTTCCGAGCGTCGTGCTGTCGAAGGCGACCAGGGTGGCAACAACCGCCGCCGTGAAAACGCCTGATAGCCGGGATTTTGGAGTAGAAAGATGCTGCAACCAAAGCGCACGAAATTCCGCAAGCAGTTCAAGGGCCGTATTCACGGCACTGCAAAGGGCGGCACGGAACTGAATTTCGGTTCCTTCGGCATCAAGGCTCTCGAGCCGGAGCGCGTTACTGCGCGCCAGATCGAGGCAGCCCGCCGTGCGATCACGCGTTACATGAAGCGCCAGGGGCGCGTGTGGATCCGCGTGTTCCCCGATCTGCCGGTCACCTCGAAGCCTACGGAAGTCCGTATGGGTAAGGGTAAGGGCTCGGTTGATTACTGGGCAGCCCGCGTCAAGCCGGGCCGCGTGATGTTTGAGATCGACGGCGTGGGTATCGACGTGGCCCGTGAGGCGCTGCGCCTCGGTGCTGCCAAGCTCCCGGTCAAGACGCGCTTCGTACAGCGCATCGCAGAGTAGGAGACGGTTCATCATGAAGGCCGCAGACGTTTGGGCAATGACCCCCGACCAGCTCAATGATGAGCTGGCCAAGCTGAAGAAAGAGCAGTTCAATCTCCGCTTCCAGCGGGCAACCGGACAGCTCGAGAAAACCGCGCGCGTGAAGCAGGTTCGCCGCGACATTGCGCGTATCAAGACAATCGCCGCCGAGAAGTCGGCCGGCAACAACGCCTGAGGAAAGCGAACATGCCAAAGCGCGTTTTGCAGGGCACCGTGGTTAGCGACAAGGGCGACAAGACGATTGTCGTTCGCGTCGAGCGCCGGTTCGCTCATCCGCTCTTGAAGAAGACCGTGCGCCGCTCAAAGCGGTACAAGGCCCATGACGAGAACAATGCGTTCAAGGTCGGCGACAAGGTGTCGATCGAAGAGACGCGTCCGATCTCGAAGGACAAGAGCTGGATCGTCGTTACCGAGAACCAGGCGCAATAATAATTGGAATATGCCGGAACTGCCGTTAAGAGCAGCTTCCCCTGAAGAATTAGAAGGCGGCCAGTCATGATTCAGATGCAAACAAACCTCGATGTGGCGGATAATTCCGGCGCACGTCGTGTCATGTGCATCAAAGTGCTCGGCGGCTCGAAGCGGAAATATGCTTCCGTAGGCGACGTTATCGTTGTCTCGGTAAAAGAAGCCATTCCGCGCGGCCGTGTGAAGAAGGGCGACGTTATGAAGGCGGTTGTGGTTCGCACCGCCAAGGACATTCGGCGCGCGGATGGAAGTGTCATCCGGTTTGACAACAACGCAGCCGTACTCGTCGACAACAAGAAAGAGCCTGTCGGTACCCGTATCTTCGGACCGGTTCCGCGCGAACTTCGCGCCAAGAACCACATGAAGATCATTTCGCTGGCGCCGGAAGTGCTCTAAGGAGGCCGGAGAAATGCAGAAGATCAAAAGAGGCGACCAGGTCGTCGTGCTCGCCGGCCGTGACAAGGGCCGTACGGGCGAAGTAATCAAGGTGATGCCGAAGGAAGACCAGGCTCTGGTCCGTGGCATTAATGTCGTTCGCCGTCACCAGAAGCAGTCAGCGCAGCAGGAAGGCGGCATCATCTCCAAGGAGTCGCCGATCAACCTGTCCAACATCGCACTGGCCGATCCCAAGGATGGCAAGCCGACCCGCGTCGGTTTCCGTGTTGGCGATGATGGCAAAAAGGTGCGTGTCGCCAAGCGCTCGGGAGAAGTGATCGATGGCTAACGCGAACATCCAGCCACGTATGAAGAAGCGTTACGACGAAGTGATCCGCAAGGAGCTTCTCGAGACCTTCAACTACAAGAACGAGATGCAGATTCCGCGCCTCGACAAGATCGTCATCAATATTGGTGTCGGCGAGGCGACTGCAGACTCCAAGAAGCCTTCGGTTGCTGCCGAAGATCTGGCGCTGATCGCAGGTCAGAAGCCGGTCATCACCCGCGCCCGCAATTCCATTGCAGGCTTCAAGGTGCGTGAAGGCATGCCGATTGGTACTAAGGTTACGCTTCGCAAGGAGCGCATGTATGAGTTCCTGGACCGCCTCGTGAACATCGCGCTTCCGCGCGTTCGCGACTTCCGTGGGCTCAACCCAAAGAGCTTTGACGGCCGCGGCAACTATGCCATGGGCGTAAAGGAGCACATCGTATTCCCTGAGATCAACTACGACAAAGTCGACCAGATCTGGGGTATGGACATCATCGTTTGTACGACTGCTGAAACCGACGACGAGGCACGGGCGCTGTTGAAGGCTTTCAACTTCCCGTTCCGGCAGTAACGGCAAGCGAGAACAAGGAAATATCCTATGGCTAAAGTTAGCGCAGTCGAGAAGAACAAGAAGCGCCAGAAGTTGGTGGACCAGTACGCTGAAAAGCGTGCGGCTCTCAAGGCCATCATCAAGGACCAGGACAAGCCGATTGAAGAGCGCTTCAAGGCGCAGCTTCAGCTGTCCGCGCTTCCGCGCAACTCGTCCAAAACCCGCATCCGCAACCGCTGCGATGTAACCGGCCGTCCGCGCGCCTATTACCGCAAGTTGAAGATGTCCCGTATCGCGCTTCGCGAGCTTGGCAATAACGGTCAGATTCCTGGCCTTGTGAAGTCGAGCTGGTAAGGGGGCTGAAGAAATGTCTGTGAATGATCCACTCGGCGATATGCTGACCCGCATCCGCAACGCCATCGGCCGCAAGAAGACCAAGGTCTCCACGCCGGCCTCAAAGCTGCGTGCGCGTGTGCTCGACGTCCTCAAGGCCGAAGGCTATATCCGCGACTACAGCCAGGTCGACTATGACAATGGCAAGTCGGAAATCGAGATCGAACTGAAATATCATGAAGGCGCACCGGTGATCCGTGAGATTGCACGGGTTTCCAAGCCGGGCCGTCGCGTTTATGTGTCTGTCAAATCGATTCCCCAGGTTGCGAACGGTCTTGGTGTCGCCATCCTTTCAACGCCCAAGGGCGTGATGGCAGACCATGAGGCGCGCGAGCAGAATGTAGGCGGAGAGGTTCTCTGCCAGATCTTCTGATCGGGCGGTAACCGCAACGGAACAGCGAGGACGAAACCATGTCTCGTATTGGCAAGAAGCCAGTCCCCGTGCCGGAGGGCGTTACCGCCACCGTCGAGGGGAAGACTGTTACGGCCAAGGGGCCGAAGGGCGAGCTCAAATTCGTCGTTAATGACGAAGTGCTCGTGAAGATGGAAGACGGCGCGATCCAGGTTGATCCGCGCGATCAGTCGAAGCTTGCACGCTCCAAGTGGGGCATGTCTCGCACGCAGATCGCCAACATCCTGAATGGCGTGAAGACCGGCTTTGAAAAGAAGCTCGAGATCAACGGCGTTGGTTACCGTGCAGCGATGCAGGGTACCAAGCTGCAGCTTTCTCTGGGCTACAGCCACGAAGTGGTCTATGAAGCGCCTCAGGGTGTTTCGATTGCCGTGCCGAAGCCGACCGAGATCGTTGTCTCGGGCATCGACAAGCAGGCTGTCGGCCAGGTCGCGGCCGAAATCCGCGAATTTCGCTCTCCTGAGCCCTACAAGGGCAAGGGTGTCAAATACGCGGATGAGACCATCGTCCGTAAGGAAGGCAAGAAGAAGTAAGGAACGCAGGCAATGGTGTCGAAGGTATCCGTTAAACGGCGCGCCGCGCGCGTTCGCCGTAAGCTTAAGGCGGTCGCCAACGGCCAGCCGAGGCTTTCCGTCTATCGTTCGTCGAAGAACATCTATGTTCAGGTCATCGACGATGCGAAAGGTCACACGATCGCAGCCGCGTCCACGCTGGACAAGGACCTGCGGGCCAAGCTGAAGAGCGGCGCCGATACGGCCGCTGCTGCCGAGGTTGGCAAGCTTGTGGCAGAACGTGCCAAGAAGGCTGGTGTTACGGCTGTGGTTTTTGACCGCGGACCATACATCTATCACGGCCGCGTCAAGGCGCTGGCCGATGCTGCCCGTGAGGGTGGTCTGGAGTTTTAACCAGTTCCGGGCGAAAACGCCCGGAGCTTTCCATCAATCCCGTGCTTCCGGAAAAGAAAAAGGACAAGGACAATGGCACAAGGCCGTAGGGACGACCGTCGCGACCGCGAAGAGCGCGATAGCGAATTCGTCGATAAACTCGTACACATCAATCGCGTAGCCAAGGTGGTCAAGGGTGGCCGTCGTTTTGGTTTCGCAGCACTCGTCGTCGTTGGCGACCAGAAGGGTCGCGTCGGCTTTGGCCACGGCAAGGCCCGTGAGGTGCCTGAGGCAATCCGCAAGGCTACCGAAAGCGCAAAGCGTGACATGATCTTTGTTCCGCTGCGTTCCGGTCGCACGCTGCACCACGACGTGAATGGCCGCCACGGTGCGGGCCGCGTTCTCCTGCGTGCTGCAAAGCCGGGTACCGGTATCATTGCCGGTGGTCCGATGCGTGCAGTTTTCGAGACGCTTGGCGTTCAGGACGTTGTCGCGAAGTCGATGGGTTCGTCCAACCCCTACAACATGGTTCGCGCTACCTTTGATGCCCTGAAGCATCAGATGCATCCGAAGGATGTGGCTGCACAGCGCGGCATCAAGTATTCCACCCTCCAGGCAC
The DNA here is from genome assembly GCF_037029545.1 of Nitratireductor sp. CH_MIT9313-5. NCBI lineage: Bacteria > Pseudomonadati > Pseudomonadota > Alphaproteobacteria > Hyphomicrobiales > Phyllobacteriaceae > Nitratireductor > Nitratireductor sp. CH_MIT9313-5. The sequence continues at coordinate 427,773 of NZ_JAYMER010000014.1, read as the reverse complement.
GTCGCGGTACCGCGGTCGCCGGGGAAGAATAAGGCTGGCAGACCGGCTTCGCCTTTGTGCTGAATCGGTCAATGGCAAGGAATGATGGAAATGGCAGAGAAGAAGAAGGGCGCGACGATCACCGTTGAGCAGATCGGCAGCCCCATCCGCCGCCCAAAGGAACAGCGTGCAACGCTGATCGGTCTGGGCCTTAACAAGATGCACCGTCGCTCGACGCTTGAGGACACGCCTTCGGTTCGCGGCATGATCGCAACCGTTGCCCACCTCGTGCGCGTCGTAGACGAAGCCTGAGATCGAGGAGCTTATCATGAAACTCAATGAACTCAGGGACAATGAAGGTGCCCACGTTTCGCGCAAGCGCGTCGGTCGTGGCATCGGTTCGGGCCTCGGCAAGACCGGCGGTCGCGGTGTAAAGGGTCAGAAGTCGCGTTCCGGCGTGGCGATCAAGGGCTTCGAGGGCGGCCAGATGCCGCTTTACCGTCGCTTGCCCAAGCGCGGCTTCAAGAATATCTTCGGCAAGGACTTCAACGAGGTCTCGCTTGAGCGTCTTCAGCAGGCTGTTGACGCCAAGAAGCTGGACGAGAAGGCCACTGTCGATACGGAAGCTCTCATCAAGGCCGGCGTTGTTCGCCGCGCTCGTGATGGTGTGCGTATCCTCGGCAATGGTGAGCTCAAGGCAAAGCTGAACCTTGAAGTTGCCGGTGCGACCAAGTCTGCGATCGAGAAGATCGAAAAGGCTGGCGGTTCGGTCAAGGTCACCGCAAAAGCTGCGGAATAAGTGTATAGCTGCAAGCGGCGCGTCAGCGCCGCTTGCATCCGGTTGCGGCCGGGCCTATCTGGGGCCGGTAATGCATTGACGTTGCCGCGACGTCGAGGATGTCTCCGCCGCAATGGCGGTCATAGCCGGATGCCCCGGCGGATCTTCAAGCGCGGTCGTCACAAGACCAACCGTGCAGGAACCTGGTTACGCCCAGGCGCGTGACGAAGGGGAGAAGTTCTTTATGGCATCGGCAGCCGAACAACTTGCGTCCAATCTCAATTTCGCAGCCTTTGCCAAGGCAGAGGATCTGAAGAAGCGTATCTGGTTTACGCTTGGTGCTTTGCTGGTCTATCGACTTGGCACCTATATTCCCATGCCCGGTATCAATCCCGATGCCTTTGCGCAGGCCTTCCAGCAGCAGTCTGGTGGCGTGCTTGGCATGTTCAACATGTTTGCCGGTGGTGCAGTGGAGCGCATGGCGATCTTCGCGCTCGGCATCATGCCTTACATTTCCGCCTCCATCATTATGCAGCTCATGACGTCCGTGGTGCCGTCATTGGAGCAGTTGAAGAAGGAAGGCGAACAGGGCCGCAAGGTCATCAACCAATATACGCGTTATGGCACGGTTCTTTTGGCTACCGTGCAGGCCTATGGCATCGCCGTGGGGCTTGAAAGCGGCGCGGACATTGTCACCGATCCAGGCTGGTTCTTCCGCATTTCGGCGGTCATTACGCTTGTCGGCGGCACGATGTTCCTGATGTGGCTGGGCGAGCAGATCACTGCGCGCGGCATTGGTAACGGTATTTCGCTCATCATCTTCTCCGGCATTGTGGCGGGTCTTCCATCTGCCATTGGTGGCACTCTGGAACTTGGTCGTACCGGCGCGATGTCCACCGGGCTCATTCTGGCGATCATCGTTCTGGCCATTGCGGTCATCGCACTGATCGTCTTCTTCGAACGTGCGCAGCGTCGGCTTCTGATCCAGTATCCGAAGCGTCAGGTTGGCAATCGGATGTTCCAGGGTGACACTTCGCATCTGCCGCTGAAGCTCAATACGGCCGGTGTTATTCCGCCGATCTTCGCATCGTCGCTTCTGCTTCTGCCGGCGACCGTTGCGGGCTTTGCCGACACGACGACTCTGCCGTCCTGGGCAAGCACGGTACTTGCCACGCTTGGTCACGGGCAGCCGGCCTATATGGTTCTCTATGCCGCGCTGATCGCATTCTTCGCCTTCTTCTACACGGCTATCGTGTTCAACCCGAAGGAGACTGCGGATCAGCTCAAGAAGCATTCGGGATTCATTCCCGGCTATCGTCCGGGTGAGCGTACGGCCGACTATATCGACTATGTGCTGACTCGCATTACCGTCGTCGGTGCGATTTATCTGGTGCTGGTCTGCCTGTTGCCAGAGTTCCTGATCGCGTCCACCGGCGTACCCTTCTACCTCGGCGGTACATCGCTTCTGATCGTCGTCAGCGTCACTCTTGATACCGTGGCGCAGGTACAGGGCCACCTGATTGCCCATCAGTATGAGGGGCTGATCAAGAAATCGAAACTCCGTGGGGGGAAAAGAGGACGATGAGGCTTATACTTCTTGGACCGCCGGGGGCGGGCAAGGGAACCCAGGCTCAGCGGCTGGTCGAGAAGCTCGGCATCCCACAGCTTTCCACTGGCGATATGCTGCGCAAGGCTGTCGCCGACGGAACCGAGATTGGCAAGAAAGCCAAATCGGTGATGGATGCGGGTCAGCTGGTTTCGGACGATATCGTCAATCAGATCGTATCCGAGCGGGTCGATGCAGATGACTGCGCCAACGGCTTCATCCTCGATGGCTATCCGCGCACGCTCGTGCAGGCTGATTCTGTTGAAGAAATGCTGAGTGCCAAGGGGCTTAAGCTTGATGCGGTAATCGAACTGCGCGTTGATGACGCGATTTTGGTCGATCGCATTGCAGGTCGTTACACCTGCGCCAATTGCGGGGCTGGATATCACGACGAGAATCTGAAACCACGCCAGGAAGGCGTGTGTGACAAGTGTGGAAGCACCGAGTTCAAGCGTCGCGCTGATGATCGTCCGGAAGCTGTGAAGGATCGGCTGTGGGTCTACTACAAGGAGACCGCGCCGCTGATCGGGTACTATCACGCAAAGGGCAAGCTCCACACCGTTGACGGCATGGCCGAGATCGACGCCGTTACCGAGGAGATCGAGACAGTTCTGCGCTCGCTCTGAGCGCTGATCTTAAAAGCGGGCAGGGGAGTTGACTTTCACGCCCGTTTCCGTCAAAGACCGACACAAATCGCTTTGTATTTATAGCGGTCGGTGCCGGGCTGAAGAACGATGGCCGGTATCGGGCGCTTTCGCTTTGTCCGGCCTTCATAAGTGAAGTGCCGCGAAGAGCGGCAGACAACCAAGGAGAGCCGACGTGGCCCGTATTGCTGGCGTCAACATTCCGACGAACAAGCGCGTAGTGATCGCGCTTCAGTACATTCACGGCATTGGCCCGCATTTCGCGCGCCAGATCGTGGAGCAGGTAGGTATTCCCGCAGAGCGTCGCGTGAGCGAGCTTACCGATGCGGAAGTCCTGCAGATCCGCGAGACGATTGACCGCGACTACCAGGTCGAGGGTGATCTTCGCCGCGAAGTTTCCATGAACATCAAGCGTCTGATGGACCTTGGCTGCTACCGCGGTCTGCGTCATCGTCGTTCGCTGCCTGTTCGTGGTCAGCGCACGCACACCAATGCGCGTACCCGCAAGGGTCCTGCCAAGGCAATCGCCGGCAAGAAGAAGTAAGTGAGCGAATAGCGAAGTCGCGAGTAGCGAGTAGGGATCCCTATTCACTATTCGCCATTCGCTACTCCCTTACTGGTGGAGCCGCTGGTGTTACGGCGGTGTAGAGATCAACGGAAGGAAAGTTTATGGCTAAGGAAGCCGCACGCGTTCGCCGTCGTGAACGTAAGAATATCTCGTCGGGTGTTGCACACGTCAACTCGACCTTTAACAACACCATGATCACCATCACCGACGCGCAGGGCAATGCGATTGCCTGGTCGTCTGCCGGTGCTCAGGGTTTCAAGGGTTCGCGCAAGTCCACACCGTTCGCTGCACAGACTGCTGCTGAAGATTGTGCGCGCAAGGCACAGGAACATGGCATGCGCACCCTTGAGGTTGAGGTTTCCGGTCCGGGTTCGGGTCGTGAATCCGCGCTCCGCGCTCTCCAGGCTGCCGGTTTCACGATCACCTCGATCCGTGATGTGACCCCGATCCCGCACAATGGTTGCCGTCCGCGCAAGAAGCGTCGCGTCTAATCGCTTACACCGTAAGAGCGGTACGCCGCTCCTCTGCGGTCTCCAGCACGCCCGGCACGAATGGATGGTGTCGGGGTAACGGAAGGAAAAGCTTATGATCCAGAAAAATTGGCAGGAACTGATCAAGCCGAACAAGATCGAGTTCACGTCCAAGGGCAAGACGCAGACCACTTTGGTCGCCGAGCCGCTTGAGCGTGGTTTCGGCCTGACGCTCGGCAACGCGCTTCGTCGCGTGCTTCTGTCCTCGCTTCGTGGTGCGGCTGTTACTGCGGTGCAGATCGATGGCGTGCTTCACGAGTTCTCCTCGATTTCCGGCGTTCGTGAAGATGTCACCGACATCGTCCTGAACATCAAGGAAATTGCCATCAAGATGGATGGTGACGGACCCAAGCGCATGGTCGTGCGCAAGCAGGGCCCCGGCGTTGTTACCGCTGGTGACATCCAGACCGTTGGCGATGTCGAGATCCTGAACCCCGATCACGTGATCTGCACGCTCGATGAAGGCGCAGAGATCCGTATGGAGTTCACGGTCGACACCGGCAAGGGCTATGTGCCTGCCGACCGCAACCGTGCCGAAGATGCTCCGATCGGTCTAATCCCGGTCGACAGCCTCTACTCGCCGATCAAGAAGGTCTCCTACAAGGTCGAAAACACCCGTGAGGGCCAGGTTCTCGACTATGACAAGCTGACCATGACCATTGAAACCAATGGTTCCGTGTCCGGTGAGGATGCAGTCGCTTTTGCAGCGCGCATTCTGCAGGATCAGCTCGGTCTGTTCGTCAACTTCGAGGAGCCGCAGCGCGAGCAGCCTGCAGAGCAGGTCACGGAGCTTGCGTTCAACCCGGCACTTCTGAAGAAGGTGGACGAGCTGGAGCTTTCGGTCCGTTCGGCCAACTGCCTGAAGAACGACAATATCGTCTATATTGGCGACCTGATCCAGAAGACGGAAGCGGAAATGCTCCGCACTCCGAATTTCGGCCGCAAGTCGCTGAACGAAATCAAGGAAGTGCTTGCTTCGATGGGGCTGCATCTCGGCATGGAAGTGCAGGATTGGCCACCAGACAATATCGAAGAACTCGCAAAGCGCTACGAAGACCAGTATTAAGCGCCCGGGGCCTTTAGAGCCTGACGGGTATGTGAAGGAGAATAGCCATGCGTCACGGAAAATCCGGCCGCAAGCTGAACAGGACCGCCAGCCACCGCAAGGCGATGTTTGCCAATATGGCAGCATCCCTCATTGAGCATGAGCAGATCGTCACCACGCTGCCCAAGGCCAAGGAACTGCGTCCAATCGTTGAAAAGCTGGTGACGCTCGGCAAGCGTGGCGACCTGCATGCACGTCGCCAGGCGATTTCCGCAATCCGCGACGAGAAGCTCGTTCGTCGTCTCTTCGAGACGGTCGCACCGCGCTATGCAACGCGCAATGGCGGCTACCTGCGCATCATGAAGGCGGGCTTCCGCCACGGCGACAACGCACCGATGGCTGTCATCGAGTTCGTTGACCGCGATGTTGATGCCAAGGGCGCAGCCGATCGCGCACGCGTCGAGGCAGAAGCTGCCAATGAGGAAGCAGAAGCAGCGTAAGCTGTGATTGCTTCAATTTGTGATACTGATCAAAGGGGCTTTCGAGCCCCTTTTTTCGTGCTCACCGTTTCGCCATCATCGCGGACTGTCATGGCAGATCCCATCAGGTGATTCATAAACTCAAATGGAAGGACGCGAAGATGATCGGGCGCATGGTTCCGACGGTTCAGGCTGCAATGCGGATTGGGTTCCTGTTGCTGGCGGTGGCGACGCCTGCGACTGGGCACGCGCAGGACGGGATAGCCGATGCGCTTGGTGAGCTTCTTCGAGGAAGTCGTGTAGAGGGGCCTGCAGGGGCGAATGGCGAGACAGTCAGGCGTGTGCCTTTCTCACAGGCCGAGATGCAGCTCTCTTTCGCACCGCTGATCAGGGAAACAGCGCCGGCGGTCGTGAACGTCTATGCGTCGTCACATGTCGAGGTGCGCTCTCCCTTTGCGGGCGATCCCTTCTTCGAGCGCTTTTTCGATGTTCCCCGCATGCCGCCACGCGTGCAGTCCTCGCTTGGTTCGGGGGTTATTGTTGATGAGGACGGTATTATCGTGACCAATTACCACGTCATCCGCGGTGCGGATGAGGTGAAGGTGGCGCTTGCCGATGGACGTGAGTTCGAGAGTGAGGTCCTGCTGAAGGATGAGGGTCTTGATCTTGCGGTGCTGAGGATCAGCAATGATGCGCCACTGCCAGCCGTTCGGCTGGGCGATTCAGAAGCGCTGGAGGTGGGTGACCTGGTGCTGGCAATTGGCAATCCGTTCGGTGTTGGCCAGACCACGACGAGCGGCATCGTCTCTGCCCTTGCGCGTACGCCAAGCGGGATCACAGATTTCGGCTTCTTCATCCAGACCGACGCTGCCATCAATCCGGGCAATTCGGGTGGTGCTCTTGTCGGCATGGATGGATCGGTCGTGGGAATCAACACCGCCATTTTCAGCCGTTCGGGCGGTTCCAATGGTATCGGCTTTGCCATTCCCGCCAATATCGTGCGGGTTGTTGTCGAAGCTGCCCAACGCGGCGAGGATTTCTTCGAGCGACCCTATATCGGTGCCAGCTTCGACGCGGTTACGGCACGTATTGGTGATGCGCTTGGTCTGGACCGTCCAATGGGCGCGCTCGTTGTGGATGTCGTCGAGAACAGTCCTGCGGACCGGGCAGGGCTGCGCAGCGGTGACCTGGTTCTGGAAGTCGGTGGCAAACCCGTGGAGCATCCGGAGGGACTGGAATACCGCCTGGCGACCATGCCTCTGGGCTCCCGGGCAAAGCTGTCCGTATTGCGGGAAGACCGCCGCATGGAGATCGAGATTTCGATCGAGCGAGCGCCAGGCGGAACCACGAAGCCTACTACCATCAAGGGAAACAGTCCTTTTGCCGGTGCAACTGTTCAGGACATTTCTCCGCGCCTTGCGCAAAGGATGCGTCTGCCGGTAGACCAGAAGGGCGTTGTGGTCACGCAGGTTCAGCGGGGTGCACCGGCATCACGTGTGGGGCTTCGCGCGGGTGATATCGTTCGCGAGATCAACGGCACGAAAATCAGCGATGTCACCACACTGCAGGTGGCGGCATCATCTGGAGCGCGTTGGTGGCAGTTCACGATCGAGCGCGACGGCAGAATGATGCGTCAGGTAATCCGGTATTGAGGCAAAGCAGTATCCATGGGTGATCTCTTCCAGTCACCAACCAGCAACGAGAGCGCAGCACCGGTCGGTCAGCCTCTGGCAGAGCGGCTGCGTCCCAAAAAGCTGGAGGAGGTAGTCGGACAGGAGCATCTGACGGGGCCGGATGGGGCGCTGACGCGCATGATCCGTTCCGGCTCCCTGGGGTCACTCATTTTCTGGGGACCGCCGGGTACTGGGAAAACCACCGTGGCGCGGCTTCTCGCCGGCGAGACAGAACTGGCCTTTGAGCAGATTTCGGCGATATTCTCCGGTGTCGCGGACCTCAAGAAGGTTTTCGAGGCGGCACGTCTGCGCCGCAGCCAAGGGCGGCAGACGCTCCTGTTCGTGGATGAGATCCATCGGTTCAACCGCGCGCAGCAGGATTCCTTCCTTCCGGTCATGGAGGATGGAACCGTTGTTCTGGTGGGCGCAACGACGGAAAACCCGTCCTTTGAGCTCAATGCCGCTCTTCTGTCGCGCGCACGTGTCCTTTCGTTTCAGTCGCTCGAGCCGGATGATCTTGCCCATCTGCTTGACCGTGCCGAGGCGCTTGAGGAGCGCCCGCTGCCGGTAGATGACGATGCGCGTGCGATGCTTCTGCGCATGGCAGATGGTGATGGGCGCTCCTTGCTGACACTTGCCGAAGAAGTCTGGCGCGCAGCAGGTGAGGGCGAGAATTTCGATGCAGAGAGTCTGCTCAAGGTCGTACAGCGCCGCGCGCCTATCTATGACAAGGGGCAGGATGGCCACTACAACCTCATCTCTGCCCTGCATAAATCGGTTCGCGGGTCTGATCCGGATGCAGCGCTCTACTATCTTTGCCGCATGTTCGATGCTGGTGAAGACCCGCTCTATATCGGGCGCCGGCTCGTGCGCATGGCGGTCGAGGATATCGGGCTTGCCGATCCCCAGGCGCTTGTCATCACCAATGCCGCCAAGGATGCCTATGACTATCTGGGTTCACCTGAAGGGGAACTTGCACTGGCGCAGGCTTGCGTCTATCTCGCCACCGCACCGAAATCCAATGGCGTCTATACAGCCTTCAAGGCTGCCTATCGTGCCGCGAAGGAGCATGGCTCTCTGCTGCCGCCGAAACATATCCTGAATGCGCCGACCAAGCTCATGAAGGAAAGCGGATATGGCAGCGGCTATCGATACGACCATGATGAGCCGGACGCTTTCTCCGGCCAGAATTATTTCCCCGAAGCGCTTGGTCGGCAGAGCTTCTACGATCCGCCGGAACGCGGGTTCGAGCGGGAGATACGCAAGCGTCTCGGCTATTGGGCGAAGTTGCGTCGCGAGCGGGGAGAGCCTTGATCGTGAATGTCTTGCTGGTCTTTCTGGGCGGCGGAGCCGGCGCGGGGCTGCGTTATCTGTCTGTCCTCTGGATAAGCCGGCTGTTCGGAGCCGGGTTTCCGGCGGGTACCATGGTGGTGAATGTGGCCGGCTCCTTTGCCATGGGGCTTCTGGTCGGCTATCTCGCCCGCCGTGCTGAAGGAGTGGGCGAGGGCATGCGTTTGTTGCTTGCCACAGGTTTCCTCGGGGGCTTCACGACCTTTTCAGCATATTCGCTCGATTTCGCCGCCTTATGGGAAAGGCAGGCCGTCATTGCCGCACTCTCATATGCCGTGGCGAGCGTCATCCTCTCCCTCTTTGCGGTCTTTGGCGGTTTGTGGCTCGCAAGAAGCTTCCCATAATGCTATTGGCCCCAGTCGAAATGGATGCAGGTAAATGGCTGGCGTAGAACAGATCAAGGTAGACGACGGTGAAGCGGGCATGCGCCTCGACCGTTGGTTCAAAGCACATTATCCCGGGCTTGGATTCGGGCAATTGCAAAAGCTTTTGCGCACGGGGCAGGTGCGCGTGGATGGCGGGCGGGCGAAGGCCGAAACGAGGGTCCAGCCTGGCCAGATGGTGCGCGTCCCGCCGCTTCAGGTCGACCACAAGGCGGCCGGTCCGGCAACTGTGCGCACGATGCGCGGCCAGGCTGATGGTGACGTGCTCTCGCAAATGCTCATCCATGAGGATGACAAGGTCTTCGTCTTCAACAAGCCCGCGGGGCTTGCGGTGCAGGGTGGATCGGGTGTCGCACGTCATGTGGACGGCATGCTGGAAGCTTGGCGCAACAAGAAAGGCGAGAAGCCGCGCCTCGTCCATCGTCTCGACCGGGATACGTCTGGCGTGCTTGTCGTAGCACGCAGCCGGCTTGCCGCGATGAAGCTGGCCGAAGCTTTCCGCGCGCGCGAAACCCAGAAAATCTACTGGGCGCTTGTCAAAGGCGTGCCGAAGAAGCGCGAAGCAAAGATCTCCACCTGGCTTGCCAAGGAGCAGACGCCGGATGGGGACCGCATGCGCGTGGTGAAGCATGGGGAGCCGGATTCCGACCATGCGGTTTCCAACTACAGGATCGTCGAACAGGCCGGAACGGCACTGTCTTGGCTTCACATGGAGCCCTATACCGGGCGCACGCACCAGCTGCGTGTGCACGCCGCGCATATCGGTTGCCCGATCATCGGCGATCCGAAATATTTCGAGGCCGACCAGAACTGGGAACTGCCGGGTGGTTTGCAGAACCGGCTGCATCTTCATGCCCGTCGCATCATCATCCCGCATCCTTCCGGCGGAAAGCTGGATGTGACGGCGGAGATGCCCGGCCACATGCAGCAGGCCTGGAACCTGCTTGGATTCGACGAGGCGCTCGGTGAAACGGAAAGCTGAACGGATAAGTCCTTTCGCTGCCGAAATCGCAAACCTATATGAGTTGTCATGCGTGAAATTCTAACCGATCTCGAAACCCCTTCTGCGTTGTCGGACCCCGATCCGGTCAAGCGCGCGCAGAAGCAGATGCAGACACCTCTTCCAAAGCGTTTCTACAAAAACGTTGAGATAGGCGAGGCGGATGACGGCTTTAAGGTGCTGCTGGACGGCAAGCCGGTACGCACGCCTGGCAAGACAGTGGTGACGCTTCCCGTGCGAGAGGCTGCAGAGATTGTCCGGGCCGAATATGATGCACAGGAAAGGGAAGTCGATCCGGCAACCATGCCCGTGACACGCCTTGTGAACACCGCGATAGACGGTGTTGCGCAGGATCCGCAGGCCGTTGCCGAGGATATCTTGCGCTTCGCCTCAAGCGACCTGCTTTGCTATCGGGCAGACGGACCGGAGACGCTTGTTGGGAACCAGCGCGAACATTGGGACGGCGTCCTCGATTGGGCCGAAAGACGCTTCGGCGGGAGCTTCAACCTTGCCGAAGGCATCATGCATGTTGAGCAGCCGCGAACCACAATTGCAGCTGTCGGTACCTATCTGCGTGAGCGCACAGAGCCCTTGCGCATTTCCTGCCTGCATCTCATGACCAGCCTCACCGGCTCCGCACTTCTGGCGCTTGCCGTGGAGGATGGGGAAGTTTCGGCTGAAGAAGCCTGGACGGCTGCGCATGTCGACGAGGACTGGAACATCTCGCAGTGGGGCGAAGATGGCGAAGCTGCACAAAGGCGCGCCAACAGGTGGCGCGACATGAAGGCGGCCTCGGACCTTCTTGCCGTGCTTCCAAGATAGCCTGCCCACCAATTATTTCGCCAGATTCGCGTAGGGCGCATTGCCGTTGGGGAAATGAAGAGCTTCGTGCTTTGTCTCGTCCTCGCCTGAGGCGCTGCGCTTATGCACGAGATTGGCGGCGAGCATGCAAATAAGGCTTCCTGCCATGCCTGGCAATGCGATGCGGTTGAAGTCGAGGGCAAGCCAGGGCGTATCCACCGTGGAGACGTGATAGAGCCACAGTGACGCTGCGGTCAGCCCGCCCAGCATTCCTGCCAGCGCGGCGATCCAATCCATCCTCTTCCACCAGATACCGAGGATCAGTGGCAGAAGGATTGAGGAGGCAGAGAAGCCGAGGGCAAGGCTGATGCCGGGCAGGACAAATTGTTGCCCGTGCAGAACGAGAACCGCCCCACCGCCTGCCATCAATAGGATCGCAAGCCTGGCGACAACAAGGCGGGAAGCCGTGTCAGCCTTGGCACCCTTCCAGGCGAAGACAATATCATTGCTCATGCTGTTCGCGCTGTTCGTTATGGCCAGGCTGGTCAGGGCAATAGCGGCTGCCAGCAAGCCGGCAGTGACAACCCCGCTCCATACCTGCGGGAAATCCGCTGGAGGATTGCCGAGCATTTCCTCCACAATTTGAGTCATCGCATCCAAGGGCAACAGGACGCTTCCATTTGCACCCGTGGAACTGGTGAACTCCGCAGGTAGAACTGGCACGACGGCGACTATCCCAAGAATGAACAGAAGGGCCCAGGCGCTTGCCATTCGAGCTGCCTTCAAGCTTCGAGCCGTGGCAAAAGCGGCATGTACGAAAGGAAGGGATGCCACGCCCGCCATGCATGTCAGCATCATGGTCGCGCTGCCCCAGCCACTTACGCTTAATGGTGAATCTAATTCATCACTCAAAAGCGTTGGCCGAAGTTCCGCTGTTGCGGGAAGCGGGTCGGCCAGTCCGAGTGTTTGTAGAAAGGGGAGCAGTAGATAGGCAGCAAGCCCCATGCATATGGCAACGAACAGGGGACCAGCCGTCCATCCGACACTGCGCATGCCCCCAAAGATTGCACTTAGGGCGACCAGAAGAGCGCTTGCGATTGCAGCTGTTAGAGGTGTGACTTGAAGTTTTGATTCAAGAACTGTTGCTGCCAGGGCGAGGCCCGCGATGATGAACGCCGCATTGACCGCCAGCAGAACCAGGCTCGCGCAGATCCGGACACTGTTGCTGTCAAAGTGATCTCCAAGGAAGCTTGCGGTCGAGGAACTTCCGCTTTTTCGGAAATGGGGCACTATGCAGGCGTTCAACACGACGTATGCGGCTGTGCCACCCGCGGCGCAGAAAGCCAGGGCAGTGTAACCGATCGGCTCGCCTCCGAGATTGAAAACAAGCGCGCCGCACAGAAACGATGCTGCCAGGATGCAGCCAACAAGCCGGGAACTGGCAGCCTGATCGCCGTAGAGGAAGGCATGAAGCGTCATGGTGCGCGAAACAAATGCCGCATAAAGCAAATGCAAACCGACCACGGTGAGAAAAATCCGGTCGATGGTCGCTCCATCCGTACCCAATATCTCAAGTATGACAAGAAGTCCGACAAGCGCTGCGGCAAGAAGCCCGTAGGACCATGTGAGACGGCGCGGCCTGGAAGAATTGCCGGGTACCGATCTCATCGCGCGACTTCCTCGAAGCCAAAGCTCTGATCGAGCCTTGCGCGCCGCAGATTGTGAGTAACGACTATCAGCAGATGTATTGTGACCAGAAGCGGGAGGGAATAGCCGGGAAGCCGAGAGACGCCGATGAACTGCAACGCCACCAAGGCAATAGCCCAGGTCGCAGTTACAGCCAGCAAACTCACAAGCATCAGGTTCCTGCATTTTCGCAGGTAACGCTCACGCGCATCAGCCTTCTGCATCCCATCCTCCCCCGTCTTGAAGCTGCAGAGAATCGCCGCAGTTCGACCACAGTTTCAAGCAGTTGGGCTTGAAAGGGAACTCGCCATGCGAGGAAAGGGCGCCAAATGCGGACATTTCAGAACTCGCAGGCGGCATGACGCCATAAAAAAGGCCCCGCCCGAGGGCGAGGCTCTGTCTCATTGTCTTGAGTGGCGATCAGCGCTTTGCAATCGGCACGTAGTCGCGCTGTGTGGAGCCGGTGTAGAGCTGGCGCGGGCGGCCGATCTTCTGGTTCGGGTCCTCGATCATCTCTTTCCACTGGGCGATCCAGCCGACGGTGCGGGCAAGGGCGAACAATACCGTGAACATGGTGGTCGGGAAGCCAAGTGCCTTGAGCGTGATGCCAGAATAGAAGTCGATATTCGGATAGAGCTTCTTCTCGATGAAATATTCATCGGTCAGGGCAATGCGCTCCAGCTCCATCGCAATATCGAGTTGCGGGTCGTCCTTGATGCCAAGCTCGCTGAGAACCTCGTGACAGGTCTTCTGCATGATCTTGGCGCGCGGATCGTAGTTCTTGTAGACGCGGTGACCGAAGCCCATGAGGCGGAACGGGTCGTTCTTGTCTTTCGCACGCTCGATATATTCAGGAATGCGGTCAACCGTGCCGATTTCCGACAGCATGTTCAGTGCGGCTTCATTGGCACCACCATGGGCAGGGCCCCAGAGGCAGGCAATACCGGCTGCGATACATGCAAAGGGATTGGCACCCGAGGAGCCAGCCAGGCGTACCGTGGAGGTAGATGCATTCTGCTCGTGATCAGCATGCAGGATGAAGATCCGCTCCATGGCGCGTGCCAGGACCGGGTTCACCTTGTATTCTTCGCACGGGACCGAGAAGCACATATGGAGGAAGTTGGCCGCGTATCCGAGATCGTTCTTCGGGTAAACGAAAGGCTGTCCCACATGATATTTATACGCCATTGCCGCAATGGTCGGCATCTTGGCGATCATGCGCAGGCTGGCAACCATGCGCTGATGCGGGTCGGAGATATCGGTGGAGTCGTGATAGAAGGCAGACATCGCGCCCACGACACCGCACATCACCGCCATAGGGTGGGCGTCCCGGCGGAAGCCGGTGAAGAAACGGTTCATCTGCTCATGCACCATGGTGTGGTGCGTCACGCGGTAGTCGAAGTCTTCCTTCTGAGCCTTGGTCGGAAGTTCACCGTAGAGAAGCAGATAGCAGGTTTCCAGAAAGTCGCCATGCTCGGCCAACTGCTCGATCGGATAGCCGCGATGCAGCAGAATGCCCTCGTCACCGTCGATATAGGTGATCTTCGATTCGCAGCTTGCGGTAGAGGTGAAGCCCGGGTCATAGGTGAACATGCCGGTGTTCTTGTACAGAGCACCGATATTGATGACGTCCGGTCCGAGCGTACCATTCAGTACCGGAAATTCCTTGCTGTCGCCACCAAGCTCCAGTTTCGCACTCGATTCTGACATCGCAACACCTCTTCCATATGTGAAACTTGGGGGCGCGGGATAATGCTCCGCGCAGGAGACGCGGCCCGCCACAGGTGGCACTTAGCTATCGCATTTGTCTGCCCATGCCAAGCGCACCACACCCCCAATGTTGCAGTGCACCGGCGATGTGCAGACCAAAGTATTATGCCACCTGATCTTTTATCCGGGCGAGCGATTCCTCCCGTCCAAGCACGACCAGCACATCAAAGATGCCCGGCGAAGTGGTGCGACCCGTCAGAGCAGCGCGCAGCGGCTGGGCAACCTTGCCAAGCTTTACCTCCGCCCTTTCGGCACATGCGCGCACTGCCGCTTCCGTGGAATCCAGCGTCCATTCGTCCAGAGCGGAGAGGTCGGAGTGGAGGCTGGCGAGGATCGCGCGTGCATCATCGGTCAAAAGGCTGGTGGCCTTCTCCTCGAACGGCAATGGGCGCTTGGCGAAAATAAATCCAGCGCCATCAAGGAGTTCGACGAGCGTCTTTGCGCGTTCTTTCAAACCGGGAATGGCCTGTCGGATCTGTTCGCGTTGTTGATCCGTCAGGTTCTGTACGATCAGCGGACCGCCTTCCAGATAGGGCATCTGCTTCATGAACAGCTCAAAAAGATCGTCGTCAGAGCTGTTGCGCATATGGATGCCGTTGATGGCCTCGAGCTTCTTGAAGTCGAAGCGCGCTGCGCCCTTGTTCACATCCTCGATCTCAAACCATTCGACCATCTGCTTGATGGACATCACTTCGTCATCGCCATGGCTCCAGCCAAGGCGGGCGAGGTAATTGCACAGTGCCTCGGGCAGATAGCCCATGGAGCGATAGGCTTCCACGCCCAGCGCGCCGTGGCGTTTGGACAGCTTCGCACCGTCAGCACCGTGAATCAGCGGAATATGCGCCATCACCGGCACATCCCAGCCCATGGCCTTGTAAATCAGGGTCTGGCGCGCGGCATTGGTAAGGTGGTCGTCACCGCGGATGATGTGGGTTACGCCCATGTCGTGATCATCCACGACGACTGCGTGCATGTAGGTTGGCGAGCCGTCGGAGCGCAGAATGATGAAATCGTCGAGATCCTTGTTTGGAAAGCGCACCTCGCCTTGAACCTTGTCATGAATGACGGTCTCGCCATCCTTTGGCGCCTTGATGCGAATGACAGGCTTTACGCCTTCAGGCGCTTCGGAGGGATCACGATCACGCCAGGTGCCGTCGTAGCGCGGCGGGCGGCCTTCAGCGCGCGCCTTTTCGCGCATGGCCTCCAGCTCTTCCTGGGAGGCATAGCAATAATATGCTTCGCCTCGTTCCACCATTTCCAAGGCCACTTCACGATGGCGATCGGCCCGCGAGTGCTGAGAAACCGGCTCGCCGTCCCAGTCGAGGCCGAGCCAGGACATTCCCTCGATAATGGCCCTGGTTGCTTCGTCGGTGGAACGCTTGCGATCGGTATCCTCGATACGCAGCAGCATCTTGCCGCCTGTGTGACGCGCATAAAGCCAGTTGAACAATGCTGTCCGGGCGCCGCCAATATGCAGGAAGCCGGTGGGTGAGGGGGCGAAGCGGGTTACGACAGGTTTTGACATGACATCCTGTTTGGGCTGTGGGCGATCCTGACCGCCCATCCGTCGGGTGGAAATTGCGTGCGCCTCATGTAGCATAGGCGAGAGCGCACGCAAGCGCCGGGGGCTTATGGGAAATGCAAGGTGACGGGGCGGCCACCAGCATGGATGAGCGCGAGCGGTTCGGGCAGGGTTTCGGCCAGGTCGGTTCGCCCGTGGCGGAGCCTGTCCGGGATATTGCAGAAGCTGGTGGTGCGACGCTGCCTTCGGCGCAGCCACGGTCGCGTAAATCCCTGACTCAGTCGTTGAGTGGAAATGTGCTGAGCGACCTGCACGTGGAAGCTGCCCGAGGCACACCGTTCCTGTTTCTGCCTGTCTTGCTGGCCATTGGCGCAGCGGTCTATTTCGCCTTGCCGGAAGAACCAGCAGGCGCAGCCATCGTGGCAACTGTCACGGTGCTCCTTGCGGGCCTTTTTCTGGCGCGAGGTAGACCGGTGGTCTCCCTCGGACTTGCGGCGTTACTGGTTTTCTCAATGGGGCTGGCCGCAGCCAAGCTGGAGACCTGGCGGCGATCAACACCGATGCTTGGTTCGCCCATTGCCACAACGCTGACGGGGCAGGTGTTGACACTTGAGCACATGGCAAACGGACGCATCCGGCTTACGCTGGATGTGATCGGGACAGAGCGGCCGCAACTGAGATATGCACCTGACCGTGTCCGGGTCAGCGCCCGCAATGTGCCGGATGCGCTGGCGCCGGGCGACGTTGTCAGCGGGCTGGTGCGGCTGATGCCGCCTTCCGGGCCGGTGCGCCCTGGTGCCTATGACTTTGCCTTTACGAGCTTTTTCCAGGAGCGGGGTGCAGTTGGCTTCTTTCTGCGCAATCCCGTGCGCGTTCAAAAAGCCGAAGAGAGTGTTCTATTGCGTGCGCAAAGCCTGGTCCAAAGGCTGCGCCGGGCGCTCGCTGAGCGAATTTCGCGCCATGTGGATGGGCAGGCTGGGCAAGTGGCGGTCGCGATGATCACCGGTTTCCGTGCGGGCATACCCGAAGAAACGAATGAGTGGCTACGGCGCGCAGGGCTGGCGCATATTCTGGCAATTTCAGGCCTGCACATGGCATTGGCCGCCGGATGCGTCATGCTTGGCGTGCGCTGGGGCTTCGCGCTCTTTCCTCAGAGCGCCTCGCGCCTGCCGGTGAAGAAATATGCCGCAGGCGCAGCTTTGCTTCTGGCCACGCTTTATCTGCTGATCTCCGGAGGAGCCGTCGCCGCGCAACGCAGCTATATCATGCTCGCCGTCATGCTGGCAGCGCTTCTGTTTGATCGCGCGGCGATAACAATGCGTAATCTCGCCATTGCCGCCCTCATCATCATTGCCGCATCACCCCATGTGGTGGTCGGGCCCAGTTTTCAGATGTCCTTTGCGGCGACTGCGGCACTGATTGCCGCGTATGGATGGTGGACGGAACGCCGCCGCAGGGCCTCGCACCGGCCGCATCGGGAGCGAGGGCTGGCCGCTCGCGTGGCAATGGCGGTACTACTGTTCTTCGCCGGGCTTTGCGCGACCAGCATTATTGCCGGCCTGGCAACCAGCCTGTTCGGAGCGTGGCATTTTCAGCGCGTCAGTCCTTATGCTTTGCCTGCAAATCTGGCGGCCATGCCCCTGGTCTCGCTTGTTGCCATGCCATCTGCGGTAATCGCAATGATCATGATGCCATTTGGGCTGGATGGACCATTCTGGCTCCTGATGGGCAAGGCGATAGAGGGGATTACGCTGATCGCCGAAACGGTTTCAGATCGCAGTCCCATTGATGCGATCGGTCTGATGCCGCGGGGCGCATTCCTGCTGCTCGTCAGCGGGTTTACATTGCTGGTCATTTTCACGACGCGGTTGAGAATTCTGTCGCTCCCGTTCCTGCTTGCCGGACTGGCCGTCTGGTCCCAGCGCGACCTTCCAGATGTCCTTGTGAGCGATGATGCGCGGCTCGTCGGTGTCCGCGTGGCAAACGGGGCACTGGCGGTCAACAGAGACCGGCCCAACGGCTTCACCATGGGTGATTGGAAACATGCGCTGAATGTCGATCAGGTGATCAAGCCGCAGGGTGTGGATGAGGGGCAGGCCACACCAGACAACGCCTTTTCATGCGCCGACACGGTCTGCTCGCTGGAGCATCCCCATGGTGGAGCAATCGTGCATCTGAAGGACCCGGCAGACACTAGAGCCTATTGCTCGAAAGCTGCGGTGATCGTGGTCGACGATGCCACAATCTCCTCTCCATGCGGCAGGCACGTGTTGCTGCTGACCAAGAAGGATCTCGCACAAAATGGTGCTGCGGCAATCTATCTGTCGACCAGACCGGACAGGATAACCCGACTTGTACATGCCGTGGCCAGGCCCTATCGGCCCTGGCATGAACACCGACAATATTCTCGCGCTGCAAGGGCCTGCCGCCCTACCGGAGGGATTAACCCTCCTGCGGGCGCGCTATGAATTCAGCAGCGACCCGAGGGCTCACAAGGTCAGTAGCGGCGGATCAAACCGACCAGCTTGCCTTGAACCTTCACGCGGTCGGGGCCGAAAATGCGCGTCTCATAGGCAGGATTGGCTGCCTCAAGCGCAATGGATGCGCCCTTGCGCCTGAGCCTCTTGAGTGTGGCTTCCTCATCGTCAACCAGCGCAACAACGATCTCACCGGGATTGGCCGAACTGGAATGTTTGATGATGACAGTATCACCATCGAAGATCCCAGCCTCGATCATCGAGTCGCCTTTTACTTCCAGAGCGTAGTGCTCCCCACCTGAAAGCATATCCGGCGGTACCGTGATGCTGTGGGTCTGGTGCTGGATGGCATCGATGGGCACACCGGCTGCGATACGCCCCATGACCGGGACGCTGTAGGCGCCACCGTCTTCAGCCGGTGCAGGCGCGGGAGCGGCGGGACGGGCAGGTTCGGGCGTTTTGCCGAGGCTACCCTCGATCACGCTTGGCTGAAACTTGCGTGCAGTGCCGCCAAGACCTGGTGCGATCGAATCAGGCAGGCGCAACACTTCCAGCGCACGAGCCCGGTTGGGAAGCCTGCGGATGAAGCCCCTTTCCTCGAGCGCGGTAATCAAACGATGAATGCCCGACTTGGAAGCCAGGTCGAGCGCCTCCTTCATCTCGTCAAACGAAGGCGGGATGCCCGTCTCCTTCAGACGCTCGTGGATGAAGAGCAGCAGCTCGTGCTGTTTGCGTGTCAGCATTGCCGACTCCCGGAATCAGTCATAAACAAAACCAGAACATAATGTATCTGTTCCAGTTGTGTTCCGCAACGGCAATTTTGGCGTCAGTCTCGCAGCATCAGGATCCGGCATCTGTCGCCGGCGGCCGCGGCGGGTGCGTGGGGTTCCCTGATGAGGAGGCAGTTTGCGGCAGCATAAGCCGTCAGGTGCGACGAATCCTGGTGAGCAAACGGTGTTGCTAGAAGCCCCTCAGGGCCTTGTACCGCGACTGCACGCACATAGTCCTGACGTTCATCATTGGCCGACATGGCAGTGGCGAGCCTGGCGCGGCGGATATCGGGACGGAAGATAGCGCCGGAGAGCCGGGCCAGGAGCGGTCGCAGAAAGAGTTCGGCGCAGACAAGACTGGAAACAGGGTTGCCGGGCAGGCCCAGCACCCGCTGGTTGCCCAATCTTCCGGAGATCAATGGCTTGCCCGGGCGCATGGCAACTTTCCAGAACGAAAGCTGCATTCCCGCGTCAGCCAGTGCGCTGCGCACGAGGTCGTGTTTTCCAACCGATGCGCCGCCGAGCGTGACCAGAACATCCGCTCCTTGACCGGAGGCTTGCTGCAATGCCGCAGAAATCAACGCTGCGTCGTCGGGTATGATGCCCAGATCAAGCACTTCAGCACCTTCCTGTTCGGCTATGGCTGCGATGCCGAATGTGTTGGATGCGATGATCTGATTTTCTCCGATCTCGTCGCCGGGAGGGACAAGCTCGTTACCGGTGGCAAGTACCGCCAGAAGCGGTTTCCTGTGCACGCATAGGCTCGGATGTCCGCCAGAGGCGGCAAGTGCCAGAGCTGCGGGATCGAGTTTGCGCCCCGGTTCAAGCAGGGTGTCGCCTTCACGAAAATCGAGGCCTGCCAGCCGGATATTTCGTCCAACCTCGACGGGACACGTCGCACGGATTGTTGCCTGACCGGTCTGTTCGGTGTTCTCCTGTATCAGGACAGCGTCAGCACCTTTCGGCACAGGTGCCCCGGTGAAAATCCGTACCGATTCCCCATGCTTGAGCGTGCCTTCGAACCGTGTGCCAGCCGCAGCCTCTGCGACCACGCGCAGGTTGTTCTGGGGTTTGCGGGTGTCGTCCGCACGTACCGCAAAGCCGTCCATTGCGGATGCGTCGAAGGGCGGCTGGGTCCGGTTGGCATATATCGGTGACGCAAGGACACGTCCTGACGCTTCTCTCAATGGCACGCATTCGGGTTCCAGCGGCTTGACGCCGTCCAGAACTCGCTCCAGCGCTTCATCAACGGGAAGAAGTGCCATCCGGTGCGTCTTCTCTTCTCCAGTGGCCCGATTTGCCGCCGGCTTTCTCGACAAGGCGGAGATTGGTGATTTCCATGCCGCGATCCATGGCCTTGGCCATGTCATAGATGGTCAGGCAGGCAACGGAGGCTGCTGTTAGAGCTTCCATCTCCACGCCTGTCTTGCCGGTCACCCGTGCGGTTGCACAAATGTGAAGGCCCGGCAGTTCCTCGTCGGGTTTGATTTCGACGGCAACGCTGTCGAGACCGAGAGGGTGACAAAGCGGGATGAGTTCGTGGGTGCGCTTTGCAGCCATGATGCCTGCAATGCGTGCAGTGCCGATAACGTCACCTTTCTTGGCATCGCCTCTGCGGATGGCATCCAGCGTTTCCGGACGCATTTTCACGGATCCCTCAGCCATTGCATGGCGGGCGGTTTCGCTTTTTGCGCCAACATCCACCATCTGCGCAGTGCCATCGGAGGTGATATGGGTGAGCCGCGTCATGGAAACTCAAGCAGCCACAGGAGCGAGCAGATCGCGTGTGGCTTGGGCTACATCATCCTGGCGCATCAGGCTCTCGCCGATCAGGAAGGTGTTGATGCCGCATTTCGACAGGCGCTGGCAGTCAGCATTGGTGAAGATGCCGCTTTCGCCCACAATCAGCCGCTCATCGGGGACAAGCGGTGCCAGCTTCTCGCTGGTCTCGAGGCTGACTTCGAATGTTCGCAGATTGCGATTGTTGATACCAATCAGCGGTGAGGACAGTTTGAGCGCTCGCTCAAGCTCGGGTTCGTCATGAACCTCCACCAGCACGTCCATGCCAAGTTGGAAAGCCTCGTCTTCAAGTTGGCGCGCCTCATCGTCGGTGAGGGAAGCCATGATGAGCAGGATCGCATCTGCTCCCCAGGCGCGGGCTTCGTGAACCTGATAGGTCTCGAACATGAAATCCTTGCGCAGGACCGGAAGACCCGAGGCATTGCGCGCCTGTGCAAGATATTCCGGCGCTCCCTGGAATGAGGGCTTGTCCGTCAACACAGAGAGGCAAGTCGCGCCGCCTTCGCGATAGGCTTCGGCGAGTGCCGGCGGGTTGAAGTCCGCACGGATCAGTCCCTTGGAGGGGCTTGCCTTCTTCACCTCGGCAATAAGCGCAAAACGGCCCTTGTCGATGTCAGAGCGCAATGCGCGTGCAAAACCGCGGGGCTCTTCGACATCTGCGGCTTTCGCCTTGAGCTCGCTCAGCGGAACAGCGGCTTTTGCGGCCGCGATCTCCTCGCGCTTGTAGGTCTCGATCTTTTCCAGAATGTCAGCCATTGCCGTCCTTCGCATGTCGCTCCGGCTTACCGGTTGGACACTTCGACCAGTTTTTCGAGGCGCTTCAGAGCGCTGCCATTGTCGATTGCCGCCTGGGCCATCTTCACGCCGTCCTGCAGATTCTCAGCCTTGCCAGCCATGGTCAATGTACCGGCTGCGTTGAAAACTGCGATATCGCGATAGGCATTGCGCTCTCCTTCAAGAACGGCACGCAGCGCGCGGGCATTGTACTCGCCGTCGCCGCCCTTGAGATCAGCTACGGTCACGCGTGGGAGACCGACTTCCTCCGGCGTCAGATCAAAGGTCCGAATCGCACCGTTTTCAAGGGCGGCAACCTTGGTTGTGCCGGCAGTCGTTATCTCGTCCAGGCCGTCGCCATGTACGACCCAAGCCCTGTCCGTGCCAAGCTCCTTCAACACCTCTGCCAGCGGTTCGACCCACTGGGGCGAGAATACCCCCACGAGCTGATGCTTGACGCCGGCGGGATTGGAAAGCGGTCCGAGCAGGTTGAAAATCGTGCGGGTACCCAGTTCCACGCGTGCTGGCCCCACATGGCGCATCGCAGCGTGGTGGTTGGGCGCGAACATGAAGCCGAGACCTGCTTCGGTAATGCACTCGGAGATCCTCTCCGGCCCGATATCGATATTCACGCCAAGTGCGGCAAGGCTGTCGGCAGCACCGGAGCGGGAGGAGAGGGCGCGATTGCCGTGCTTTGCCACCGGAAGGCCGCTGCCGGCAATGATGAATGCGGCGCATGTGGAGACGTTATAGGTGCCTGAAGCGTCTCCACCGGTGCCGACAATGTCCACTGCGTCTTGCGGAGCGGAGACGGTGAGCATCTTGGAGCGCATCGTATCTACGGCGCCGGTGATTTCCGCTACCGTTTCGCCACGGACCCTAAGCCCCATGAGGAAGCCGCCGATCTGCGCAGGGGTGGCCTCGCCCGACATGATAATCTCGAAGGCTTCACGCGCGCGTTCGAAGTCGAGAGGTTCACCCGCGGCGACTGTCGAAATGTGCTTTTTGAGATCTGCCATGGCTCAGAAGCTCATTGCCTGTTCGACGGCATTGCGGTTCACGCGGACCTCATATTTCTGCTGCAGGCCCTGCACTAGCTGCTGAACGAGGTCGTTCGCATAGGCTGAACCGGTGGAGGAAACCACGTCCTGGGGCAGGGCGTCAGGCCCTGTTTCAGCCGGGGCGAAAACTTCCGTTACCTTGAACAGGAAACGACCTTCACCGGCCGGGTTGGGGAATACGCCCACACCCTGCGGTCCAACATTGAACGCTGCTGCTACACCATCACGGCCAAGATCGGAGTCGTCCGCCAAGCGCTTCAGACCGCGCTTCACCTGCTTTTCCTGTCCGATCTCTTCGGCAACCGCGTCGAGCGAGGTGCCCGAACGGATGCTCTGCGCCAACTCGTCGGCGCGCTCGCTCAGACGGCTTGCGGCTTCCGCTTCCTTCCAGTCTGCCACAACCTGGTCGCGGACTTCGTCAAGGTCGCGCTCACGCGCCGGCACGATATCCTCCACCTCGTAGAAGAGATAACCGTTAGCGCCCAGATTGATGGGAGCATTTTCGATGCCTGTGTCGGTCTCGAAAGCTTCGGAGAGAAGATCCCGCGAAGCGGGAAGGTCGGAGATAACATTGCCAGCTTCATCGCGGGCATTGCGGTCCACCTTCTCGATAACCTGCATTTCAAGGCCAAGCCGCTCGGCTGCCTCCTTCATCGTGGCACCACCGGCACGCGCGTCTTCATAGGTGTCGTAAACGTCAAGAAGCGTACGGCTTGCTTCATCCAGAGCGAGTTCGTTGCGGATCTCATCGGCAACTTCCGCCATCGGAGTCACTTGCTCGGGTGTCACATCGGTCACGCGCAGAATCACATGTCCGAACGTGCCTTCAACCACTTCGCTCACCCCGCCTTCGGGCAGTGCGAATGCAGCTTCGGCCAGAGCCTGGTCAGAAAGCTCGTTTTTCGCAAAAGTGCCCAGCTCCGCATCCTCCAGTGACAGATCGCGCATCTCCACGAGGTCTTCGAAGGTTGCTCCGGTGCGCATGCTCTCGCGCGCGGCTGTTGCCTCTTCTTCCGTCGGGAACACGATTTGCTCGATGGTGCGCTTTTCTGGCTGCGTGTAACGCTCTGCGCGCCCTTCGTAGTACTCGCGCACCTGCTCGTCTGTGACGCTTTCGGGGTCTGCGATGTCTTCAGGCTCAAGTTTCACATAGGCAATCTTGCGATATTCGGGAGCCGCGTAGTTCTCGCTGTTCTCCTCGAAATAGCTTGCGAGTTCTTCGTCCGAGGGTTCCTCGATCGGCTCCACGAGGGAGCGTGGCAGCGGCACGAACTCGATCGTGCGGCTCTCACCGCGATACCGGGCAAGATTGCGCAGGAAGGTTTGCGGGGCATCCATGCCGTCGGATACGGCCTCTATGATCTGCTGCCGGATGGCGACCTGTTCGCGGTTCTTCAGATAGTCTTCCGGACGCATGCCGACCTGCGACAACACGAACTGGAATTGCTGGCGGTCGAAACGGCCATCCGGACCACGGAAGGCCGGATCAGAAGCGGTAAGCTCGGCCAGACGGTCCTGGGAGAGACCAAGGCCGATCTCGCGCGCTGCTTCGTCAAGAACCGCACCTGATGCCAGTTCGGAGAGCACCTGATTGTCGACGCCGAAAGCGACCGCCTGTTCGCGGGTTATGCGCGTGCCAAGCTGCTGGGACAGGACCGACAGCGTCCGATCATAGGCAAGCCGGTAGTCCAGCATGGACACCGAAGTGCGGCCTGCAGAGATCACGTCCCTGCCCATGTCCGAGAAGATCTGCCCCGAGATTCCCCAGAATGCGAAGCTGGCCACCAGCAATACGAGCAGCAGCTTTGCGATCCACGTGGAAGCAGCATTTCTCAGAGTGTTGAGCATGATCGATCCTGTATGGATGAGTGTTTTTGTCGTTGCAGGAAGGCAATAACGCCCCAAAGCTGCGCTGTCGATTGCTTTGTGCGGTCAATTTGGTAGGTGATCAGACGCTCAAAAGTCAAAGTATTGTGAGGAACAGATGACGCCGAACATCAAGCCGCTCATCGCTGGCAACTGGAAGATGCACGGGGCAGGAGGCTCGCTTGAGGTCCTCAAGGCCGCGGCTGAAGGCTTTGGTGAGGCCGCACCGGCAGCTGATGGCGTGATCTGCGTTCCAGCAACACTGCTTGATCGGGCGTCCCGAGTTGTTGAAGGCACCGCGTTGCAGACCGGGGGGCAGGATTGCCATGCTGCAGAGCAGGGTGCTCATACGGGAGACGTTTCCGCCGAAATGCTGGCCGATGCCGGCGCGGCCTATGTGATTGTGGGGCACTCGGAACGTCGTGCGGACCATGGTGAAGGCGATGCCACGGTCGCGGCCAAAGCCAAAGCCGCATGGCGTGCGGGTTTGACCGCGATCATCTGCATCGGCGAGACGGAAGCACAGCGCAAGGCAGGCGAGACCTTCACGGTTCTGGAGACGCAGATGGCGGGCTCGATACCCGGAGGCGCCACGGCATCGAATACTGTCATAGCCTATGAACCAGTCTGGGCGATCGGCACAGGACTGACGCCGGAAATCTCCGACATCGAAGCCGCGCATGCGCATATCAGGCAGCATCTGAAGACGCAGCTTGGCGCGGAAGTGGCCGATGCAATGCGTCTGCTCTATGGTGGCTCGGTAAAGCCGGGTAACGCCGAGAGCATACTTTCAGTGGATAACGTTGACGGTGCACTCATCGGTGGAGCAAGCCTGAAAGCGGAAGACTTCCTGGGGATTGCCCGCGCCGCCGGGTAATTCCATTGGTCTCCACCGCTTGCGGATAAAGTTGCAGCACTTATATCCGCAACGTTGCCGCCGTGCTTACGCGGGGGTTGGATTTTGCGATAAAGCCGTGTAATGAGCCGCGTCCGCAGCAATTCGCCGCTTGTCCGCGCAAGGCGCTGGAAGGAAAAATGCAAACTGTCATCATTGTCATTCACCTGCTTGTCGTCCTTGCCTTGGTCGGCGTTGTCCTCATGCAGCGCTCCGAAGGAGGAGGGCTTGGTATCGGTGGCGGTTCGGGCTTCATGTCCGCGCGGGGTGCTGCCAATGTGCTGACCCGCACCACGTCCATTCTTGCTGCAGCGTTTTTTGCCACTTCGCTGGCTCTTTCCCTGATCGCACGCTATCAGGCCAGCCCGACGGATATTCTGGATCGGCTGCCTCAGACGCAGGGCGAGACCGGACAGAGCCAGGGTGGCGCTGGCGTGCTGGATCAGCTCGGCGGTAGCGATCAGCCATCCGCACCAGCAGAAAGTGACGCACCGGCAGTGCCGAATGGTGAGGCCGCTCCGGCAGACAATGCCGAGCCACAAGTGCCCACCGGTCAGTAGCGGGTCGTAGAGAAGGCGCTTCAGGCGCCTTCATTTTTGGTCGCGTCGTGCGTTTTCGCCCGGCGTTCTTGTGAAAATTTGAGGTCCTTGCGATTTTGCCTCTGGCGGAATCGTCGCGGGCCAGTTATGCGGTAGGTCCCATGGCGCGATATGTTTTCATCACCGGCGGCGTGGTTTCTTCTCTCGGCAAGGGTATTGCAGCAGCAGCCTTGGGCGCATTGCTCCAGGCTCGTGGATACCGTGTGCGTATCCGCAAGCTCGATCCGTACCTGAATGTCGATCCAGGAACGATGTCGCCTTATCAGCATGGCGAGGTTTTCGTTACCGATGACGGTGCGGAAACCGACCTGGATCTCGGGCATTATGAACGCTTCACCGGGCGTTCGGCGACAAAGTCGGACAACATCACGACAGGTCGGATCTACCAGAACATCCTGGAGAAAGAGCGCCGTGGCGACTATCTCGGAGCGACAGTGCAGGTCATTCCGCACGTTACCGACGAGATCAAGCAGTTCATTCTGGAAGGCAATGAAGACTTCGACTTCGTCCTGTGCGAGATTGGCGGCACGGTTGGCGATATCGAGGCCATGCCGTTCCTGGAGGCTATCCGTCAGCTGGGCAACGAGCTGCCGCGCGGTAATGCAGTCTATGTGCATCTGACACTGATGCCGTGGATTCCGGCGGCCGGTGAGCTCAAGACCAAGCCTACGCAGCACTCGGTGAAGGAACTCCGCTCCATCGGTATTGCGCCGGACATTCTTCTCGTTCGCGCTGATCGCGAAATTCCACAGGAAGAGCGCCGCAAGCTTTCACTCTTCTGCAATGTGCGCGAATCGGCAGTCATTCAGGCGCTGGACGTTGCGCATATCTATGATGTGCCGACGGCCTACCATCGCGAAGGTCTTGATTCGGAAGTGCTTGCTGCCTTCGGTATCGAGCCGGCACCCAAGCCACGCATGCAGCAGTGGCTTGAAGTTGCCGACCGGATTCACAATCCGGAGGGCGAGGTCACCATTGCTGTTGTCGGTAAATATACCGGCCTGAAGGATGCCTATAAGTCGCTCAACGAAGCGTTGGCACATGGCGGGATGGCCAATCGTGTTCGAGTGAAGCTTGAATGGATCGAGGCGGAGATTTTCGAGAAGGAAGATCCCGCGCCCTGGCTTGAGAAAGTGCATGGCATTCTCGTTCCCGGCGGCTTTGGTGAGCGTGGCGCGGAAGGCAAGATCCTTGCGGCCAAATTCGCGCGTGAACGCAAGGTGCCGTATTTCGGCATCTGCTTTGGCATGCAGATGGCCTGTATCGAGGCTGCACGTTCACTGGCCGGCATTGAGGATGCCTCCTCCACGGAATTCGGCCCGACCAAGGAGCCGGTGGTCGGCCTCATGACCGAGTGGCTGAAGGGCAACATGCTTGAGAAGCGCACGGCTGCCGGCGATCTCGGCGGTACCATGCGTCTTGGCGCATTCGAGGCGAAGCTGGTTGAAGGCTCCCGCATTGCCGAAATCTATGGCAGCGAGACAATCTCCGAGCGCCATCGCCACCGATATGAGGTGAATATCGGATACCGTGAGAAGCTCGAGGAATGCGGTCTGGTCTTTGCTGGTCTTTCGCCTGACGGCGTTTTGCCGGAGACGGTGGAGTATGCCGACCACCCCTGGTTCATCGGTGTGCAGTATCACCCCGAGCTTAAGAGCCGACCGCTTGAACCTCACCCGCTTTTTGCGTCCTTCATCGAGGCGGCGGTTGAGCAGTCGCGGCTTGTGTAAGGCGTGGAGACTTGCACAGGTTTGCAATGTGCCCCGTGATGGGGCACATCGCATTTCATGAACGACGGAGCCTCCACTAGCTGTTCTCTCGCCATTGACCACTGCGTGTTGCCGGTGGCTTCGCTTGCCATTGCTCGTGAGCGCTATGAAGCGCTAGGCTTCACGGTTGCGCCGGATGCGCGGCATCCGTTTGGAACCGGCAATGCATGTATCTTTCTCGCGGACGGCACATATCTGGAGCCGCTCGCTATCTGCGAGACGGCTTCCTACGAAACTGCGCTTGCCGAGAAGAACAGCTTCATCCTTCGCGACTACAATTTCAGACAGGCGCGAGGAGACGAGGGCTTTTCCGCCCTCGCATTAAAAACCGAAGATGCGGACGCCGATCATGAGCGATTTGCGCGTTCGGGAATTTCCGCAGGCTCGCGCGTTGAGTTCGCACGCCCGCTGAAGGGCGCGGACGGATCGGTTGGTGAGGCCCGTTTCCGGCTGGCATTTTCAGCGCCGGCAAGTGCCGGAGGGTTCTGCTTCACCTGTCAGCGCCTGCATAGCTCGGTGATGGGGGCGGGGGCTTTGAGCGAGCACTCAAACGCGGTTGAAGGCCTTCATTCCGTTACCGTGAAGGTTAAAGACATGCCGGAAGCGCTTGGCTATTTCCGCAAGCTCGAAGGTCGCCCTTCAGCCGGTCCGGAAAAGGACACGGCATTGCGCTTTCGAAACTGTCGCGTCCGCCTGGAGCAGGACGCTGCCTTGCCCGCCGATGAGCAGATGCGCTTCGATGCATTGACATTCACGTCAACTGATATCGACAAGCTCCGTCACATTCTGATGCGCTCGAATGTCGTCTGGCAGGACAAGGACGGTGCTCTGCACGTTCCGCCAGCGCCGGGCCAGGGCGCAACATGCATCTTCCAGGAGAATCACCATGAAGCCTAATCCAAGAGTGAAGGTTGGCGAGGCCGTTTTCGCCAATGACGCTCCATTCTCGCTCATTGCGGGGCCATGCCAGATGGAATCACGCCAGCACGCGTTCGACATGGCTGGAAAGCTGAAGGAACTGACCGGAGAGCTTGGCCTTGGTTTCGTGTTCAAGACCAGCTTCGACAAGGCGAATCGCACGTCACTGTCGGGAAAGCGGGGCATGGGGCTTGAGGCGGCACTTCCTGTTTTTGCCGATATCCGCAAGGAACTGGCACTGCCGGTGCTCACCGACATTCACAATGAAGAACAGTGCGATGCCGTGGGCGAGGTGGTCGATGTACTACAGATTCCAGCCTTTCTTTGCCGCCAGACCGACTTGCTTATTGCCGCCGCGAAAACCGGCAAGGTCGTCAATGTGAAGAAGGGGCAGTTTCTTGCGCCTTGGGACATGGGCAATGTGATCAGCAAGGTCACCGAATCCGGCAATGCCAATGTTCTTGTGACGGAGCGCGGTGCTTCCTTTGGCTACAACACGCTGGTCTCCGACATGCGTGCCTTGCCTCAGATGGCCGAGTTCGGGGCGCCGGTGATCTTTGATGCAACCCATTCGGTGCAGCAGCCAGGTGGTCGGGGCGGCTCCAGTGGCGGTGACCGCCGGTTTGTTGAGCCGCTTGCGAGCGCTGCCGTCGCGGTAGGCGTTGCAGGCGTCTTCATCGAAACGCATGAAGACCCGGACAATGCGCCCTCGGATGGGCCAAACATGGTGCCGTTCCGCGATATGAGGCGGCTTCTGGAACGCCTGATTGCCTTTGATCGGGTGTCAAAGGACACATGATCCACTGGGTGTCATTGTCTTTTCGACGCCATCGGGTAAGAGAAGCGCATATTCTCCTATCCATCCACACGAGTAATGGGGACATCCTTCCATGACAGCCATCATCGACATCGTCGGACGTGAAATTCTTGACAGCCGCGGCAATCCGACCGTCGAGGTCGATGTGTTTCTCGAAGATGGCTCCATGGGCCGTGCGGCCGTTCCCTCCGGTGCATCCACCGGCGCACATGAAGCGGTCGAGCTGCGCGATGGCGGCACGCGCTATCTCGGCAAGGGTGTCGAGCGCGCCGTCGAGGCCGTGAATGGCGAAATCTTCGAGGCCGTTGGCGGCCTTGAAGCCGAAGAGCAGATGCTGATCGACCAGACCATGATCGATCTCGATGGCACGCCGAACAAGAGCCGTCTTGGTGCAAACGCCATTCTCGGCGTTTCGCTTGCAGTGGCAAAGGCTGCTGCCAACGCCTCCGGCCTGCCGCTCTACCGCTATGTCGGCGGTGCTTCCGCTCACATTCTTCCCGTGCCGATGATGAACATCATCAATGGTGGCGCACATGCCGACAACCCGATCGATTTCCAGGAATTCATGGTCATCCCGGTTGGTGCACAATCGCTTTCGGAATCCGTGCGCTGGGGTGCGGAAATCTTCCATACGCTGAAGGCGGGTCTCAAGAAGGCTGGTCACAACACCAATGTGGGTGACGAGGGCGGTTTCGCACCGGGCCTCAACAGCGCGCAGGAAGCGCTCGATTTCATCATGGCCTCGGTCGAGAAGGCCGGATACAAGCCCGGCGAACAGGTTGCCATCGGCCTTGATTGTGCTGCGACCGAGTTCTTCAAGGACGGCAAATATTTCTATGAAGGCGAGGGGCAAACGCGCGATGCACAGGCGCAGGCCGAATATCTTGCCAAGCTTTCTGCCGACTACCCGATCATTTCGATCGAGGATGGCATGGCAGAAGACGACTTCGAAGGCTGGAAGATCCTGACGGAACTTGCCGGTGATCGTGTTCAGCTGGTTGGCGATGATCTTTTCGTGACCAACTCGGCCCGTCTGAATGATGGTATCGGCATGGGGATTGCCAATTCGATCCTCGTAAAGGTGAACCAGATCGGTACGCTGACCGAGACGCTGGACGCGGTCGAGACGGCACACAAGGCAGGCTACACCGCCGTGATGTCGCACCGTTCCGGTGAGACGGAAGATTCGACCATTGCCGATCTCGCCGTTGCCACCAATTGCGGGCAGATCAAGACGGGCTCGCTTGCGCGTTCCGACCGGTTGGCCAAGTACAACCAGCTCATCCGCATCGAGCAGCAGCTTGGCCGACAGGCACGCTACCACGGCAAGAAGATGCTGCGCGGATAAGTTCGGCCAGAATTGAAGATATGAGGCGGCGCGGCGAGAAATTGCTGCGCCGTTTTTATATTGCTATCGGAATATAACGGTCCATTAAGCAAAATCGGGCGATATGCGGGACAGAAGGAGACGCTCTCGGCATGTGGACCCGCCATCACAAAAGACGCAACACCGGACGGCTGATCGTTCCCGCGATCACATGCGTCGTGCTGGCCTATTTCAGCTATCATGCCTATCATGGACGCTATGGCATCAACTCCAAGGAGCGGCTGCAGGCCCGGCTGGAGCTGCTTGAGGCGCAGCATCAGAAGATCGTCGGCAACCGGGTGAAGCTGGAAGAAAAGCTGGCCTTGCTGCAGGATGGCACGGTGGAACGTGATATGCTCGATGAGCAGGCGCGCAGGGCGCTGAACCTGGCGCAGGATCACGAGCTGGT
Organism: Nitratireductor sp. CH_MIT9313-5; assembly: GCF_037029545.1. Lineage (NCBI taxonomy): Bacteria > Pseudomonadati > Pseudomonadota > Alphaproteobacteria > Hyphomicrobiales > Phyllobacteriaceae > Nitratireductor > Nitratireductor sp. CH_MIT9313-5. Next base: position 396,438 of record NZ_JAYMER010000014.1, on the reverse strand, counting down.
CATCTTTAGGGTGCAGCGCAGCAATTAACCCAGGTTCGGTTAATTGCTCTTTTTCTCTGTCGTTATAACGGTTTAGCTGCATAGCTGGCATGCATTTTCCGCATGGCGGAACGCGTCCGGCCATGCTAGCCTTTTCGGCAACTGCAGCTCGGCGCTCCGTTTCCTTTTCAGGGAAGCGGGGCGCTGCAGCGCGCGGTATCATGTATAGCCTGCAAGGCCGTCGGTTCGCGTGAATCCTTCCCGCATCAAATGGGCGGCCTGATGCAAGACTTTAGGGAGTGACCGATGGCGACATCCGCCAGGAAAGCCTCATCGAAGTCAGCAGCCGGCCGTTCAAAGGGTACGCCCCAGACGGCTGTTGCTGCTGCAAGTGCGGTGAAGACACCCGAGCCCGCCGATTTCAACAAGGAAGAAGAACTGAAGGCCTATGAGGAAATGCTCCTCATCCGCCGCTTCGAGGAAAAGGCTGGCCAGCTTTACGGCATGGGGCTGATCGGTGGTTTCTGCCACCTCTATATCGGCCAGGAGGCCGTGGTTGTCGGCATGCAGATGTCGATGAAGGAAGGTGATCAGGTCATCACCGGCTATCGCGATCACGGTCACATGCTTGCAACCGGCATGGAAGCGCGTGGCGTGATGGCCGAGCTGACCGGGCGCCGTGGAGGCTACTCCAAGGGCAAGGGCGGCTCCATGCACATGTTCTCCAAGGAAAAGCATTTCTATGGCGGACACGGCATCGTGGGTGCTCAGGTCTCTCTCGGGACCGGTCTGGCCTTTGCGAATCGCTATCGCGGCAATGACAGCGTGTCCTTCACCTATTTCGGTGATGGTGCTGCCAATCAGGGCCAGGTCTATGAAAGCTTCAACATGGCCTCGCTGTGGAAGCTTCCCGTCGTCTACATCATCGAAAACAACCGCTACGCCATGGGCACCTCGGTATCGCGTTCATCCGCTGAAACCGACTTCTCCATGCGCGGCATCTCCTTCAAGATCCCGGGCATCCAGGTTGATGGCATGGATGTGCGTGCGGTGAAGGCTGCCGGTGATCTTGCGGTCGAGTGGTGCCGCTCCGGCAAGGGGCCGATCATTCTCGAGATGCAGACCTACCGCTATCGCGGTCACTCCATGTCGGATCCGGCCAAATACCGCTCGAAGGAAGAAGTGCAGAAGATGCGCTCCGAGCAGGACCCGATCGAGCAGGTGAAGAACCGTCTTATCGAGAAGAAGTGGGCGAGCGAGGACGATCTGAAGGCCATCGACAAGAAGGTCCGCGAGATCGTCGCCGATTCGGCCGAATTCGCCCAGAACGACCCCGAGCCGGATGTATCCGAGCTCTATACCGACATTCTGCTCTAAGGGGGACGCATCCATGCCAACGGAAATTCTCATGCCCGCGCTTTCCCCGACCATGGAGGAAGGCAATCTGGCCAAGTGGCTCAAGAAGGAAGGTGACAGCGTTGCTCCTGGCGACGTGATTGCCGAGATCGAGACCGACAAGGCCACGATGGAAGTCGAAGCCGTCGATGAAGGCACGATCGGCAAGATCCTGATCGAAGAGGGAACGGAAGGCGTGAAGGTAAACACGCCGATTGCCGTGCTTCTCGAAGAAGGCGAAAGTGCCGACGATCTGGACAAGGCTGCATCGAGCGCGCCATCGAAGGAAGCCGAAGCACCTGCCGAAGAGACATCTTCCCAGCAGAACGAAGAGGCGCCCAAGGCTGCTGCGATGCCCAAGGTCGTCAAGCAGGAGCTTCCTTCCGATCCGGATATTCCGGAAGGCACCGAAATGGTTCCGACCACTGTCCGCGAAGCGCTTCGCGACGCGATGGCGGAAGAAATGCGCCGTGACGAAGATGTCTTCGTCATGGGTGAAGAAGTTGCCGAGTATCAGGGCGCCTACAAGATCACTCAGGGGCTGCTCGATGAATTCGGCGACCGCCGCGTCGTGGACACGCCGATCACCGAGCACGGATTTGCCGGTGTTGGTGTTGGCGCTGCCTTTGCCGGTCTGAAGCCGATTGTCGAGTTCATGACCTTCAACTTCGCCATGCAGGCGATGGACCAGATCATCAACTCGGCTGCCAAGACGCTCTACATGGCAGGTGGCCAGATGGGTGCGCCGATCGTGTTCCGCGGCCCGAATGGCGCTGCCGCACGCGTCGCAGCCCAGCACAGCCAGGACTATGCCGCATGGTATGGCCATATTCCGGGTCTGAAGGTCGTCATGCCTTACACCGCAGCGGATGCGAAGGGCTTGTTGAAAGCAGCCATCCGTGACCCCAATCCGGTGGTCTTCCTTGAGAACGAGATTCTCTACGGCCAGACCTTCGACGTGCCGAAGCTGGACGACTTCGTGTTGCCCATCGGCAAGGCGCGCATTCACAAGAAGGGTACCGACGCGACCATCGTCTCCTTCGGCATCGGCATGACCTATGCGGTCAAGGCCGCCGAGGAACTGGCTGGCGAAGGTCTTGATGTGGAGATCATCGATCTGCGCACGATCCGTCCGCTTGATCTCGATACGGTGATCGAGTCGGTGAAGAAGACGAACCGTCTTGTGACCGTCGAGGAAGGCTTCCCGCAGTCGTCTGTCGGCGATCACATAGCTGCTCAGGTGATGCAGCGTGCCTTCGATTATCTCGATGCACCGGTCGTCACCATCACCGGCAAGGATGTGCCGATGCCTTATGCGGCCAATCTTGAAAAGCTGGCTCTGCCGAGTGTCGCTGAAGTGGTCGAAGCGGTGAAAGCCGTTTCCTACCGGAACTGAGGGAGCTGACTTCATGCCCATCAAGATCACGATGCCTGCACTCTCTCCGACGATGGAAGAGGGCAACCTTGCCAAGTGGTTGGTGAAGGAGGGGGATACCGTTTCAGCCGGTGATGTTATCGCCGAGATCGAGACCGACAAGGCGACTATGGAAGTCGAAGCCGTTGATGAAGGCACGGTTGCCAAGTTGGTTGTTCCCGAAGGCAGTGAAGGCGTGAAGGTCAACGCGCTGATCGCGATACTGGCCGAAGAGGGTGAAGACGCGGCCGAAGCTGCCAAGGCGGCCGATGGTGGCGACAGCGCTCCGGCCAGGGAAGAGCCGAAGGCAGATGCCGGGGAGAAGAACGAAGAGCCTTCTCCAGCCATTGCTGAAGCTCCGGCGAAGGCTGATGTTGCACCTGCTGCAAATGACGATACCGCCAAGGGCGAGCGCATCTTCGCTTCGCCGCTGGCGCGCCGCATCGCCAAGGATGCCGGTATCGATCTGAAGGCCCTGAAAGGCAGCGGTCCGAAGGGGCGCATCGTCAAGGCCGATGTCGAGAAGGCGAAGGCCGAGGGTGTGCCATCGGCAAAGGCCGCTGATGCACCTGCGGCAGCGCCTGCAGCCAAGCCGATGTCCGACGATGCGGTTCTAAAGCTTTTCGAGGAAGGCTCCTACGAGCTCGTGCCGCATGATTCCATGCGCAAGACCATCGCGCGGCGCCTCGTCGAGGCGAAGAGCACCATACCGCATTTCTACCTGACGGTGGATTGCGAGCTCGACGCACTGCTGAAGCTTCGCAAGGAGCTGAATGCGGCGGCACCGGTCATCAAGACCGAGAACGGCGAGAAGCCAGCTTACAAGCTGTCGGTGAACGACATGGTCATCAAGGCCATGGCCATGGCTTTGAAGGCTGTGCCGGATGCGAATGTGTCCTGGACCGAGGCCAATATGGTTCGCCACAAGCATGCCGATGTGGGCGTTGCCGTATCCATCCCCGGTGGCCTGATCACTCCGATCATTCGTCAGGCGGAGCAGAAGACGCTTTCCGCCATTTCCAACGAGATGAAGGATCTGGCGGTCCGTGCGCGTAATCGCAAGCTGAAGCCTGAGGAATATCTGGGCGGCAGCACTGCGGTTTCGAATCTCGGCATGTTCGGCATCAAGGAGTTCTCCGCCGTCATCAATCCGCCGCATGCGACCATTCTGGCCGTAGGCGCGGGCGAGCAGCGTCCGGTCGTCAAGGATGGCGAACTGGCTGTTGCAACGGTGATGTCAGCAACACTCTCGACCGACCACCGTGCGGTAGATGGTGTGCTGGGTGCCGAGCTTCTGGCTGCCTTCAAGCGTCTCATCGAAAATCCGATGGGCATGCTGGTCTAGCAGGGGCGGCAGCGGATGAAGACCATCCTGTGTTTTGGCGATTCCCTGACCTGGGGTTACGACCCGCAAGGTCCGGGACGCCATGCGCTGGAAGATCGTTGGCCAAGCGTTCTTGGCTGCGCGCTTTTAGGCAAGGCACAGGTGATTGCCGAAGGGCTGAACGGGCGTACCACCGCATTCGATGATTTCACGGCGGGCGTTGATCGAAACGGGGCACGGCTTTTGCCGAGCATTCTCTCAACCCATGCGCCGCTTGATCTCGTCATCATCATGCTTGGCACCAACGACATGAAGCTCTTCCTCTGCGGCCACGCCATCGGGGCTGCCAAGGGCATGCGTCGGCTGGTGGAGATCGTGCAGACGCATGTCTACCCGTTGGAGCAAGAGGCGCCAAAGGTCCTGATCCTCTCGCCACCACATGCAGTTGCCACTCCAGATGGCGATTTCCAGCAGGTATTTGACGGGGCGGTGGAAGAAAGTGCGAAACTGGCCCGCCTTTACCGAGAGGTGGCAGAGGTTTCAGGCACAGGCTTCTTCGATGCGGCTTCCGTGGCAAAGGCCAGCCCGATTGACGGCGTTCATCTTGATGCGGCCAACACACGTTCCATCGGTGAGGCACTCGCCGGGCCGGTTAAGGAAATTCTCGCGCTGTAGGCTTAGCGCCCGAGCGCTTCCGGAAGGACAAATGTCCTTCTCACTCATTACGGGATGCATCGATGCATCCATGATTGAAGGAGACACAGTCAGTGGCTGATTCCTACGACGTTATCATTATCGGGTCCGGCCCCGGCGGCTATGTAACCGCGGCGCGCGCATCGCAGCTGGGTCTGAAAACGGCCATTGTCGAGCGCGAACATCTGGGCGGCATCTGCCTGAACTGGGGCTGCATTCCGACAAAGGCGTTGCTGCGTTCGGCGGAGATCATGGAATTTGCCGAGCATGCGGACCAGTATGGTCTCAAGCTTGAGGGCAAAGTGACGGCTGACACTGCGGCCGTGGTCGATCGCTCGCGCAAGGTTTCGCTGCGCCTGAATGGCGGCGTCGAGTTCCTCATGAAGAAGAACAAGGTCGACGTGATCTGGGGTGAGGCCAAGATCACGGGCAAGGGTGAAGTGACAGTCGCCGCACCGAAGAAGAAGGCAATCGAGCCGCAGCCGCCCAAGCCGAAAAAGACCTTGGGTGAGGGGACCTACAAGGCCAAGCACATCATTGTCGCGACCGGTGCACGCCCGCGCGTGCTGCCGGGCATCGAGCCTGATGGCAAGCTGATCTGGACCTATTTCGAAGCAATGGTGCCAAAGGAAATGCCCAAGTCGCTGATCGTCATGGGTTCCGGCGCCATCGGCATCGAGTTTGCCAGCTTCTATCGCAGCATGGGTGCGGATGTGACCGTGGTCGAACTTATGCCGCAGATCATGCCGGTCGAGGATGCGGAAGTTTCCAAATTTGCCAAGCGTCAGCTTGAAAAGCAGGGCATGAAGTTCAAGCTCGAAGCCAAGGTTACCAAGGTCGAGAAGAGTGGCAACAGCGTCACCGCACATGTCGAGACCAAGGATGGCAAGGTCGAGAAGATCACAGCCGACCGTCTCATTTCCGCCGTGGGCGTTCAGGGCAATACGGAAAATCTCGGTCTGGAAGAACTTGGTGTGAAGGTTGAACGCGGCACGGTCGTTGTCGACGGCTATGGCCGGACCAATGTCGAGGGCATCTATGCAATCGGTGATGTTGCCGGCGCACCGATGCTGGCGCACAAGGCCGAGCATGAAGGCGTGATCTGTGTGGAGAAGATTGCCGGTGTGCCCGGCGTTCATCCGCTCGACAAGGGCAAGATCCCCGGTTGCACCTATTGCCATCCGCAGGTGGCCTCTGTCGGTCTGACGGAAGCCAAGGCAAAGGAAGCAGGCCGCGATATTCGCGTCGGCAAGTTCCAGTTCGGCGCCAATGGCAAGGCGATTGCACTTGGCGAGGATCAGGGCTTTATCAAAACCATTCTAGACAAGAAGACGGGCGAGCTTCTGGGTGCCCATATGGTGGGCGCCGAAGTCACCGAACTCATTCAGGGCTTCGTGATCGCCATGAATCTTGAGACCACCGAAGAAGAGCTGATGCACACGGTCTTCCCGCATCCGACGCTGTCGGAGATGATGAAGGAAAGTGTGCTTGATGCTTACGGGCGGACGCTGAACGCTTAATCAAGGCGAAGGGCAGGGGGTTGACGCCTGCCCTGTAAACTGGTTGGCGTGAGCCCGAATGCCTATATGGGCGAAGGAGCGCAGAATGGAACCGGATCTAGCCATTATGTCCATGCCGGGTGTCGGCTTTATCGGAATGCTGCTGATCGGATTCCTGGCGGGCTACATCGCCGAAAAGACGATGAACCGCGATCACGGGTTTCTGACCAACATTCTGGTTGGCATTGCCGGCTCGTTCGTGGGCGGTACGGTTGCCGGTGTGGTTGGCATCGAGTTTTACGGCTTCCTTGGAAACCTCGTCGTAGCAACTGCTGGCGCGATCCTCATACTCTGGCTCTTCGGACGGTCGGAAAAGCCGCGCGCACGATAGGAAGAAGCAATGGTCACCATTCTCGACAACCGCGCTGCCAAGCCGCGCCCACGCCATCCCGAAAAGGCTCATCGGCCTGATCAGGAAGTGATGCGCAAGCCGAAATGGATCCGCGTGAAGGCGCCGACGTCCAAAGGATATCTTGAAACGCGCGAGATCGTGAAAACGAACAAGCTCGTCACGGTCTGCGAGGAAGCCGGTTGCCCGAATATCGGCGAGTGCTGGGACAAGAAGCACGCGACCTTCATGATCATGGGTGAGATCTGCACCCGCGCATGCGCGTTCTGCAATGTCGCCACCGGCATTCCTGCGCCGCTCGATCTGGATGAGCCGGCCAATGTGGCCAAGGCCGTTGTCGAGATGGGCCTGAAGCATGTCGTTATCACTTCCGTGGATCGCGACGATCTGAAGGATGGTGGTGCGCAACATTTTGCGGACGTCATCCTGGCCATCCGGGCAGCTTCGCCGGAGACGACCATCGAGATCCTGACACCGGACTTCCTCCGCAAGGATGGGGCATTGGAAGTGGTCGTTGCTGCCAGGCCGGACGTTTTCAATCACAATCTGGAGACGGTTGCCTCGAACTATCTCACGGTTCGTCCCGGCGCGCGCTATTTCCACTCGATCCGGCTGCTTCAGCGCGTGAAGGAGCTTGATCCGTCCATCTTCACCAAGTCGGGCATCATGGTCGGTCTTGGCGAGGAGCGGAACGAGGTTCTGCAGCTCATGGATGATCTGCGCTCGGCTGATGTCGACTTCATCACGATCGGCCAGTATCTGCAGCCAACGCGCAAGCACCACCCGATCAAGAAGTTCGTGACGCCGGAGGAATTCAAGTCTTACGAGACCGTCGCCTATTCCAAGGGCTTCCTGATGGTCTCCTCCAGCCCGCTCACGCGCTCTTCGCACCATGCGGGCGAGGATTTTGAGCGGCTGCGTGCAGCGCGCGAAGCCAAGCTGAATGCTGTTGCCAAGTCGGCGTGATCATCAGCAATGCCGAAGCATGAGACCGTAAAGCGGGTGAACCACAGCGCGAAGGAGATGTTCGCGCTGGTTGCCGATGTGGAAGCTTATCCGGAATTCGTGCCGATGTGCGAGGCACTGGTGGTGCGTTCCGAAAAGGAACGCGATGGTGTGCGCATTCTCGTGGCGGACATGACGGTTGGCTACAAGGCCATCCGCGAAACGTTTACCAGCCAGGTGGTGCTCAAGCCCGAAGAGAACCTGATTGAGGTTCGCTATATCGACGGTCCGTTCCGCTTTTTGCAGAACCGCTGGTTCTTTGAAGCGGTTTCCGAGGGTGTCTGCGACATTCACTTCTTCATCGAATACGAGTTCAAGAACCGCATGCTTGGCATGTTGATGGGCGCGATGTTCGACCGCGCCTTTCGCATGTTCACCGACGCTTTTGAAAAGCGCGCGGACCAGGTCTATGGTGTGGCTTCCGTCTGACGCGAGAGGCTTTCGGCGGCGTCCAGCACCAATTGCAGTGCGGTCATGACACTGTCGCGCCGGACAATGGCGCGGCCTTCCGGAGCAAAATTGCGCTTTTCCGTTTTCACCGTTTGGTCCCGAACGGCAATACCGAACCAGACCAGTCCCACCGGCTTGTCCGGGCTTCCGCCACCGGGACCTGCGATGCCAGTGATGGCAACGGCTATGTCGGCGCGCGAATTGCGCAGCGCGCCGGCAGCCATCTCGCGGGCGCATTGTTCGGAAACGGCGCCATATTGCTCAATGGTCTCTGGCTGTACGCCCAGCATGTCGATCTTGGCATCATTGGTGTAGGTGACGAAGCCGCGGTCGAGTATGTTCGACGCGCCGTTCAGGTCGGTAATCGCCCCGGCAACCAGTCCTCCGGTGCAGGATTCGGCAGTGGCCATCATCAAGCCGCGCTGCTGCAGGGTTTGAAGAACCTTACCTGCCAGGATTTCCGTATCGCTCATCAATCGACCTCATTATGGCAGTTGGCCCGGATAGACGACACTCGCCGTTGCGATTGCAGCTATGCCTTCTTCGCGGCCGACAAATCCCAGCTTCTCGTTGGTGGTGGCTTTCACCGATATGCGCTCCGGCGAAATGCCCAACATGGACGCAAGTTCCGTCGTCATGGCTTCCCGGTTAGGGCCGATCTTCGGTGCTTCGCAGATGAGGGTGATATCTGCATTGGCAATACGTCCGCCCCGCTCGCGCACCAGCCGGACAGCATGTTCGACGAACAGCCTGGAAGCTGCCCCCTTCCATTGGGGGTCAGATGGAGGGAAATGCGTGCCGATATCTCCTGCGCCACATGTGGCGAGCAATGCGTCGGTCAGTGCGTGTAGCCCGACATCGGCATCCGAATGACCGGACAGCTTCTTGTCGTGGGGGATGCGTATGCCACAAAGCGTGACGTGGTCGCCTTTTTCGAAGGAGTGAACATCGTATCCATTGCCCGTGCGCACATCAGGATACTGCATCGGATTCGCCCTCATCTTACGGTCTGCAGCCTCGATGTCCTCGGGCCAGGTTATTTTAACGTTGCTTGCCGAGCCGAACACGATCTTCACCTTAAGGCCTGCCCATTCCGCGATGGCGGCATCGTCAGTGAAGTCTGACAGCCCCTGCTGATTTGCAGACTGGTGAGCCTTATGGATCTTGCGAAAGGGAAAGCCCTGCGGTGTCTGCGCGGCGAACAGATTCTCCCGTGAAACTGTTTCCGCAACCAGGTTATTCGCAGCGGCGCGCTTCAGCGTGTCGGAAACAGCGACCGCCGGCAGTGCTCCACAATCATCCTCAATGGTCTGGATGACGCGGGAAATGAGTTCATGGTCGACAAATGGCCGCACCGCGTCGTGGATGAGCACTTTTCCGACATTAAAATCGGCCAGGGCATCGAGGGCGAGAAATGTGGAGGCTTGGCGCGTTGATCCGCCTATGACCGACTGCACCCGTTCACCCAAACCGCGTGTGGCATCCGCAAACAGGTCTACATCCTCTGCATGAATGGCCACGACGACGCGAGATATTTCCGGATGGTTCAGGAACTGCTCAAGCGTGTGACGTATCACGGGTTTTTCCGCGATATGCCTGTACTGTTTCGGCCCGTCCTTACGTCCTCCTGCGCGCTCACCACGGCCGGCGGCAACGAGGACGACTGCAGTTTCGGACTTTTCTTCTTTCGAGCTTGGATTCTGCATGGGGCGAGGATTAGAACGACCGCCTCCAAAATGCCAATCATGAATTCCAAACGGTGGCGCGGCATTCATGGTGCCCGCACTTTTCGGATTGCGCCGCCGTCACAACATGTCTACAAAATATGCAGAAGCAATAGGTGCCTTAATTTTGAGCAAGAACAGCGCTGCAGTCCTTACTACTCCGCTTCAAGTGGGAAATGTCACGCTGAGGAACAGGGTGTTTCTGGCCCCCATGTCGGGTGTGACCGATCTGCCATTTCGCATGCGTGCACATATGCATGGCGCCGGGCTTGTTGTTTCGGAGATGGTGGCGAGCGGGGAGCTTGCCAAGGGGCGAGATGAGAGTGCGCGCCGCATCGACCGTCCCGACATTGATGTTCACATGGTTCAGCTTGCCGGGCGCGATGCCTATTGGATGGCGGAAGCTGCAAGAATTGCGGAAGCCGAAGGCGCGGATATCATCGATATCAATATGGGCTGTCCGGCCAAGAAGGTCACTGGCGGCTATTCCGGTTCCGCTCTCATGCGCGAACCCGATCACGCTCTTTCTCTCATTGATGCGGTGGTGCAGGCCGTCAAGGTTCCTGTGACGTTGAAGATGCGGCTTGGTTGGGATGAGAATTCGCTCAATGCGCCGGATATTGCGGTCAGGGCGGAGGCAGCCGGTATCCGGATGATTACGGTTCATGGCCGCACGCGCTGTCAGTTTTACAAGGGTGAAGCCGATTGGTCGGCGATCGGGGCTGTCAGCGAGGCCGTGAGTGTGCCCGTTGTCGCGAATGGTGATGTCGGCACTGCTGAGGATCTCCCTGTCATTCTTGAACGCTCAGGGGCGGATGCGGTCATGGTGGGGCGTGCCCATTATGGTGCGCCATGGACCGCGGGCCTTCTGGCCAGGCAGGCAGCAGGAATGGTTCAAGCGGGAACCACAGAGATTCCGGCAGATGCGGCGAGCTATGTCGCCTCGCATTATGAGGACATGCTTTCGCTATATGGCACCCGCCGCGGCGTGCAGCATGCGCGCAAGCATTTGGGCTGGTATGCGCAGCGCTTTCTACCAGAACTTGATGACGTGGAACGCACGGCGCTGATGACCGAGACGGATGCGGCGAAGGTTCTTGATACGATCGCGCGCATTTTTCCTGACAGTTCACGAGATGCACGGAGATTGGTTGCTTGAAGGCGGATGAGAGTTCGGCGGGCCCTACGGGTCCTGATACCGCGCAGCTTGCGTTGAACGCTTTGGGTCACCCGGTGATCATGGTGGACCAGGACGGTTACATCACCTTCGCCAATGCTGAGGCGGAGGATTTCTTCAGGGTCAGCGCCGCGGTGCTCAACCGCAACAGGCTTTCCGATTTCGTCCCTTTTGGCAGTCCGCTTCTCACCCTTGTTGATCAGGTGCAGGAGCGAAAGGCAGCCTTCAATGAGTATCGGGTCGATATTTCCTCGCCGAGATTGGGTTCCGACCGGTTGGTGGACATCTATGTTGCGCCGGTGGCGGAATTGTCCGGGCATGCGGTGGTCATGTTCCTGGAGCGCGGGATGGCCGAGAAGATCGATCGTCAGATGACCCACCGGGGTGCGGCAAGGTCGGTCTCGGGTCTGGCGGCCATGCTTGCCCACGAGATCAAGAATCCGCTTTCCGGCATACGCGGCGCCGCCCAGCTTCTGGAAAGCGTCGTGACGGACGAGGATCGACCGCTGGCTCGCCTCATCACGGAGGAGACTGATCGGATTGTGGCGCTGGTCGACCGCATGGAGGTTTTCTCCGATGAGCGTCCGGTGGATCGCGAGCCGGTCAATATCCACGTGGTCCTTGATCATGTGAAGGCGATTGCCAGCAACGGCTTTGCCAAGAACATCACGATTACCGAGCGATATGATCCCTCTCTGCCGCCCATTCTGGCAAATCGTGACCAGCTGGTTCAGGTATTCATAAATCTGTTGAAGAATGCCGCGGAAGCTATTGGAAACAAATCGGACGGGGAGATCATAATCTCCACCGCATTTCGACCGGGGATCCGCTTTTCCGTGCCTGGAACGAAGGAGCGCATCTCCCTGCCGATGGAATTTTGCGTGCATGACAACGGCCCGGGCGTGTCACCCGATATCCAGTCGATCATCTTCGATCCCTTCATTACGACGAAGCAGAACGGATCAGGCCTGGGGTTGGCACTGGTCGCAAAGATCGTGGGCGCGCATGGTGGGGTCATCGAATGCGACTCCACGTCCCGCGGGACCACCTTCCGCGTGCTGATGCCTGCCTGGCGCGAGCGTGATCGGCGCGGCACGGACGAGCAGACTGTGGGGCAAAAGGCATGACGATACGCGGCAATATTCTCGTCGCCGATGATGATGCGGCAATCCGGACGGTACTCAACCAGGCGCTTTCTCGCGTTGGTCATCAGGTACGTGTGACCTCCAACGCTGCAGCACTCTGGAAATGGGTTGCCGCGGGCGAGGGCGACCTCGTGATCACGGATGTGGTTATGCCCGACGAAAACGCCTTTGATCTTCTTCCGCGGATCAAGAAGACGCGTCCGGACCTGCCGGTGATCGTGATGAGTGCGCAGAACACATTCATGACGGCTATCAAGGCTTCCGAGGCAGGGGCATATGAATATCTGCCCAAGCCGTTCGATCTCAGCGAGCTGTTGAGCATTGTCGGTCGGGCATTGGCCGAGCCGAAACCCGCCAAACCCGAGAATAAGCCGGAAGAATCCTCGGAGAAGATGCCGCTTATTGGCCGCTCGGCGGCCATGCAGGACATTTACCGCATGCTTGCGCGCATGATGCAGACCGATCTGACGGTCATGATCAATGGTGAGAGCGGCACGGGCAAGGAGCTGGTTGCGCGAGCGCTGCACGAGTTCGGCCGCCGCAGCAAGGGGCCTTTTGTTGCCATTAACATGGCGGCCATTCCGCGCGACCTGATCGAGTCGGAACTGTTCGGCCACGAAAAGGGCGCGTTTACCGGTGCCCAGAACCGCTCATCCGGACGATTTGAGCAGGCCGAAGGCGGAACGCTGTTTCTGGACGAAATCGGCGACATGCCCATGGAAGCACAGACGCGCTTACTTCGCGTATTGCAGCAGGGTGAATACACCACAGTTGGTGGCCGAACGCCCATCAAGACGGATGTGCGCATTGTTGCCGCGACCAACAAGGATCTGCGCGCGCTGATCAATCAGGGGCTTTTCCGCGAGGATCTTTTCTATCGGCTCAACGTGGTTCCTCTCCGCCTGCCGCCGCTGCGCGAAAGGGCGGAGGACATTCCCGATCTGGTGCGGCATTTCTTTGAGTTGGCCGAGCGCGAGGGGCTTCAGGCAAAGCGCGTCTCACGCGGCGGGCTGGATGCCATGATGCGCTATCCGTGGCCGGGCAATGTGCGCGAACTGGAAAATCTCGTTCGGCGCCTTTCTGCCCTTTATCCGCAGGACGAGATCTCCGAGGAAATCGTTCTTTCCGAGCTTGGCAGCAACAGCGTTTCCTCCCCAGTCTCAACGGGCGAGGCCGTGCTGCCGGAAGATGTGTCGCTTGGACAGGCGGTGGAGCAATATCTACAGCGGCATTTCAGGTCGTTCGGTTCGGACCTTCCTCCGCCGGGGCTGTATCAGCGAATACTGGCAGAGGTTGAATATCCGCTGGTTCTGGCTGCGCTGGCTGCCACACAGGGCAACCAGATCAAGGCATCCGAGCTCCTCGGCGTTAACCGAAATACGCTGCGCAAGAAAATTCGTGAGCTTGGGGTTGATGTGTTTCGCGCGTCCAAGCACCGTCAGGTCTCCTGATAATCTCCTGTTGCCCACAGCAGTTTTTGACGCTTGAGGGCGAGATGTTGCAATGTCGCCACAATGCGTTGCATATCTGCAACGTAACCTTGCAGCAGATTGACAGAAGTTCTTGCGACAGATGAGTAACCCAGCACCAGCCATGGCTGCGGCCGGCGCTTACCAGCCCGCCCAGGAAAACCGGCGCCTGTTGGCGCTGCCTGGTGTGGTCTCAGCACTCGGTGCGCTGCTATCCGCCGCGCTGTCTTTCGCGGTGCTTCTGGGCTTCACGCCGGTGACGCCGGACGCAACAACCACGCTCGCCCTTATCGGCATCAACGCGTTCTTCCTCATCCTGCTTTTGTCGCTGATCATTCGCGAAGCGCTGCGGATTTACGCGGCACGCAGGGGCGGGAAGGCGGCCTCGCGGCTTCATGTGCGCATCGTCACGATGTTTTCGCTGATTGCCGCCATTCCCGCGATCCTGGTGGCGATCATCGCGTCAATCACGCTGGATTACGGCCTGGACCGGTGGTTCAATTTGCGCACGCGTGTGATCGTCCAGTCGTCACTGTCCATTGCCGAAGCATATGAGCGCGACAATGCGCTCAACCTGCAGGGCACCACGCTTTCGATGGCGATCGACCTCGACCGAATGCGCAGTCTCTACAATCTCGACCGCACCGGTTTTCGCCAGCGGCTGACACAGCAGGCGATGATCCGCGGGCTGGCCTATGCGCTCCTGATCAAGGAGGATGGTTCGCTCATCATGGGCGCGGAAATACCGGATCAGGATTCGGTCCCTGCTCCACCTTCCGATGCGTTGGAGCTGGCCTCCGAGCGCAAGCCCAATCTTTTCGAGCTGCCGCCTGGGAATCTGATCGGTACGATCATCAAGCTCAAGGCCATTCCCGATGCGTATCTGTACACGGCCCGTGAGCTGGACGCGCAGGTAATCAAGGCGCAGAAACTGGTTGCCGATAATACCGATGAATATAGCGCGCTCGAGCAGAACCGCACGCAGACACAGCTTGCCTATGCCCTAGTATATCTCGTGGTCACATTAGCCATAGTGCTTGCGGCGATCTGGACCGGTATCGCGGTCGCCGACCGGATTGTGCGTCCGATCCGTCAGCTTATCGGTGCGGCTGATGCGGTGTCGCATGGCAATCTGGATGTCGCGGTGCCTGTGCGCGCATCAGATGGTGACGTGGCTTCGCTGGGTGACACCTTCAACAAGATGACCCTGCAGCTGAAAACCCAGCGCAATGAGTTGATCAGCGCCCGCGACGTGATCGACGAACGTCGTCGATTCAATGAAGCCGTGCTGGCCGGCGTGACGGCCGGCGTCATCGGCGTGGATGGCGAGGGCACCGTTTCAATCGTTAACCGATCGGCCGAACGCATGCTGGCGATCAACGAGAAGGAAGCTATTGGAAAAACGTTGACCGACGTGCTGCCTCAGGTGGGTGCTGTCTTCGAGAAGGGTAGGGAAGCCGGGCGCAAGGTCTATCGCGAGCAGGTGACGTTCTACCGCTCTGGTGCTGAACGCACGTTCAACATACAGCTGACCTCCGAGGAGAGTGGCGAGAACAGCGACGAGCGTTCCTATGTGGTGACGATCGATGACATTACAGACCTCGTTCAGGCTCAGCGGTCGTCCGCCTGGGCAGATGTCGCCCGGCGCATCGCACATGAGATCAAGAACCCGCTGACGCCGATCCAGCTCTCGGCGGAACGCATTCGCCGCCGCTACGGCAAGGTGATCACCGAGGACCGCGAGGTCTTCGACCAGTGTACTGACACGATTATTCGGCAAGTCAGTGATATCGGGCGTATGGTGGATGAGTTCTCCGCTTTCGCGCGCATGCCGAAACCGGACATCCAGCAGCTCGATCTGCGCGAACCCCTGCGGGAAGCCTCGTTCCTGGTCGAGGTAAGTCGGCCGGATATTTCCTTCGAGCGGGATCTGGGGCCGGAACCCCTGCCGGGCCGCTTCGATTCACGTTTGATGGGTCAGGCATTCGGGAACATCATAAAGAATGCTGCTGAGGCCATCGACGGGGATCGCGAGGATCGGAGACCGGGACGGATCAGGGTGGCGGCGCGACGCCTCGACAAGATGATCGAGGTCAAGGTCACCGATAATGGCAAAGGGCTTCCGCGCAAGAACAGGCAACGCCTGCTGGAGCCTTATATGACCACCCGCGAGAAGGGCACGGGGCTCGGTCTCGCGATCGTCAAGAAGATCATCGAGGATCATGGCGGCCAGCTCGAATTGCATGATGCACCGGCGGATTTTGATGGTGGCGGAGGTGCTGAAATCCGCCTCTACCTGCCGGCCCATGGCGCGGCTTCCGCGTCGCCTGAGAAACCAAGTGATGAAGTAAAGAAGGTCCAAAATGGCGTCTGACATACTGGTCATCGACGACGAGGAAGACATTCGCGAGCTCGTCGCGGGTATCTTGAGCGACGAAGGACACGAAACGCGCACTGCCGGTGACAGCGATGCCGCATTCGCGGCAATCGAAGCCCGCGTGCCGCGGCTTGTTCTGCTGGATATCTGGCTGCAGGGCAGTCAACTCGACGGCCTGGGTATCCTGGACAAGATCAAGCAGATGCATCCGGATCTGCCTGTCATCATGATCTCGGGCCACGGGACGATCGAAACTGCGGTCTCGGCCATCAAGCGCGGCGCATATGATTTTATCGAGAAGCCCTTCAAGGCCGACCGGCTTCTCCTGATCTGTGAGCGCGCTCTTGAAACGTCGAAGCTGCGGCGCGAGGTCTCCGACCTGAAAAAGCGTACTGGCGACAGTGTCGAGTTGATCGGTGAGTCGCAGGCGGTTCACCAGCTGCGCCAGACGATCGAGCGTGTCGCGCCATCAAACAGCCGCATCATGCTGATCGGGCCATCGGGAGCCGGCAAGGAGCTGGTCGCGCGTTCCATTCATGCGCAGAGCCTTCGTGCACAAGGGCCGTTTGTTTCCGTCAATGCCGCCAGCATTACGCCGGATCGCATGGAGATCGAGCTCTTCGGTACCGAATCCAATGGCAGCGAACGAAAGGTGGGTGCGCTCGAGGAAGCCCATGGCGGCACACTTTATCTGGACGAAGTGGCCGACATGCCCCGGGAGACGCAGGCCAAGATCCTGCGTGTGCTGGTGGATCAGCAGTTCGAACGCGTGGGCGGTACCAAGCGGGTAAAGGTCGATGTGCGGATCATTTCCTCCACGGCGCAGGATCTGGAGGGAATGATCGCGGAAGGCGCGTTCCGTCAGGACCTCTTTCACCGGCTCGCGGTCGTTCCGGTGAAGGTACCGGCATTGGCCGAGCGGCGTGAAGATATTCCACTGCTGGTAGATTACTTCATGGATCAGATCGTGAAGCAGCTCGGCATTCGTCCGCGCGCGCTGGCAGCCGATGCGCTTGCCGTGCTGCAGGCTCATAACTGGCCGGGCAATCTGCGCCAGCTTCGCAACAATATTGAGCGCTTGTTGATCCTGACGCGCGGGGAAGAGCCCGACACCCCAATTACCGCAGATCTGCTTCCCGCTGAAATCGGCGACGTGATGCCACGTGTGCCGAACCAGTCGGACCAGCACATCATGGCCTTGCCATTGCGTGAGGCGCGAGAGATGTTCGAGAAGGAATATCTATTGGCACAGATCAACCGATTTGGTGGCAATATCTCGCGCACGGCCGAATTTATCGGTATGGAACGCTCTGCCCTGCATCGAAAGCTGAAATCGCTGGGCGTCTGATTCTTTTCGTAAGGCCCAAGGAGCAGGCCCCATGAAGGTCATCATTTGCGGCGCTGGCCGGGTCGGTTACGGCATCGCGGAGCGACTTGCCGCCGAGCAGAATGATGTCTCGGTAATCGATACGTCGGCGGAACTGATCCGCACGATGCGTGATACGCTGGATGTACGCGGCTTTGTCGGCCACGGCGCGCATCCAGACATCATGGCAGCTGCCGGTGCCGAGCAAGCGGACATGATCATTGCCGTCACGCTCTATGACGAAGTGAACATGACCGCCTGCCAGGTGGCACATTCGCTTTTCAATGTGCCCACCAAGATCGCGCGCATTCGCTCGCAATCCTATTTGCATCCCCACTACATGGACCTCTTTTCGCGGGATCATCTGCCTATCGACGTCATCATCTCGCCCGAAATGGAAGTGGGCGAGATGGTTTTGCGGCGAATTGCGCTTCCCGGTGCAACAGATGTCGTTCGCTTCGCCGATGGCAATGTCGCAATGGTGGCGATCGAGTGTCTCGACGAGTGCCCGGTCATCAACACCCCGCTGTCGCAGTTGACCGAGCTGTTCCCGGATCTGCCTTCGACCGTGGTTGGTGTCTCGCGAGGTGGCAAGCTGTTCGTGCCGCATTCGGGTGACCAGTTGATGGCCGGCGACATGGCCTATGTAATCACCACGAAGGAACAGGTGCGGCGCACGCTGGGGCTGTTCGGTCATGACGAAACCGAAGCGACGCGCATTGTCATCGCCGGTGGTGGCAATATCGGCCTTTATGTTGCACGGGCACTGGAGCGCAAGCAGAGCCGCACCAAGGTCAAGATCATCGAAAGCAGTCGCGACCGTGCGGTGAAGATTGCCGACGAGTTGCGCCGCACCGTGGTGCTGCATGGCAGTGCGCTCGAGCAGAAATTGCTGCTTGAGGCCGATATCGACCATGCCGATCTTATGGTGGCTCTTACCAATGACGACCAGGTCAATATTCTTTCAAGCGTTATCGCCAAACAGCTCGGCTGCCGCTCCAATCTCGTCCTGATCAACAATCCGACCTATCACGACTTTGCCAAGACCCTGGGCATCGACGCGCATATGAACCCGCGTGCTGTCACCATTTCCAAGGTGCTCCAGCATGTGCGGCGTGGCCGCATTCGCGCCGTCCATAATGTGCAGCGCGGTGCGGCGGAGATTATCGAGGCCGAAGCACTAGAGACCTCTCCGCTTGTTGGCCCGCCGCTGGCCGAACAGGAACTGCCCGATGGCATGCGCATCGGTGCGGTCTATCGCAATGGCGAGATATTGAAGCCTTCCGGCTCGATGCGCATCAAACCGAAGGACCGGGTTGTCATCTTCGCTCTTGAGGGCGCTGTGCGGCAGGTCGAACAGCTCTTCCGCGTCAGTCTGGAATTTTTCTGATGAAGCCTTTTCAGGCTTCCTGTTTCCGAGGGGATTTCAAATGCCACGTATTGCCTATGTGAATGGCCGCTATGTCAGACATTCCGATGCGGCGGTTCACATTGAAGATCGCGGCTATCAGTTTGCCGACGGCGTTTATGAAGTGTGTGAGGTCGCGCGCGGTTTCATTATTGACATGACCCGACACCTGGACCGGCTCGATCGGTCGCTATCCGAACTTTCCATCGACTGGCCCATGAGCCGCAAGGCGCTCGAATTCGTTTTGCGCGAGGTTGTCCGGCGGAATCATGTCCGCAACGGGCTGGTCTATCTGCAGGTAACGCGCGGCGTTGCGCCACGCGATCATTTCTTCCCCACAACCCCGGTCCGCCCGGCGCTGGTTGTCACGGCCAAGAAGACCGATCCCGAAGTCGCCAACCGCAAAGCTGAACAGGGCGTGGGTGTGATCACCGTTCCCGAGAACCGGTGGGAGCGCGTTGATATCAAAACCGTCGGTCTGCTGCCCAATGTGCTGGTCAAGCAGCAGGCAAAGAAAGCATCGGCTGCTGAGGCGTGGTTTGTGGATGAAGACGGAAATGTAAAAGAGGGTGGCTCCACCAATGCGTGGATTGTCACCAAGGATGGCACGCTTGTCACCAGGCCAGCCGATTTCGGAATTTTGCGGGGTGTAACGCGGGCGACTTTGATGGATCTTGCCAAAAAGCTCGGTCTGAAGGTCGAAGAGCGCGCTTTCAGTGTGGAAGAAGCCTATGAAGCACGCGAAGCCTTTATCACCGCGGCGTCAACGGTCGTGATGCCGGTGGTGCGGGTCAATGACCGCTCCATCGCCAATGGTCATCCAGGTGAGACCGCGCGCAGGCTGCGAGAAGCCTTTTTTGAGATTGCGGAAAAAACGCCTGCCTGATACGACCCAAAAAGGGACACTACCGCAAGCAGCATTGTGTGGGGAATACTCCCAGTACGCTTGACAGGGCAGGGGCAATTTTGCGCTACTGCCTCCCGCCCGCAGGGTAAGATGAAAGAAAAAAACAATGGCGGAACGTTCGCAAAACTTGCAGGATCTTTTCCTGAACACTGTTCGCAAGAGCAAGAACCCGTTGACGATATTCCTGATCAACGGCGTAAAGCTCACCGGCGTGGTGACTTCCTTTGATAATTTCTGCGTCCTTCTGCGTCGCGACGGGCATTCGCAGCTTGTTTACAAGCATGCGATCTCGACGATCATGCCGAGCCAGCCGGTTCAGCTGTTCGAAGCAGAAGAGGGCGCTCGGGAAGGCTGATTGACCGACTGGCAAAGCCCTTCCGACAATCCTTTCCGCTCACTGCCGGCTGAGAATGCCAGCGGTGCCAAAGCCATTGTCGTCGTGCCGGTGCTGCCTCGCCACTTCCAGAAAGGCGGGGAAGACAGCAACGCGGACACAATACCTCTGACGCCAGAAGCGCGGCTTGAGGAAGCTGTCGGCCTGGCTGCGGCCATCGAGCTTGATGTGGTCCATTCGGAAACCGCGACTGTCAACGCGCCGCGTCCGGGCACGCTCCTTGGTACGGGCAAGGTTGAAGAGATCGCTGCGCGCGTCGAAGATCAGCATGCGGAGCTGGTGGTTGTCGATCATCAGCTCTCGCCGGTACAGCAGCGCAACCTTGAAAAGGCGTTCAAGGCCAAGGTTTTGGACCGGACCGGCCTCATCCTCGAAATATTCGGACGGCGGGCGCGTACCAAGGAAGGGCGCCTGCAGGTCGATCTCGCGCATCTGGAATACCAACGCGGTCGGCTCGTTCGAAGCTGGACCCACCTTGAACGTCAGCGTGGCGGTGGCGGCTTCATGGGTGGCCCGGGTGAAACGCAGATCGAAGCGGATCGACGGCTGTTGCAGGAGCGGATCGTACGTATCAAGCGCGAGCTGGAGACGGTTCGACGCACGCGTGACCTTCACCGGGCCAAGCGTCAAAAGGTGCCGTTTCCGGTTGTTGCAATTGTCGGCTATACCAATGCCGGAAAGTCGACGCTTTTCAACCGTCTGACAGGCGCCACTGTCATGGCGGAGGACATGCTTTTCGCCACGCTTGATCCGACACTGCGGCGCGTGCGTTTCCCCCATGGCACCATTGCCATTCTATCGGACACGGTCGGTTTCATCTCCGACCTGCCAACGCACCTTGTTGCCGCTTTCCGCGCCACACTGGAAGAAGTGGTGGAAGCAGATTTCATTCTACACGTTCGGGACATTTCAGATCCCAATGCTTCGGCGCACGCTGCCAATGTGCAGGATGTGCTGAAAAGCCTGGGGGTGGATGTTACGGACGACAAGCGCATTATCGAAGTGCTCAACAAGATCGACCTGCTCGACCAGGGTGCCAAGGCTGCTCTGGCTCATGCCCAGAATAGGAGCTCCATCGCCATCTCGGCGATCAGCGGCGAGGGGATTGATGATCTTCTCGAGGAGATTGAGAGCCGGGTCGCAGGCGTTCTGCAGGAGATGACGATCCAGGTCACGCCGGCAAGAATGGGCGCACTGGACTGGATCTACAGGAACAGTCAGGTGCTTTCGCGGCGTGACAATGATGACGGCTCGCTTACACTGAGACTGCGTGCCACTGAAGTGGCACGTGAAGAAGTAAAGTCTAGATTATCGTAGTCTAAACAATATATTAGGCGAATTTCTTCGTCTTTTTTGCCAGTTGCCAAAGTTCTTCCATTTCTTCCAGTGAAGCTTCGTCGAGTGTCCGCTGGCGATCAGCCAGTTCGCGTTCAACCGAATGGAAGCGATTTCGAAATTTCTCGTTCGTACGCCGAAGTGCGGCTTCCGGATCAACCTTGAGGTGGCGGGCGAGATTGACGACTGAAAAGAAAACGTCGCCGAGCTCGTCTTCGATCTCATCGGTCGCCGCACGCCTTATTGCATGGCGTAGCTCACCGATCTCTTCCTCGATCTTGTCGAGCGTCGGTTCAGCCTCACCCCAGTCGAAGCCGACGCGGGCGGCCTTCTGCTGCAGTTTCAGTGCAACAGTGGCTGCAGGCAGTGAAAATGGCACATCGTCCAGATAGCCCGCAGGTGTTTCATCATTTCCAGCGGCCTGGATACGTGCGCGGCGTGCTGCTTTTTCCTCTGCCTTGATTTTCTCCCACATACCTTTGGCCATGCCAGCCTGGCGGGCGTCTTCGTCGCCGAAAACATGCGGGTGGCGACGGATCATCTTCCTGGTAATCGCCTCAACGACGTCATCAAAGCTGAAGTGGCCGGCTTCCTCTGCCATTTGCGAGTGGAAGATGACTTGCAACAGAAGATCGCCCAGCTCTTCGGCAAGGTCGTGCATATCTGCGCGGCGGATGGCGTCATCCACCTCATAGGCTTCTTCAATCGTGTAGGGCGCTATGGAGGCAAAGTCTTGCTGCACGTCCCATGGACAGCCAGACTCAGGATCTCTGAGCGCGGCCATGATCTTGCGGAGGTCTTCAATGCGGCGTGAAGGTTTCATGGATGTAGACTAACCCACCATGAGGATGTGCAGAACCGGTTTGCGCGCGGGATCATCAATGTTCCCCAATTCCGTATATGCGGGCCATACTCCTTCGCTGCTTCTAATACTTTCGTCGTAGAAAAACCGTACGACTCTTCGCAATTGCAGCAATTTCACCGGGTTTCATGCTGCATCTGCGTAAGGTGGTGTATTTCTGCCGCTTGCATAAATGTTTGGGTCGTGCATCCTTGGTGAACGCATGAACCAGGCCGATGCGGCGACCTTGGAGGAGGGGCTGCATCAGATAAACAAGGTCGGCATGCGGTTGGGAGGAGGAACTGGCTGCATGAGTGACAGCACCATTCTTGCTGCGCGGAATCTGACGAAGGAATTTCGTGGCTTCTTTGCCGTAAGTGACGTTGATCTAAGCGTAATTCGCGGCAGTATCCACGCTTTGATCGGGCCCAACGGGGCGGGCAAGACGACTTGCTTCAATCTTCTGACGAAGTTTCTTTCGCCCACACGCGGCACCATCACCTATAACGGGAAAGATATCACGTCCTACAGCCCGGCGGACATTGCGCGGTTGGGGCTGGTCCGTTCCTTTCAGATTTCCGCCGTCTTTCCGAACATGACAGCACTGGAGAATGTTCGTATTGCACTGCAGCGAGCACGCGGAGACAGTTTCGACTTCTGGCGGTCCGACAAGGTGCTTCGACAATACAACGCCCGGGCCGAAGAGTTGCTTCACGAGGTTGGTCTTGAGCAATTCGCTCAGACCCCGGCGGAGGAGCTATCCTATGGCCGCAAGCGTGCCCTGGAGATTGCGACCACTCTCGCACTTGATCCCGAAATGCTGCTCCTGGATGAGCCGATGGCCGGCATGACGCAGGAAGACATCGAACGCATCAGCAGTCTCATCAAGCGCGTTGCGAAGGATCGCACGGTTCTGATGGTTGAACACAATCTGTCGGTGGTCTCGGATCTCTCAGATCGCATTACCGTTCTGGCGCGCGGGCAGGTGCTGGCCGAAGGCACCTATGACGAAGTCTCGAAGGATGAACGTGTTGTGGAAGCCTATATCGGGAGCGGTCATGACTGAGGCAGGAGTGATGGAGCGGCGGGAAGATGCAGACGTAGCAGATGCAGTCCTGAAGGTGCGTGACCTCCATGCCTGGTATGGCGAAAGCCATGTGCTCCACGGCATCGACTTCGATGTTCGCGAAGGTGAAGTGGTTACGCTGCTCGGGCGCAATGGTGCAGGCAAGTCCACGACCCTGAAGACCATAATGGGCATTCTTTCCAAGCGAAAGGGCTCGGTCATGTTCAGGGGGGAGGAGCTTATCGCGCAGCCGTCGCGTCAGGTGGCGCGTCGCGGGATTGCGTTCTGCCCCGAAGAGCGCGGCATCTTCGCCAGCCTAACGGTGGAGGAAAATCTCTATCTGCCCCCGCAGGTCAGCCAGGGTGGCTGGGATGTGGAGCGGATATTTGAACTGTTTCCCAATCTGCGCGAGCGGTTGTCCAGCCAGGGCACGAAACTCTCGGGCGGTGAACAGCAAATGCTGGCGATCGGGCGCATATTGCGCACCGGCGCGCGTCTGCTGCTGCTCGACGAGCCTACGGAGGGTCTGGCCCCAGTCATCGTCCAGCAGATTGGCTCCACGATTGCGAAATTGAAGCAGGAGGGCTTCACCATCGTGCTCGTGGAACAGAACTTCCATTTCGCCGCCAAGCTCGCTGATCGGCATTACATCGTCGATCAGGGTAGGGTGGTGGATGTCATTCCGGGTGAGGAAGTGGAAGCGAGGATGGAACAGCTGCACGCCTATCTTGGCGTCTAGCAACGAGCCGGTTCCGCGAAGTCGGAGCCATAAGTGGAGGAGGAGACAGGCATGAAATTCGCCAAAGCACTATTTGCATCCGCAGCATTTGCAGCACTGGCCACGCCCGCGCTGGCGGTGGACGTCACCATCGGCGTTCTCAACGATCGTTCGGGCCTTTATGCGGACCTTGCAGGTGAAGGTTCGGTGGTCGCTACACGAATGGCCATTGAAGACTTCGATGCCGAAGGCAAGGGCATTAATGTTGAGGTCCTCAGCGCAGACCATCAAAACAAGCCGGATGTAGGCTCCAACATCGCCCGTCAGTGGATCGACACGGAAAATGTCGATGTGATCGTGGACGTTCCGACCTCTTCGGTGGCATTGGCAGTCAATGAAGTGGTGCGCGAGAAAGACAAGATCTTCCTTGCTTCGGGACCGGCGACATCCGATCTGACAGGCAAGGCCTGCTCGCCAAACACAATTCACTGGACCTACGACACCTATTCGCTGGCCAACGGTACCGGCAAAGCAATGGTGCAGGAGGGCGGTGACAGCTGGTTCTTCGTGACCGCCGACTATGCCTTTGGGCATGCGCTTGAGCGTGACACACAGGCTGTCGTGGAAGAAGCCGGCGGTAAGGTGCTCGGCAATGTGCGTCATCCGTTGAGCTCCAGTGACTTCTCGTCATTCCTGCTGCAGGCGCAGGCATCAGGTGCAAAGGTGATCGGGCTTGCCAATGCAGGTGGCGACACGATCAATTCCATCAAGCAGGCAGCCGAGTTCGGCATCGTTCAGGCTGGTCAAAGCCTGGCCGGACTCCTGATCTTCTCGACAGATGTCGCCGCGCTTGGTCTTGAGACCGCGCAGGGGCTGGTCCTGACCAATGCCTTCTTCGCGGATCGCAACGAAGACACAAAGGCATTTTCCGAGCGCTTCAAGGAACGCCACGGAAAGAACCCCACCATGGTTCAGGCTGGCGTCTACTCAGCCGTCCTTCATTACCTGAAGGGCGTCGAGGCCACCGGAAGCGATGAAGCCGGCAAGGTCATGGAATGGATGAAGGCCAATCCTTCCAACGACCCGATCTTTGGCGAGGCTTCGGTGCGCAAGGACGGTCGGCACATGCATGACATGTATCTGTTGAAGGTGAAGTCGCCGGACGCTGCGCAGGGCGAGGAAGACTACTTCGAACTGCTCACCACGATTCCCGCTGAAGAAGCATTCCGTCCCATCGAGGATGGCGAGTGCGAGATGGCGAAGCAGTGATTTGCATCAGGGCAGGGGCGCCAGCGCCCCTGCCGTTTACATGCAGCATCCGGCAGCTGAAAAAGTGATTCAGTTATGGATGCCAAGCGGCTGAATTATCGGGGTTTTTCATGTTTGAGCTGATTGGAATACCGCCACAGGCCCTATTCGGGCAGCTTTTACTCGGCTTGATCAATGGTGCCTTTTACGCGGTGCTCAGTCTTGGGCTGGCGGTGATATTCGGCTTGCTGAACATCATCAACTTCACCCATGGCGCGCAATATATGCTGGGCGCTTTCGTGGCGTGGATGCTGCTCAATTATCTGGGGCTTGGCTATTGGTGGGCACTGCTTCTGGCGCCGGTCATCGTCGGGCTCACAGGGGTCATCCTGGAGCGAACGCTTATCAGGCGCCTCTATCACCTGGACCACCTTTACGGCTTGCTTCTGACCTTCGGTTTGGCACTCATCTTCACCGGCGTCTTCAAGCAGCTCTACGGCGTTTCGGGCCTTCCTTATCGCGCGCCCGAACTTCTTTCCGGCGGGCACAATCTAGGCTTCATGTATCTGCCCAACAGCCGCGCTTTTGTCATTCTTGCATCGGTAATCGTCTGCTTCGGCACCTGGTTCATGATCGAGAAGACAAAGCTCGGCGCATATTTGCGTGCAGCTACCGAGAATCCTACGCTGGTCAGCGCTTTCGGTATCAATGTGCCGCTGCTCATCACGCTGACCTACGGGTTCGGCGTCGGCTTGGCCGCATTTGCCGGTGTGCTGGCGGCGCCCATCTATTCGGTCAATCCGATCATGGGTGAAAACCTCATCATTGTCGTGTTCGCCGTGGTGGTTATCGGAGGAATGGGTTCCATCCTGGGCTCGATCCTTACCGGCTTCGGCCTCGGCCTTATCGAGGGGCTCACACGGGTCTTCTATCCTGAAGGATCTGCAGTGGTCGTATTTGTCATCATGGCGCTTGTGCTTCTCGTGAAGCCGGCCGGGCTGTTCGGGAGGGAGATCTGATGGCCAATCAGGCTGAAACAATCGCAACGGATCTTCCGCGCGAAAAAGGGGCAGGGATGCCCCGCCACCATCTGATCATATTCGTGGTGCTGGCTGCGGCACTGTTGGTCGCGCCCTTCCTGCTTTATCCGATCTTCCTGATGAAGGTCTTGTGTTTCGCGCTCTTCGCCTCTGCGTTCAATCTGCTGCTTGGTTATGGTGGGCTTCTCTCCTTCGGCCATGCTGCATATTTCGGTATGGCGAGCTATGTCAGCGCGCATGCCGCGAAGGTCTGGGGCTTGCCGCCTGAACTGGCGATCCTGAGCGGTACCGCCATTGCTGCACTGCTCGGCCTTGTCTTTGGCGCATTGGCTATCCGCCGGCAGGGCATCTATTTTGCCATGGTGACGCTCGCATTTGCGCAGATGGTGTACTTCTTTTCACTGCAGGCTCCGTTCACCGGCGGTGAAGATGGAATTCAGGCCGTACCGCGAGGTACGCTGTTCGGGATGTTCAATCTTGCAGACCCCGAAACGCTCTACTTTTTCGTCCTGGCGATTTTCCTTTTTGGCATCCTCATCATCTATCGCATCATTCATTCGCCGTTCGGACAGGTTTTGAAGGCCATCCGGCAGAATGAGCCTCGCGCGATTTCGCTCGGCTATCGGGTCAATCAGTACAAGCTGGCCGTGTTCGTTCTTTCTGCAGCACTTTCCGGACTTGCCGGTGCAACCAAGGCAATCGTCTTCCAGCTTGCATCACTGACCGATGTCTATTGGGCGATGTCCGGTGAAGTGGTTCTCATGACCTTGCTGGGCGGTATGGGAACGGTATTCGGCCCGATGGTTGGCGCAGCGATTATTGTTACGATGCAAAACTATCTGGCGACATTGGGTGATTGGGTGACAATCATTCAGGGGCTGATCTTCGTCGTTGCTGTCTTGCTCTTCCGCGAAGGTGTCATCGGCGTCTTGTCAAAGAGAGTCCGCAAACCGCTCTAAGCGTTTGGTCTGAAATCCATTATTTGGAGACGAGACGCAGTGTTTCTGCGCTCGTCTCCTTTGGTTTGGGTCCATTGCTGCTAGGCTAGTATGATGCGGGCACTAGATAGATTAGTTCCATAATCTATCTTATCTGATTTGGGCGCATGGCGTCCTGAATGTGCCCCCATCGCTGATCGGCGCTTTTCTGCGGCACTGCTTACTCTTCGCGACGAAGCAGCTCTTCCAGTTCTGACGGAAAACGTCCCGGTTCCACGCGACTGAGGAAATAGTCCACATTTCCAATGGGCTCAGGCAGCGCGACTGTCATGGTGAAGCTGTCGCCGGCGCATGTATAAGTAATGTCGGGCACATAGCTGCCGCCGCCCGGGATGGGCATGGTCTGTGACGTGGTGCCTGACGAGGTAGATGTGGTGGTGCCAAGCATAGCCCCGCCGCCTCCGCCATCGCAGAATTTCAACCGTCCATCAGCGGTCCATATCTGTCCTGTTCCAGTTCCCACCCGCAGGTCAAATTGAGTAATGGCAATCTCGCCGGTGTCCTCGTCAAAATCCTGCAGCTCGACATTCCGGTTGAACGGGATCGTTGCGAAGAAACCGTCGTCGTAGATACGAATGCCAAGTGTGTGTGACATGTCGGCAGTCATGTCCGTGACGGAGTCAAAGCCCATGCCAGAGAACGCGGTCTTCAGCTTCTCCATAGCCGTGTTACTACCAATCCAGGCGCCGGCCAGGCATGCGTCCATTGCCGTGTCCGGCGGTGGCGGACACGGGGTTTGTGCATGAAGTTCGGGAGCAGTCATCGTGACTGTTACGGCCAGTACGCCCAAAAAGGTGAAATGACCAAAGGTCGCTGAAGGAAAACGCCTTGCCTGCATGGCCTTGTTCCGCTTTTGGCGATCATGTGCGGTCATGTTATCACACGGTCACCAGCGCGACAAATCACGCGGGTATTTCTGTCAAATCAGCAACTTCTGCCTGTGCTGCGCGGAGCAGATCGGCGGGATTGGACGAAAAGACTGCATCGGGAGCACCTGCAGCCGCCCAAACCTGCTCATAGGCAAGCAGCGTGCGGTCAGCAATGCACCGAATTGGCGACTTGTGCCCGATTGGAGAAACGCCCCCAATTGCAAAGCCTGTTTTCTCGCGCACCTTTCTGGGGTCAGCTCTGACCAAGGCTTCTTCACAAAGCGCAGCTGCGCGGGTCAGGTCCAATTTCTTGCTGCCGGGGACCAGAAACAGGAAGAGTTCTCCTGTTTCCTTTCCCTCGAAAATCAAAGACTTGACGATCTGGTCGACGGCGCAACCGCACTGTGCGGCTGCCTCCTCGGCGGTACGAGTTGAAGCGCCCATCCGCTTTATCTCGGTATCGAGGCCGGCAGCGGCAGCGGCTTCTTCCACTCGTTTCACGCTTTTCGACATTGTGTCACCTGCGGCTCAGCATGCAACTTCCAGACTTAGACCATCATGCGCGGGAATAACATGTTCAGGCGTTTGTCGCGCAACGGTGTCGTAGTCGAGCGGAATATGCATGTGGGTTAGCACAGCCTTTTGCGGCTTCAGGCGTGCGATCCATTCCAGAGCCTCATCAAGCGAAAAATGGCTCGGATGCGGCTTGTATTGCAATGCGTCTATGACAAGAACGTCCAGACCCTCAAGGAGTTGGGCTGTTTCTGGCGGAAATGCACTCACATCCGAACAATAGGCCATCGAGCCGACCCGAAAGCCCAGGGAATGAATATCGCCGTGAACCTGAAGCAGAGGGGTAAGGGTAATCGGACCACCCTCGCCTGTGATTGCAAGTTCTCGCCCCGGTTCGATTATATGGGCCTTCAGAATTGGCGGGTAATTGCTTCCATGTGGTGTCTCGAAGCAGTAGCGAAATGCCTCCATCAGCCGATCCATGGTTGGTTGATCGGCATAGACATCCATCAGCTTCTTCTGCGCCAGGACATAGCCGCGCAAATCATCAATGCCATGAATGTGATCCGCGTGAGGATGGGTGTAGAGAACGGCGTCGAGCTTTTCGACGCTTGAAGCAATCATCTGGCTGCGAAAATCGGGCCCGGTGTCGATGACCACGCGCGTGATCCCACCATTCTCGCTGATGCGCTCAACGAGTGCTGCAGCACGTGTGCGCCGGTTTCTCGGATTTTCGGGATCGCAGGCGCCCCAATCGCCCATAATGCGCGGCACACCGGGTGAGGAGCCGCATCCCAGGATTGTGAGGCGCAGCCTGTCGCTCAAGAGACGCCCTGCCCCAGCGCCTCGCGCGGCACTTTCTTGAAGAGACGGAAAAAGTTGTCCGTCGTCAGTTTCGCTAGTTCTTCTGGCTGCATTGCGCGGACTTCAGCCAGCTTTTGGGCTGTGTGGGCCACATAGGCTGGCTCGTTTGTCTTTCCACGCTTGGGAACCGGCGCAAGATATGGGGCATCGGTTTCAACGAGCAGGCGGTCGGCCGGAATCTCGCTAGCAATGGCGCGCAGCTCTTCCGACTTCTTGAATGTCAGAATGCCGGAAAAGGAGACATAGCCGCCGAGTTCGACACCTTTGCGTGCGAGAGCCTTGCCGGAGGAAAAGCAGTGGAGAATGAAGGGAAAGGCCCCTGCCCTTGTCTCTTCTTCCAGGATTGAGGCCACATCCTCATCGGCATCGCGGGCGTGGATTACCAGTGGAAGACCCGTTTGCCTTGCAGCCGCAATATGACGGCGAAAGCCTTGTGCCTGAAGGTCGCGTGGTGCCTTGTCGTAGAAGTAATCGAGCCCGGCTTCGCCAATGCCAACCACCTTGGGGTGCGCGGCCAGATGGACCAGCTCCTCTGTCGTCACGTCGGTCTCCTCACCGGCATTGTGCGGATGGGTGCCAACGGTGCAGAAGACATTCGGGTGGGTTTCGGCAATCGTCCTGATCACATCGAAGCGCGCAACACGCGTCGATATGGTCACCATCAGCCCAACGCCTGCGGCGCGCGCTCGCTCTATGACTGCCTCGCGGTCATCCGCGAAGTCGGGAAAGTCCAGGTGGCAATGGCTGTCGACGAGCATGCTAGCTGGCGACCTTTCCTGCTTCTTCCTCGACATATCGTGGGAAGATTGGCTGCGGCTTGGGCAGTTCGGCGCCCGGTACAAGCGCGTGCGCATCGGTCAGATGCGAGAAGTCACGCTGATCCGTCGGTACGGCCAGGATATCGAGCAGCTTTTCCGCCGAGCCGGGAATGAAAGGCTGGCAGAGAATGCCTATGCGCCGCAACACCTCAGCGGTGGTATAGAGGACTGTCTCCATGCGAGCGGGATTAGTCTTCTTCAAAGCCCATGGCTCCTGCCCGGCGAAGTAGCGGTTGGCCTCGCCAACCACTTCGAAGACTGCGGCAAGTGCCTGATGGATTGCCTGGCGTGTCATCGCAGCGCGGGCTGTTTCCAGGGCCTTGTCGGCCATAGCGATGATGGCCTTGTCGGCGTCGGCCAGTTCGCCCTTGGTCGGCACGACACCGGAACAGTTCTTGGCGATCATGGAAAGCGAGCGCTGCGCGAGATTGCCCAGATCATTGGCAAGGTCGGCATTGGTGCGGTTCACGATGGCTTCGTGGCTATAGCTGCCGTCCTGTCCGAAGGGGACTTCGCGCAGCAGGAAGTAGCGGACCTGATCGAGGCCGTAGTGATCGACAAGTGCAATCGGATCAATGACATTTCCGACCGACTTCGACATCTTCTCTCCCTTGTTGAAGAGAAAGCCGTGGCCAAAGATGCGCTTGGGAAGCGGGATGCCGGCGGACATGAGGAATGCCGGCCAGTAGATAGAGTGGAAACGGGTGATGTCCTTGCCGATCACGTGGCAATCGGCCGGCCAGAAGCCAGCGCGGGGATGGTCCGGGTCGGGATAGCCGGTGGCAGTGAGATAGTTTGTCAGCGCGTCTACCCAGACATACATCACATGCTTTTCATCGCCTGGTACGGGCACGCCCCAGTCGAATGTCGTGCGCGAGATCGAGAGGTCTCTCAATCCCGACTTCACGAAGCTGACGATCTCGTTGCGGCGCTCGGCGGGTCCGATAAAGTCCGGCTGCTTTTCATAGAGCTCGAGCAACTTGTCCTGATAGGCGGAAAGCTTGAAGAAGTAGCTTTCTTCCTCAACCCATTCGACCGGCGTGCCCTGGGGGCCATAGCGTACGCCATCTTCGCGCAATTCGGTTTCATCTTCGCTGTAATAGGCTTCGTCGCGCACCGAATACCAGCCGGAATAGGAGCCGAGATAGATGTCCCCCTTCTCCGCCATGGCCTTCCAGATCGCCTGAGATGCCTTGTGATGGCGCTCTTCGGTGGTGCGAATGAAGTCATCATTGGATGCGTTCAGCACCTCCGCCATCTGCTGGAATTTCGGGGTGTTGCGGTCGGCCAGTTCGCGCGCAGTCATGTCCTGCTTGCGCGCTGTCTGCAGCATCTTGATGCCATGCTCGTCGGTCCCGGTCAGAAAGAAGACATCCTTACCGTCGGCACGCTGGAATCGTGCCAGCACGTCCGTCGCGATCAGTTCGTAGGCATGGCCGATATGGGGATCGCCATTCGGGTAGGAAATCGCGGTCGTGATGTAAAATTTCTCGCGGGTCATATCTTCTTTCCGGTCGAATGTTCTGGCGGTGGGATAACGATTAATGGCGGCCGTGCCAAGAACCCTTCGTTCCCTAGCCATGATGTGCGGCAAGCCTTGAGTGCAGTGTGGTTATCGTACCCACAACGTGCTGGCGTTTATCCAGATTGAAAGTATCGGTTTCGAACAATTGTGAACGCAGATCCTCGTGCAGGGCTGTCATGCTGGCCGCGACGCGCAGGTCACCTGCTTCTGCGGCCATGCGAGCATTGTCGCTGATGCGGTCGAGTGCCAGTCGATTGAAGAGTGAAAACTGGATCTGGCGATCCTTGCCGCTCGCTGCGTCGGCCAGACGAAAAACATCGCTCATATTCAGCCGCTTTCGGCTCAGGAGGTCATTGAGAGCCTGTTCGATCTCCAGACCTCCGAATTGCGTGAGCAAAATGGCATTGCGCGCGCTGCCTGATGCGCGCGCTGCCAGGAGCGAACGCTCCCCGGCATCCGAGGGTATCTCTGCACCAATATTTTGCAGCACCTTATAGAGCGATGCCTCGCCGAGGGGCTGCAGCTTGATCGTCTGACAACGCGACCGGATTGTCGGCAGCAGGCGGCCGAGAGAGTGGGTCGTGAGAATGAACAAGGTTCGTCGCGGCGGCTCTTCAAGGTTCTTCAGGAGCGCGTTTGCGGCATTGGTGTTCATGTCGTCTGCAGGATCGACGAGGATGACGCGATAGCCACCCTCCTGTGTTGTCATTCCGAGAAACCGGCTGACCCGCCTGATCTCATCCACCGTGATGACTGTCTTGAACTTCTTGTCGCGATCGTTGCGCGGGCGGGAAAGATGAAGCAGCCCGGGGTGTGCGCCTTGCGCAACCAGCCGAAATGACTGGGACGCGCTGTCAATCGGCACCATCTCCTCCGGCGCATTTACGGGGTCGGGATGAGTGAAGATGTGATGGGCCAGATGAAAGGCCAGTGTCGCCTTGCCAATGCCCTGCGGCCCTGCGAGCAAGATGGCGTGGTGCATCTTGCCGGATCGGTATGCCTGAGCAAGCATGTCCCGGGCATATTGGTGATCCACCAGACAAGGATTCTCCGCCGGTTCGGGTATGTCCGGCAAGGTATCGTGCTGTTCGGGTGCCACGCGCTCAAAC
The DNA here is from genome assembly GCF_037029545.1 of Nitratireductor sp. CH_MIT9313-5. Classification (NCBI taxonomy): domain Bacteria; kingdom Pseudomonadati; phylum Pseudomonadota; class Alphaproteobacteria; order Hyphomicrobiales; family Phyllobacteriaceae; genus Nitratireductor; species Nitratireductor sp. CH_MIT9313-5. The sequence goes on along the minus strand of NZ_JAYMER010000014.1, from coordinate 363,359 downwards.
ATGCTTCTCACCTAGCGTCTTGTTCTCCAGAGCACGGTTGGTCAGCGCCAGTATTTCCTGGAACACCGTATCGCTGTCGCCAGTGGCATCCACAACGCGACAGCGCTGTGGTTCCCTCTCCGCAATGTCCAGAAATCCCATTCGGCGCAGTTTGTGCGTCTCGATCTTCTCTTTCTCGAAACGATCGGCAGTGGCGTCGCCCCTTCTCGCATTCGCGCGTCGCAGCCCCTCCTCAGGGGGAACATCAAGAATGATGGTCAGATCGGGGATCGTGCCATTCACCGTCACCCGCTCCAGCCTGGCCATGAAATCCTTGTCGAGGGCTCCGGTAATACCCTGATAGACGCGAGAGGAATCCATGAAACGGTCGCAGAGCACTATTGCACCGGTCTGCAAGGCAGGCTTGATGACGTTTTCGACATGATCGCTGCGAGCGGCTGCGAACAATATCGCTTCCATGGATGAACCGAATGGTTCTGCCGCGCCTGATAGCAATACGTGGCGGACAGCCTCGGCGCCAGGAGAACCACCGGGCTCTCGTGTAACCACGACCTGGTACCCGTCCTGACGAAGTTTTTCGGCAAGGCGTGCAATCTGCGTCGACTTGCCAGCGCCCTCGCCCCCCTCGAAAGTCACAAAAAGTCCTTCAGGCACCTGATCATTCACCTCAATCGCAGTGGAAGGACTTCATATCGTTCCGCCCACTCTGCGTCCATTATTGCAGGGGGCCGGCGTTCCGAATTCTTTGCTTGAGGCCAATGCCTAGCGCAGCCACCCGATCAGGAGTTCGCCCACAGCGTCGAGCGCGCGCTGATGAAGCTCGCCCTTCGCTACCGGTTCTGCAGCATAGACTGGCGTTTCCTGACTGATCGTGTCTCCAAGCCAGATGCGCAAAAGCCCAACCTCGTCGCCTTCCTGTATCGGAGCTTCTATTGGGCCCTGGTAGACGACTTCAGCACGCATGCGCTCGCGATCGGTGATGGGAACGAAGATCTCGACATCCTTGCGGGCGCGGAGCTTGACTGTGGATTTGGCACCTCCGTAGACATCGGCTTCGGCTACGGGTTCGCCTTCACCGAAGAGAGACATCTTTTCGAATGCGCGAATGCCCCAGTCCAGCATCTTGCGTGCTTCCTCTGCACGCTGCTGTTCGCTCTCCATACCGCCAAGGGTTGCGAACAGTCGGCGGCCGTCACGCTCTATCGACGCGGTGATGGCGTAGCCGGATTCTTCAGTGAAACCGGTCTTCAGGCCGTCTGCACCAATATTCATTGGCAAAAGCGGGTTTCGATTGCGCTGGCGAATGCCGTTCCATTCGAAATCAGGCAGCGAGAACATCTCGTAACGTTCGGGATAATTACGCCAGATGTGGAGCGCCAACAGCGTCAGCTCACGCGCGGTCACAACCTGGCCCGGTGCCGGGAGACCGGTGGAATTCACGAAGGTGGATGTTTCCAGTCCAAGCTTGCGCGCCCTCGTCGTCATGAGACGGGCGAAGCTTTCCTCCGATCCCGCCATGCCTTCGGCAATCGCGATCGCGCCGTCATTGGCGGAATGCACGATCACGCCCTTCAACAGAGCGTCGAGCGGCACGCTGGATTTCACCTCGGCAAACATCGTGGATGTGCCCGATACGGCTCCGCCCGTGCGCCAGGCATGTTCACTGATATAGAAATTTTCTTCGGGGCTGATCTGACCTGACTTGATCGCATCGAAGGCGACTTCAACCGTCATCAGCTTCGCAAGCGAGGCGGGAGGAAATGCAGCGTCAGCGTTTTTGGAGAAAAGGATCGTGCCGGTTTCGGCATCGATCAGATAGGCCTGCTTGGCGCGGGTTTCAAAAAGCTGAGCCTTTGCCGGCCATACAAGGGTGGTTGCTATCAGAGCTGCCGTGAACAGCTTGCGCCATGTCTCGCCCACGCCCATTTCTACCCCCAAGCAACAGGATCAGCCCGCACGGGCCGGTTACGGAGGTTATAGTCTGACTGTGCGAATGTTCAACAAATCGCGGCTATGATTCGTTCTCGCGAATGATGAAGGCGTCATTTGCCCCCGCATTCCATGCCGCCTGAAGCGCCCGATCGATCTGCTTTTCGTCACGCGGGATCAATGTGAGCGAACGCGTACCAGCAGCACCGGCATTTTCGACCTTGATCGTGCCGAAGCCAGAAAGCGTCTGGAACAGTGCGGTGATCTTCTCGTCATCCATAAATACGCCGAGGCTGATCGTCATGCCCTTGTGATCGAGCGGATCGGTACCGTTGCGGCTCCACCATGCCTTGAGCGCATTCTGGTCGATGTTCTTCTTCAAAACCTGATCGAAACTGCTTACCGCGGCGCTTACTCTCTGATCGGCATATGAAAGCAGTGCACTGGCCGTTTGCTGCGGCTGAGGCTCCATCACCGGAGATGTCTCAGGTCGATCAGGCACCAGCGGCCCGGAAACAGGCAGGCCAGAGGCCTGGACAGCCGAGCCTGCATCCGACGTGGTGTTGAAGGCGGTCGTGAAACTGGCCTCCTGCGCTTCAACATTGCTGTCGTTCATGGCGAGCATGACGCCGGATGGCAGGCCGTCCGACGGATCAGCTTCGGCGCCGCCTGGCTTGAATGATGCCATGAGGAAGGAATCGTCGCGTCCTTCAAGCGGAGCGGGCCCGACATATTCCACCTTCACCTTGGCCACGCCGGCGGACTTGTAATCCAAAAGTTCTGCAGCCCGTTTGGACAGGTCGATCAGCCTGTTATGGGCGAAAGGCCCGCGATCATTGACGCGAACCATGACGGAATTGCCGTTTTTGAGATTGGTCACACGCGCATAGCTTGGCAGCGGCATGGTGGGATGCGCGGCGGTCAGATGCGTCATGTCATAGACTTCACCATTGGCCGTGAGGCGACCATGGAACGCATCACCATACCAGGAGGCCGAACCGACATCCACGTAATCGGGATCTTCCTTGGGGTGATACCAGCGACCCTTGATCTTGTAGGGCTTTCCAACCTGGCGACGTCCACCGCCCCGCGGGATGTTCGATACCTTCTCGGCCACTTTCGGACTGGCCTTCACGCCATATTCCGATTCGGCAAAATATTCCTTGCTGCTCTTGGCCTTCGGGGTGATTTCGGCGGTGGGGGTGGGCTTCTCACATGCTGCAAGCACTATGGCCAAAGCAGTGAAGGTTAGAGTTGATAAGGCTGCGCGGCGCATTGGTTTGCAACCATTTGTCAGCATGAATCAACATCCCCGGCGAGAAGGCAACGGGCATAGCCCGTGCAACAAAAATTGGAATTTGGCGGTCTTGCCGGGCGCCCCCAGCCGCACCACCCCTCTCAATGCGCACGCAAAAGTTACGGCGCGGTTAAGACTATTTGTCGAGAAATAGGCGAAAATGTGCCGACGCATCAACTCTCTTCACGAAAGGACGAGAACGGCCTCCGCCTCCGCTTGGTCGAAATCGGCCTTGAAACTCCCCGCATTCCTGCGTACACGGAAAACCGCCTGGAGGGATGGCCGAGCGGTTTAAGGCACCGGTCTTGAAAACCGGCGTGGCAGCGATGTCACCGTGGGTTCGAATCCCACTCCCTCCGCCACTAACTCAACTTAAATGGTTGAATTGTATGGGCTAATCGTGTGCGCTTAAGATCCTGCCCTATTTTCTGCCCCACTTTAAAGGTGAGAGCACAGCTTTTGCAGGAGAGTTGTGGTCAGAGGCAGGTGCGGAGCTGTGCTAAATTGCTCAGCGAAAGGATTCCCTACGTTCAGCTTCCTTTCCCAAAAATGTTCTCGAACTCTTCCAGATCAATGTCCGGGAACTCGACCTCTGGAAGTTTCCTACGCGCTATGAAGAGGCCAAAAATTTTGCAGTCAGGGAAGCGGTCCTTCAGCACCGTGTGCATCGCGCGATAGTGCGTGCCGGCAGTTAGCAGGTCGTCAATGATGCATATAGCGCTAGGTTCTGGTGAGCAGAGAGTTTCGTCGATTTCGTAGATGTTGATAAGGTCGTCAACGGTTTGTCGATTGCCTGCGCTTTCGTGATTGGCTGCGCAACTCTGCGTTTGCACTACGATCTCTCGAACATCGACTGCATGCCCGATGAGTTTACACACCTGTACCATCCGGTCGTCGTAATCAGGGTGTCCCTTCGCCTTGGAAGGAGGAACTGGTACAAATGTTCCTTTCCAATTTTTATCCAGTGTGGCGCTTAGCATTTGCGCGCACTTTCGGATGGCCGGCTGCTTGTACTTGAACTGAGGTGTACCGCGTAAGGACGGCTTCTTCTTTAGGTTCTCGATCAAAGAGCGTGTGTTACCCTGCTCGAAGCGCTCCGACTTCACGTATTCCCACATGAAGAAGCAGACGTCGTCAGATGTCAGATGATGGTGTTCGCGACGGTTGGTGTCGTCGATCTCAGAGAGCCGCATATAGATTATCGAGAATATCGTTCATCTTCCTAACGCGAATTGCCCCTTGCTGCTCGAATCGAGCGGGCCACGTCAGCGCTTTGTTCTGGAAACAGGACTCCAAGATGAACAATTTTCGGCCTTGGTAGAGGGCTGCACGAGCTTGGGTTAACGTGCCGGATGTTTCACCAGCTTCTACAATGATTGTTGCGTCGGTAAGAGCACTCATCGTGGCATTTCGCTCAGGGAAAAACAGGCGATTCTGCCGGTATGTTTGAGCATGGTACCTCAGTACTGGTACCTGACTGATTAGCAGATGGCGCGATGCGATGTACCGCTGAAGATCTGCGTTTTGCTTTGGATAGACAGTATCCAACGGTGTGCCGACAACCGCTATCGTCTCGCCGCCGACGCTCAGAGCCGCAAGATGGGCGGCGGTGTCGATGCCAGCGGCTAGTCCTGAAACAACAACTATCCCTTGTTTGACGAGCTCTCGCGCAATTCGGGAGGCTCTGCGTATCCCTTCAGGCGAGGGCTCGCGGCTGCCAACGATGGCTACGCTTGGCTTCTCCGTTATCTCCCAAGCGCCGCGGTAGTAGAGCAGTTCTACCGGATAACGAGCGTGCCGCAGCCGTTCCGGATAGTCGCCTGCGTGATGAATTCTTATTCCGAAATCTTCTGCTCCGGCACTGTGAAGCCGCTGCACGACTTCTGCGGCCAGCGGAAGTGCTTTTTCAGGAGGCACGAAATCGGACGGAAGAGCGGAGGGGTCCTTCTGAAATCGCTCAGCGATCTTTTTGAACGTTGCGCCATCTTCGAGCCAAAGGGCTTCGTACGCCCCAATCTCGTGGAGCGGGGACACTGATGCAGCTGCGGGAATGTCGCCACTATCTCTACGTTTTATCAAGCTCATTCTGCCTCCCCAATAGTTCTTCGCCAAAAGGAATCGGCTAGGATCTATCAGCTTTTCTCCCAATCTAACTTTTCTAGTTCATCGCGCAATTGGCCAATGTTAGCGAAGCGACGCTAGAAGGCGGTGAACGTGATGCTCATCCATAAGGCGCCAAAGGTTACGAGGTTCCGCTAACAGATACTCGGCTTTCTCGCGCACATCTTGCCTTTTGTCTGTGCGGCATGAAAGCACATCATCGAGTGCATTGGGTTCTTTATTGAGAAGCTCGGCTAGTGCTGGCCTCGAAGCGTCACCTTGCAATTCGTCATGTGTCCGCTCAATCTCGGCATAGAGTCGGTTATGTCTTGCGATAGCCCGCTGGAGTTCGGTCTCTGCCTCACACCCATCAGTTCGTTTGCGGCCACCAATTTCAACTCGCATCTCGATCTCCTTTTAATTGCACACCCATTCACACCGGTCGACGCATCAAAGGTCAAGAAGAAAGAGACGAGAAAGGGCAATTAATTCAATAGTTTGCAATATCTCAACGTTTTCAGACTAGCGATTTGCAAATTGCAAACATCAGGTCACACTACCTGCTGACTGCTATCTCTCCTTTGAGCCAAAAGACCCCCGAAGGATGGCGGTCACGACAACGGTGCGCGGTTATCGAAATTGGCCGATTGGTTCGCGCTGCCTCCTCTATGATCCCCGCAACAGTGCCAGCATCTTGCTTTGTATATAACGCTCCGTGGCAGGGTTCTCCGTTCTCAAGGTGCGCTTCGAACTCCACGCTAGTGGCGACGTAAGGTCCGCCCTGGCGGTCTTGTACGGGTTGAGGCGGGTAATAAGCATCCGCGACGATCAAGGATGTCAGTTGCGTCGGGTCGATACCGAAGAGTGATGATGCGTCTTTCATCTCTGCCGTCCTAGTCGTTCAAAGCGGATTGAACGTTCGCCGACTGCTTGCGCGACTCTGCGTCCAGCGCCCGGCGCACGGCCGCTTGCACATCGGCCGGTGCACCCTGCGCGCCCTGCACCACAAGCGAACCGATGTGGATTGAGGCGTCGACATTATTCGTTTGGCTCTTTTGTAGCGGCTCGGGCATGTCGATAGTCTGCGCGCTCACAGAACCTGCCTGCACTTCTTCTGTGCGAACCGTCTGCGGTGACGCATCAGGCGGCGAAATGCTTGCGCCCGCGGCTGCTTCGGTGATGCCGGCGCCGGCCGCGTCCACCCTGCCCAGCTCTATAGGCTGAATGCTCGGCGCCTCCACTTTGGGCAGGTCGGCGCCGACTGTTGGCGCAGGTGCATCGCCGAACCCGAGACGGTCTTTCAGCCAATCGGGAGTCCATTCCGGCATGAGATCGCGCACGGCATCGGCGAACCAAGATTTCAGGTTTCCCCACTGTGCTTTGATGCCATCCCATATGCCGGAAACGATGCGCGCGCCGAGAGAGTAGAAGGCAGCCGGGAGCGTGCCGAGGTAATCCAAGGCCGCGTCGAACTTCTCGCGAAACCAGCCGGCCACGTCCAGCGCGGCCGAGCGCAAGGCGTTGCCAACGGAAGCGGCGATATCAGTTGCGGCCGCGGCGAATGCAGACGCCTTCCCCGCCACATAATCAACGGCAGCGTCAACGCCCGGCTGCAAAGCCTCAATGGCGCTCGATGCGAAACCGGCAACGCCTTCAACAAAGGAATCGACAAGCGCCCCGGCCTCTTCGATGAGAGAAATTCCGGTGAAATACTCGAAGACCGCGTCGATGCCTCGGGCAATGTGCACAACCGGGTTGAACTCGGCCAACAGCGTTGCCATGCCTTGCAAGAAACCGTCATCGAAAGCGGATGTGATGCGGCCCCACAGATTGCCCCAATAGGCCGCGAATTCATCCCATTTTTGATAAAGCACATAGACGCTTGCGGCGATGGCCGCCACGCCCGTGAGGATCCAGCCTACCGGCGTCGTCAGGATGACAAGCCCGAGGTTGATGAAGGCAGCTCCAAGCGAAGCAATCGCCGCAATCAGCGGCCCGGCTACCCATGCCGCCACCGCGAACAAACTTGCCTGCAACGGGCCGCCGAGGAAATCCACCACCGGCCGGATGCGGTCAATAAAACCTGCGAATGTCTCGGCCGTCTCGGCAATGCTTTGGCGAATTTCCGAAGCTGGGTTCATGAGGTCGCGAAGCGTCTGCGCGAATCGCTCTACCCATTCCGCGATAGTGGAGCGAATGAGCTTGGCGTTTGCATCAACCCATGCCGTGATGTGTTCAACAATTTCATTCATCACCGGCATGAGCCCCACGCCGATTAGGTTTTTGATTCCCTCTAGTCGCTTCTCCAAGCGAGTGACGTTGTCGCCGAAAACTTCGGAGAAGTCGGTGACGCTTTGCCCCAGAACATGGCCGGTCCGCCGCGCCTCCTCCCGGTGAAACCGCAATTGTTCAGCGCCACCTTCGAACATGCGCGTCATGTCCGCCCCTGCCCGACCGAACAAGGCCATAGCGATACGGGTGCGCTCCATTGGGCTTTCAATATCGGCGATGGCTTCAACGGTTTCATTGAACAGTTGATCCATGCCCTTCACGTTGCCATGCGCGTCTTTCAGCGAAATGCCCAGCCGGTCGAACTCTTTGGCGTAGGTCTTTGTGCCGCGTGCGGCGTCGGCCGCGTTCGCGCCGAACCGCTTCATCCCCTTTTCAAGCGTCTCGCTGCTCACGCCCGAGAGCTCGGCCGCGTATCGATACTCTTGCAGTGCTTCTGCGCCTATGCCGAGTTGCCGCGCGGTCTTTGCTATCTCATCGCCGAGTGCGGAAGTCTGCCGGGCAAGCTTGAATGCGCCGAAGACCGCGCCACCACCTGCCGCGCCGAGCGCCGCCGTGAAGAGCCCCAGGCGCCCCGTGGTGCGCCCGAGCCCGTCACCAAGCCCGCCGATTTTCGAAGTGAGATTGCCGGCCGCGCGACCGATGCGGTCAAAGCCCAGCCTGCTCGAAAGCGCGCCGATCCGCGCTTGAATGCGCCTAATTGGCCCGGTAATCCGGTCTACAAGAGAAAGGCGAACTTGCGCTTCTGCGGCTGGTTTGCTCACGAGTTCGACCTCTCAACCGGACGTAGGATTACGCGGAACCGTAGCGTATGCGCGACCGCAACTAAGAGCTGAAGTTGCGGGCTTTGGCTTTCATTCTGCCAAGCGTACAGAGAGTTTAGAGATACACCGCTCCTGGCAGATAGCTCTTCCATCGTGATGCCGCGCGCTCGACGTGCGTCAAACAGAAGGCTCATTGCCGTTCGCATGTTCTCGCAACTGGCGACGACGGTTTCCGGGGCGCCGCCATCTATAATTATCAGCTCATACCCAACGGCTTCAGCGAGCCGGATCAGCGTTCGGATGCACGGGGATCGCTTTCCCTTGATCCATGAGTATATCGAATTGCTGGACACACCGCTAACTTGCGCAAGTAAGCGGTGATTCAGACGGCGTTGCTTCCCGGCCGTCATTATCGCGTCTAGGGCATCAGTCTGCCGGGTGAGATCAATCGCGTTCATTGTTCCTGCCATCATTTGGTTGAAATGGTAGGGGTTCGTTGAATTCCTCGGTCAGACAACGCCGTATGGCTTCGTCTAGGGATGCAACAAAGCTCCGCGCGTCGATCTGGTAAGTCGCTGCTAGCTCAGGGCCGTAGCGGTTGGGGAAGCGTAGGACGTGGTCGCGGAACATGCGTGCGAATGTGCGAACAGCCGTCAGCGCATCACCTTTGTCGATCAGCGAGCCTTCCAGCTGTTCGACTTCGAGCTCGGCTTTGTGCGCCTGTAGGAGTAGCAGCTGTGTTTTTGCTTCGGTGAGGGTAACGCCATCGTCTGACCCTGCTTTAGTTGACACGTTGGCACGCACCCACTTCAGAGCTCGTTTGATTTCGACTCTACCGTCTTCGGATATGGGTAAGCCCTGAGAGACAAGCTTGTGAACGTACTGGCGCGATACACCAATGCGGCGCGCGAACTGTGCTTGGCTTTCGGTATCAGGCGCAGAGTACGTCAACTTGTCATCCTTATTGTCAGCCTGTCGCTAGCGAAAACTTGCGGCTGCGCTTCCCCCTCACCCTCCCCCGGCCGAGGAAGGACCCGAACGCTGCAAGTTCATCGTCGCGAAAGTGTCCCATGCCTTCGCACAGTTACGAGTTTTGTCGCGGCACCATCGTTCGCGGTTTCGCTATCATTGCCGGGCTTGCCCGCTTCTTTTCGAAGCTTTGCATTTGCCTTACGCCAGAGATCCAGCTTGGGTGCGCCAAGTGCTACAGACGGTGCATGTCCATTGGAGGAAACTGGCACTCCGCCTACTTCTGCGAGTTCTCGTTCGAGACGCTGCACATCTCGGTGGAACATGTGAGCTCTTTCACTTTCCCCTTCCGCTATGGCTTTTTCCCTCCAGCCCCTCATAACCTCAATTCGCTCGCGCAAATTGGCGGCTTTCGTTCTTAAGTTGGCAGCGCGCTTTTCCGCTGCACCGGCTGCAATTCGATTGTCGATACTCAATCTCGTTTCCTCTCCTGCACTTGATCGCAAACCGCTTCGATCAACTCCGAAAACTCATCAGTGGAACTTCGCTCTTTCGGTATTCTCATCGGGCGATGGTTCTTGCTGCGAGGCGGCTTGTTGCTGCGCCGCTTGCGTATCGGTTGCTGTTTCTCCGTTGGGAGAAATCGACCGAGCCACAAACGGCGCCGCATTAGACCCTCTCCGCGAGTAAGATCTCCGGCCGGGCATCTGCTCTACGTGGCACGGTAAGGCCGGCTTCTTCCGCTTCGCGGATAAGTGACTCCTCGGCAGCTTCGAGCGTCTCAAGCTCTTTCTGTAAACGAGTGAGTTCAGCCGCCCGTGCATCGGCAGAGTAAGTCTTCCGCCCTTCAGCTTCTTTCTTCGCTTCGGCTAGCAACGCAGCTCTGACTGGCTCCCGAAAGCCGAGGATGCAAAGTGCGCCGAGCGTGTCCTTACGAAACGGCGCATCGAATTCCGGACGAAGGCGGTCTGGGTGGCGCGGGCTGACAAATGTGGAAGGGATGAAGACGCTTCGGGCTCGTTTCTCAGCATCCCCTAGAACTTGGTCTACATTGGCTTCTATCTCACGAACAGAGACCGGTGCGGTTTCGACGTCACGCTGCGTGTCACGAAGGTCGATGATTGCGCGCCGGATATCTTCCACGCTCGACTGATACTCTTGCATAACTTTTGAAGCGCGACCCATGAGGGCTTTCAGGTTTGAGAGCGGATTACCCATCATCAAGCCTCCAAGTCCGGAGGAAGCTGTCCAATGCTCGCTGCGTACTCGCGGCAGTTGGTAGCAATTCGTCCAGCGAGCGAGGAATGCTCGTTGGCATTTTCATGCTCTTCAATAGCTGCCTCATATGCTGCTTGGGCGAGCGCGCGATTTTCGAGAGCCCTCTTCATGGTCTTCTCAGAATGGTTCGGAGTGGCGTCGATTTCCTCGACCCACCTCTCTGCGCGTTCGAACTCACGTTTTGCAGCTAGACGCTTCCGGTTCGCCTGCCGCCCAGCCTCGTATGCCAGGGCGCTAGCGCGGCAGTATCGCCTTAGACGATCGATTGAGATTTTCATTCTTCACCCTTTGTCTACTTTCCACGCGAAACCGCGTTGAGAACAAATTCTCAGGGCGAGGGTCGTAAAAACAGAGCTGGACCTACAGGCGGTGATTTCTACGACTTTCACGATGAAGAATATCTCTGATTGTGCGCTTGGTAAGGAACCCGGCGTCCAGCTCTTTGAGCTGCAATAGCGCTTTGCGCTTGGGTGCTGCCTCGCTGACTGTCCCGCTGATAGTGCGAATATTTCGGAGGATACATTCAGCGGCAGCGGTGGGAGCTAGGCCGGGATAATGTTCTCGCCAGAAATAGTAGAGCGCCGTATCCCGCCGCTTCTTCCGATTTCGGCATTCAGCACTTGGCCCAGGCTTTCCTCGACGGGGTTGCCGCTTCTTCTGTGCTGAGCGTGTCGGCTGCGCCTCATGGGGCTTTGGCTCTAATAGCTCAACCGTTTCCTTGAGAACTCGCCAGATGAAGGGGTCACCGTAACACTCCGCGATGTTTTTGAGATGACGCCTTGCGATTTCAACTCGATCTTGCAGGTTCATCACCTTCCGCCTTCCCCGTTGCTCCTCAAAAATATCGGATGAGGTTTCTGAGGTTTTTGAGGTTTCTCCCGAACCCTCTTAGGAAAATGTCATTCATGTATGTCACTGCCATTTTCCCGCGTTTACCCATAGAAAACCTCAAAAACCTCAGAAACCTCAGCGTTCGCTCCCTCGACAGCCGTGTCAGACCTCTTTCACGCACCACTGGTGGCCGTGCACACTGTTCTTCGTGACCATGTGAAGAGCTCGTCCGTCCACCGGCCGGTCGCGGTACTGCTTGAGAAACCTTCCGAATCTTCTGGTGTTGAACGTGCCGTTTCGATCAAGAAAAAGGTGGAGTGCTTCTCGCAGTCGTTCGTTGCTCACGACCCGACCTGCAATCTCCTTCGCGGTGAACGGCAACGTAGGGAGAGCGTTCAAAACCTCGCGCAGCACTTCCTTCTCAGGATCTTCGTCCGCTTGTTCGTCGTACCCTGCGAGGCAATCTTCCATCTGCACCCATAGGAGTGCCGAACGGACTACGTCGCTCCAGTCTTCAAAGCTTCCAAGAGGACGTGCTCTGTCTGGGAATTCGGCAACGAGGTAGGCTTTGAGGATTGTGAGCGCCGCCGCAACGAGCTTTGGACGCTTCTGCAGTGCAAGTTGTTTGGCGTCGAATTGGAAGGCGCGCTTCTCAGGCCGTTCTACCTTCGCATTCATTCTAATGCGGACCGTTCGTCGGTTGAGGTCCCCGGATATCGAGAGATTGTTTCCGTTCACGCAAATGAGAGCCGTAGATGGCACTCTAACATTCTCACTTTTTCCGAGGATCCGCACCTGGACATGTTCTTCAGTCAGTATCTGACAGAGCTGATCGCTCTGCAGGGTGTGCGACACGTTATCGATAGATACCAGCTGGTTGCCAGCGAGGATCTCAGCGCCAATCCGCTTTTCTAGTTCAGCTTCATCTGAGGGCTGATTGATGGGAGACGTTGAGTGGCCCCGTGCAATAATCGAGGCGATGTTGATCAACAAGCTCTTGCCTGTGCCCGCCGTAGGCGCGGTTACGGCAAACATCGGTGCACTGCGTAGCATCGGACGCATCAGGGCTGTCAGAAAGAGCGCGAGTGCGGCTGCCCTATCGGAGTTATCCACGAACGGCAGCTCCGCGATGGGCTCCGACAAGACATTCAGAGCTTCTACAGCATCATCACGCGATGGGCGCTCTGGTATATCAGGCCAGTCTTCCTTGCTCGCGAGGTAAAGCCCCGTTTTGGAATCGTATCCGCGCTTCATGATAATCGAACCGTCGTCGCGCATGCATGGTGCCGTGATTACCGCATGCAAAGGAGGTATGCGCTCCCATCCATCGCCTTTGCGTTTGAGCACGGTTCGAGCGATTACTTCGGGACAATTAATGCTGATCCAATCTTTGGAGCGGCCGTCATACTTTACGAAATCCGCCTCTGAAGTCAGCTTTTCAACCAATGTCTCCGCTTCAACATCGGTTATCACTACGCCTTCCGGATGCGCTTTCGCATCTGCAGACGGCTCCAGTTTCGCCTGTATAGTCTGTCGTTTCGATGAGGCGGGTACCACCATTACGAGGCGCTGACCGCGGCGGAAGATTTCCAATCTCGGCCGCCCAAGCACGCGGATCGATTCACGCACTACTTCGTGGATGTTCGACTTCGTTATCCGAATGGTTGGACGGAGTGCATCAGCTGGATTGGCGATGGCCTGCACAGTCTGACTACGTGGTGGCGGCGCCTCATCCTGCACCGGTGGTTTGAGAGCTGCGCGCAGCGTCTCTTTCACCGCGTCCAGCCCCGCGATGCGCGCCAAGTCATCGAAATCGGTTGCCTCTTCATGCTCGGGCGGGAATACCGGATATGCCACCTTGGCGCCGATGGCCTCGGCCGCCTCTCGCGCCTTGGTCAAGCCGGGATTCTCTATCGGCTTTGTGGTGAAGCGGTCATTATCCGCCGCGATGAGGAAGCGCGCGCCCGGATATTTGGCGGCCATCAACTTTGCCACGGGCATGAGGTTGCCGCTGTCAAAGGCGATGATAACGGTCGTGCCTGTTGCCTGATGGATGCGGGCGCCGGTGGCGAAACCCTCGGCGATGATAATAAGCGGCCGCTCACCTTTCGGCTTGCCGCCTATCGTGTGATATGAATTCTCTTTCGGAGTGCCCTTGATATAGCGCTTTGTGCCATCCTCATAAATGAACTGCCCACCCACAAGCGTCGGCTTTGCGTCGGGCTCGGCCGGTGAGTGCCACATAGGAATGAACAGGTTGCCGGCCTTCGCCGTGCGCATCCGCTCGCCCGGCACAATCCGATATCTCACCGTTTCCGTAAGCAGCCATGCGCCGGTTGCGGGAATACCCTTCCGCGCAAGATATGGGTGCTCGGGATCTGCCTTCTCGCACTTCGCCTTGATCTCGGCGGCCGCGGCCGCGGCCGCCTCATTCAGCGCCTTCTTTTCGCGCTCACGCTCGGCCGCGGCTTCTTCCATGCGCCGTTTCAGTGCCGACCGCTCTTCCTTGGTCATCGCGTTCGGCCGCTTGGCCGTCCACGTATCCTCGACGCCGAGTTGAAGATCGCCAAAAGCACCGCTTGCCGGTTCATCCAAGTGGAGAACGTACCAGATATGGTCGTTTTTCTTCTTCTTTTTGCCCGTTGCCGAGGCGCGGTGCAGCTTCCCATCTGCTTTAGGATGGCCGCCGGTCGTATCCATGTGGACGCCGGCGGCCGCCATCGCCGAAAGAAACTGTTCTGAAATTTGGGCGCACGTATCCCCTCGACGGCGAAGCTCGCCGTCGCTCGAAGTATCTCGATACATAAAGAATGGTCCCTTAAAAGCTCAGCCGTACGGACGCTGTGCAGGTCTCGTGTCTAGCGGCGGTGCGGGGACGGCTCGGCAGGGCATACGGAAAGTTTATCGATCATCCGTTCCAAATCTTCTCTCAGGATGATCGTGCGCCTTCCCGCTTTCCGGAAAGTTATCTCGCCACGGGTTCGCATGTTGTACAATGTGGCCACGCATAACCCGGTCGCCTCCGCGACTTCAGCCACAGAGTACATTCTTTTTTCGACGGTGCTTTTTGGTGTGTTTGAAGGGGTCAACTTCTCTCTCCTTTCTAGTACTTGTAGTGAAGAGTTATTCCCTTCCATGCACCTCCACCATCTACAAAACTGCGAAATCCCGGCAGTACATATGCGTAGTGCATAGTTCTAGTGCATTTTTTTAAAGCGGTACCTTGCTTGTTGCGTGCGCGGCCCACGCTTCTAATAACGCGCGTTGCTTATCCAGCGCTGTCTGCCGCCGATACGCCCGCTCAGTTTTGTTTCCAATCGTGTGAGCGAGGCACTCTTCAGCGACTTCGCGGGGAAAATCTGTTTCGTTTCCGGCGAAATCTCTGAATGCCGAGCGCATGCCGTGAACTGTACAATGTTGATCACATGCGCGTCGAAGCGCCATGGTCATAGCCATGCTAGATAGCGGTCTATTTGCCCGAGCTCCTGGGAATATGTGATGTTCTTCGCGCGAGCTCTCAGGGCTGAAATCGATCATTTCGCGTAGGATGAGCACAGCGGCGTCTGATAGCGGCACCTTGTGCTCTTTGCCTGCTTTCATGCGCTCCGCCGGTACGGTCCATACGCGCCCTTGCAGATCCACCTCGCCCCAGCGCGCATTCAGCGCCTCACCGGTCCGCGCGGCTGTTAGGATCACGAATTGCAATGCTCGCGCAGCGATACCTCCGGCGGAAGAGAGTTTCGCGTAGATCTCTGGCACGCGGTCATAGGGTGCTGCGGCATGATGCCCGCGCTGAAGTTTTCGCTGCCGCGGCAAAACGAATTCAAGATGACCTTTGAAGCGCGCCGGGTTCTCGTGAGGATAAAGTTCCTTGTAGCGTGCGGCATCGAATACGCGCTCCAGCCGGCCGCGCAATCTGCTGGCTGTCTCGGATTTCGCTAGCCAAATTGGCTGCAACACTCGAACAATATCCGTCTTCTGAATTTCATGCAGCGGCTTATCTAGGAGCGGTTTGCAATAGGCTTCTCCTAAGGTCATCCGCCACTGAGCTTTATGCTTCTCATTGCGAAAGCCTGCTTCGATCGTTGACAGGAACTCTTCAACGAACGCCGCGAATGTTAAGACGCCAGATGCACGCGAAGTTTCATTTGCTTCGGCAGCGCGGGCGGCGAAAGGATCGGTACCCTCTGCAAGCTGGTCCCTCACCTGAGCCGCCTTTTCACGTGCACGTTTAAGTGTGACCTCACGGGCGCTGCCGAGGCCCATCTCACGAACACGGCCATTGCGTGAAAAACGAAACACCCATCGGCGGCCGCCGTTCTTCGAAATGTGAAGGTAAAGCCCGCCCCCGTCACTGTAGCGACCGGGTTCCTTGAACGATGCAGCACCCGTCGCTGTCAGCTTGTGTAGTGTCCGCCCCATCTCTGCCCCACTTTCTGCCCCATTTTTCCTACTGATAGCCTCTAGAGGTATTTAGCAGGTAATGGAAGTGGATGCTGAGAATATCATGTGTTTTCAGTCTGTTATTTGAAGTTTATGGGAAGCGTTAGAAGCTGATTTATGAACGATTGGCGGACACTCCCTCCGCCACTTGACCTCGCGAAGGTCCGTGGAAACGAGTTGAGGCTGCGTGCCTTTTGAAGCTGCAGCCTCGTGGTGAGCTTTTATCAAAAGGAAAGCGTTGCGGCTCCCTGTTTTATCTCTGCGTGCATGGCGCTTGCACCGGCGATGATCACGCCATCGATGAGATCTTCTGCCTCATATCCTCGCGCTTTTACGCAGGGGGGACAGGCCCAGATTACCCCTTCCCGGGCTTGGAAATCCTCGATCAGCTTGGCCAGCGGATCGAGCGGAGGAACATGTGTCATCTGCTGGCCATTTCTCCGGACAAGGTCAATTGCCGTACTTGTCAGGAACAAAAAGACCTTCAGCCCCGAGGTGATCCCCCCATTTGCGATGGTCAGAGCCACCGAAGACAGTTCCGAATCGATTCCCTTCGTCAGTAGAATCACCAGTTTTTCCGTTGACGCGCTCATGATAATCTCCTTGTCCATCATGTTGCCCAAGTGCGCATGATGCGGGAGATCGGCTTTTCCGACTTTGATCGAACTGCCGGATCTTTTAACGGGAATGCTGCAGATGCCTGGCGCGCAACCCGAAGACCTGCTGTCTGAGATGCTGCGGCGGATCCGCGTTTCGGGATCGCTGCAGTACTGCTTCATGCCTTCGGGAGACTGGCAGACAAGCGCAGAGCCCGCAGCCTACAGACCGAAGGGCGCAGTCGGTTTCCACATCGTTGCCGGTGGGACATGTTGGGTAGAGGTGGAAGGCATACGTCTCGAGCTTGAGGAGGGTGATATTGTAGCCTTTCCTTTCGGAACCGCGCATGTGGTGGGATCTGGTATTGGGGGTACTGTTGTCGATCCAGCTAGTCTTCTGCCTCCCCTGCCCTGGCAACATATCCCTTTGATCCATTTCGGTAAGGGTGGCGAAAATACGCGACTGCTGTGCGGCTACATCGAATGCAGTGCCCTTGCTTTCCTTCCTTTCGGCAGCACGCTGCCGAAGGTCATCCATGTCTCCATGCATGCCACGACAGATTGGCTTGTCGATGTCGTCCAACAAATAATCCATGAGGTGGATGAACCTGGCAGTGCTGGAATGCCTATTCTGGAGCGCTTGTCAGAGATCGTTTTGCTGGAGGTCCTTCGGCGAGAGCTTTTGCGGCTCCCTTCGGACAAGACTGGTTGGGTTGCAGCAATACAAGATCCGGTGGTCGGTCGCTGCCTGAGACTGATTCATTCGGAACCCGCACAACCTTGGACCCTGCAACAGCTTGCCCGGCATTCAGCAGTATCACGAGCGGTTCTCATGCAGAGATTTGCTCAACTCCTGACGACTTCACCCATCAGATATCTGCGCGATTGGAGGCTCTATCTTGCAGCGGAGCGATTGCGTTACAGTCAGGTGTCCATCGCGGATCTGGCGGTGGAAGCAGGTTACAGCTGTGAGGCAGCTTTCAACCGGGCCTTCGCTCGAACGCAAGGATGTCCGCCAGCAGCCTTTCGCTTCAAGTTTCGTGCCGGCGAAGGGCAGGCCAGCCACTAAGGCGAATTGAAAAAGAAAAAGGGCGGCTCGGTGACCGCCCTCCTCCATTCCATCGCTGCAGATCAGTTCGGCAGCTTGTCGTCCACGCCTTCGACGTAGAAATTCATGCCCAGAAGCGTGCCATCATCGGCTACTTCACCTTCGGCAAGCCAGTCGGAGCCGTCCTGCTTCTTGATCGGGCCGGTGAAGGGATGGAACTCGCCGGAGCGGATCTTCTCTTCGATTTCCTTGGCCTGAGCTGCGACTTCGTCAGGCATGTTCTTGTAGGGCGCCATGACCACGTGACCTTCGGCCAGACCGGCCCAAACGTCCTTCTGCTCCCAGGTGCCTTCGTGAACGGCCTTAACACGTTCTACATAGTACGGGCCCCAGTCATCGATGATGGAGGTCAACTGGGTCTCCGGACCGAACTCCAGCATGTCGGATGCCTGACCGAATGCCTTGATGCCGCGCTCGGCCGCCACCTGCATCGGTGCGGTGGAATCGGTGTGCTGGGTGATGATGTCCACGCCCTGATCGATCAGTGCCTTGGCAGCATCGGCTTCCTTGCCCGGGTCGAACCAGGTGTTGGCCCAGACGACCTTCACCTTGAAGTCCGGATTGACCGATTGGGCGCCCAGAATGAAGGCGTTGATGCCCATGACCACTTCGGGAATCGGGAAGGAGGCGATGTAGCCTGCCACGCCCTTTTCCGAAACGTTCGCCGCGATCACGCCCTGAATGTAGCGTCCTTCGTAGAAGCGGGAATTGTAGGTTGAAACATTCGGATGCTCGCGCTTGTAGCCGGTGGCGTGCTCGAACTTCACATCCGGGAACTTGGCTGCCACCTTGTTGGTGGGATCCATGTATCCGAAAGATGTGGTGAAGATGATGTCACAGCCGGAGCGGGCGAAACGCTCAATCGCACGTTCTGCGTCCGCACCTTCCGGCACGCTTTCCAGATAGGCGGTCTCGACCTTGTCGCCCATTGCCTCTTCAACATCCAGAAGACCCTGGTGGTGCTGGTACGACCAGCCGAAATCACCGATCGGGCCGACATAGACGAAGCAAGCCTTCGTCTTGTCCTGGGCAAATGCCGTTCCCCCTGGAACGATAGCCGTGGCGGCGGCAACGGCGAATACCGCCAGGGCCGAGGCCTTTATTGTCTTCATCATGCTTGTTTCCTTCATGGTTGCCGTTGGCGCCTTCCCGTCTTTATCTGTCCGGCACAAATGGGCGCCCTAGTGAGGCCGGTGTATTCATGAGTGTCAGTCTGCGGTTTCGCGAGATTATGACAAGAACTGCGATGGTCGCCAGATAGGGAAGCGAAGAAAGCAGTTGCGAGGGGATCCCAACACCCTGCGCCTGCGCGTGAAGCTGGCCGATGGTGACGCCGCCGAAAAGGTAGGCACCAGCCACCACACGCCACGGACGCCATGATGCGAATACGACGAGCGCCAGGGCGATCCAGCCTCGGCCTGCTGTCATGTTTTCCACCCATTGCGGCGTGTAGACGAGAGAGAGATATGCTCCGGCAAGGCCTGCGCAGGCCCCTCCGAACATGACCGCGCCGTAGCGGATGGCAATAACGTTGATGCCTTGAGCGTGGGCAGAGGCATGGTTGTCGCCAACTGCACGAAGCTTCAGGCCGGCTCGCGTCGAAAACAGGAAATAGGCCACAGAGATGGTGAGCAGGATCGAGAGATAGAAAATGGGATCCTGCCCAAAGAGCAGACGGCCTATGAATGGTATGTCGGAGAGCACCGGGATATCGAGATTTGCCATCTTCACACCCGGTCGGCCAACAAAGCCTTCTCCCAGCATGCCTGACAGACCGAGCCCGAAAAGTGTGAGTGCCAGGCCCGTTGCGACCTGATTGGTCACCAGCGTCAGTGTCAGAAAGCCGAATAGAAGAGAAAAGGCAGCGCCGACAACGACGGCAGCCAACACGCCCAGCCAGGGGGAGCCGGTGGAAAGCGCAACTGCGAAGCCGGTAATGGCACCCATGACCATCATTCCTTCAACGCCCAGATTGAGGACGCCGGATCTTTCAACGACCAGTTCACCCATGGCGGCGATGAGGAGCGGCGTTGCGGCTGTGGCAATCGTGATGAGGATCGATTCAAGCATTCTTTTCGACCCCTTCAAATGCAGTCGCGTCACGCACGGGACTTCTCACCAGCCTGACGCGGTAGTGGATCAGCATGTCGCAGGCCAGAACAAAGAAGAGCAACATGCCTTGAAATGCTCGGGCGACCTTGTCCGATACGCCGATGGAAATCTGCGCGGCTTCACCGCCGAGATATGACAGGGCCAGAACAAGGCCTGCAGCAACAATCCCGAGCGGGTTCAGGCGGCCAAGGAACGCGACAATGATCGCGGTAAAGCCGTAGCCGGGCGAAATTGTCGGCCGCAGCTGTCCGATCGCTCCGGATACTTCGGAAATACCGGCCAGACCTGCGAGCGCACCTGAGACCAGGAAAGCGAACATGATCATCCTGGCGCGCGAGAACCCTCCGAAGCGCCCCGCCCTCGGGCTCTGGCCAATGACCTTTACCTCAAAACCTTTTAGCGTTTTTGCCAAGACGAACCAGAGAAGGACCGCCGCAATTATCGCGAAGGCAAAGCCCCAATGTGCGCGCCCTGAGGCGGGCAGTATCTCGGGCAGGATCGCATCTGCGTGGAAATTTCGGGATTCGGGAAAGTTGAATCCTTCGGGGTTGCGCCATGGGCCGCGTACCAGCCAATCAAGGAAAAGCTGAGCCACGTACACCAGCATCAGGCTGGTCAGGATCTCGTTCGTACTGAATCGTGCCTTGAGGAAGGCCGGGATGGATGCATAGGCTGCCCCGCCCAGCATGCCCATCAGGAGCATGAGCGGCAATACGAACGCATTCTGCCATTCGGGGAACAGGATCGGCAGGATCGAGCCGGTTATAGCACCGATGATGAACTGGCCCTCAGCTCCGATATTCCAGTTGTTAGACAGATAGCAGATGGACAGCCCCACGCCGATCAGGATCAGCGGCGCTGCCTTCACGGCCAGTTCGTGCAGTGACCACACTTCCAGAAGCGGCTCGATGAAGAAATAGTAGAGCGCGGTCACCGGGTTCTTGCCCAGAAAGGCAAACATGATCGCGCCGGCAATCAGTGTCAGAGCCAGGGCAATGAAGGGTGAGAGCACCGAGAAGAGTGCGGATTGCCGCGGCCTGCGGACCAGTTCGAGCCGCATTACGCTGTCTCCTCGAGTATTCCGGGTTCCGACGCGTCCGAGCCGCCCATAAGCAGGCCGATTTTCTCGAAAGTTGCTTCCTCGATAGGGACGGGCCTGGAAAGATGTCCGTGGTGCATCACGCAGATGGCGTCGCTGATTTCAAAGAGCTCGTCCAGATCCTGGCTGATGACAAGAACCGCAGAGCCGGAGCGCGCAAGCGCGATCAGGGCATTGCGGATGCGCGCGGCAGCGCCCGCATCGACGCCCCAGGTCGGCTGGTTGACGACCAGCACGGATGGTGAGCGGTCGAGTTCCCTGCCGATCACGAATTTCTGCAGATTGCCGCCAGAAAGAGATGAGGCGGCGGGGTCAGCTGCCCCCTTGCGCACATCCATTGCTTCACAGATCCGCGCTGCGGCGCGTGCCAGTGCCGAGTTCCTGATGAAACCGGCAGAGCCTATATAGGCGCGCCCATCCGTCTGGTGACGCGAAAGGAGCAGATTGAGGGAAAGCGGCAGATTGGGTGCGGCTGCATGGCCAAGCCGCTCTTCGGGAACAAATGCTGCGCCAAGCCTGCGACGCTTGGAAATATCCAGCAGTCCCGCCTCTGTACCGCAAAGCTGGATAACCGACGGCTGGTCCTGCGTTGCCTCGCCGGATATGGCCTCGAACAGTTCGCCCTGGCCGTTTCCGGCCACCCCTGCAATGCCAAGAATTTCGTTCTCGTGCACCGTGAGATCGATGTCGTGAAGCGTAACCGCGAACGGATGAGCGGCAGGTCTGTTGAGGTTTTTGACATGCAAAAGCGGACGCCGCCCGGCTTCGACGGGTTTCGGCTGCCTGCGCGCACCTTCAACCTCGTCCCCGACCATCAGGCGGGCAAGTGAAGCAGCAGTTTCCTTGCTCGGATCGCAATGACCGACAACCTTGCCCTGACGCAGAACTGTCGCGCTGTCGCAGATCCGCTTCACTTCCTCCAGGCGGTGGGAGATATAGAGGATCGAGCGGCCCTCGGCCCGTAACCTCTCAAGCGTTTCGAACAGGCGGTCCGCTTCCTGCGGCGTCAGCACGGAAGTCGGTTCGTCCAGTATGATAAGCTGCGGGTCTTGCAAAAGGCAGCGCACGATCTCGATACGCTGGCGCTCGCCGACGGATAGATCACCAACATGGGCGTAAGGGTCCAGCGGCAGCCCATAGGCGTTGGAAACCTCCCGCGCGCGCTCGGCCACGGAGGACGGTGGTTCATCGGTATCGAGCGACAGCAGGATATTTTCCGCTGCTGTCAGCGCATCGAACAGCGAAAAGTGCTGAAACACCATGCCGATGCCCAGCCGCCGTGCGGCTGCCGGATTGTCGATCTCTACCCGTTTTCCCTGCCAGTTTATCGAGCCGGCGCTTGGCTCCAGCGCGCCGAACAGCATTTTCACGAAAGTCGACTTGCCGGCGCCGTTCTCTCCAAGCAAAGCATGAATCTCGCCCGGAGCGATTGTCAGATCAATCGCGTCACACGCCGTTACCGCGCCGAAATGCTTCGTCAATCCACGCGCCTGAAGCAGCGGGGCGCGCCCACTATCAAGTGTTGTATTCACAACACCTCCCATTGTTCGGCACATTGTTTTTGTTGCCGTTTATGTTCCCGAGGCCATCGTAGGCATGGCTCTGTGGCATGCAATAGGCTTCCAGATATTGAAACTGCTTCAAGTTTGGCGCCACGGCTACAATAGAGCCTATGGCAGCAGAACGGTAGCTCCACTTGTGCGCCGGTTTTCCAGATCGTCGTGGGCACGACCGGCATCGGCAAGCGGGTAACGCTGGTTGATCGTCGGCGTGATGACACCGTCCTTCACAAGTCCGAACAATTCGTCAGCTGCGGTCTCAAGTTCCTTGCGCTCGGCCACATAAGTGAAGAGCGTCGGCCGCGTCGTGAAGATCGAGCCTTTCTGTGCGAGAAGATTGATGGAGAATGGCGGCACCTGGCCGGAAGACTGGCCAAAGCTTACAAACATTCCCAGCGGGCGCAGGCAGTCCAGCGAGCCCTCGAAGGTGTCCTTGCCGACTGAATCATAAACGACGTCGCACTTCTTACCTTCGGTGAGTGCTGCGACCTTCTCTACGAAATCCTCCGTCTTGTAGTCGATCACGCTGTCATAGCCATGCTGAAGCGCTAGTTTGACCTTCTCTTCCCCGCCTGCGGTGCCGATTGTCTGCGCACCGAGATGCTTTGCCCATTGGCCAAGTATCAGTCCGACACCGCCGGCAGCGGCGTGATAGAGGATGCGATGGCCCTTCTGGACCGGAAATGTCCGGCGCAAAAGATACCACGCTGTCATACCCTTCAGCATAATTGCAGCGGCCTGCTCATCGCTTACACCGTCGGGGATCTTCACGACCCGATCGGCGGGCATCAGGCGTTCCTGTGCATAAGCGCCACCATTGGTAACGTAAGCTACCCGATCATCCTCCTTGAACTGCGTGACACCCTCTCCCACCGCGGCGATGACACCAGCGCCTTCCCCCCCTGGGGTGAATGGAGGCTTGGCGGGATAGAGGCCGGTGCGGAAATAGATGTCGATGAAGTTCAGGCCGACTGCGTTCTGCCTTATGAGCACCTCGCCAGCAGCCGGCGCAGGCGTCTCGACCTCTTCATATTTCAGAACTTCTGGACCGCCGGTTTCATGGATGCGGATAGCTTTGGCCATGTCAGGCTTCCTTTTTACCAAGCTTTGGCATCAACTGCATGATGCCGCCAATTACAAAGAGATACGCCCCCGTTGCGCCTATACCCCAAACCACAAATTGGGGCGGGGTGAGTTGGGCAAGCAGGGAGATGGCGCCGAAGAGACACCAGGCGAGAAAGATGGTGAGATTTATCGAGCGTAACCGCACCACGCGTACCGGATGAAGGAAATTCATCGGCAGGAAGGTCAAGATGCAGGAAATCGCTACGACCGCGAACGAGATATATTCACCGGGCTTGATCACGAACAGCGTGAAAACAACCATGTTCCAGACCACCGGAAAGCCCTTGAAGAAGTTCTCCTTCGTCTTGATCCCCGTATCCGCGTAGTAGATCGCACTCGACACAACTATGAGGGCTGCGGAGAGAAACGATAGCCCCTCGCCCATGAAGCCGCTTTGATAGAGGGCGAAAGCGGGAATGAGGACATAGGTCACATAGTCGATGATGTTGTCGAGCATGTCGCCGGACCAGTTCGGCAGAACGTCCTTCACCTGAAGCTTGCGCGCAATCGGACCGTCAATGCCGTCTACGAAGAGCGCCAATCCAAGCCACCAGAACATGGCGGTCCAGCGCTCCTCGCTTGCGGCCACCAGTGACAGGAATGCGAGAAAGGAACCGGAGGCGGTCAGCAGATGGACCGAGAAGGCTTTCGCCTGCGGTGCCGTCACCCGCTTTGCATTCATTTTTGCCACCTCCAGCCGGACCAGATCCAAGCCGCCAATATTCCGGTTGCCCGGGCGACAGCCATTTGTCTGCGGTAATAGCATGAGCAGCAACAGCGCAAGGGGTAAAGCTGAAGGATGCATGTGGAAAACCACGAAAGCACCCGCACCTGCCGATCGCGGGCCGACGAGCCAGACTTCACTCATTGATCGCGAGGCCATCACTGCCATATATCGCAGTGTGCATTGAAGGAGCTGAAGATGACCACGGGCGAGCGAACCGATATAATTGTGGCCGGTGCCGGTCCCGTTGGACTCGTTGCAGCGCTTGCGCTTGCACGGAAGAATTTTCAGGTAACGCTGATCGGGCCTGAACCTTCATCACAGGAACAGCGCACGGCAGCACTGATGCTGCCCTCTATCGAGTTGCTTGAAACCGTTGGTCTGGCTGCACGGGATCTGGATGAGGCCGCTCCGCTCAGCATAATGCGTATCGTGGATGCGACCGGGCGTCTCATTCGCAGCCCGGCAGTCACTTTCCGCGCTGCAGAAATCGGCGAAAACGCCTTTGGCTACAATATTCCGAACAGAGTGCTGAACGCAGCGCTGGCCGAAAGAGTCGAGGCGAGCGCCGGGATCAGATGGGAGCGCTCGCTTGTCTCCGAGTGGATCCTCCATAAAAATGAAGTGGAAGCCGTAGTCGGCAACGGGGAGCGAATAACCGCTCGTTTGTGTGTCGCGGCCGATGGGCGCAGCTCGTCCGCCCGCGAAGCCGCTGGCATAGGAGTGCGCCATCGCGCTCTGCCGCAGACCGCCCTCGTCTGCAATTTCGGACACAAGCGTCATCACGGGTATGCATCCACGGAATTCCACACCGAACATGGTCCTTGCACCCAGGTGCCGCTGCCGGGCGGCTATCGTTCAAGCCTGGTCTGGGTGATGGCGCCCGAGCAGGCCGCTTTATGGGCAGAACTGAGTGACGACGTTCTGGCAGAACGCGTGGAGACGCAACTGCAATCTATGCTTGGCAAGGTGGAGATCGAGCAGGGACGCGGATTGTTTCCGCTTTCCTCGGTCCTGCCCAAGCGGTTTGCTGCCCGGCGCGTTGCTCTTGTGGGCGAGGCTGCTCATGTGTTCCCGCCCATCACGGCACAGGGGCTCAATCTGGGCCTGCGCGATGTCGCGGATCTTAGCGAGTGTGTGGGTGACGGCTTCGACGATCCGGGGGCCGATCAGGTTCTGACCCGCTATGAGCGTCGGCGACTGCCGGACATCTTCGCGCGCAGCGGAGCCGTCTCGCTCGTGAACAGCTCCCTTCTGGCTTCCAATCTTCCGGCCCAGCTTGCGCGAGGCGCAGGGCTTGCTTTGCTCGACAACATTCCCGGCTTGCGCAGCTTCTTCATGCGCGAAGGCATGCGCCCCGGCAGCGGACTGCGGTCGATACTGCCGACGTTTCCTTCGCTATCGCGCGTCAGGGAAACGGATCAACCGGCAGATAGCCGTTCATGATTGCGTAGAGCAGTCCGGTGACGGTGAAGACCGAACAGCCGGTGGTGATCAGAATGCTCGCAGAGGCTCGTTGAACCCACACATCATATTGTTGGGCGAGTACGAAAACATTCGTAGCGGTTGGCAGGCTCGCCACGAGGACTGCCGAAAAGACCCAGATGCGCGGGAAAGAGCCGATCATACCAAGCACGAGATAGCAAATGATCGGATGCACCAGGAGCTTCAAAGGTACGATCAGTGCAAGTTCGGAAGGGAAACGGCTTAGGGGTCGAAGTGCCAGAGTGACCCCCATGGCGAACAGCGCGCAAGGTGCGGCGGCACCGGCCAGATAGGAGAGGAAACGCTCGATGGCGAGCGGTGGCTGCCACGAGAAATACGCGGCAATCACACCCGCTGCCGTGGAGAGGATGAATGGGTGCAGCATGATCTTTCGCAGGACCTGAAAGATCAGGGCAAAGCCCCTGCCCTTCTCGCTTCCTGCTATCGCCATCATCATGGGCGCAACGGCGAAGTGGATCACGTTCTCGAAGCTGAAGATCAGCGCGACAGGCACCGCAGCCTCCGGTCCGAAGGCTAAAAGCACCAGTCCCGGCGCCATATAGCCGATATTGCCATAAGAAGCAGCCAGACCCTTGATCGTGCTTGATGCAATGTCGCGGCCGGTGCCTAGCCAGGAGATCGCGAACATGATGGTGAAAACAGCATAGGTCGCCAGAACCACGCCCAGGATGTAACGCCATTCGCCAAGCTGCTCGAAGGGTGTTTTTGCAACGAGCTGAAAAAAGAGCGCCGGCAGCGCGATATAGACGATGAACACATTCATCCAGCCAAGCGCTTCGATTGGTTGTCTGGCAATGCGAGCAGTAATGAAACCGATGAAAATCAGGCCGAAAAAGGGAAGAACCAGGCCTATGATATCCGCCATAGTACAGCTTTACCGAACTTGGTTTGCCGCAGGTCGTACGGCTTGGAAATGTTGAAGCGCTTGTCGTGCCGCGCCACATAGTGGATAAGGCAGGACATGATGGACAAGATGAAGACAGCGAAATTCTCGATCGGGCAAGTCGTCCGACACCGCATCTATCCCTTTCGCGGTGTTATTTTCGATGTCGATCCCGTTTTTTCGAATACGGAGGAATGGTATCAGTCGATACCCGAGGACGTTAGGCCAGAGAAAAATCAGCCGTTCTACCACTTGCTCGCAGAGAATGAAGAGACCGATTATATCGCCTATGTCTCCGAGCAGAACCTGCTGCCCGACGATTCCGGCGAGCCACTTCGCCATCCGCAAATCGACGAATTCTTTGTCGAAACGATCGAAGGGCGGCTCGCTCCACGAGAGCGCCACGAACACTAACAACCTCGCCTGAAACGAAAACAGGGCCGCGCGGGCCCTGTTTCGCTATCAGATCGATCTGCGGGGTCTACTGACCCTGCTTCGCCTTTTCCTGAGCTTCCTTGAGCTTCTTCGTGAACTCTTCATTGTTCTTGTTCACGAATTCCTGCAGCTTCTGCTGGCGGGCGTTGAGGTCTTCCTGCTTGAGCGGCTCACCATCGAAAGCGTCGGTGAAGCCTTTCAGCGTGATCTTGATCGGGTTCGGCTGGTTCTGGAAGTTGACCGAGGTCAGGGTCAGCTCAGAACCCTTCTTGAAGGATGCCACGATCTGATCGGAAAGCTGGGCCTCAGCCACGCAACGATCCGGCAGGCAAATCGCGTAGTCGATCTTGGTGGTCGCGCCACCATCAACCTGAAGGCCGACACCGGGCGGGATCAGGCGGGCCGTCGGAACGGCAATCTGCAGAACGCGGCGGTTTACCTTGCCCTTCACCTCAATCAGATTGATCGCGGTCAGGAGCTGACCGGACTGCGTGCGCAGCAGATGCTGAACATTACAGACGTCTACTTCATCCTGCTTGGTGCAGGCCTTGAACCAGCCGTCCGGCTGTGCCTGCTGCTGTGCCACAGCGGCGCCGCCACCTGCCGCTACGCTGGCGGCCATTGCGCCGCCGAATACCAGTGCCAGGCGTGTCGCTTTCGCTATCAGGCTCTTCATGTTTTCCGTCCTTCGTGAAACTCGGTTGCGACGCTGTGCGTCCGCTTCGCGACCACCTGTTGTGGGTTGAATGCGGCGACAGCATGGCTCGCGAGCGGTGTTACAACGGCTGACGGCTTAAATCCAGTGCCGTAAGCTGGTCCTTGCATGCACTTCCCTTTCGCAGGGGGAGTGGACAAGTGCCAAACGGCCCGCAAGGATAAAGCTGTGGCCGGTGTGGCTGCGAATCGATCAAGCATTTGAGGTTGACGCAATGCGCTCTGCTCTTTTCCGCCTGCCGGCTCTGGCGATCTCCAGCCTGTTGGCATTGCATTCCTTAGCGAACGCGCAGGAAGCACGTCATGGCATTGCCATGAATGGCGAGCCGGCCCTACCCGCTGACTACACACATTTCCCCTATGCCAATCCAGACGCGCCGAAGGGCGGTGAAGTGACCTATTGCGTTGTCGGTACCTTCGACAATCTCAATCCCTTCATCCTCAAGAGCATGCGCACCACCGCGCGTGGCGTGATCGACTCTATCTTCGGCAATCTCGTCTTTGAGCCTTTGATGCGTCGCAGTGCCGCCGAACCATTCACGCTTTACGGCTTGCTGGCAGAAAGCGTCGAGATGGATGAAGAGCGCAGCTATGCGATCTTCAACCTGAACCCGGATGCACGTTGGTCTGATGGTGAACCGGTTACGCCGGAAGACGTAATCTTCACCTATGAAACTTTTGCGGAGAAAGGGCGCCCGCCCTATTCAAGCCGCATGGCGCGCATTGCAAGCATCGAGAAGGTCGGAGAGCACGGTGTTCGCTTCAACTTCAATGAAAGCGCCGACCGGGAATTCCCGCTCATCGTAGCAATGACGCCTGTCATCCCCGAACACGCCTTCGACAGAGAAACCTTTGATCAGGCGACGCTCGAGCCCGTAACCGGAAGCGGCACTTATGTGATCGAAAGGGTTGAACCCGGATCCCGCATCGTGTTCAAGCGCAATCCGGACTACTGGGGGGCGGATGTCCCTTCCATGCGCGGTTTTGACAATTACGACCAGATCACCATCGAATATTTCTTGAACGAGAACGCCCAGTTCGAGGCGTTCAAGAAAGGCATCTGCTCGGCTTATGCAGGTCCGATCTATACCGGATTGGACCCACAGAAAATCGAACGCGACTTCGACTTCCCGGCTGCCAAGAATGGTGACGTGAAGGTGGAAGCGTTTGAAACGCGGATCCCTCCGGTCGTGACCGGCTTCGTTTTCAACACGCGCCGCGAAAAATTTGCCGATCCAGCGCTGCGCCGCGCGCTTGCGGAACTTTACGACTTCGGATGGGTCAACAAGAACATGCTTGATGGTGAGCATGTTCGCACTCTGAGCTACTGGCAGGGCTCCGAGCTTTCGGCCCTTGGCCGCCCTGCAAATGACATTGAGCGCGAATTGCTCGAGCCTTACAAGGATCGCGTCTTGCCGGAGGTAATGGACGGCACTTACGGCGAAGAGCTCATGAAGAGCGAGGAGATCGGTCGCGAGAGGTTGCGTTCGGTCGTCTCCAAACTTCGTGAAGCCGGCTACTCCATTGATGGCGGTGTG
The DNA here is from genome assembly GCF_037029545.1 of Nitratireductor sp. CH_MIT9313-5. Lineage (NCBI taxonomy): Bacteria > Pseudomonadati > Pseudomonadota > Alphaproteobacteria > Hyphomicrobiales > Phyllobacteriaceae > Nitratireductor > Nitratireductor sp. CH_MIT9313-5. The sequence continues at coordinate 334,060 of NZ_JAYMER010000014.1, read as the reverse complement.
CTCAAGGATCCAGACGGTGAACCGGTCTCGTTCGAAATTCTGCTTGCTTCCGCCGATGAGGAAAAGCTGGCAACCGTGTATCAGCGTGCCCTGAAGCGGATCGGCGTGAATGTCACGCTGCGCCTGCTCGACGATTCCCAGATGCAGCAGCGCAAGCAGACCTATGACTTCGACATGATGATCGGCTCTGTCGGCTTCTCCGGTTCGCTGTCACCTGGCGTGGAGCAGTTGGGACGTTGGGGGTCGGAAGCTGCCAAGGCAGAGGGTTCCTTCAATCTCTCCGGTGCGGCTGATCCTGCCATCGATGCGATGATTGATGCGATGCTGAATGCACGCGATTCCGAGACCTACAATGCCGCGGTCCGTGCGCTTGACCGCCTGCTGATCTCCGGCGCCTACTATGTCCCGACCCAGCACAGTGCAAAGCAGTGGATCGCCTACTGGAACTATCTTGAACATCCAGAAGAACAGGCCCTAACCGGCTACAAGCTGCGCAGTTGGTGGCGCAAGGCAGATCAATGAGCGAAAATCGCAGCCTTAGCATTGACGTCATCTCGGATGTCATGTGTCCGTGGTGTTTCATTGGCCAAAAGAACCTGGAACGGGCGCTCGAGCAGGTGCGCGACATTGATGTCGCGATCCACTGGCGTCCTTATCAGCTCGACCCGACATTGCCGCCGGAAGGCAAGGATCGCCAGACTTATCTGGAAGAGAAGTTCGGCAGCCGCGAGCGGGCGCAGGCTCTTTATGATCGGGTGAGAGAAGCCGGGCGCGATGCGGGGATCGACTTCAAGTTCGACCGGATCGAGAAATCACCCAACACGCTTGATGCGCATAGGGTCATCAGGTGGGCAGCAAGTGCTGGAGAAGGTGTTCAGGACAAGCTCGTACGGCGCCTGTTCGAGCTCTATTTCCTAGAGGGCGCAAATATTGGCAGCCACGCGGTTCTCATTCAGGCAGCACGAGAGAGCGGGATGGACAGTGCGGTAGTCGAAACCCTTCTTCCCACCGAGGCAGACTTGCAGGAAGTCTCACAGGAAGTGGGTACCGCGCAGAAAATGGGTGTTACCGGTGTGCCCTGCTTCCTTCTGGAGGGCAAATATGCACTGATGGGTGCACAGCCGCCAGAGGCGCTGGCAGATGCCATTCGCAAGGTTTCAGACGCCAAGGCCGCGGGCGCGCTTGATCAGCCATAGGCCTGCCTACAGTCAGGCCGCTTCCTTTTTCTCCGCCAGTTTGGCGAGCTGCGTCATGACCACAGCCGCGCCTGAAAGCCGCTTTTTCGGCGTGGGCAGATCCCTGATGAACACAATGCTCTGATCTGGTCGGATCTTGGCCATGCTGCCTTGCTGCGCGATGTAGCCGACAAGTGCTGCGGGTTCCGGGAAGGCCTGGTTGCGGAACTGCACGACAATACCTTTCGGACCGGCGTCCAGCTTCTCGACATTGGCCTTGCGGCACAGAGCCTTGATGTAGACGATCTTCAGCAGATGTTCGACTTCTTCCGGCATCGGGCCGAAGCGGTCGATCATTTCGGCACCGAAGGCGTCAATTTCCTCTGGCGTCTCCAGGTCGCCGAGGCGCCGATAGAGGCTGAGACGCAGCTGCAAATCCGGCACGTAATTTTCCGGGATCATGACAGCGGTACCCACCGTGATTTGAGGCGACCAGCCGGTATCGACCGCTTCGCCGGATCCGCGCAGTTCAGCGACGGCCTCTTCCAGCATCTGCTGGTAGAGCTCGTAGCCAACCTCCTTGATGTGCCCTGACTGTGCATCGCCCAGAAGATTGCCTGCACCACGCATGTCCAGATCATGACTTGCCAGCTGAAAGCCTGCACCAAGCGTGTCCAGAGACTGAAGCACCTTCAGGCGGCGCTCTGCCGTCGCCGTCAGCTTCTTGTTTGCCGGCAGCGTGAAGAGCGCGTATGCACGCACCTTCGAGCGGCCGACGCGTCCGCGGATCTGGTAGAGCTGGGATAGGCCGAACATGTCAGCACGATGCACGATCAGCGTGTTTGCGGTCGGGATGTCTAGGCCGGATTCCACGATGGTTGTCGACAGCAGAACATCATATTGGCCGTCATAGAAGGCGTTCATGATGTCGTCGAGTTCGCCCGGAGGCAACTGGCCGTGCGCGCGGGCCACCTTTAGTTCTGGCACTTCATCGGCAAGAAACTGCGCGACTTCATCCAGGTCGGAAATGCGCGGTACAACGTAAAAGCTCTGGCCGCCGCGATAGCGTTCACGCAGTAGCGTCTCGCGGATCACCAGCGGATCGAATGGCGAGATGAAGGTGCGCACGGCCATTCTGTCGACAGGCGGTGTCGCAATCAGCGAAAGCTCCCGCACACCCGTCAGCGCGAGTTGCAGGGTACGCGGGATGGGGGTTGCCGAAAGCGTCAGGACATGGACGTCAGCCTTCAGTTCCTTGAGCCGTTCCTTGTGCTTGACACCAAAATGCTGCTCTTCATCAATGATCAGCAGGCCGAGATTCTTGAAGCTGACCGCATTGCCAAGCAGCGCATGGGTTCCCACGACGATGTCGACCGTCCCTTCCGCCAGTCCCTTCTTGGTCTGGTTCAGCTCCTTGGTGGACACAAGGCGGGAGGCCTGCTCGACCCGAAGCGGCAAGCCGGAGAAGCGTTCCTTGAATGTCTTGTAATGCTGGCGAGCGAGAAGCGTTGTCGGGACGACGACCGCAACTTGAAGCCCTTCCATGGCCGCCACAAAGGCCGCGCGAAGTGCGACTTCCGTCTTGCCGAAGCCGACATCGCCGCAAATCAGCCGGTCCATCGGCTTGCCGGATGACAAGTCATCCAGAACCGCATCAATGGCGTTTTGCTGGTCGTCGGTCTCGTCATATGGAAAGCGCGCTGCAAACTCGCCATAGAGACCTTCCGGGGGCTGTATACGTGCTCCGGGTCGCATGGCACGCTGTGCTGCAATCTCGATAAGCTGGCCAGCCATCTCAAGCAGGCGTTTCTTGAGCTTTGCCTTGCGTGACTGCCATGCGCCACCGCCAAGCTTGTCCAGAACGGCATCAATGCTGTCCGAGCCGTAACGAGAGAGAAGTTCGATATTCTCTACCGGAAGAAACAGGCGATCATCGCCCGCGTAGCGCAATTCCAAACAGTCGTGCGGCGCTCCTGCGGCTTCGATCGTTTTCAGGCCAATGAAACGCCCAATGCCATGATCGGCGTGAACGACAATGTCGCCGGCCGAGAGTGCATTGACCTCACTGATGAAATCGGAGGCCTTCTTGCGTTTGCGGCTTTTTCGCACCAGGCGGTCGCCCAGTACGTCCTGCTCACAAATGACCGCGAGATTAGCTGTCTCAAAACCCGCTTCGAGTGGAAGAAGTCCTAGTCCGGCCTGCCCCTTTGGCAGTGAGGCGAGCTCGGACAGCGTCTCAACGCGCTTGAGATTTTCCAGGCCGTGTTCAGCCAGTATCTGCGCCAGGCGATCGCTGGAGCCCTCACTCCACCCCGCCACAAGAACCTTGCGCCCGTCGGAGCGAAGCTTGCTGATGTGGCGTACTACCTGATCGAAGACATTCGCGTTCGGATCAGCCCGTTCTTCCTTGAAACTGCGCCCCGCACTTGCGCCCGCGTGCAGGACCTTGAGCTTGCTTCCATCAGGCGAATGGAATGGCGTGAAGCGCACTTGCGTGCGGCCCTCCATGCGCTTTTTGACATCAGCGGGTGAGAGATAAAGCTTCGGCGGCTCCACTGGATTGTAGGGGACTGCCGCATTGAGGGCATCGCCTTCATTTTGCCTTTTGCGCGCCTCGAAATGATCCTCGATGAGTGTGTAGCGCTCTTCAATCGCTTCCAGCGCCAGATGGTCGAAGATCACGGGCGCATCCGGCAGATAGTCGAGGACAGTCGACAGCTCATCATGGAACAAGGGAAGCCAATGTTCCATGCCGGCAAAGCGGCGACCCTCGCTGACAGCCGTGTAAAGCGCGTCATCACGCTTCGGTGCCCCGAAGGTTTGGATATAGTTCCGCCGGAAGCGGCTTATTGTATCGCTTGTGAGTGAGACCTCGCTCATCGGATTGAGCGAGATTGATGTGCGCTGTCCAGTGGTGCGCTGCGTTTCGGGATCGAACGCGCGAATGGATTCCAGTGTGTCGCCGAAGAAATCCAGTCGCAGCGCCTCTTCCGAACCTGGCGCATAGAGGTCAAGTATGCCGCCCCTGACCGCGTATTGCCCAACGTCCCTCACCGTCGGTTCGCGGTCGAAGCCTGCTGCCTCCAGCCGTTGCGTCAGATCTTCCATCGAGATCTGGTTGCCGGGCCTGGCTGAGAAAGTCTGCGCGCGGATTTGCTCTTTCGGCGGCATGCGTTGCAGGAGGGCATTGGCACTCACAAGCACGATGGCTCGGTGTGGTGTCTCGGCAAGAGCAGCCATGGAAGCCATGGCGGAAAGTCTGCGTGCGGACGCATCCGCCCCCGGTGATACGCGATCATAGGGAAGACAGTCCCAGGCCGGCAGTTCCAGGACAGGCAGTTCGGGTGCGACGAATTTCAGTGCCTCGACCAATGGCGCGAGACGTTGGCCGTCACGCATCACGAAAATGGTCGGTCCATCCGGGGCAAGCTCGCGCGAGGCCTGGGCCAGAGCGAATGCTTCATAGCCATCTGCAACGCCATCAACAAGCGTTTCCTGCCCGACCCGAGGGCCAAGGCCGATCCTGTCAAGCAACTCAGCCATGTGGACTATTCAATCCCGTCCGAGCAATAGGCGCTGATGCGCTGGAAAAGCGGAGTGCGAACCTCCGCGGGTGGTGCAACCCTGCCCGTGAACCAGGGCAGCAGGTCGGTATCCGGCAGACCCAGTATCTTTTCGAATTCATCCATCTCTGCCGCTGTAAGCTTCTCCAGATGCGTATCCGCAAATCCGCCCAGAACCAGGTCCATCTCGCGGGTACCACGACGCCAGGCCCTGATAAGTGCTCTTCTCTTGCGTGGTTCAAGATCAGCGCTGGAGCGCGTCGTGCCAGTCATGGTCGATGTCCTCAATAGGGTGCGCTGCGCATATAGCGCGTGACGTTCTGGATGTCAGCCTTGCGCACCCCGATTTGAGACTTAAGCTGCGCCTTCCATAAGGAAAATACAGGAATCGCATGCGCCCTTCCGCCCTTGATCCGCTGTTTGCTCCGGCCACTTCACTTGATGGCATTGGTGACAAGATCGCCGGGCTGATTGCCCGCCTTGTGCCGACAGACCTGACGAACCGTCCTCTGCGGGTGGGGGATCTGCCGTTCATTCTGCCACATTCGGTGATTGATCGGTCGCGCCGCGTGGCGATAGCGGAGGCTTCGAATGGCGGCATTGTCACGCTGACGCTCACCGTTGGCGCCCATTTCCCGCCCCCGCGCGGCAAGCGCAATCTGCCTTATCGGGTAATGGCTTTTGACGAGAGCGGTGAGATCGCGCTTACCTTTTTCCATGCACGGCAGGTCTGGCTGGAAAAAGTGCTTAGCGAAGGCGCTCGCGTGCTCGTTTCCGGCAAGATAGAGTGGTTCAACGGCCGGGCGTCAATGGTCCATCCGGATCATATCGTGGCTGAAGCCGAAGCCTATCAGCTGCCGGTGATCGAACCTGTTTATCCACTTACCGCCGGCCTATCGGCAAAGGTTCTCCGTAAAGCCATTGCACAGGCGATGACACGCCTCCCACAATTGCCGGAATGGCAGGATGCCGCTGTTCAGCAGCGGCTCGGTTTGCCATCGTTCGACCAAGCCTTGAAGACGCTTCATGATCCCGGGAGGATCGAAGACCTGTCGCCTGAAGGTGCGCCATGGCGCAGACTGGCTTATGACGAACTGTTGGCCGGGCAATTGTCGCTGGCACTTGTTCGGCAAAGAACACGGCGGCTGACAGGGCGTCCCCTTGCAGGACATGGCCGACATGTCGCCGCCCTTCTTAAAGCCCTGCCTTACAGATTGACGCCTTCCCAGGAAACCGCAGTGGCCGAGATCCATGCCGACATGGCTGAAGGCGACCGCATGCTGCGTCTGTTGCAGGGTGATGTCGGCTCGGGCAAGACCGTGGTGGCACTCATGGCCATGGCGCGTGCCGTCGAGGCAGGCGGACAGGCAGCATTAATGGCGCCTACGGAAATACTTGCCCGCCAACATCATGCAACGATCTCCCGTCTGTGCGAGCAAGTCGGATTGAAGGTTGCCCTTCTTACCGGCCGCGACAAGGGACGTGAACGCAAGGCCCTTCTGGAGCGTCTCAATTCTGGCGAGGTTGACATCATCATCGGAACGCATGCGCTTTTTCAGGAAGGCGTGGATTTTGCCGATCTTGCGCTGGCCGTGATTGACGAACAGCATCGCTTCGGCGTTCACCAGCGACTGGCCATCACCTCCAAGGGCAATGCGCCGGACATATTGGTAATGACTGCTACACCCATACCGCGCACACTGGTTCTGTCGGCGTTCGGGGACATGGATGTCTCGCGGCTTACCGAGAAACCGGCAGGACGACAGCCGATCAAGACCGTTACCATGCCGCTCGAAAGGTTGGGCGAACTTGTGGGGCGTCTGCGTGAAGCCGTAGCGGAAGGGCAGAAAGTCTATTGGATCTGCCCGCTGGTCGAAGAGTCGGAGAATGTCGACGTGACCTCGGCGGAAGACCGGCACGAAGCCCTTTCGCAGGTGTTTGGAACGCAGGTGGCGCTTATTCATGGCCGCATGTCCGGCAGCGAAAAAGACAGTGCCATGGCATCATTCAAGTCCGGCCAGGCTCGTATTCTTGTCGGCACTACAGTTGTTGAGGTGGGCGTGGATGTTCCCGATGCCACGATCATCGTTATCGAACATGCAGAGCGGTTCGGCCTCGCGCAACTCCATCAGCTTCGCGGCCGCGTGGGGCGCGGCGACAAGGCCTCCTCCTGTGTGCTCCTATACAAAGGGCCTCTAGGTGAGGTGGCTGCCCGCAGGCTGGCGGTGATGCGGGAAACCGAAGACGGTTTTGTCATCGCGGAAGAAGACCTGAAATTGCGCGGCGAGGGAGACCTTTTGGGTACTCGCCAATCCGGCTCACCCGGTTTTCAGGTGGCACGGCTAGAGTTTCATGCTGACCTGCTTGCCACCGCCCGGGATGACGCGCGGCTGGCACTGACGCGTGACCCCGAACTGCGCTCTGATCGCGGTGAAGCGCTTCGGCTGCTGTTATATCTCTACGGGCGAGATGATGCTGTGCGTTTGTTGCGTGCAGGATGACTAGCCGGTCACGGCTGTAGCCGCCTTCTTTGCCTTCGCTTCTTCCGCAAGCGCGCGCGTTCGCTCCTGATATTCCGGTGCAACAAGGCCGGCCGAGATGACAAGCTTGGCGCCCTCTTCCACCGACATTTCAAGGTCGATGACATCCTGCTTGGGAACGAACAACAGGTAGCCCGAAGTCGGGTTAGGTGTCGTAGGCAGGAAAACCGCAATTGCCGGGCTTTCGTCATCGCTGCCGAGCTTTGCATCCACCTCGCCACGCGCTTCGGTGGCTACAAACACCAGAGCCCAGAGGCCTTTCCTTGGATACTCGATCAGCCCGACCTTCTTGAAGGTGTCGGAGCGTTCCGAGAGGACCGTCTCCAGGATTTGCTTCAGCCCGCGATAAACGCTCCGTATGAGCGGCATTCGACCAAGCAGGTGCTCCCCGGATGAAACGACGGTCCGGCCCACGAAATTTGCAGTGAGAAAACCGACAAGGGTGATTAGGGCAAGCGCCACGATCAGACCGAAACCCGGAACGGCAAATGGTAGGTAGGTGTCGGGATTGTAGCGCGGGGGAATATATGGCTTTACCCATGAATCCACCCAGCCCACAAAAGACCAGGCAAGATAGGCCGTTATTGCAAGCGGAGCCGTGACGATGAAGCCCGTCAGGAAGTAGTTTCTTACGCGGGTCATCATCGCCGTTTTCTATCTGGTTCAGTCAACTGCAGGAAGTGAATGTTGCAGTGCAAACTTTACCCATGGGGCCGTTGCGCGTCCAGATGGCAAATTGGTCGCGCCGCAGATCATCCTCTACTCAACTGTCACGGATTTCGCGAGGTTGCGTGGCTGGTCCACATCCGTACCCATAGCGACTGCCGTGTGATAGGCGAGCATTTGGATGGGCAGGGCATAGACGATGGGCGTCACGAAATCAGGCATCCTTGGCAGGATAATCGTCTTCACGCCGTCGAGTGATGTGCGCGAAGCCCCCTCCTCGTCCGTGATCAGAATGATCCGTCCGCCCCGTGCCGCAACTTCCTGCATGTTGGAGACGGTCTTCTCGTAAATGCGGTCATGTGGCGCGATGACGACGACAGGCATCTGCTTGTCGATCAAGGCGATAGGCCCGTGCTTCAGTTCGCCCGCGGCATAGCCTTCTGCATGGATGTAGGAAATTTCCTTGAGCTTGAGCGCGCCTTCCATCGCCAGCGGGTAGCTCGTGTCACGGCCCAGATAGAGCACGTGATTGACTTCCGACAACTCGCGTCCAATCTCGGCAATGGCTTCTTCCAGCTTGAGGGCCTGATTGATGAGGCGCGGCACCTCGGAAAGCGAGCGCACTAGCTGTGCCCCCTCTTCCGCGGTCACGGTGCCTCGCTCCAAGGCCGCGCGAACCACGAGAGAAGCAAAGATGGACAGCTGACAGGTGAAGGCCTTGGTTGAGGCAACACCGATTTCAGGCCCTGCAAGGGTCGGGTAGATCCCATCGCTTTCACGGGCGATGGTGCTGTCGCGGACATTGACGATGGAACCGATCGGTAGACCAGCATCCTTGCAGTAACGGAGCGATGCCAAGGTATCCGCGGTTTCGCCCGATTGGGACACAAACAGCGCTGCACTGCGCTTGTCCAGCGGCATTTCACGGTAGCGGAACTCTGATGCGATGTCGCTGTCGACTGGCAGACGCGCATAGCGTTCAAACCAGTATTTGGCGATCTGCCCGGCCAGAAATGCGGTGCCGCATGCGGAAATATAGAGACGGTCTATATTCTTGAAATCGATCGCGGAATCGAACTGCTTGAAGCTGCCGTTGGTAAAATCGAGATAGTGGGCAAGGGTCTGCGCGATCACCTCCGGCTGCTCATGGATTTCCTTTTCCATGAAGTGGCGGTGGTTGCCCTTGTCCACGAGCAAGGTCGTACCAACAGACTGCTGACGCTTACGCTCGACCAGATTGCCTTCAATATCAAAAATTTCTGCGCCGCTTCGTCGAATGACGACCCAATCGCCGTCCTCAAGATAGGTGATCACATTGGTGAACGGAGCGAGAGCGATGGCATCGGAGCCAAGAAACATCTCGTTTTCCCCATGCCCGACGGCAAGCGGCGGGCCGCTGCGTGCCGCGACGATCAGATTGTCATCGCCCTGGAACATGATCGCCAACGCAAATGCGCCCTGCAGACGCTTGAAGGTCTCGTGGGCTGCTTCTCTTGGCGCCTTGCCGGCCTTCAGTTCTCGCGCCACCAGATGGGCGACAACTTCGGTATCGGTCTGCGAGGCGAAGCTGTAGCCATCCGCTTTCAACTCATCGCGCAACTCGCCGAAATTCTCGATAATGCCGTTGTGAACGATTGCGACGCCGTCGGAGAAGTGAGGATGCGCATTCGGCTCATTCGGGACACCGTGGGTGGCCCAACGCGTGTGCCCAATACCGATATTGCCTTCAAGCGGCGTCTCGGACAGGCGTTTCTCCAGATTGACCAGCTTTCCTTCTGCGCGGCGCCGGTCGAGCTGGCCCGCATGAAGGGTGGCAACGCCCGCTGAATCGTAGCCGCGATATTCAAGCCTCTTCAGTGCATCGACGATAAGTGGAGCAACTGGTTTTGCGCCGATAATTCCCACGATTCCGCACATGAGATGGCTTCTCCGGATTGTGATTTCAGTCTGGAGGCGCCGCTGACCCGCAGCGCCCTATCCTAGGATGGGTGTGTTGGTGGTGTAACCGAGCAAATACGGTTGCGAAACACACACTTCGTTGCAACCATGTCACAGAATGGTTGAGCAGCGGTTATTCGATATCCGCCACTTCCCCCTGTGAACCACCATCGACACGCGCTGAAAGCGAAGCACGCATAAAGGTGTCAAGATCACCATCAAGCACGTCCTGCGGACTGGTGCTTTCAACGCCTGTGCGCAGATCCTTTACGAGTTGGTATGGCTGCAGGACATAGGAGCGGATCTGATGTCCCCAACCGATTTCTGTCTTGGACGCTTCCGTCGCATTGGCAGCTTCCTCGCGGCGCTTCAGTTCCTCTTCATAGAGACGCGATCGCAGCATGTCCCAGGCCGTAGCTCGGTTCTTGTGCTGGGAGCGTTCCTTCTGACACTGAACAACAATGCCCGACGGAATATGGGTAATGCGTACCGCGGAATCGGTCGTGTTGACGTGCTGCCCGCCTGCACCCGATGCGCGATAGGTGTCCACGCGGACATCGGATTCGGGAATGTCGATCTCGATGGTGTCATCGATTACGGGATAAACCCAAACACTGGCGAATGAAGTGTGTCTGCGGGCGTTGCTGTCATAGGGCGATATGCGCACCAGGCGGTGAACGCCGGACTCGGTCTTCAGCCAGCCATAGGCATTGGTACCGCGCACGAGGATCGTTGCCGATTTTATACCGGCCTCCTCGCCATCATGCACTTCGAGAACTTCCACCTTCATGCCGCGGCGGTCGGCCCAGCGGGTATACATGCGCAGAAGCATGTTCGCCCAATCCTGGCTTTCCGTGCCGCCGGCACCCGCATGCACTTCCAGATAGGTGTCGTTGCCGTCTGCCTCACCCGACAGAAGTGTTTCGAGCTGACGCTCGGCGATTTCGGCCTTCAGATTGCGGATAGACGCTTCTGCTTCGGCAATGATGGACTGGTCGCCCTCTTCCTCGCCCATGACAATCAGCTCGACATTATCTTCGAGCGATTGGGCCAAGCCATTGATGCCGTTGATATTGTCTTCGAGCGACTGACGCTCGCGCATGAGCTTCTGGGCCTCCTGGGGATTGTCCCAGAGGTCGGCGTCTTCAGCGCGTGAGTTAAGGTATTCGAGACGTTTTACTGCTTCGTCCCAGTCAAAGATACCCCCTCAGCAGGCTTATGGCCTGCTTGATTTCGTCGACGAGGTTTGCCGTTTCGGCTCGCATGGCGTCCCACTTTCAATGCGTGTCACTAATGGATTCGGCGCGGAACTTATGGTCCGCGCCGCGGCCTGTAAAGGCTGGTGAGAGAGTAGGCTCGCCGGTGATCAGAAAAGTCCACCGGCTCCGGTGCTTATCGCGCGGTTGGCCTCAGGTGAAAGATTGCGTGCACGTTCGTTGACCCGCTCGATCTCTTCCTGGCCAATCACCCAATAGCTGTCCGCTGGGCCGGTGCCCGGCTTAAACGCTTCCATGATGGAGCCGGGGGCACCTTCATTTGCACGCATTCCGGATTTGCGGTCGATCGCAATCAGCTTCATGCCTTCAGGCACACGGAAATCGACCGGGTCCTTGCCCTCCAGGGCCTTGGCCATGAAGTCCTTGAAAACCGGAGCTGCAAGACCGCCACCCGTCGAACCACGGCCCATAGGTGTGGGCTGGTCAAAGCCCATGAAAACACCAACCACCAGATCCGGTGTATAGCCGATGAACCAGGCATCCTTCTCATCATTTGTGGTGCCCGTCTTGCCGGCGATAGGGTGACCCAGTTCGGCGATGGTCGTCGCGGTACCGCGCTGTACAACACCTTCCATCATGGAGGTGATCTGATAGGCAGTCATCGGGTCGAGGACCTGCTCGCGGCGGTCCACCAACTCCGGCTCAGGCTGCCCGCGCCATTCCTCGGCGACACAGCCCACGCATTCGCGCTGCTCATGCTTGTAAACTGTCTTGCCGTAGCGATCCTGAATGCGGTCGATCAGCGAAGGTTCGATATGCTTCCCACCATTGGCCATGATCGCGTAGGCAGAAACCATGCGCATGACGGTAGTTTCGCCTGAGCCAAGCGACATTGCGAGAACAGGCAGCATCTTGTCATAGATGCCGAAACGCTCTGCATATTCGGCAACCAGCGGCATGCCCATATCGTTGGCCAGGCGAACCGTCATCAGGTTGCGCGACCGCTCAATGCCCGCGCGCAAGGTCGAAGGTCCGGCGAAATTGCCACTATAGTTCTTGGGCTCCCATATCTCGTCTCCCGAACGGATAGAGAATGGTGCGTCCATGACCACGGAAGCCGGCGTGTAGCCATTGTCCAAAGCAGCTGCGTAGACGATAGGCTTAAACGAGGAGCCAGGCTGACGATAGGCCTGTGTGGCGCGGTTGAACTGGGAGTCTGCGTAGGAGAACCCGCCGACCATCGCCAGGACGCGGCCGGTATGCGGGTCCATTGCAACCAAAGCACCTTCGATCTGAGGCGGCTGGCGCAGGATCCAGTTGCTGGAATCGGCCTCCTTGCGCTCGACATAGACAACATCGCCGGGCTCGAGTACCTCTGCCGGAGAAGAAGCCTTTTGCAGCTTGTCCTCGACATAATGGCGCAAAGCCCACTTCATGTCGGCGGACGCTATGGTGCCGGTTTCACGCTCTTCAGCGATTTTCCCGGATACCAGCTTTTCGGGCTGAATTCCGATATCTACACCGGCATCCGAGACATTCAGGACGACCGCGAGCTTCCATTCCGGCACGTCGCTCAGGCCCTCGACATCACTTAGAGCCACGCCCCAGTCACCGTCATATTCAAGATGCTTCACCGGTCCGCGATAGCCGCGCAGCGTGTCGTAGCGGATGAGACCGCGATGCAAGGCCTTGCGGGCTTCGCGCTGCAGGTCGGGATCCAACGTCGTACGGATCGACAGACCGCCTTCGTAGAGCGCATCTTCACCATAGCGGGAGATGATCTCGCGGCGGACCTCTTCGGTGAAATATTCGGCAGCGAACAGGTAGCTCCCGCTGCGACGCGGCGTCACCTTGAGCGGCTTTGACTTCGCGTCCTGGGCCTCTTCATGGGTGATATACCCATTCTCGGCCATCTGATCGATGACCCAGTCGCGGCGCTCGGTGGCGCGCTCGGTGTAGCGGAACGGATGATAGTTGGAAGGACCTTTTGGGAGGGCTGCGAGGTAGGCCGCCTCCTCAATTGTCAATTCGTTCACCGACTTGTCAAAATAGGTCAGCGCTGCGCCGGCAATGCCGTACGACCCAAGACCAAAGAAAATCTCGTTCAGATAGAGCTCGAGAATGCGGTCCTTTGAATAGGCCTGCTCGATTCGGAAAGCCAGAATCATCTCGCGAATCTTGCGATCGATTGTCTGATCTGAGGTCAGAAGGAAGTTCTTGGCGACCTGCTGCGTAATCGTAGAAGCGCCGACCGGACGGCGACCGCGACCGATATTCTGCAAATTGGTGACGACTGCGCGGGCCAGACCCGTCACATCAACACCAGGATGGCTGTAGAAATTCTTGTCTTCGGCAGAAAGGAATGCAGCCTTTACGCGATCCGGGATCGCCTGGATCGGCAGGAAAAGCCGCTTCTCGCGCGCATATTCCGCCATAAGCGCGCCATCGGAGGAATGGATACGGGTGGTTACCGGGGGCTCGTAACGGGCAAGCACCTCGTAGTCGGGCAAATCCTTGGAGAGGTCACTAACATAGATCGCAATGCCTGCTGCAACGAGCAGTGCAAGGCCGACGCCGACCCCGAAAAAGTAACCGAGAAGTCTTAGCATTTCCGCTCCAGATTCGCCCTGCCGGCAGTTTGCCGTGATTCAGGAGGACCTTTGCAAGCTTATCATCAGCGGCTTTGCAAAGGAAAATAACATTGTACGCTTCTGCGTGTTTGGCTCTTGGATATGGGGAAAATGGGGCAAGCTACGCATATTCTGATCAAGAAGCGCCCCGGCCCGTTCTGTCAGCCTCCAGTGCCACCCTTCGCTTCAGCAAACAGATCAATTGCTCGGATGATATTGTCGGCCGCCTTCGACCGCCACTGCGCATCCCGCAAAAGCTCCTCATCCTTCGGGTTGGAAAGGTATCCCAGTTCCAATAGCACAGACGGGACCTCGGGTGCACGCAACACGCGAAAACCCGCTGAGCGGAGCGGGTTGTTCACCAGATCAACCGTCTTTGTCAACTCATTCATCAGGGTGCGCGCGAAGCGGATCGAGAAGGAGTGGGTTTCGCGCCGAATCAGGTCGACGAGAATGTCCGTGACCTCATCCTTTTCTTCATCCATGCCCATGCCGGCCAACTCGTCGGAGAGGTTTTCCCTCGCGGCTGTTGCAGCTGCTTCAGCATCAGATGCCCTGTCGGAGAGCGTGTAGATGGTGGCGCCGCGGAAATTGCGCATGCGGATGGCGTCTGCATGTACGGAAATGAGCAGATCGGCTTCATGTTCTCGCGCGATGCGGACACGCTCATCAAGGCGCAGGAACACGTCCTTGTCGCGCGTCATGATTACGTCATAGCGACCGGTCTTTTCCAGTTTCGCGCGCAGCTCCAGCCCGAAGGCAAGCGTGATGATCTTTTCCTGGGTGCCGTTAACGCCTCGTGTTCCTCCGTCCACGCCACCGTGACCGGGGTCAATCACGACCTTTAATTTGGCGGGGCCTTCAGCCTCACTGACCGAAGCTTCCGCCGATTCGGTATTTTCGGATGGGGCCACACGCTCACGCATCGCCTGGTCGAACGCATTCGCGGATGCCGATACGAAATCCACGATCAGGCGGTACGTCGTTTCGTCATCGTTCTGCTTGATCGCGTAGTCTTCAACGAGAAAGGGGCCAGACATGGACAGAAGCAGTCGCGAACGGTCCTCATCCAGCGCGCCGAAACGGAGAGTACGTGCCATTCCCGCAGTATGATCCTCTGTCGGATCGAGTAGAAAGTCGGTTTCGGGCAGATCAAGCACGAAACGGTGAGGGCTTCTGAGGTAGAACCAGGACGTTTCCGGCTTCCTGTCGAAATGGATGACCATACGCGTGCGATTTGCGTCTCCCGCAATCTTCAACTGGTCCACGAGAAGTGGTCCCTGCCCTTCCTGTGCCGCGGCCGCCACGGGCACAAGGAGAAGTAGAATCAGATTCAAGATGAGCGAAATGCGGGATTTTTCCACGTCATTGTCCCTGGCTTGAGCTTTCATTCGCATGAGTGGGCGCGATTGGAGGCTGATTTATGACCCTCTTGAAGGCAGGAGCAGCCCTGCAAAAGCCAGCAATACCGCCGCCGACCGCCCAATGGCCGATGGTAGCCACGATGGCGGCCTAGCAAATCAGGGTTGCCATGTCCCGTGTCAAATCATAAAAGCGGCTTTGAACTGGCGTAATGCCCGAACCGGCGATTGATCGATGAACCGCGTTGCAGCGGAACGATGACAGCCGAGGCGACAACGGGCGGATACGGCAGTTCTAGGAGATTTCTTCGAGGTGTTTGCGGCGCGGCCGAAACCCTTAGCTAGAGGAAAACGGCGCGACGATTTCCGCGCCGGCTCGTGAACGAGCAATAGTCGGGCCTGATTGTTTGGGCCCTGGTTGAAACGGTACTGCCAGGCGATGCTAATGGCTTTGAGCGCAGTCAGATGTAAATCCTTCACGATCCGCGGCAATGCCGCGTCGAGCGGATTTATCACTGCGTCTCCGCCCCCGCCGGCAGACTTCAGATTATCCGACACGAAATCCCGAAACGGGGCCTGCAGGATCAGACCTGCTCCCGTCCGATTCCCGGATCGTGTCGGGGAGACAAGAATAAATGCCCAACAAGATGTTGATAGATGCGTCTCATCCCGAGGAGACGCGCGTCGTTGTCACTCGCGGTAGCCGTATTGAAGAGTTTGACTTCGAATCACAGGATAAAAAGCAGTTAAGAGGAAATATCTATCTCGCCCGTGTGACGCGGGTTGAACCTTCACTTCAGGCTGCATTTGTCGAATATGGCGGCAACCGCCACGGTTTCCTCGCTTTCAGCGAAATTCACCCGGATTACTATCAGATCCCGGTTGCCGATCGGCAGGCTCTGCTTCAGGCGGAAGCCGAGGAAGCTGGTGATTCTGATGACGATGGCGAAGAGGCGGAATCTTCGGCGCCTAAGAATGGCCGCAAGCGCCGCCGTAACAGCAAGCGTTCCAAGTCACCCGCAGCTGCGGATAGCATCAATGAGGCAACAGAGACCTCAGAGGACGCGCAAGCGCTTGTCGAGAATGGCGAGAGCATTTCTGAAGAAGTTGGCGGTACTGAACAGGATGATGCGCCCTCTGCATCCAACGGCGATGAGGGCGAAGTCGACACGGTCGGAGCTGAAGACGCCATTGACGAAGCGCAGAACCGCCGTCGTCCGGTAAGACGTAACTACAAGATCCAGGAAGTCATCAAGCGCCGTCAGATTTTGCTGGTGCAGGTGGTCAAGGAAGAGCGCGGCAACAAGGGGGCGGCGCTGACGACCTATCTGTCACTAGCAGGGCGATATTCGGTTCTCATGCCGAATACTGCGCGCGGCGGCGGGATTTCGCGAAAGATCACCAATGCGCAGGATCGCAAGCGCCTGAAAGAGGTCGTGAAAAACCTCGAAGTGCCGCAGGGCATGGGTGTCATTCTGCGCACCGCCGGCGCCAACCGAACCAAGGCCGAGATCAAGCGCGATTACGACTATCTGATGCGCATGTGGGAGAAGGTTCGCACGCTCACGCTGGAATCCTCTGCCCCTGCCCTCGTTTATGAGGAAGGCAGCCTTATCAAGAGGTCCGTTCGCGATCTCTACAACAAGGATATCGACGAGATTCTCGTTTCCGGCGAGGAAGGGTATCGCGAGGCGAAAGACTTCATGCGCATGCTCATGCCGAGCCATGCAAAGGTCGTTCAGCCCTATCGCGACACGGTGCCGATCTTCGCGCGCAACGGTATCGAGGGACAGCTCGACAAGATGGTACAGCCGCAGGTGACGCTCAAGTCCGGCGGATACATCATCATCAATCAAACCGAAGCGCTTGTTGCGATCGACGTCAATTCGGGTCGCTCGACCAAGGAGCATTCCATTGAGGACACGGCACTCCAGACCAATCTGGAGGCTGCCGAAGAAGTCGCGCGCCAGTTGCGCTTGCGCGACCTTGCCGGTCTCATCGTGATCGACTTCATCGACATGGAGGAAAACCGCAATAACCGTGCGGTTGAAAAGAAGCTCAAGGAATGCCTGAAGAACGACCGCGCGCGCATCCAGGTTGGTCGGATCTCGCATTTCGGCCTTCTGGAGATGTCGCGTCAGCGCATCCGCGCCAGCGTCCTTGAAAGCACAATGCAAACCTGCCCCACATGTGGCGGCGCTGGCCATGTACGTTCCGAGTCGTCCGTGGCTCTTCTGGTGGTTCGCGCGATCGAGGAATATCTGCTTAAGGACGCGCGCAACGATATCAGCGTCCATACGCCGGCTTCTACGGCTCTCTATCTGCTAAACCACAAGCGACAGAACCTTGTCGAACTCGAAGAACGTTTCGGCGTCACGATCACGATCGAGGCTGACGACAAGATTGGTGGGCAACACTACCAGATCGTCAAGGGCGAAGCTTCTGGACGAGAAGGAACTGTCACAGCCGAAGCCATCGAGGCGCAACTTCGCGAAGTTGCACCAGAGCCGGAAGAAGTTGCCGAGGCAGCGGGCGAGGACGAGAACGGCCAGTCGGCCGCTGAGAATGGCAATGGAAGCGGTCGCAAAAGGCGGCGCAAAAGGCGGCGTCGCGGCGGCCGTGACCGCAACAACAATACCGATCAACAGAATCAGCAGGAGCAATCTGCAGACGCTTCGAATGAAGAGGCTGCTTCTGATGATGGTCAGAATGCGGGTGCGGATGCAGTTGCAGATGGCGATAAGCCTTCCAATGAGGACGGTGGTGCCCCTGAGCGCAAGAAGCGGCATCGTGGCCGTCGCGGTGGAAGGCGTAACCGCAAGGACGATCAGTCTGCCGAAGAAAATGTTGCCCAGTCCGAAGACGGCGATACTGCTCCTGCTACAGCTTCGACTGAGACGGTAGCAGACAGTCCCGCCGGAGACGCCGCCGATAGCGGCAATGGCGAAGGCTCACAGGAAGAGGCTTCCAAAGAAACATCTGTGGCTGACGAGGCAAGTGCAGCCGAGCCGGTGAAGAAGCCACGCCGCCGCACTCGCTCGCGCAAGTCGGCAGTGGCAGAGACACCTGTCGAGGCACAGCCAGATCCGGCCGATGGCGGTGCTGTCGGTGCAGCTGCCGATGCCGTTGCGGTCGATCCACAACCCGAGCCTGAGCCGGCAGCTTCTGGAGCCACGGAAAGCGATGGCTCACGCAGTGAGGAGCCGCCTGTCCAGGACAGTGCCGCGGAGAATGAGAGCGCACAATCCGAGCCGGATCAATTAGAATCCGGACGCGCTGATAGCGGGCATGAAGATCAAGAAGCAGGAGAACCGGTTGTCTCCTCAACCACCGAGGCCGCACCGCGCAAGACCGGTTGGTGGCAGCGGAAAAGCTTCTTCTGATTTGGATCAGGCCCGCTTCGTGCGGGCCTTTTCGTTTCTGGCTGTATTGCACAAGCTGCCATCAAATGAACTTGATTGGTGGCGAGTTCTCTTCCAATCCCCGTGCGGCGCCACTATCACTATCAGGCATGGCCATGTTTGTGCGAACTCGTCGATTCTCAATCCCTCGCCTTGCCGTTTCTCTTGCGGCTGCCGCTTCCATCCTTGCCTCGGCTTTGCCTGCCTATTCGCAGCGAAGCGTTCCGATTGTCCGCGATGCGGAAATCGAACGTTATGTAGAGGATGTCGCAGGCCCCATTCTCAAGGCTGCGGGCCTGCAGTCGGGCGTGAATCTCGTTCTCGTCAATGACCATCGCTTTAACGCCTTCGTCGCCGGACGTCGCATTTTCCTCCATACGGGCGCATTGCTGACAGCCGAAACCCCAAACGAAATCGCGGGGGTCATTGCTCACGAGGCAGGCCATATCGCCGGCGGGCATCAGGAGCGGTTGCGCCAGCAGATGGCGCGCGCACGCACAATGGCGGTCGTTGCCATGCTCGCAGGCATCGGAGCCGGGGTCGCAGGCGCGGCAGCCGACTTGCCAGGTTTGCCTCAAGCAGGCATGGGCATTGCCGCAGGGGGCTCGGAGGCTGCGCGGCGCAGCGTTCTTGGCTATCAGCGCGGCGAAGAGACAACGGCAGATCGAGCAGCCATCGATTATCTCAACCGCACCAGGCAATCGGCAGTTGGAATGCTTCGGACATTTGAACGGATGGCCAAGGATCTCTCGCTCGCAGGTGTCAATGTGGATCCCTATCAGTCGAGCCATCCAATGCCGCGCGACAGACTGGCGGCGCTTGAGACGCTGGCGCGGCAAAGTTCCTATTATTCGCAGAAGGACCCTCCAGCGCTTCAATTACGTCATGACCTCGTGCGCGCCAAGATCGCCGCTTATACCGGCGGGGCCAACGCCGTGCGGCGTGTCTTTCGCGGTGCAGGCAACAGCCTTGGTGCAGCCTATGGCGAAGCTATTGCCACCTTCTTGAGCGGCAGTAGCCGCGATGCGTTGGCGCGGGTGGACCGGCTGATTGCGGCACAACCGGGCAACCCATACTTTCATGAACTGAAGGGCGAGATCTTGCTCAAGGCGAACAGACCGGCAGAGGCGGCAAATGCCTATGCGAACGCGATCAAGCTTGCTCCCGGAAGACCTGGCTTGTTGGAGGTTGGATACGGGCGATCACTGCTTGCGACAGGTCGACCCGACCAGATACGCAAAGCCGCAGACATGTTGAAAGTCGCACTGACTCGCGAGCCGGAATACGCGGCGGGATATCGCTTCCTGGCGCAGGCTTACGGACAGCTGGGTGACGTTGGAGCGGCTGAGCTTGCGACCGCCGAAGGGCACTATCACAGTGGCCAGATCAGGGATGCGAAGTTATTTGCGGCTCGCGCGCAGCAGCGTCTGAAGCGCGGATCACCCGACTGGCTGAGGGCGCAAGACATCATAAATGCACGAAACTAACCGCATTCGGCATATGAATTTCATACCCAAGGAACGGATTTTACGATGAAAAGATATCTCCTGGCAGCCAGCACGGTTGCGATGCTCGCCCTGCCCGCCTCCGGTGCTCTGGCTCAGGACGGTGCCGTAGAGACGCGTGAAGATGTGGAAGGGATCGTGCGGGACTATCTCCTCAACAATCCCGAGATCCTTCTCGAAATGCAGACCGTGCTTGAGCAGCGTCAGCAGGAACAGCAGGCAGTCGCGCAGTCGAAAATCATTGAGGAGGCATCCGACCGCCTCTACGAAAGTTCCTACGACGGAGTTATCGGCAATCCGGACGCAAGCGTCACGGTGGTGGAATTCTTCGATTACAATTGCGGTTTCTGCAAGCGCGCGCTCGCTGACATGGAAGCTCTGATTGCCGAGAATGACGATGTAAAGTTCGTTCTCAAGGAGTTCCCGATCCTGGGGCCTGATTCGCAACAAGCCCACATCGTTTCAATGGCGTTCCAGAAGCTGATGCCGGAGAAATATGAGGAGTTTCACACCCGCCTCCTTAGACTGGATGCACGTGCAGATGAATCCGCTGCCATGACGATTGCCAAGGATCTCGGAGCAGATGACGCCGCCTTGCGTGAAGCCATGAAAGACCCGCAGATCATGGCGTCCTTCAGTGATACATTCGAGCTGGCCAACGCGCTGCAGATCACCGGAACCCCTTCCTATGTGGTGGGTAAGGAAGTTGTCTTCGGTGCGCTGGGCAAGGATGTTCTGGTGGAGAAAATCAAGCAGGCCGCTCAATAAGCACACAAAAATGCCGATTTTTCAGCTTGTGGACAGGCCAAGTTGGCTCTTGCGCTCTTTTCGGGAGGGAGTAAGCCCACTATACAGTCCCGAAGGTCGCAAGAGCGGCTTATCCATTGGAAACTGGTGATGGCGCAAACACTTCTTGTCCTCAATGGCCCCAATCTGAACCTGCTGGGCAAGCGGGAGCCGGGCATTTATGGAGGACAGACGCTTGCCGATGTGGAAGCGGATTGCGCCAGGGAAGCAGGCGCGCATGGCTTCGAGCTGAGCTTTCACCAGAGCAATCATGAAGGTGTTCTGGTGGACTGGCTTCATGAAGCTCGCGAAAACGCCTATGGCGTCGTCATCAATCCCGGCGCTTACGCGCATACTTCCATTGCGCTCAGGGATGCGATCAGCGCCATTGCACCAGTGCCGGTCATTGAAGTCCATATTTCAAACATTCACGCCCGCGAGCCATTCCGGCACCATTCGACCATAGCCCCGGTCGCAGCCGGTATGATATGCGGATTGGGCCCGATAGGTTATCGTCTCGCCATCCAGGCACTGGCTGCCAGGCGATAAGGGCATCAGAGGCAGGACGAAAGAGCTACGAAGATGAAGAAGAACGGTGTCGACCAGCAACTGATCCGCGATCTTGCCGGTATCCTGAACGATACTCAGCTTACCGAGATTGAAGTCGAAGAAGGCGATCTGCGCATCCGCGTCTCGCGGCAGAACTCCGTGCAGGCAAGCCAGATGGTTGCGGCAGCACCACAGCCAGCTGCTGCACCTGCTCCCGCACCGGCGGCAGCGCCTGCGCCAGCAGCCGAAAAACCTGCAGCTGCGGACAAGTCCAAGAATGCGGTCCCCTCACCGATGGTTGGAACGGCCTATCGTGCCTCCTCTCCGGGAGCAGCACCCTATGTCGAGGTCGGCCAGACGGTGAAGGAAGGGCAGACCCTCCTCATCATCGAAGCCATGAAGACCATGAACCAGGTCCCCTCTCCGCGTTCAGGCACCGTGACTGCCATTCTCTTTGAGGATGCGCAGCCGGTCGAATTCGGTGAGCCCCTGGTCGTGATCGAATAGGCGTTGGAGCCAATGTTCCATAAAATCCTGATTGCCAATCGAGGCGAAATCGCACTTCGTGTTCTGCGCGCTGCAAAGGAGCTCGGCATCCAGACGGTCGCCGTTCACTCCACCGCAGACGCGGACGCAATGCATGTTCGCCTTGCCGACGAATCCGTTTGCATCGGTCCGCCTGCGAGCCGTGATTCCTACCTGAACATCCATCAGATACTCGCAGCCTGCGAGATCACCGGTGCCGATGCGGTGCATCCAGGCTACGGCTTCCTTTCCGAGAATGCCAAGTTCTCGGAAATTCTCGACGCACATAACCTCACCTTTATCGGTCCTCGCGCCGAACATATCCGGGTTATGGGCGACAAGATCGAGGCCAAGAGAACCGCGAAGCGGCTGGGCATTCCCGTCGTACCCGGGTCCGAAGGTGCTGTGACTGACGATACCGAGGCGAAGCGAATTGCCGCGGAAATCGGCTACCCCGTACTCGTCAAAGCTTCTGCTGGCGGCGGCGGCCGCGGCATGAAGGTCGCCAAGACCGAGGCTGATCTGTCGGATGCGCTCGCCAATGCGCGCAACGAAGCCGGTGCGGCCTTTGGTGATGACGCGGTTTATATCGAGAAATATCTCGCCAAACCGCGCCATATCGAAGTCCAGATCATGGGCGACGGCAAGGGCAACGCGATCCATCTGGGTGAACGCGACTGTTCGCTTCAGCGTCGACATCAAAAAGTGTGGGAAGAAGCCAATTCTCCGGCGCTCAATGTCGAGCAACGCATGAAGATCGGCGAAATCTGCTCACGCGCTGTTGCTGATCTCGGTTATTCCGGCGCGGGCACGATTGAGTTCCTCTATGAAGACGGTGAGTTCTATTTCATCGAGATGAACACCCGTCTGCAGGTGGAGCATCCGGTCACGGAAGCCATTACAGGCATTGATCTTGTTCACGAACAGATCCGTGTCGCTTCGGGTGGCGGTCTGTCGGTGACGCAGGACGAGGTCCGCTTCCATGGTCATGCGATCGAGTGCCGCATCAACGCGGAAGATCCGCGCACATTCGTGCCTTCTCCGGGCGTCATCACCCATTTCCATACCCCGGGCGGTCTGGGTGTGCGCGTGGATTCCGGGGTCTATTCCGGCTACAAGATCCCGCCATACTATGACAGCTTGATCGGCAAGCTGATCGTGCATGGCCGCAACCGCGTCGAGTGCATGATGCGACTGCGCCGGGCTCTTGACGAGTTCGTGGTGGATGGGATCAACTCGACCCTGCCCCTGTTCCGCGATCTGGTTGGCAATGTCGATGTGGCCAATGGCGACTATGACATCCACTGGCTGGAAAAATATCTGGCCGACTCAAAATAGAGCTGGCCACTAATGTCCCGGCCCTATGCACCCGGACAGCATATTCCGGTTGATCTTCTTCTGCGTGCCTATGCTTCGGGCGTTTTTCCCATGGCAGAGCATGCGGAAGATCCGGAAGTTTTCTGGGTGCGCCCGGAATCGCGCGGTGTCATACCGCTCGATGCTTTTCATGTTCCCCGCAGTCTGCGCAAACTGCAGAAGCGATCTCCCTTTGAAATTCGCATCGACAGCGATTTCGAAGGCGTGATCGACGGCTGCGCAGAACCCGCCGAGGGTCGGCTGGATACATGGATCAACGCGCCGATCCGCCAAGCTTATCGCGACCTGTTCGAGCTTGGCCATTGCCACACGGTAGAGGCCTGGCTTGACGGAGAACTTGTTGGGGGTCTCTACGGTGTCACACTGGGACGCGCCTTTTTCGGCGAAAGCATGTTTTCGCGCGTTTCAAACGCGTCGAAAATCTGCCTCGTTCATCTGGTCGAACGCCTGCGGGAGCGAGACTTCGCTCTGCTTGATACCCAGTTCACCACCGAGCATCTGAAGGGGTTTGGCGCAATCGACATTCCCCGCAAACGCTATGAACGGATGCTCGCCGAAGCTCTGGATGGGAATGCTGTCTTTTATCCGTAGACGAATTGCTACTCGCCGTCGGGCGGCGGAACCTCGGATTCGGATTTGCAGCTCTTCAACCAGACATCATAAACCGCGTGTTCAACCGCGTTGAGGCCGGGGCTTTCGGCAAACATCCAGCCTGTGAAGATACGCCGGATCTTGCGGTCGAGCGTGATCTCATCCACTTCGACAAAGGCGTCGGTCTTGGGTTCTTCGGTTTCAGGCGAGCTGTAGCAGACGCGCGGCGTCACCTGCAGGGCGCCAAACTGCACCGTTTCATCCATATAGACATCGAAGGTGATGATGCGTCCGGTGATCTTGTCGATACCGGCAAATTCGGCAACCGGATTCTGAAGCCGCTCCGCTTGTGCAGCAGTGCCGACCAACATCGCGGCGAGAAGGAATGCAGTCTTGGATGTCAATGCCATGGATGCAGGAAGCCAGCTACGAATCATCATCATTGATACCACACCGAATCGTGTGAGATCACAATCTCGATGCTCTTGAAGCGCTTAACGGCCAATTGTGGCGGCTTGCGGTTCGATCTCAGGAGCCGGGCGTCCAGGCGTCATAGTCGCCGGTCACACGGGGCCGATCTTCAGGCGTCAGAACCGAACCGCGAGGGCGATATGCCAAAGGCGTGCCGGTCAGGTTCGGCCGATGTGGCTTCTGCCATTCACGTGCCTGATAGTTCTCGTCGACGGGCGCGGTGTCCACCTTGTGGTGCAACCAACCGTGCCAGCCCGGAGGAACCTGAGAAGCTTCCGCGATGTCCTTGTAGATGACCCAGCGGCGCGTGCGGCCTTCCGAATCCGTTCCGCCCTGATAGTAGATGTTGCCGAATTCGTCTTCGCCGACCTTCGTGCCCTTGCGCCAGGTGTGAAAGCGCGTGCCAAGCGTCTGGCCGTTCCACCAGGTGAAAAACTGCAACAGGAACTTGTTCATCACGAACCTCGCTTGGATAATGCCGGCTGGTTGCACGCGTTATGGCCGCGGCAGACGCTGAAAGCAAGTCCCGCGGGGCTTGCGTTCCTCAAGAATTGAGCTGCAGATTGCGGGACAGGATCTGCGCGGGTATCCGGTCACCGTTGTTGCCGCAGTCTGACGCCTTCCCCTTAGGTTCAAAGCCGTTCCGCTTGTAGAAGCCGAGGGCCTTGACGTTGTCTTCGTCCACTTCGAGGGAGATAGTCGTCGCCTCGGGAAAACAATCCATAACCTCTGAAAGCAGGGCTTGACCAATCCCCTCGCCTTGATGGCCTGGCAGCACGTAAAGCTGATGAAGCTTCACATCCTTTCCCTCCATCTGGGCGTAAGCCATGCCAAGCAGGTGGGTGCCATCATCTGCCACAACGAACTCGGAGTTTGGCATTGTGAGACGCTTCTGCAGCGCCTCAAGACTATGCCAACGCGTGGTGAGGTCATTGACCTTTTCCACCCCGTAAAGCGCGTCATAGGTGTCATGCCAGGTAACGGCGAGCAGTTGCTTGACCGCCGGCAGATCGGCCTTTCCAGCAGTGCGCAGGTAGAAGGTCACTCTACACCGAGCTTCTGGCGGACCAGAGCATTCACGGCCTGCGGGTTGGCCTTGCCACCCGTTGCCTTCATGACCTGTCCCACGAACCAGCCCGCTAGGGTTGGCTTGGCCTTGGCCTGCTCCACCTTGTCGGGATTATCGGCGATCACGGCATCGACGGCAGCTTCGATAGCTCCCGTATCGGTGACCTGCTTCATGCCGCGTTCTTCAACGACGAGTTTGGGATCGCCCCCCTCGTTCCAGATGATCTCGAACAGGTCTTTTGCGATCTTGCCGGAAATCGTGCCGTCCTGGATCAGGTCGACGATCGCGCCAAGCTGATCTGGGCTGACCGGCGTTTCTTCAATATCGAGGCCGGCCTTGTTCAGCGCGCCAAGCAGATCATTGATGACCCAATTTGCAGCCATCTTGCCATCGCGGCCATCTGCCACCTTCTCGAAATAATCCGCCGTAGCCTTTTCGGAAACAAGGACGGATGCGTCATATTCGGACAGCCCCATCTTCTCGATGAAGCGCGCCTTCTTGTCATCCGGCAATTCCGGCAGGTCACGCGCCAACTCGTCTACGAAAGCCTGGTCGAATTCGAGCGGCAGAAGATCGGGATCGGGGAAGTAGCGGTAGTCATGCGCTTCTTCCTTGGAGCGCATCGAACGGGTTTCACCCTTGACGGGATCAAAGAGCCGCGTCTCCTGGTCGATCGCGCCGCCATCCTCAAGAATGGCGATCTGCCGGCGCGCCTCCGATTCAATGGCCTGACCGACAAAACGGATTGAGTTGACGTTCTTGATCTCGCAGCGTGTGCCAAAACCTTCGCCCGGGCGGCGCACGGAGACGTTCACGTCTGCACGCATGGAACCCTCGTCCATGTTGCCGTCACAGGTGCCGAGATAGCGCAGGATCGTGCGCAGCTTCGTCAGAAAGGCCTTGGCCTCATCCGCTGAGCGCATGTCCGGCTTAGAGACGATCTCCATCAACGCAACGCCCGAGCGGTTCAGATCGACGAAGGACATGGTCGGGTGCTGATCGTGGATCGACTTGCCGGCGTCCTGCTCGAGATGAAGTCGCTCGATGCCTACATGGATTTCCTCGAAGGAACCATCACGAGCCGGACCGACATTCACAATGACGGTGCCCTCACCCACAATCGGGTGCTTGAACTGGGAGATCTGATAGCCCTGTGGCAGGTCCGGATAAAAGTAGTTCTTGCGATCGAAGACGGACCTGTTGTTGATCCTGGCCTTCAAACCCAAACCAGTGCGCACGGCCTGCCTGACGCATTCCTGATTGATGACAGGCAGCATGCCCGGCATGGCAGCATCCACAAGGGACACGTTGGAGTTCGGCTCGGCACCGAAATCGGTTGCTGCACCGGAGAAGAGCTTCGAGCGCGAAGTCACCTGCGCATGGATTTCCATACCGATGATGACTTCCCAGTCGCCTGTGGCGCCTGAAATGTAACGCTTCGGATCGGGTTCACGCGTATCGATGATGGTCATGGAGCCGTGGTCAAATGAAGGATTGGGATTAGTGGTGTGGCTAGCCCAATCAGACCGCTGTGGCAAGCGCGCCCGCATGCGCACCCTTGCACAAAACTCCTGCGCGGTGAAATCGGATCACGCGGTGGCGATATATGACCGGATCTCTTCGGCTTCGCGCTCCACATCCTCGATGCGCCGTTTGACCACATCGCCGATGGAAACCAGTCCGGCAAGCTTCCCGTCCTTTTCCACCGGGAGATGGCGAAACCGCCCATCGGTCATGACTTGCATCACTTCATTGACGGTATTGTCCTCGTGACAGACCTGTACCTTTGCAGTCATGACACTCGCTACGGGCTGGCTCAGCGTCTCTGCACCACCACGTCCAAGCGCACGAACGATGTCGCGCTCCGACAGGATGCCGTCGATGCGCTGCCCGTCGCGAGACACGACCAGCGCGCCTATACCATGTTCGGACAGCAGGGCTGACGCCTGCGCAAGATCACTGTCTGGTGAAATTGTCAGGACATCCCTGCCTTTGGCATCGAGAATCGCCTTCACCGTCATTGCCGTCTCCTCATCGGTCTCTGATGACCACGCGAAGCGGTGCTGGTCATCCAGTCTCCACGGCCAGCAACCCTCCCCGATTGCCGGACAGGCAGCATGTCGGCTGCCTGTATCGGAATGGTGAACCTAGTTTGCGAGCATTGCAAGCTACGCGTGCGGCGAGGTCAGTAACGTTGGGTATCGAAAAGACGGATGAGCAGGAACCCTGCAAGGAGGCCGCCAATATGCGCCTCCCATGCGATTGTCTGCATACCGCCAGATGCAGCAGAAGCGATGCCGATCACGAGATTGATGACGAACCAGACGAGCAAAAAGGTGACCACCATGCGTGATCCGAGCCCCTGTCTGAAAGAAAGTATGGAACCGTTGAAGCGAGGAATGCGCCGCGAACGATCAATCTTGAAGCCATAGCGTGCGGCAGCGCCCATCATTCCGGATATTGCACCCGATGCTCCAACAACTGGCGTTGCATCCCCCGGATGCACGAAAAAATGAAGGAGCACGGAGAAACCGGCCGCAACCACCCAAAAAATCAGAAAGCGCAACATTCCGATGCGCCCGGCAAGCGGCGAGCCAAAGGCTGCCAGCCAGATCATGTTGACGACGAGATGGCCGATGCCACCGTGCAGAAACGAATAGGTAACCGGCGTGGTGAAGGCGGTAATTTCGAGCGTGTATGGTCCGGTGTAGCGCAGTGGAATGAAGGCGAAGTCGCGCAGCAGCATCCATTGCTGTTCGGGACCAAGTACATATTCCTGCACAAGAAATGTGCCGACGCAGACCGCAATGAGCGCGACGACGATACCCGGGATGTTGAAGACGGGTTCTCGTGCCGGAGGCTGCTGGTCCTCCTGTAACTCAGTCTGCGGGGTCGTCATTTGCAGCAGCTCCTTTATGGCGGTGGCCCGAGCGCGACTCGAAGACCGGATAGCAACTGCGCGCGAATAAAGAAAGCCGCCCGGCATACCGAGCGGCTTTCAGTCGAGCCCCCTGTCGAAACACCGTCCCCAACGGTTTTCGTATTTTGTCGGACAGTGATGCCAGCCCTGCCGCTTGCTCGCAATATCAACCTTTTGTTAACCCTAACAAATCCTTCCCGTGCACAAGTGACAAGGCGACTGGCACGCAAGCTGCTTCTCCTGTCTTGTAGACGGATCGGATGACCGATTCCGTCCAGGAATGAAACATCTGGAAGGCGTTGGAGCCGGGAGAGGTTGGATATGAGACAGGGCGGATCGAACGAGCTGTTCCAATATTGGAATAGGCTGCGCGGCACTCGTGCGGCTCCCCTGCGGACGGAGATCGAACCCTCCGATATCCGCACGCTTCTGGCAGATACCTTCATTCTGGAAAGAGACGGGCGCGGAGAGGCAACATTCCGACTCGCAGGCACCCGCATCTGCTCCCATTATGGTCAGGAACTCAAGGGACGCACATTCTGTCCCTTGTGGGGACATCAGGACCAGCAGCGCATGGCGCGATTGTCGGATCATGTTTTCGATCAGAGCGCAGTCGTGGTTCTGGAATTTGATGGAATGACCGGCCAAGGGCGCAGTGTCACTTTCGAGACCATCATTCTCCCGCTGGCTGGCGGACAGGAAGGTCCTCGCGCATTAGGAGCCATGTTCCCGCTGCAAAAGCCTTTCTGGCTTGGCGCTGACCCGATTGTGGAGAATCAGTTGCATAGTTTCCGGCTGATCGACCCTGACCGCGAACCACTTTTTCTGGCCAACCGGCCGGAAATTGCTGTTCCCCCGCTTTCACCGGACACAATGGAGGCAGGACTGCCGAATTCGTCCAAACCCGTGAAAAAGGTGCGTCATCTGGTGGTTTTTGAGGGTGGCAAGGCCAGCTAGCTTCGCCGACGGGCTTACTTCGTATTAAGGAATGCAGGTCTATTCTCTTGACACGCACCGGTTGTTCATCAGAGGAGCAGCCGGAAGGGTGACAAGATGATCGCAACTGCAAGCTCTATCCAGCAACAGCAAGTCGAGCGCCGCCGCTTTCAGCGCGTGCGCATATCAGTCTATGGCCGATACATGCTGCAGGACCGGAGTGAATATGCCTGCAAGGTGATCGACATGTCGCCCGGCAATGTCTCGCTTCAGGCTGAGTATCCCGGCCGTGTTGGCGAACGCATAATTGTCTATCTTGATCATATCGGCCGCATTGAGGGTCGCATGACCCGCAGGATCGATGGCGGCTTTGCCATGGAGATCAATGCTTCCGAGCGCAAGCGCGACAAACTGGCGGCTCAGCTCACCTGGCTTGCAAACAAGCATGAGCTTGACCTGCCGGAAGACCGTCGCCACGAGCGCATCACCCCGCGCAATCCGATCACCCATATGAAACTGCCCGACGGGCGGGAATATCAGTGCAGGATCGTGGATCTGTCGCTCTCCGGTGCAGCCGTGGAAAGCCAGGTCAAGCCGGCTCTTGGAACGCAAATATTCCTCGGCTCCATGCGCGGGCGCGTGGTGCGCCATTTCGAAGATGGCGTCGCCATCGAATTCGCCGCAGTCCAAGAACAGGCGACACTGGATCGGGAATTTTCCGACTAGCCACACGCCCACCAGTTTACCCATGCATTGAACGCCGCAGACACTTGTCGAGCGGCGTTTTTGTCGTTGAGCTCATTATTTCCGCGACATGGGCTAATGAGGGGAACACACGCCTCATGGTTACCAGAATACGAACGCTCATGTTAAACTTTTATACTTGATCTTTACTTGTTTTCGTTAAAGTTTGAATTGTTTTTTACTTCGGCATTTTGCGTGGAATAAATTTGAAGCTGCCATTGTCTCCTCAAACGGGGAGACAAAAACATGCATTCCAAGTCACGGGGCGCGCTGCTTGTCGCAGCTTCAATCATGTTCGGAGCATTCACGGCGAAGGCCAGCGCAACGGTGGATTTCATGCCAACCGGAAGCATCACCAGCCAGCCGGTGGGCCATTACGAGCTTTGCCAGCGGATGCCATCAGAGTGTTCTGCCACCTATTCCGCGAATGGCCCGGTTCATCTGTCGCGTGAACTGTGGGCAAAGATGATCGAAATAAACAACAAGATCAATTCGACCATTGTTCCGCGTACTGACATGGAGTTGTGGGGACGCGAAGAACTTTGGTCCTATCCTGAACTATATGGCGACTGCGAAGATTATGTTCTTGAGAAACGCCGCCTTCTGATGGAAGCAGGTGTACCGGCAGGCAATCTTCTCATTACGGTCGTACGGCAGCCGAATGGTGACGGGCACGCGGTGCTGACGGTGAATACCCATCTCGGTGACTTCATTCTCGACAATCTGGAGCCGCGCATCCTCTCCTGGTCCCAGACCCCATACGAATATCTCAAGCGCCAAGCCTCAGATCATGCCGGTGCCTGGGTGACGGTTCATGATGGCCGTGCGGTTGCAGTCGGCGCAGTCGGCTCCAACAGATAGGTCGTCCACCTGATACCCGGTCGAGTCCCACCTCCCCGTCCCCAACGACCGGGTTACGGAGCCGACCCTTCCCCGGGGTCGGCTCCACATCCGGGGCCAGACGTCAGTCTACGCGCTTCAAGCCGCGAGTGAAGCGGTCGCCATTTGCGACATAGTGAGAGGCGGATTCTGCCAAGCCTTCGACCGCCGCCCGATCCAGCGTTCGCACAGTTTTGGCTGGTGAGCCCAAGATCAGCGTGTTGGGCTCGAAGCTCTTGCCCTCCGTTACAAGTGCGCCAGCCCCCACAAGACAATTGTCCGGAATGAACGCGCCGTTGAGGATGATAGCGCCCATTCCGATCAAGACATTTTTCCCAAGCTTGCAGCCATGCAGCAGCGCGCGATGACCAATCGTACACCCCTCACCGATCTCCAATGGAAAGCCTGGGTCGGTGTGCATCACCGTATGTTCCTGCACATTGGTTCCGGCACCAATGGTGATTGGTTCGTTGTCACCCCGCAGGACGCAACCAAACCAGATGCTGACCTTTTCGGAGAGATGAACATTGCCGATCAGTTCTGCGCTGGGTGCGATGAAATTGGTCTCACGCCGCGCGAATTGCGGCATCTTCCCATCGAGTTCGTAGAGTGGCACGCGGCTTCTCCCTGGCTGCAATCTTTACGCTGCTTTTACCATATGATGAAAACCTCGTTCCGTGTTCCGCTCTCGGCTAGAAAGTCTTGGAAAGTGAGATGCAGGCTTTGCGCGACCCAGCCGGGCAATCAAGCAAACTTCCCCGCTCGTTCAGCCGCATTTTCGCAGGCGCGGTGATCTTCGCGGTAACAGCGCTGGCACTCGCCATCGCGGCGAAATGGGCTGGTTCGCGTGTGGTGGATGGCGGGCATACCACCTCCACGAAATTGCGCACAATCATTGTTTCGGGCAGCATGGTCGTGGTGCCGGACAACATGATCCGTCGCGCGAATGCGCGCCGCGACGGCACGCGTGACCGGCTGGACCTTTACATGGCTTGGCCAGGGCTTTCCGGCTACACAGAGGCCGATCGCTATGCTTTCAATCATCTGGAAGATGAACATCGCCTGATAATGGTGAGCCTGGAGCCACGCATGATCTCCCGAGACATGAGTGCGCGCTACGACCTTGTGTATCGGCAGTTGCTCAATCCTACGCCCCTGGCGGCACCCGCCGGGCTCTCCGCCTATCGATTTGAAGATGGCTCAGGCTTTGCCAATGAAGTACTTTATGTCGGCGTTCGATCAGGAGAGGCTCCTTTTGTGGCACGCTGCCTGGAAGAAGCAGCGGCCCCTGATGCGGTTACGCCTTGCGAGCGTGACATTCACCTGGAAGGCGACCTAAGCCT
The DNA here is from genome assembly GCF_037029545.1 of Nitratireductor sp. CH_MIT9313-5. NCBI lineage: Bacteria > Pseudomonadati > Pseudomonadota > Alphaproteobacteria > Hyphomicrobiales > Phyllobacteriaceae > Nitratireductor > Nitratireductor sp. CH_MIT9313-5. The sequence continues at coordinate 301,874 of NZ_JAYMER010000014.1, read as the reverse complement.
TTTCTATCGCTTTCCGCGCAACCTTCTCACCGAATGGAAGGAACTGGACAGTTCGGTTCAACTGCGTGTTCAAAGCCTTCTGCGAGCCTCCAATTGAATTGCCAAGTGTCTTGCCGCGGAACACCTGATCGCCGGCCTCGTTAGTCCATCAGTAATGCAATAAACAGCGCCCGGAGGCGCCAAGCTGATGAATCGCGACCGCAGCGGAGACAAACACCGTCATAACGAAGAACAGAAGCCCCATGAAAAGGTACCTCCGGAAGGACCACATGGACGCAAGGACCTGCAAGACGAGGAGAAAACTCCGGGTTCTGGTGCACTGCCCGACCTGGATCGGCAGGTTGATGTTGGACCGGACTGAGTATGTTCACTGGTTCGGGTCGAGGAGTGAGGCGTACAGATGAATGAGAATAGAGTACCCAACGGCACCAATCCGGCGCAGGTAAAGGGTGATATCAATGGCGGCCGAACCGGCGACAAGCGGCCCGGCTTTGATCCCGCCATGGCACCCGTCTCGACAGATGCCGAAGCCGGCGGAGCGCCGATGAGCGAGGCGCAGGTGCGGGAGGCCCGCATCTCCGAGCTTTCATCGGAACACCATGACAAGGACATATCCTACGGGGATGCGATGCGACCGGTCGAAGCGGGCAGCGAACGCGGGCAATACGGGTTTGTAGTATTGATGGGCATCGTAGCAGTTGCCGTCATGATCATTGCCGTGGTGGCCCTGCTCAGCATGTAGTTGGAGAGCGGAAACACAAAAAGGCGCGCCAAGACAGGCGCGCCTTTATCATGATCGACCGCCCGAACCTAGTCGAGATCGATGTCGAGAATAGCCATCGAGAAATTGTAGGACAGTTCGCCCTCGTCCTCATCCTTGAAAATGATCCCAAGGAACTCATCCCCGAGATAAAGCTCGCAGGAATCGTCCTTACGCGGGCGTGCCTTTACCTCAAGAGAGGGATTGTTGAACGTGCGCTTGAAATAGGCGTCGAGCTTGCGGATCTCTTCGGGCTTCAAAAAACTTCTCCGATGGAATTGGGTTCGGCGTTGGCCGTGTCAGCTTCTGGCATGCAGGCCTCTTGGCTGTAAACCCTTCACGCCGGACTTGGTTCAAACAATTCCCACCTTCACAGTGGAGCTACTCCCCCTGAAGGAGTTGATCCATTGCGCGGGACGGCTCATCGCATCCGGCTTCACCCACAATGCGTGCAGGTACGCCTGCAACCGTCTTCTTGGGCGGGACCGACTGCAGGAGTACCGAGCCGGAAGCAACTTTCGTGCAGTGGCCGACCTCGATATTGCCGAGAATTTTCGCCCCAGCACCGATCAGCACACCATGGCCGATCTTCGGGTGACGGTCGCCTGACTCCTTGCCGGTTCCGCCAAGCGTCACCCCGTGCAAGAGGGAGACGTCATCTCCCACAACAGCCGTCTGCCCGATCACAAGCCCTGTGGCATGATCAATGAACACGCCCTTGCCGATACGCGCTGCAGGATGGATGTCTGTCTGGAACGCTGCCGAGGAGCGACTTTGAAGATAAAGCGCGAAATCGCGTCTCCCATTATTCCAAAGCCAATGTGCCAGCCTGTGGGTCTGCAGGGCGTGGAAGCCCTTGAAATAGAGGACCGGCATTATGAAGCGGTCGCAGGCCGGGTCCCTGTCGTAATAGGCCTGAATGTCGACACGCAGCGAGGTCGACCAATCGCTCTGCTCCTCGCGCATCGCACGGAAGGTCTGGCGGATCAGATCGGAGCTTATGTCCTGGTGATCGAGGCGCTCGGAAACGCGGAAGATGACCGAATCCTCCAGGGTTTCATGATTGAGCACGGTCTCATAAATGAAACCTGCCAGGAAGGGGTCATTCTCGACAGCAACACGCGCCTCGCGTTGGACCGACGCCCAGATGGGGTCCAGGCTTTGTGGAGCGTGTTTGCTGCTTCGCTTGGGCGCGTTCATGGCCCCTCTCCGATTACATCTCGCGGATGCACACTATCTAGTGCACGAATAGGGCAACTTGAACTGCAAACTTCTTCATCTTTGATGAAAGTTTCTTGAAGGGGCGCGTTTTCGATATCGCGCCAGCCCTATTCTCAAGCGGCCTTGTCACCGGTCAGAAAGTCCAGAACCGCGCGCGAGAAGACGTCATTCCGATCGCCTGCCACCATGTGACCTGCACCTCCGACGTCGACATAGCTCGCTGACGGCACCAGATCGACGAATTCGCGGGCATATTCCTCATGCACCAGCTCCGACTGCATTCCGCGGACCAGCAAGACGGGAAGCTGAAGGTTCGGTAGCCCGGCGATCATTCGGCCTATCAACTGTTCCGCGCCGACATTTATGTTATTCGTCCCACGGATGAAGGCCGGATCCCAATGCCATCGGAAGCGACCGTCATCGCAAAGACGCAAATTCTTGCGCAGTCCCTCAAGCGATCGCGGCCTACGGCGATGGGGCAGATATTGCGCAATGGCCGCGGCAGCTTCTTCGAGATTGGCAAACCCCTCATCCATGCGAGCGCCCATGAAGCCCTGGATCTTCGCGACGCCTTCGGGGTCCATACGCGGGGTGATATCGACGAGAACAAGCGACTCCAGCAGGTCGTGATCGGCAATGAGTCCGCCAAGGGAAGCCAGGCCACCAAGCGATGCGCCGACGGCCGCCGGGCGCTGGTGAAACCGCGACTTCACCTGCTCCACAACCGCGGTGACATCTTCGGCATAGTGTCCGAATGTGTAGTTTTCGCTCTCGACCCAGTCGCTGTCGCCATGGCCACGTTGGTCAATAGTGATTGCGCGCATGCCGCATTTGGCCAGGCGCTCGGCTGTTTGGCCCCAAGCATGGCGGGTCTGGCCGCCTCCGTGGAAAAACAGCACCGGCTGGCCGTGGCCGTCCCACATGGTTGCGGCAAGCCTGTTTCCTTCCGCGCCGAGAAAGCTGACCTCTTTTGCAGGCATACTCACCGGACGTCCTCCAGAAACTCCAGCGCACGCTTCTTGAAAGTGCGATCTCCCACCGACAGCATATGATCCCTCCCCTCGATCTCGAAAGATTGCCCTTGTGGCATCATTTCTGCAAGGGGCTGCGGTTTGCCGGCTATGTCGTCCTTCGTGCCTACCGCCACAAGTGCGGGAACAGCGATCCTGCCCATGTCTTCAGCGGTGAGAAGGGTCCGGCTGGTCTCAATACAGGCAGCAAGCGCCAACCGGTCGCTCTTGGTCTGATCCGCAAAGGTGCGGAACATCTTCGGGCGCTCGCCGGTGACAGTCGAAGGATCAGGAGCGCGCAGTGCTTCGGCAATTTCATCCCATTCGCCAACGCCTTCAACCATTCCAAGGCCCAGCCCACCGAGAATGATGCTCCTCACACGCTCCGGATAATCGCGCGCCAGGAAGGCGGTGATGCGTGCACCCATGGAGTAGCCCATGACGTGCGCGTGCTCGATATGAAGGTGGTCCAGCAGAGCGACCGCGTCTGCGGCCATTTCTACCGGAAAATAATCCTTGGGGTCGTGGCTCTTGCCCGATTGCCCATGCCCCAGATTATCGAGCGCGATCACGCGATACCCATCGTCGCGCAATGTCTTTACCCAGCCGGGCGAGACCCAGTTCACAAAGTGGTTTGATGCAAAGCCGTGGATGAGCAGGATCGGCTCCCCCTCGCCTTCATCAATGAACGCAATCTCGCGCTCGCCGCGTTGGAATGACTTCATGAACTGGCTGCCTACTGCTTTTTCGTTTTTACTTGATGTTGCAGGATCGGATGCTCGACCTGGTCGCCGACCTCAATGCCAAGCTTCTGCGCCGTTCCTGCATTGAGCTCCAGCACGAAGCGGGCAGTCACATCCGGTGCTATGCTGGCGGTGGAAAAGGGTTCACCCTGCTCGATCGCCTCGATGCGCCCGCTTGAAGAGATGAAAAGAAGGTCCAGCGGCAATGGCGTGTTCTGCATCCAGAAAGAGCGCCGCCCGTCATTGTCGAAGACGAAGAGCATTCCCCGGTCATCCGACATCTTCTCACGATGCATCAGGCCGCGCTGCCGCTCCAACGGCTCGTCGGCCACTTCTATCTGGAAGCTGTGACGCCCATTGCTGGATAGGATGGAAAGCGGAGTGGCATCCACCGGCAGGAGCATGGGCTCCTGCGCCAGGGCGAAGTTGAAGCTGCCAATAAAGAGAAGAAGAAAAGCAAGCAATCGCGCAACGGTCATTCCGCTGATCCTCGTATCGTGTCCGCGGCGACAGTAAATACTGTGTCGCCACGCACAAGTCCGAAGGCGGAGTTTTCAGTGCGAAATGGAGAGCGTTCCCAGATCCGGGTGGATCTCGGCAGCCATCAGGCCCTTTTCACTTTGGCCGTAGCGCACCAGCACCACCTGTCCGGGGCGCAATTCTGTCACGCCATAGCGCCGCAGTGTTTCCATATGGACGAAAATATCTTCCGTCCCTTCACCGCGGGTCAGGAAACCGAACCCTTTCGTGCGGTTGAACCATTTTACGAGAGCGCGTTCGAGTCCACTTTCCGGGGTGACTGCCGCACGGGTTCGCTGTGCCTGATCTTCAGCTGGATTGGTCGCTGTCGAGTTATCCATGGACAGGAGTTTGAATGTCTGGAGCCCCCTCTCCCCCTGTCGGGCGAGACAGGTGACCCGAGCGCCGGCAAGTGCCGTCTGGAAGCCATCGCGACGCAGGCAGGATACATGCAGCAACACATCGCCCAGCTCGGGCGTGTCGGGCAGGATGAAGCCGAACCCCTTGGCGACATCAAACCACTTGATAGAGCCGGTCACCTCGATGATGTCCGACGCTTCACCTTCTACGCCCGCCCCCCGGGCTTCGTTGCCACCTGCAAGCCCTCGTCTGCTCGAGGAATTGTCCTCCATCCGTTTAGCCTTCCCTCAGGTCCACAGGACTGATTCTGTTTAGTCAGGATAGCACCGCGTCTTCGTGACTTAGCAAGACCCGGTCGCCGCTTATCAACAATGGCCGAAAATAGCAGCGAGACGGCCATTAATGTCCCATAAGCTGCGTGGAATTTTTCCATTGTCCGTAGCATCAGCCTGCACTTATGGTGCGCTCGTTTCTCGGCAATGAGCAGGAAGGATTTTCGATGCGGTATCTGCACACGATGGTACGCGTCAGCGATATCGAGGCGTCGCTCGACTTTTATTGCAACAAGATGGGTATGGTGGAGACCCGCCGGATCGACAACGAGAAGGGTCGTTTCACCCTGATCTTCCTTGCCGCGTCAGATGACAAGGAAAGCGGGGAGCAGAACAAGGCCCCGTTGCTCGAACTCACCCACAACTGGGATCCCGAAACCTATTCCGGAGGACGCAATTTCGGTCACCTGGCCTATGAGGTCGATGATATTTACGGCTTCTGTCAGAAGCTGATGGATGCCGGTGTCACGATCAACCGTCCGCCGCGCGACGGCTATATGGCCTTTGTTCGCTCGCCTGACGGCATCTCCATCGAACTGCTTCAGAAAGGTGGCGCCAAGGAACCGCAGGAGCCTTGGGCTTCCATGGAGAATACCGGAAGCTGGTAACAGTTAAGCGCACCAGCCTTTGCGCAGCAATTCGTATGGCAGGTCCCCACAAACCGGTTTTGTGCGGGGCCTGCTTTGTATCGCGGATGGTGCGTGCTAACAGCAATTGACTGACGGGTACGGAGGAACCTCGATGAAAGACGTTCTGATCGAACTGGAGCGCAGGCGGGCCAATGCCCGCGCAGGCGGCGGACAGAAGCGCACCGATGCGCAGCATGCCAAGGGCAAGCTTACCGCCAGAGAACGGATCGAGGTCTTTCTGGATGAAGGTTCATTCGAAGAATTCGACATGTTCGTCGAGCATCGTTCGACGGATTTCGGCATGGACAAGACGCGGATCGCAGGCGACGGCGTCGTCACCGGTTGGGGTACGGTCAACGGCCGGACCGTCTTCGTCTTCGCCAAGGACTTTACCGTGTTCGGTGGTTCGCTGTCAGAGGCACATGCCGAGAAGGTGATGAAGGTTCAGGATATGGCGCTCAAGAACAGGGCGCCGATCATCGGCTTCTATGACGCCGGCGGTGCGCGCATTCAGGAAGGAGTGGCAGCGCTTGGCGGCTATGCGGAAATTTTCCAGCGCAATGTTCTGGCGTCAGGTGTCATTCCACAGATTTCGGTGATTATGGGACCTTGCGCCGGAGGTGATGTCTATTCCCCTGCAATGACCGACTTCATTTTCATGGTGCGCGACACATCCTACATGTTTGTGACCGGACCGGACGTGGTGAAGACGGTCACCAACGAATCGGTGACCGCGGAAGAACTCGGTGGCGCATCGATCCACACGACGAAGTCCTCCATCGCTGACGGTGCGTATGACAATGACATAGAAGCACTTCTGCAGATGCGCAGGCTTATCGATTTCCTGCCTTCCTCTAACACGGCCGAGGTGCCGGAGATCGAGTATCAGCAGTCGGTCACCGAACCCGACTACTCGCTGGATCGGCTGGTGCCGGAGAATGCAAACAAGCCCTATGATGTGAAGGAACTCATCCTCAAAACGATCGACGAGGGAGACTTTTTCGAGATCCAGGAGAGCTTCGCGAAGAATATCGTCACCGGTTTCGGCCGTGTGGAAGGCCGCACCGTCGGCTTTGTTGCAAACCAGCCAATGGTGCTTGCCGGTGTTCTCGACTCTGACGCTTCCCGCAAGGCGGCACGGTTTGTGCGCTTCTGTGACTGTTTCAATATCCCGATCGTTACCTTTGTCGACGTGCCCGGCTTCCTCCCGGGTACGGCCCAGGAATATGGCGGGCTGATCAAGCACGGTGCGAAGCTCCTCTTCGCCTATGGCGAGGCGACTGTGCCGAAGATCACCATCATCACACGGAAAGCTTTCGGCGGTGCCTATGATGTCATGGCCTCAAAGCATTTGCGTGGTGACATGAATTACGCTTGGCCGAGCGCACAGATTGCTGTCATGGGCGCCAAGGGTGCGGTTGAGATAATCTTCCGCAAGGACATTGATGACGCGGAAAAGATCGCCGCACATACAAAGATGTATGAGGAGCGGTTCCTCTCCCCCTTCGTGGCAGCAGAACGCGGTTATGTGGATGAAGTGATCATGCCCCACTCGACGCGCATGCGTGTCGCGCGCGCGCTAAGGCTCCTGCAGAACAAGAATTTGGAAAACCCGTGGAAGAAACACGACAATATTCCGCTCTGAGCAGGATGTCGTTCGTCGCACCGCTCAAGCGGTTGCCACGGATGAGCGGTCGAAAAGCACAGCAACGTTTTGACGGATAGCCGTTGAAAGAACATGTGCCTCGTAGTCCAGCAACACGCCGTCCGGCAGGGGGTAACGCAACAGCATTTCATTGGCGATAGCTGGAATATTGACCAGCCCCTCGTTCTTCGACGCGAGGTCCACGACGAGGTCCAGATCTCTATAATATTGCTCAGATGACGGCGCATTCATAGCGGCCTCCAGTACAGTGAGCAGGGCACGGCAGATGGTGCGGGCTCAGTAAAACATGGTAGGCGACCATGCTGAGTTAAACAAGCTTAATATGCATTATTTTCAAATAGTTAGTACTTTTCGTCAAAACAGCAATTCACACAGTTTGTGCCAAGTGAGTAAGTGCAGTAATTTAAGAGCGCACAGCAATCGAAAGCGCTTGGTTAAGGGGCAGGAATTGGCAGCTTTGGGTCGTGATGAGCGCCTTCAGATCATGCTTTCAGCGGAAGAACTGAAAGCGCTCGAGGATTTTCGCTTCGAGAACCGTATGCCCAGTCGTGCTGCTGCGGTGCGAGAGCTTTTGCGGCGCGGCCTGCAGGCTGGTGGCTTCCTTCCGCCCAGTGACGGAAACCGCTCGCAGGATTTCGGAGTGCTCTCCAGTGAACCTGATAGCAGCGAGACTGAGTCCAGTTCAAAATGATGATGGCGGTACGAAGAGGCATATGGTCTTCGTATTCTCCTTGCCAGCAACAGAGCACCAGTGGAAGAGACCATCAGGGGACGGTCGGACGCGCTTGTCGCTGTAGGCCAGAACCTCACCTGTCGCTTCGATACGGTAGCCGCTCCTGCTTTCACGTATCTTGGTAGCCGGCACTTCCCGACAGTCCTGGTCGGAGCAACATGCATAGGGATAGCGCCAGCCAGATTTGGCTTCATGTGCGGCAGCAACGCTGGCAGATGCGACCACCATCACTAGAACAAGAGTGGAACTGAGGATTCTCAAATCGCGGGAGGACATAGGCACCTCGGATCCGGCAGCCCCCGCTGACCTGAGGCTGAATGTCGATGGTTAAGAAAAGCTTAATTCAAGACAATCCCCTCACCCGTACCAGGGGAGCCTGCCGTGTGATTGACTTTTCCCAGCGTACGTTGTCGGTTGCGCCCGAGAGATTGAACAAGGCGGTATGGCAGACATGATTGCGACCACTACGAGCAGGCCCCGCATGACGAAGACAGACATCGCGCGTCGCGTCTATAATCATACCTGGAAACTGGATCCGATCTGCCGCAGCCTGCTGGACACGGATTTCTACAAACTGCTGATGCTCCAGATGATCTGGGGACTGTATCGCGATGTCGACGCAACCTTCACGCTGATAAACCGCAACAAGACGGTTCGCCTGGCCGATGAAATCGATGAGATGGAGTTGCGCGAACAGCTGGACCATGCCCGCCAGATCCGCTTTACCAAGAAAGAGATGATCTGGCTTGCAGGTAACACCTTCTATGGCAAGAAGCAGATCTTTCAGCCGGAATTTCTAGAGTGGCTCGCCGACTTCCAGCTTCCCGAATATGAGCTTTCGACGCGCGACGGGCAGTTTGAACTGAATTTTCACGGCCGGTGGATGGAAACCACCATGTGGGAAATCCCGGCACTGACGATCATCAATGAATTGCGCTCGCGTGCAGCGATGCGTTCGCTGGGTCCGTTTGCACTCGATGTTCTTTACGCGCGCGCCAAGGCCAAGGTCTGGTCGAAAGTCGAGCGATTGAAAACCATTCCAGACATCCGCATCTCCGACTTTGGCACACGTCGACGCCACTCTTTTCTGTGGCAACGCTGGTGTGTTGAAGCTCTCAAGGAGGGGATCGGTGATTCCTTCACCGGCACCTCAAATGTTCTTCTGGCCATGGACAGCGACCTTGAGGCGTTGGGTACCAACGCACATGAGCTGCCAATGGTGCTCGCCGCCCTCGCCCCCGATGAGGAGGCACTGAAGCAGGCGCCCTACAAGGTGCTTGAAGATTGGCAGAGCTATTATGGCGGCAATCTGCTTATCGTTTTGCCTGACGCATTCGGGACCGAAGCGTTCCTCAAAAATGCGCCCGACTGGGTCGCAGACTGGACGGGCTTCCGCCCCGACAGCGCTCCACCCATTGAAGGTGGGGAACGGATCATATCCTGGTGGAAAGAGCGTGGACGCGATCCGCGCGAGAAGCTTCTGATTTTCTCGGATGGTCTGGATGTGGAGACCATCGAAGAGGCCTATCACCACTTCAAGGACCGTGTGCGCATGGCATTCGGTTGGGGCACCAACCTGACCAACGACTTCGAAGATTGTGCACCGATGGCCAATGATCGGCTGAACGCGATCTCGCTGGTCTGCAAGGTCAGCGAGGCCAATGGACGCCCAGCGGTCAAATTGTCCGACAACCCTGCCAAGGCGACGGGCCACCCGGATGCGATCCGTTACTATCTGGACGTCTTCGGAGACGCGAATCGGCAGGAGAAGAAGGTCAGCGTCTGATGCGCTGACTACTCCTTCTCCAGCATTTCCTTCACCACCGTAGCGAGCTGCTTCAGCGAGAATGGTTTCGGCAGGAAACCGAACTTGGCGTTTTCAGGCAGGTTCTTCGCAAACGCATCCTCTGCATAGCCCGACACGAAGATGAACTTGATGTCTGGCTGGAGTTTCAAGAGCTCGGTGAGCAATGTCGGCCCATCCATCTCCGGCATCACCACGTCCGAGACGACTATGTCTACCTTGCCATCGAGCTCGTGGAATATTTCAAGTGCCTCGGTGCCCGAAGTCGCCTCGTGAACCTCGTATCCGCGTGAGGAGAGTGCGCGAACGCTGCCCATTCGCACCGCATCCTCGTCCTCGACAAGCAATACGCGTGCGCTGCCGGAAAGATCTTTCTTGGCAGAAGCGACATGCTGAGCCTGCCGGTTTTCGACCGCAGTCTGCTCAGCCGATATCTCTGCCGCAGTCGGGATGTGTCGCGGCAGGAATATGCGGAAGGTCGTGCCAACTCCGACCTCGGAATCGCAATAGATGAAGCCGCCGGTCTGCTTAACAATGCCATAGACCATCGAAAGACCGAGGCCCGTGCCCTTGCCTACTTCCTTGGTGGTGAAGAAAGGCTCGAAGATCTTCTTCAGCGTTTCTGGCTCGATGCCCGTGCCCGTGTCAGTGACTTCAACGGCGACATAATCGTCCGTTACAAGCCCGCGATACTGGAATTCGGCGCATTCCTCGGCAGTGATATTGCGGGTGCGCACCGACAGCGACCCGCCATCGGGCATGGCATCGCGCGCGTTGACGACGAGATTGACCACGACCTGTTCAAACTGGCCGATATCGACCTTTACCGGCCACAGGTCACGCCCATGCTCGATGGAAAGATTGATTTCCGTCCCGACGAGCCGCGACAAAAGCATGCGCAGATCGGCAAGGACGTCGGTCAGGTTCAGGACCTCTGGCCGCAAGGTCTGGCGGCGCGAGAAGGCAAGCAACTGGCGAACCAAGGACGCAGCACGGTTCGCATTCTGCTTGATGTTCATGATGTCCGGGAAGGACGGGTCGGAGGGCCTGTGGTTGGTCAGCAGAAGATCGGACGCCATGATGATGGCGGTCAGCACATTGTTGAAATCATGCGCGATGCCACCGGCAAGCTGTCCGACCGCCTGCATTTTCTGGCTCTGCGCCATCTGCGCCTCAAGAGCCTTTTGTTCGGTCGTCTCGACCGCATAGACAATGGCTGCCTCTTCGACGCCCTCGCCGCCGGTCTGGTCTGCCACGGCATTGACGTAAAAGCGCATGTGGCGCTCTTCGTCATCGGGAAGAACCGTGTCGATCGGCGAGATATCGGCCTGGCGCTGCTTGGCCTTTTCCAGCGCGATCGCAAATGCCTCACGGTCGCGTTGATGCATGACCGTATCAAGGCGAATGCGCCTCTCCAGCGAATCATTGTCGACTATGCTGCCAAACAGCGAATGGAACGGAGCGTTTGTGCGCAATATCCGCCCATCGGCGTCCACACTGGCGATAGCCATGGGCGTGGAGTTGAAGAAGCGCGTGAAGCGGACTTCGGATGCACGAAGGTCGGCGGAGGAATCCTCGCCAAGCGTGCGGTTGAGCACGATCGTTCTTGTTGGGCCCGGATACCCGTCGCGGCTTGCGGTCACCCGGTGCATGAACCGAACCGGCAGCGCCTCGCCGCTCATCGTCGATAGATCGAGGTCGATGACCGCGTTGCGTGCGGTACCGTGCTCGGCCTTCACCGCCTGGATCAGGGCGATGCCATCGCCGGCAACGAAATCCGAGAGCGTGAGCGATCCCGGTGCGAAATTTGCCAGATCAACACCCAGCCATTCGGCAAGCGTCGCGTTTATATAGGTAACCCTGCCCTCCGCATCGGCCGCGAAGAAACCGGCCGGAGCATGGTCGAGATGATCAATGGCTTTCTGCAGGTCAAGGAAGAACCGCTCCTGCTCGGCGCGTTCAGTGGATATGTCCACGAGTTGCCACGCGTTGAGCGGCTTGCGATGACCCGGCACCTTGAACACCCGCGCCCAGGCCCGATACCAGCGCGCCGTGGGCTCTGCTCCGGGACGAATGGGCCTCGACAGGCGGAACTCGCCATCAGCCGACTTGCCATCGCGCAGTGCGAGCGAGAGCCTTTCGATGGTCGGCGAAGCTTCGGCATTGTCGGACAGCAGCGCTTCCACGGTCTTCACGTCAGCGGCGGATGTCGCGCCGGTCAGCTCCGCATAGGCGCGATTCGCATACATGATGCGGCCCTTGGTGTCGGTAACGACCAGCCCCTCATCCATAGAATCGACGAAGTGCTTCGCCAATTCGTCACCCGTGGACCGGGGTGCGAGCTGAATGAAGCCGATGGCGCTGGCAAAAAGATAGCCGATGCCAACCATTGCCAGAATGCCCAGTATCCCCAGGAAGAACTCTTCTCCCAGGCTTTCCTTGGACAATGCGAAGAAGAGTGCCGCGCCGGTGAGCACCAAAATGAAGATGATCAGGCGAGTAATCACACCCGGTCGTGATCCCTGATCGATGATCGGGGCCGTATCAATATCGACACCTGAATGCTTGGCCATCCGTTCCCTGCCTGTCGCGCCGACCGATGGCGGCCCTGTTTCCTTGGCTACTTCGCATATAACAGGGCCTCAATAGCGCGCAAGGTGGCGGGCCTGTAAAGGCTGGGTATGGTAAGCTCTGCGCAAGTATTTGAACTTGCCGCTCCTGTGGTGGCGACCTACCCTAATTCAGCTTTTGATCGGAGAGGCGAGATGCAGGACTGGCTGAGTACTATCAATAACGGCTCTATCACTGGAGCAATTCTATGGACCTTGGCGGCGCTGATCGGTCTCGCCCTCCTGCTTGCGGCAGTGCGCTTTTTTCGCGGGTCACGGCAGGGAACCTATGTTGCCGGTGGCCGCAACAGGCGTCCGCGCCTTGCTGTCATTGACGCAACCCCTGTCGATACCCAGCGCCGGCTCGTGCTGATCCGGCGTGACCATGTGGAGCACCTCGTCTTGATCGGCGGGCAGAGCGACCTTGTCATAGAACGCGGAATTCCGGTAGCTCCGCCTCAGACACACATGGCCGCGCCGGCACAGCCAGTTGCACAGCCCCAGACACGGCGCGTTGTGGACGAGCAGCCGCGTGAGCGCGATGAACCACGCACTGTGGCTACAGCATCAGAAACGGAAATGCCTTCAGGCCAGCAATATGCGCGTGCAGGCGCAGCAGGTCTTGCAGCCGCTGGCGCAGTGTCGGCGGCGGGCGTGGCCTCAGCAACCCACCATCAGGGCCCACACAACAATCAGCCTGCTGATGCTGAAGAGATGAACCCCCGCCAGGTGTATGAGGAGCAGGCAGCTCTTCTGCGTGAGCGCGAAGCCGTTCAGGATCACCAGGCCAGTGAACCAGACACGAGCACTGAGGTGATGCCGGTTCGGGAGCCGGAGCCAGAAGTCTCGCTCGACCAGTTTCAGGTTTCGGCTGAACCCCAGCCTGATGCACGGATAGAAACCGTTGAAGCTCGTGAGCCGCAGATCGACCTGCCCGAGCCCCAGCAGGAACATGCAACCGCTTTCCGGAGCGAACCCTATTTCACGATTCCTGCGAGCGAGCCCGAGCAGTCTCCCGCACCACTTGTGGATGATCCTCAACCGGCTTCACAAGATGATGTGACCTTTGAGGAGACCGAGTTTGGCTCCACATCGGTCGACGAGATTGCCACACCAGCACCAGACTACGCACATACAGAAAGCGAGACGCTGAGCGAACAGTCGCGAGGGGAGACGGAACCCGGTGCACGGACAACCGATCCGGAGGAAGACGACCCTGATCTCACGCTGGAGCGCGAGATGAGCAGGTTGCTTGACGATCTGGGCGAAGACCGCGGGCGAAACAGCTGAGTTGCTCGACAAAAAAGCCGCGGCAGCACGCCGCGGCTTGATGGGCTGCTCACCTGCAGCGCGTGTTACTTCCCAGCCTGCTTCTTCAGGCGGTCGCGAAGCATTTTTCCCCGACCTTCACGGGTAGACTGGCGCGCGCGACCGAAGGCCAATGCGTCATCGGGGACGTCCTGCGTGACCACGCTGCCAGAGGCGATATAAGCGCCAGCACCAATCTTCAAGGGCGCAACAAGCGAAGAATTCGTGCCCACGAATGCATTGTCGCCAATCTCGGTGCGGTGCTTGCCAAAACCGTCATAATTGCAGGTAATCGTACCCGCGCCGATATTGGCACCAGCTCCGATATCTGCATCTCCCACATAGGAGAGATGCGGCACCTTGGCCCCCTCGCCTATGCGTGATTTCTTGATCTCGCAGAAATTGCCGATTTTCGCGTTCTCCATCACCTCCGCGCCAGGGCGCAGCCTTGCATAAGGGCCTATCTGCGCGCCGGCGGCGACACTTGCCTCTTCGATATGGGAAAAGGCCCGAATAACGGCACCAGCTGCCACCTTGGCTCCGGGGCCAAAGAACACATTGGGCTCGATCACTGCATCCGCACCGATTTCGGTATCATGTGCAAGATAGACCGTGTGCGGGGCCATCATTGTGACGCCTGCCAGCATCAATTCCTCACGCCGCCTGTTCTGCCAGATGGCTTCAGCACGCGCGAGTTCCGCGCGATTATTCACGCCGAGCGCGTCCTCTTCATCAGCTTCGACAGCGCGCACCTGCAGGCCAGCATCGGTTGCGATGCCGACAATATCGGTAAGGTAATACTCACCCTTGGCGTTGTCATTGCCGATCCTGTCCAGGAGTTCTAGGGCCTGTGCGCCCGCAAGCGCCATGGCGCCGCCATTGCAGAACCTGATGCGACGCTCCTCCTCGGAGCAATCCTTCTCCTCCCGGATACCGACAAGGGCGCCGTCGCGTTCCAGCAGACGCCCATATCCCTCAGGCGTGTCGGTGCGGAAACCCATCACCGCAACATGGGCGCCTTCTGCCAGGGCGCCACGCATCGCATCAAGCGCCTGCGGCCTGATCAGTGGGGCATCACCAAAGAGCACTAACACGTCGTCGAATTTCTTCTCGATTGCCGATCGTGCTGCCAAAACGGCATCTGCGGTACCAAGCTGCCTTTCCTGCAGAAAGGAAGATACGGAGAAATTTTCTGAAAGGGCCCGTGCAGCGGCGCCCACCTGATCTGCACCGTGACCGACGACCAGAGCGATCTCACTGCTGCCACTGTCGCGCGCCGTCTTCATGACATGCCCCAGCATCTCCAGCCCTGCCACCTTGTGCAGCACCTTCGGCAAGGTACTCTTCATCCGCGTGCCTTCGCCTGCGGCAAGAATAATCGTGAGGCAGCTTCGGTCAGACATTGGGGCTCCGTTCACCGGGGATCAGACAATGCGCCCGCTTTAGCGCATCTCGCTGATTTTGAAAATCTTCGTACCGATGGACGGCTGGTCGAAATCAGCCGAGGCGACCAAGTGCGGGAAAAGTCTCCAGTAGCCAGAAGGCTGCTGACTGAATTCCGCCGGTCAGAAAGAGAATACCTGCGATGACGAGCAAACCGCCAATGATGCGCTCCACGCTGCCCAGATGACTGCGGAAGCGCTGCAGGAAAGCCATGAACTGTCCAGAGAAAAGAGCCGCGATCAGGAACGGAATACCCAGTCCGGCCGAATAGACTGCCAGTAACAGTGCTCCTTCAGCGATCGTCTCGCGCCCACCAGCCAGCGTCAGAATGGGACCCAGAACCGGTCCGATGCACGGGGTCCAACCGAAGCCGAATGCAAGGCCCATGACATAGGCAGAGGTCAGGCTCGCGGGGGTGCCATCCGTTTGAAACCGCGCCTCCCGCGAGAGAAGCGAGATGCGCAGCACGCCGAGAAAATTCAGCCCCATGAGAATGATGATGATTCCCGCGACGATGGCCAGCTCCTGCTGCCAGGCCCTCAGAAATGCACCAATGGTCGATGCACCAGCACCAAGTGCTATGAAGACCGAGGAAAAGCCCAGCACGAAAAAAAGGCCAGAGCGCAGAAGCTGCATCCGTGGGGCGCTTTCTCCACTGGTGCGGAACTCGTCAAGCGATACGCCTGCCATGTAGCAGAGATATGGAGGAACAAGAGGCAGAACGCAGGGCGATAGAAATGACAACGCGCCAGCAACCAATGCACTCGTATATCCGATATCCAATGCCATAGCCCACAAATTTCCTCAGCCGTTTTCGGTCCTTCTAACCAAGCTGGTGATCGAGAACCAATCACTAAACTGTGGCCGATTGCTGCAGGGAGGAAGCGCCTGGGGATGGCAGTGTCAAAAGTGCGAGGATTTACGTCGAAGATGGTTGACCCTTGCGCGGGGCCTGACTATGTTCCGCGCACTTTCTCGGGGCAGCAAGCCCTTCGGGAGCGCGTAGCTCAGCTGGTAGAGCAACTGACTTTTAATCAGTAGGTCCAGGGTTCGAACCCCTGCGCGCTCACCAAATTCTCTCACACAATTCGGTTCAGGCGCGGGCGCAGAGATATACTTCCCGCTCGGGATGCTCGAGTATCTTGAAGCCGGAGCTGCGCAACATGGCTTCCACCGCCGCCCGGTTTGGGAAAAACCAGTTCGTGGGATCACCCGCATAGCGGTGCTCGACGAAATGGAGCTTCGGAAAATCGGGCTCGTCAAAGATCTCCCATTCCGAGAACGGATAATCCTCGGCAATCTCCGGTACGGTGTTCCAACCGCGCTGCAGGCACTGGAAAAGCATCTGGTCACCACAGACATGTTCGTGAATCAGGTCCAGCGCCAATAGCGGGTGGCGGAGATGATAGAGTACACCCATGAATATGACGAGGTCGAATTTCTCGTTCAGCGCGCCTACGTCATACACTGACATCTGATGCAGTTCGAGTTCAAAACCTTGCGTCTCTGCTGCCAGTCTCGCCTGCGCCAGATAGCGCGGGTCAGAATCGATGCCCACCACGCGGCCGGCATTACGCCGCTTCATCTCCATCGAGTAGAAACCGGCATTGCATCCGATGTCGAGTACACTTCGACCTTCCAGATCCTCCGGCAGAATATGGGCGAAGTTGCGGAACTTGAATGCCGGATAATCACCCAGGAAGTGGTCGGGAGCGGTTTCGATCCCGCCTATTTTCATGTTGTGAAACCACGGCCGCAGGGCGTGGATCTTCTCTTCAAGGCTGTCCCTGTGATTCGCGCCATCGCCATTAGACATTTCAGACCGATTTCCTGACTTCATCCGGTGTGGGCATTTTCGGCATCGCTTCGACACCAAGCTCAAGTGCGAAATATGCAATCGTCGGCTCAAGGCCTTCCACCAGCGGGACGACGGGCTCCCAGCCCAGAAGTTCTTTCGCGCGCGTAATGTCGGGCCTGCGTTTCTGTGGATCATCCTGCGGGAGTGGCATATGCACCGTCGGTCCTGCCGCAGGGACACGTTCGCGAACAAGCCGTGCAAGTTCATTGATGGTGAATTCGCCTGGATTGCCGAGATTGACCGGAGACCTCGGTGTCTCCCCAACATTCATCAAAGCCAACAGTCCGCGCACGAGATCGTCGACATAGCAGAAGGAGCGGGTCTGTTCTCCTGTGCCATATATGGTTAGTGGTTCGCCCTTCAGCGCTTGAGTGATCAGGTTCGAGACAATCCGCCCATCATCGGCCTGCATACGCGGACCATAGGTGTTGAATATGCGCACTACCCTGGCATCGACGCTGCCACGCCGCAAATAGTCGAAACACAATGTTTCCCCGGCCCTTTTGGCTTCATCGTAGCAGGCGCGCGGCCCCGTGCAGTTCACATTGCCCAGATAGTCTTCAGGCTGGGGGTGCACCTGGGGGTCGCCATAAACTTCACTCGTCGAAGCCTGCAAAAAACGGGCACCGCACCGGGCTGCCAGTTCCAGCAGATTATTGGTGCCCACCACTCCCGTCATCATTGTGTGGACAGGATCAGCCTGATAGCGCGGCGGTGACGCGGCACTTGCAAGATTATAAATCTCGTCGAACCGCCCCATGGGAGGCAGGGTCTGGGATATGTCAGCCTCTACCAAAGTGAAATCCGGATGGTTTTCGAGCGGATCCACATTCTGGTGCGAGCCGGTCAGGAAGCTGTCAAGGCACACCACCTCATGCCCCTGACGCAATAAGGCATCGCACAGATGCGAGCCGATGAACCCTGCTCCACCGGCAACGAGGACGCGCTTTTTCTTATCGCCGTTACTCATCCCCACCTCACACTGCCTGCGCAAAGCGCGACGCTCTGCCCGCGGCCTTGCGTAGCGAGGTTTCAAGCTCCTTCGCGCGCGCCATTCCCGTGTGAGCATTCAGCACGCGAGAGCGCGCCGACGCACCAAGCTCCTGCCGTTGCTGCGGAGTGGATGACGTCAGATGGCGCACAACCTCGGATGCTTTATCTGCAATTATGATCGCCTCACCTTCGGGCAGAACCTCGCCGATGCCGCGCCAGCGGTCGCTTATGATCGGGGTAGCGCAAGCCGCAGCTTCAAACAGCCGCACACTCGGTGACCACCCGGCCGCCACCATGTCCGCGCGTGTGACGTTCAGGGTAAATTTTTGCCGACTGTAGAAGGAGGGGTGCTCCTCCGGCGGCAGGTGGTCGATGCGCTCGACATTGGCAGGCCATTCGATGTCATCGGGGTATTGCGAGCCGGCAACCACAAAGCGCCTGTCGGGCATCATCCGCGCGGGCTTCAGGAGCAATTCTTCCAGCACCGGCTGGCGGTCCGGGCTGTAGGTTCCCAAATAGCCCAGTTCCCACTCGATCTCTTCACCGGTCGGGCGGTAGCGCTCGGCATCCACGCTGCAATATAGGGCCTCGGCACGTTCAGCGCCGTATTCCTGTTCGAGCCTCGTGAGAACCTCCCCGCCGGAAAACGAATAGTAGATGTCGAAGAGGGGCACCTGCCGCCTGGCAAGAAAAGTCTCCTCCCCGCGATCAAGGGCTGCCATCGTGACCGGGGTATCGATGTCGTAGAAACAGAACAGCCGCGGCTGCATGGCTGTAACCTTGTCGATGACGATTTGGCCGTCAGGGACATATGAGCCGAGGATGACGGCGTCTGCAGAGACAATGTCACGTTCGAATTCGCCAATAGCTTCCGGACTGCTGTAGTAAGACAGCTTGCAGAACTCCGGCTCCGGCAGATCCCGGTGGGCAGCATACCACGGCACATCTCTTTCGATGAAATGCAGCTTGTGCCCCTCGGCAGCCAGCCCGCGCATCAGGGATCGATAGGTGGTGGCGTGACCGTTTCCCCAGGACGAGGATATAGAAAGCCCGATGAAGACAATATTGAGTGGACGCGTCATTCAGCTGCCTCAATCCGGTTCTTTTCGAAATGTCGGGTCAGAATACGGTCAAGTTCCTCGGCGCGATGGGCATAGGTGTGCTCGCGTAGCATGCGCTGGCGGGCGTTCTCGCCGATGCGCTGTGCTTCCTTGGTGGTAAGCGCCTGCACTATCTCCGCGACTTCCTGGCCATCGCGGGCGGCAAGCACCTCAGAGCCTTCCTTGAGGAAAAGATCGAGCCCGTCCCAAGTGTCGGTGATCAGGCAGGCACCTGCCCCTGCCGCTTCAAATACACGCGTGGCTGGCGAATAGCCGTTCTGCGCCATGCTTTCGCGGCTGATGTTCAGGACGGCCTTTGGCGTTACATTAAAGGCGTTGTGATCCTTGGTCGGTACATGACCAATGTACCGGATGTTGTCGGGCATGGGTTTGTCACCCCAACCCGAACCACCCAGTATGAACTTCTCTGACGGCGCGTTCGCCGCCGCATCAAAGAAAAACTGTTCAACCCGCGCCTCCCGGTCCGGAAGTCGGTTGCCCAGAAAGGACAGGTCGGCGGTAAAACGGCTTTCCGCACGCACGGGATGATGGGTATCGGGATCAAGCGCGTTATAAATCGGAATGCACTCACGCGCGCCTATTTCGCGATATCCTGCGATCACCGGGTCACCACCGCCATAGGTGAGAACCAGATCCACATCACGGATCTGGCGATGGAGGGGATGATTGGCATCTGCGCGCATTTCGGCCAGTGTCGCCGGCGCATCGACATCCCAGAATATCTTCAATGCTCCGGGACGTGCAGCTGCAAAAACCGCATCGAACAGCGCTTCATCTTCGAAGCCGACGCCACTTGTCTTGACGACAACGTCGGCTTCGCTGGCCTTTGCCGCGACGCTGCGGAGCGCTTCTATATTGCCCTGGTACACGACCGAGCGGCACCATTCGGGCGGGCAGATGTCGCGGTTCTTCTGGCGGTCATAAACATTCGGCTCATAGAAGGTGACCTCGTGGCCAAGCCTGTGGAGTTGACGAATGATGCCCCGGTAGTAGGTCGCTGCTCCGTTCCAGTAGGACGACAACAGGCTTGATCCGTAGAATGCGACTCTCATCACTCCGCGGCCTCCTTCGGTGCCAATTGGGTGCGAACGCGGCTCGTGCCATGCTTGCTTAGAACTTGGAGCAGTTCATCCACGCGATGCGCACAGCTGTGTCGATCGCGGATGGTCTCATATCCGTTACGCGCGAGTTCGGCAGAGAGTTCCGGATCAGAGAGAATGTTTGCGAGATGAGCCTTCATCTCGCTGCCATCACGGGCGAACAGGAAGTCTCGACCCGGACGGAAAAGCCCTTCGGTATCTTCCCACGGAGCGGACACCAGCGGGATGCCACAGGCGAGTGCCTCGAACATGCGGATGGTGGGAATGCCCGGAAGTGTCGCCCGGTAAGGCCGACGGGGCACATGTACGGTAACGCGATAACGCGCGAAGGCTTCCGGCACGTCGGCATTTGCAATCCAGCCGCCATAGGAAATATTGGCGGTACGCAGCGCCTCTTGCGCTTCGTCGGGATAGCGCACCCCCCTTACCGTCGCGACAAGGCTCAGTTCTCGGACAGGATCGATTAGATATTCGTGAAGTTCGGCGGTGCGCTCGTCATCACCCCAGTTGCCGATCCAGATGAGATCGCCATCCTTGATCGGGGTGTGCATGGGTCGAAACAGGCGCAGATCGGCGGCCTCATGCCATGTGACCACCTGGCTCCCCCAGCCTGCATCCAGATATCTCTGACGAAGCGTCTCACCAAATGCCAGGACGATGTCGTAGTCCTGAAGCGAAAGTTCCGCGATCTCCGGCTCGGCGGAGACGGCGCGATGATGTGTGTCGTGGAAGAGGAGGGTGAAATCGTTCCTGCGCCGGATCTCGCCTATGAGCCGCACAATTTGCGGCTCGGTCCATTCGTGTACGACCACGACATCGGCACCATCAAGTGCGGCCTCATGGTCAAATTCGTCGTCATAGATCGTGCTTTGCAGGCCGGGAAAATCAGCAAAGAAACGTTCCACCGCCTGTAGACCCTGGTCGGATACCAGATTCTGTCTGCTCCAGGCGCCAGCCGGTTCCAGGGCGATGGCCTCATGCCCGGCATTGACAAGTTCCCTCATAATGCCGCGCAGAAAATGCGCGTTGCCGTGGTTCCAGTCGGAGATGAGGGAATGGGTGTAGAACACAAATTTCATACCGCCATCTCCACCGTCTTGCCCGAAAGCGTGTCGTAGAGCTCAACAAGGTTGGATGCCTGTATGTCGGGCGTGTAGCGACGCGAGCGTGCCAGTGCCCTCTGCCCCAGTTCCTCGCGCAGGTCCGGGTCTTCGATGACCCTTTGCAGCGCATTCTCCAGACTGTTGACCTCACGTGGATCGAAGAAGACCGCACTGTCGTTCCAAAGTTCGCGATATGTAGGAATATCGGCCAGCACCAGAGCTGCGGCGGAGCGCGCACCTTCGAGGGCTGCAAGTCCGAATGGCTCGTAAAGCGATGGCGAGACCACGATGGATGCACGCCCCAACTGCCTCATGAGGTCTGCATGGGGTACCTCATCAAGGTGGCAGGCGTTTTCGATAATCACTGACTGGCCGTTCGGCCCCTCGCCTGCACCAGCCATGACCACGGGCCAATCGATATTCGCGGCGGCTGCATCAAGAAGCCTGGCGTTCTTTGCCTCGTCCCACCAGCGGGCGGCGGCAAAAATCACGGGGTCCTTCTCGGCTCCATCCATGAAGTTGCTCAACCCGTTGTGAATGATGCTGAGCCCCGGTACGGGGCCATAACAATCCGCAAGCGATTGCGCATGACTTCCGCTGGGTGCAATAACGGCGTCAGCCCGCAACAAGCCCCGCCTGTTCATATCCTCAAGCCAATGCCAACTTTCGGGCAGCGGCTCGTTCTTTACTGCCCGCCACCAGGTGATCGGACAAGAATGGGAAACAGCCACCACTGGAATCGCAGTGGACAAATCGGCAGCCTGGGTGGGCATGTTCAGATGTAGGAGGTCAGCCCCCTCCTCCGCAGCGATGCGCTCGATCTCCGTGGGCACCCGAGACAGTGCAAGCTCGTCACAGACCATCCAGTCCAGCGGCTGGTCCGACCAGATCAGGCGGCCAAGCCGCTCAGCCTCAGCAACCTTGGCAGTAGACGGTGGAGGTCCAAATCCGAGGAAGGTGATACGCGTATTGTGCGGACGCAGGGCACGTGCGAGTTCCATCGCGTAGCGCCAGACACCGCCCACAGCGTCCAGCGTCATGAGAACCCGATAACCCCGGGCACCCGGATCGCCCGAGAACAGATGAGGTGCTGTCGCATCCGCTACCTGGTCAAGCCCTACATATTTCATGCCGACATCCTCTTCTTTTTCTTGTCGTTGAGTTCGAATCCGCGGGTGTCATAGAGCCATTGAGCAAGATCGCGGATGCCCTCGCGCCAGGTGATCTCGCTCTGCCAGCGCAGCTCTTTCTGGAGAAGCCGGGTATCACTGACAAAGTAATGCTGGTCGCCGGGCCTCCACGGCTCCCGCCTGACCTGCGGCTCCTGCCCGGTGATCGAACCGATCTCATGCAGCACCATTTGCAGGCTGACCGCATTTGCCGGGCCACCGCCAAGATTGAACGCCTTGCCCGATACTCGTCCGATATTTTCCGCCGCACCACGGTAGGCCGATACGGCGTCATGGACATGAAGCACGTCTCGCACCTGCTTCCCGTCGCCAAAGATCGTTATCTCTTCGCCTGCCAGTGCTCGGATGAGGAAGTGAGCGACCCAGCCCTGGTCTTCTGTGCCGAACTGGCGCGGACCGTAGACGCAACTCATGCGAAGAACGGCGCTTTGAACGCCGAAGGTCTTCGCGTAGTCGAGCACATATTGGTCGGCTACACCTTTCGAGCAGCCATAGGGCGTGCAGAATTCAAGCGGTCGCGCTTCCGATATCCCGTGCCGATGCACCGACTTGGACACCGGGACGTAACGGTCCTCCAGCTCGATCATCTCGAGGTCACCGAGCGCGCCATAGACCTTGTTTGTGCTGGCGAAGATGACCGGCGCGTTCCTTCCCGCTCTACGGACACCTTCCAGGATATTCAGCGTACCGCGGGCATTCACCTCGAAATCGTCGAAGGGCTGCTCGAGGCTGGTCGTGACCGCTGTTTGCGCTGCAAGGTGGAAAATGGCCTTCGCATCACGAAGGGCTGGCTGGATTGCGTGCATATCACGGATATCGGCCAGGAAGGGGTGCACTCTGTCCTTGTGGCGCTCGGTCAGCCAATGGAGGTTCTGGTCCACTCCTGGACGGCTGATATTGTCCAGGATGATGACGTCATGGCCGTCGGCGAGGTAGCTGTCCGCGAGGTTGCTGCCGATGAATCCACTGCCGCCCGTAATCAGTATGGGAGCGGCTCTTCCGATGCGCGCGGGTGCCGGAATGTTGGTCACTTCTCGCACGCGCCCAACGCCACCGTCCTGCAACAGGCGCGCCAGCAGCTTGGCATTTCCCATATTGTCGACCGCCCCAAGGTGGTAATGACGCGCATCAAACCAATGACCTTCCTGCACCGCCACATCATGCGGGACATCGCGCCACGAATACCAATACATGCGCTCCGCAGGCACATCCAAGGCTTCGATGAAGCGGCGTGCCTGCTCGACCTCGTCATTGCGCCAGGTCGAATAACCGGTTTCCGTTATCCAGATTTCTGCGTTGCGATTGTAACGGTCAACGATCTCTCGCAGCTCGCCAATGTGTAGCTCCCAGCCACCCCAGCTTCCCTCTTCGCTATCCCATGTTCCGGGAAAGCCGTGGAAGCCTACGGCCGAAACGACATCAAGCAGACCCCGCTGGCCCATCAGATCAACCCAATAGGGATCGAATGGCGAGGGGCCTCCGAGCACTGCTTTCCAGCCGCGCTTCTGCGCCCAATAGGCTGCGGCGCCGACCATCTCGCAGAAAAGCTGAAAATCCTGATCCTGCCGCCAGTCCCAATCGAGCAGATTGTTGGGCTCGTTCCAGAGTTCCACCTCCCGGAAGTGCCTGCCATAGCGCGTCAGCACGTGGTCTACGAAATCAGCATAGTCCTGAAGCCGTTTTGGTGCCCCGGAAGTCTTTCCGTTTCGCGAAATGGAGGGCGGCGTGTAGTGGATACAGGGCAGAAGTTCGAAGCGCTCTCCCAGCTGCGGCAACAACCAGTCGAACCACTCCGGACCACCTTCGGCCAAGTACTCAGCCCATGACAGGTGGGTACGCAGATAGCGTGCTCCGGAAGCCTGAAGTTCGGGAAGTATCTGCTCGGTACGCTCATACTCGCCGGGTCTGAACCACTCGACGAAACCGAAGTCCTTCTCCCCCTTCATGAAACAAGACCCCGCTCTTCCAATTGCTTGCGCATCTGGGCAGCGTTGTCTACCGCCCCGGTCATCCGCACCCATTCGGCAAACTCGGAAATGGAATCCTCAAGCCGATGAC
Source organism: Nitratireductor sp. CH_MIT9313-5 (assembly GCF_037029545.1). NCBI lineage: Bacteria > Pseudomonadati > Pseudomonadota > Alphaproteobacteria > Hyphomicrobiales > Phyllobacteriaceae > Nitratireductor > Nitratireductor sp. CH_MIT9313-5. Next base: position 277,314 of record NZ_JAYMER010000014.1, on the reverse strand, counting down.
GCGGCTCGAAGCCCAACAGCTCTCGCGCCTTTGCAATGTCAGCGAAACAGTTGCGGATGTCGCCGGAGCGAGCCTTGTTGAGGATTTCCGGTTTAATCTCCGGCTTGTCCAGTGCATCGGCCACGAGTTCCGCCACCTGGCGGATGGAATAGGCACGACCGCTGCCGATATTGATGACCTGCCCGTTGGCGTTCTTGCACTCCATCGCCAGACGGAAGGCGCGGGCTACGTCTTTCACATGGACGAAATCGCGCTTCTGATTGCCGTCTTCGAATACGAGCGGCGCCTGGTCGTTTGCCAACCTTGATGCAAAATTTGCCAGCACGCCGGTATAAGGATTGGACAGCGCCTGTCCCGCACCGAACACATTGAACAGGCGAAGGGCAACTGCTTCTACCGGATAGGCCTGCCCGAAGATGAGCACCTCGCGTTCCTGTGCATATTTCGAAAGCGCGTAGATGGAAGCCAGGTCTACCGGCTTTTCTTCATCGGTCGGGATCGGTGTCAATGTGCGGCCCGATGGATCGATCGGGTCCCACTGTCCAGCTTCAACGCGATTCTTCGTCCGGCGCGCACGGTCAATGCGTCGGCCATCTTCGGTCTCGTAAAGACCTTCACCATAAACGCTCATGGATGAGGCAACGACGATACGTTCGATCGGTCGGTCGATCATGTTTTCGAGCAGGACCGCGGTGCCGAGATCATTCGCACCCACATAGCGCGATATCTCGTACATGGACTGGCCTACACCCACCTCAGCGGCAAGGTGAATGATGCGGTCGACACCTTCCAACGCTTCGCGGATCAAGGCGGGGTCTCGCACATCACCGATCAGATACTCCACACCCTCAATGCGAGGGGGTGCGCCATCGGCATGGACCTGCTCGACCAGCGAGTCCAGAACGCGGACATCATAGCCATTGGCGAGCAATTCATCCGTCACATAGCGACCAATAAAACCGCAACCACCGGTAACAAGTACTCTCATCCGCCAGGCGCTCCCAAGAAATAGCTGAAATCTGAAGACGTAACTGTCCCAGCTTCTAAATGTTCCTGCTGGGAACAGGTTCCTGCGCTGCCGACAGGAACTTTAGGCGTCGGAAAAGATTAAGCGGCTGACGGTGCAACAACCGCCGCATCTGCATTTTCAAGGGACAAGCGCACCATGTCGGAAGCAAAAACCACCACCGATCACGAGACCATCCGCAAATGGGCAGAGGAACGTGACGGACACCCCGCCCGCGTGAAGGACAGCGGTCCAGGCGGGCTTCTGCGCATAGACTTCGGCGAGCCCGAGGAAAATCTGGAAAAGATCGACTGGGACACCTTCTTCGAGATCTTTGACGATAGCGAGCTTGAGTTTCTCTATCAGGAGAAGACGAAGGACGGCGGCACGAGCCGGTTCAACAAGTTTGTGAGCAAGGGCTCCCAATAGCCCATTAGCATTCATTTATGTGAGCTTGTCGGCCCTGCCACCTTTCATCTTCAGCTGGAACATCGGCAGCAGCCGCAGGTTAGGCAGACAGGTTCTGTACGGAGTTTCCAGCATGAAGATCACCATTATCGGCGCCGGATATGTCGGCATCACAACCGGCACCTGCCTCGCCCAATTGGGACATGATGTCTGTTGTCTCGATCTGGACAGAAAACGGATCGACATGCTGTCGAGGGGCCAGGTTCCTATATATGAACCCGGCCTTGAAGACGCACTCCACGAGGCCCTCGACGGCGGCAAAATCTGCTTCACGACGGATACTGAAGAAGCAGTTGGGGGAGCGCATGCGGTCTTCATTGCGGTGGGAACTCCATCGGGCCCGTCCGGCGGCATCGACCTTTCGCAAGTCTTTTCCGCAGGTCGAAACATCGCCCCTCATCTGATGGCCGGTGCGGTCGTCGTCATGAAATCTACAGTTGTAGCAGGAACAGCGCGGAGCATGCGCGAGATCATCGCACGTGAGCGTGGTGCTTTCGATATTCGGGTGGCCTCCAATCCCGAGTTTCTTCGCGAAGGTTCTGCCATGCAGGACTTTCTCGAACCAGACCGCATCGTGCTTGGTGCCGATGATCCTTATTCGCTGCGAGTGCTGCGCAAGATCTACGCACCGTTCGTTTCAGCCAATGCGCCGATCGTGGAAACCCGCACGGTGGATGCGGAGCTTATCAAATATGCCGCAAACGCCTTTCTCGCGCTCAAGATCGGCTTCATCAACGAGGTGTCGGATCTGTGTGAGAAGAGCGGTGGCAATGTGGCTGACGTGGCGCGCGGGATAGGGCTCGATCATCGCATAGGCTCGGCTTTTCTGCAGCCAGGCCCCGGCTATGGCGGCTCCTGTTTTCCAAAGGACACGCGCGCCTTCGCCGCCACCGGCCGGGAATATGGCGCTCGCCAGCACATGATCGAAACGCTTATTTCGCGGAACGAGGACCGCAAGAAGCAGTTAGCGCGACGCATAGTCAAAGAAGGCGGGCTCCATGCCGGGCAGAAGGTTGCCGTTCTTGGCCTCGCATTCAAGGCCAATACGGATGATGTCCGCGAGTCTGCATCGCTGGCCATCATACCCATGCTCCAGGAAATGGGGCTTGAAGTCTCCGCGCATGATCCAAAAGCCAATGAGACGGCCGCGCAGTTTCTTGACGGCGTGGAGTTTCACTCAGACCTGTATGACTGCTGCCATGACGCGGACGCCGTCGTGATCCTCACCGAATGGGACGATTACAAACAGCTCGACCTGCGGAAACTTGCAGAGGAGATGAGCGGCGACTGGCTCTTCGACTTCCGCAACCTGCACCAGCCAGAGGCGGCAAGTGAGGCCGGTCTCAGGCATGTGAGCCTTGGCCGGGTAGCCACGAGCCCTGCGGATCGAAAGCGCGTCGCGCCGGTGGGATCATGGGAACGCCGGGTCGCGGCGCCGGAACACATCTGAAAAGAGGCGGGAATGATTAAGCGCCGCCCATTCAAGGATTATCGTAACAGGTAGGTTCATGTCACTCATTGCGGAAAAGCGTTCAGGAACGGCGACTTCGAAGACCATGCGTGCAGCAGTTCTTGTTGCACCGGAAAAGTTCGAGATATGCGAGGTTCCGGTTCCTGAACCTGGTCCGGGTGAAGTGCTGGTAAAACTCGCCGGCTGCGGCGTCTGCGCATCCAATATCGAACCGTGGGAAGGGCCGGATTGGATGGAATATCCGACTGCGCCTGGAAATATGGGGCACGAAGGTTACGGCACCGTCGCCGCGATCGGGGAAGGCGTGGACGGCCTGAGCATTGGTCAGCCTGTCACCGCGCTGTTTTACAATTCCTATGCAGAATATGACGTGGGTCCGGCCGATAATGTCGTTCCCCTGCCCCGTGAGCTGGCGGCGACTGATTTCCCCGGTGAACCGCTCGGCTGCGCGATGAACATCCATGCGCGAAGCGACATCCAACCAGGCCATACAGTGGCGATTGTCGGAAGCGGGTTTCTGGGCACGCTCTTGTGCAAGCTCGCCGCATCGGCGGGTGCCCAAGTCATCTCCATATCTCGCAGAGCCACTGCACTTGACCTCGCGGCGAAGGCAGGTGCTGCGCATCTCATCGAGATGGACGATCACTACCGCATTATCGACGAGGTCAATTCGCTGACCGACGGGAAGCTGTGTGACCGGGTTATCGAGGCCACCGGGAAATCGTGGCCGCTCGATCTGGCGGGAGAGATTACCGGTGAAAGGGGGCGCCTTATCATCGCGGGCTACCATCAGGACGGGCCGCGCCAGATCAACATGCAGATGTGGAACTGGAAGGGCCTTGATGTCATCAATGCTCACGAGCGCGACCCGAGGATTTACATCTCAGGTATCAGGACCGCGATCGATGCGGTTGCGGAGGGCCGGATCGATCCTGCCCCACTAATCACCCATCGCTTTAAGCTGGATGAACTGAACGAGGCACTGCGCGCCGCTCGCGAGCGGCCTGATGGCTTTCTCAAGGCTGTGGTGAGGATGCAGGATGAGTAAAAAACCGCGTCTGGGTTTCCTTGGTCTGGGCTGGATCGGCCGCATGCGCATGGGCGCGCTGGCTTCTGCCGGCATTGCCGATATCGCAGCCATTTCCGATCCGTCTCCGGAATGTGTGGGAGAAGCCCGCAAGCTTGCCCCACAGGCAGAGATATGCGCCAATCTTGAAGAACTGGCGTCGCGACAACTTGATGGCATCGTCATCGCTACTCCAAGCGCGTTGCATGCTGAGCAGACGATCGCATGCCTGGATAGCGGCATTGCCGTTTTCTGTCAGAAGCCGCTTGGCCGCACCGCTCGCGAGGTACGCGATGTTGTCGCTTCGGCACGACAGGCTAACAAGCTCCTTGGACTGGACCTGTCGTACCGGCACACGAATGCCATGCAGGCACTTCGCGAGGCCGTAGATAGCGGGCGGATTGGCGACCTCTACGCGGCCGACCTTGTCTTTCACAACGCTTATGGTCCGGACAAATCCTGGTTCTACGACGTGAAGCAATCAGGCGGCGGCTGCGTCATTGATCTCGGCGTGCACCTGGTTGACCTGATCATGTGGATCAAGGGTTTTGAGCGCGTTTCAGAAGTTCGAAGCAGCCTGTATGCAGGCGGCAGCAAGCTACGCGCAGACCCGGACGTGGTGGAAGACTTTGCCTTATCCACCCTGGAGTTTGCCAACGGCACAACCTGCCGCATGACCTGCTCCTGGAACTTGAGCGCCGGCAAGGATGCCGAAATCTCCGTCGTCCTCTATGGCACCGAAGGTTCTGTCGAGATGCGCAATCTCAACGGTTCCTTCTTCGATTTCGAGGCGGCCATCATGCATGGGACGTCACGGCAGGTCCTTGTTGCTCCACCTGACGATTGGGGCGGCAAGGCGCTTCTTGCCTGGGCGGAGCAATTGGGTCGATCCGATGCGTTCGACCCATCGGCAGAGGAATTTATCTCGAGCGCAGAAATTCTCGACCGCATCTATGGTCGTGAAACGGTTGCCCAACAGATAATGGCACGAGCGAGTTGAAGCGCCGGTCGCCCTCTCAGATTTCGAGATCGACATAAAGAGGGCGGTGATCGGAGGCGCGACGCGCAAGTGCGCTGTCATGCACGCAGCTGCCAAGTGACGTCACCGGGCCGCGGACGAATATGTGATCGATCCGGAGTAGCGGAAAGCGCGAGGGGAAGGTTGCACCGCGACGCCCGCGATATTGGGTGGCATCCTGCATCACTCGCGTCAAACGCCTGTAGACGCCGGAATATGGCACTGCGTTGAAATCGCCCATGAGGACAAGGGGCATATTGCTGTCTATTCCGCCGATCCATTTGCGACTTAATAACGGGTCGAGTTGCAGGTTTCGCTGCCCGCGCATCACCCCCAGATGCGTCGTGAACACCTGTATGGGGCCATCGCCACTTTCGATCTCTACATGTAATGCACCGCGCGGCTCGCCAAGTGCAGGCAATATCCCCGACTTCACAAAACGCATCGGACGTGCGGTAAGGATCGCGTTCCCATAATGCTCCTCTTCCACTTTCATTGCGGCGTGGAAGTGAAACTTCATGTCGAGTTCGCGTGCAATCTCATGCGCCTGATCCATCCCTCCGGATCTTGCGCGACCGACATCCAATTCCTGCAGCGCTATGACATCCGGTTCGCACTGGGCAATCACTTCAGCAATTCGCGATGCATCCAAACGACCGTCCGTTCCGCGACAACCATGCACGTTATAGGTCAAAAACCGCAATAATCTGCTCCGCTCGCAATCTCTGATTTGGTGTCTTCACCCGCCCGGCTTCCTATGGGGAACCAACAGGTGTCGCCTCCCGTTCCCTGAGAAGTTCAAGCTGTACCGCCTTTGAAAGCGGTTCATTAAGATGTGCAATTAAATGGCTATAAAGAAAAACCTTATTCGGCTCTTCATTCTCTTGGCGATCTGCCTTGCAGGCTGGCTCCTCTATCGCACGCTCAGCAAATACAGCTTCGAAGAACTGAAAGATTCGCTTTTCTCGATATCCGCCTGGCACCTTGCCGGAGCCTTCGCGTTTACTGCCTGCAGCTATTTCTGTCTGACATTCTTCGACTATCTGGGCCTGCGCTATGCCGGGCACAGATTGCCCTATCCCAATGTGGCCTATGCTTCCTTCACCAGCCTCTCCATCGGACACAATATCGGCGTGGCGGCCTTGTCGGGTGGTGCGGTCCGTTACAGGTTCTACTCGCGGTGGGGATTGAGCGCCGGTGAAGTCGCCAATGTCATTCTCTTTTCCGGCGTCACCGTTCTCCTGGGGCTCGTCACGCTAGCCGGTACGGCACTGCTTCTTCGGCCTGAAGCAGCTGGCGAGATGACGGGACTGGGTGCGGGTGTCATCCGAGGACTGGCGGTTGCGGGCCTTTGTCTGCCCGCGGCGTATCTGGCCGTCGCGGCCTTCTTCTCCGACTTCACCTGGCGGTTTAAGCACTGGGAATTCCGGATTCCGAAGGTGAAGCTTGCGCTGGCTCAAATCGGAGTGGGCTTCACGAATTTCGCCTTCGTCGCGGCCTGCCTGCACCAGACCGTGCTCGCCTTTGCGGATGTCGGATATATCGATGTGGCGGCCGTTTACGCCATCGCCAATGGCACGGCTCTTGTCAGCCATGTACCTGGCGGCCTGGGCGTGCTTGAGGCCACGGTGCTTTACCTTCTTCGCGGAGCGCCTCTTGTCGGTGCGGTTCTGGCATTCCGCTTCTGCTATTTTCTCGTGCCGCTGGCTATCGGACTGCCAATGTTGCTGGCAGCAGAGGGTGGCATTCTCAAGAAACCGGAAGAGCGCGAAAAGGCACGCGCTTCTGCGTCACGCGCCTAGTACCCCGCCGCCGACATAGAAATGCCGCCGATCGTGCAAGATCGGCGGCATTTTTTCAGCGGGGTAGTAACCCGGATCAGGAAAACAAGCGGGATGCCCAGTTGCGGATCGCACCTGGCAGATGACGCGCCTTCTGCAGCGGCCAGTAGGGTCGTTGGGGATCAAGTACTGCTGTACCGAACAGCAGGGCTTTTTCACCCTTGGGGTCCAGACGGAACGGGCGCAGCCGCTTCTCGCCCTTGTTCAGCATGTCGATTGCGGCCACGAGCGAGGCCGTCTTCCCAATGACTTGTTCGACTTGCTCTTTCTCAACTCCGAGATGCTCTGCCAGAAGATCGTTGCGAAGCCCCTCTATGGCCGTGCACTCCTTTTCGTTTGTAGCCTCAATGGCGACATCACATTCCGTATCCAGCCCCTCGGATCGATGGTTCAGGTTGGACGAGCCGATACGCAGGAAGCAGTCATCGACAATCAGAACTTTCGAGTGGATCAGGATCTCCTGTTCCTTGTCCGCTGCCTCGTCGACAGCGATCGGATAGAACACGCGCAGCCGCTTGTGCTTGTCGGCAGCTATAAGGCGTCGGATGATGCGGTCGCGATTGCCGCCCATCACGAACTGCTCGAACAGGCCCCGCGAACTTTCCGTCACCAGAATGACGACCTCGGGCCCATTCTCCTCGGCTAACCGCTTCTCCAGAAGCCGACCCAAGGGTCGCGAGGCGAGATATTGGGTCTCTACGTAGATGTTCTTTCGAGCCCGGCGAAGCGCATCGTAGTTCAGGCGTCCTGCTTCGCGTTTTCCCCGGTACCCGACCATTGATGGCAGGGTCCTGGCGATGCCGACATTCGCGTTTTTCAGCTCCGGCTCAAAACCATCCGGCCAGACAGGCTCGGCGTGATGTTCCGGCTGATGCGTTTCGCCGGTGGCGCGCTTCCAACGCTCGCGCGCCAGATCGCCAATTGCCTTGGCTGCAGCGCCTTCCAAGGCAATCTGCGCGTCGTGCACCGGCTCGTATGCCTCACCATCCTCGGTCACCCGGTCCGGATCGAAGGGGCGATGAGGTCTGCGGTCCCAACGATGAACGGTAAGGTCCATGCCGCCGGTGAAAGCCAGCGTGTCATCGATGCATACGAGTTTTTGGTGGTGGGATGCCCGCAGCGGGTGCTTTCCATCATATCTGAAGATGATGCGCGGATGCTCCCGCCATGGCTCCTGCTGAAAAATCTTCTTCTGAGAGTAGAGGGCACCGAGCCGCCAGACCAATATGCGGACAGTCAGGTTCTCGTTGCGCTCCACGGCTTCTCTTAGCAATTCGCCAAGGCGGATCGATTGCTCACCCTGATCGGGATGCAGACGGATATTGCCGTTGAAGTCCCATCCGACGATCCAGATCGAGTGACGAGCATTGCGCAGCGACTGTTCCAGCATCGTGAAATATGCGTCGGCGTCGATGAGAAATTTGAGCTTGGCCGCATTCTCTATCCGCCACACATTGCGTCCTGGCCGTAATATCGTGCCATCGGATGGGCCAGTCCCGGCCTTGCGCCCGCTCTTTTTAGCGGGCCGTGCAGCCTCTGCATCCTTTGCATATTCGGTTGAAATCATATCGTCGAAAGAAGCGTCCATAACGTCCCCTGCCCGGTGGCGGCATAAATTGCCGACTCAATGCAGAAACGCCACGTCTCAACTATCGTTCCGTCTGAAGATGATCACGGCCCTCTCGCCATAGATCACGCAAAACACTCGGCAACAGGCCGGGAATGTCTTCAGCCATAAGACCCGGCCCATGCACGGCAGCACATTGTGCGTGAAGCTGGCAGGCGGCACTCGCGGCACCGAGTGCAGGCATTCCCTGGGCCAACAGACCGCCGATCATCCCCGCCAACACGTCTCCGCTTCCGGCGGTGGCGAGCCATGCCGGGGCACTTGAATTGATCACGACATTGCCTTCAGGGTCTGCGATCACCGTATCAGCCCCCTTCAGCAACAGGACGCATTGTGCGCGGGCCGCAGCCTGGCGCGCCAGTTCCACCGGTCCGCCTTCGACTTCTGAAAACAGACGCTTGTATTCCCCCATATGCGGGGACATGACGAGCTGACCACCTTGGCCACGATATTCGGCGGCGATTTCGAAAAGCTCTTCCGGTCGCTCCTCGAAGGCAGTCAAGCCATCGGCATCCAGAACGATCGCCTTCGGGCGCACCGCCTCATCCGCCTCGGACAGGCGCCTGACTATCGCGCGCGCCTTGCCGGGGGCACCAAATCCCGGCCCCAGCACAAAGGCCTGAGGATGCCGTCTGGTAAGAAAATCATCCAGTTCCTGTTCGATCTCGTATCTCGCCACCATGATGGACGTTAGGTTCATGGCGTAGAGCAGAAGCGCGTTGGCGGGCGACAATACGGTGACGGCCCCTGCCCCAATGCGTGCTGCTGCCATGGCCGACAGTCTCGCCGCACCGGTTGTCATTGCTCCACCGCCGAAAACACCGACATGGCCCCTGGTATATTTGTGATCGGTTTCGCCGGGCCATGGAAAATCGTTCGCCCACAATGTGGGTGCGTTCAGCTTCATTTTCGGCTTCAGCCCTTCAATGTGGCGCGGGTCGATGCCGATGTCCCGAATGATGACGTCGCCGCAGTGGGCCCGGCCGGGGAGCATCAGATGGGCGGGCTTGGCTCGGCAGAAGCTTATTGTTGCCGACGCCTTGAACGCATCTTCAAGCACTGCCCCCGTATCGGCTTCGATGCCAGTTGGCAGATCAACAGCAACCACGGTCGAAGCGGCAGTTCTCGCCTCGCGAACAACATCAAGAACCAGCCCTTCCAGATTGCGACTGAGCCCGGCGCCAAAGATCGCATCAACGATCAACCGGCCCTCTTCAGGTTGCCACGTGGCCAGATCCTCGACACTCCCGCTCCAGCCTGATGCTGCTCTGGCAGCATCTGTGCCTTCCCTTGGTGCGGCAAGTGCGAACAGACGTACATCCAGTCCAGCTTCACGCAGGAGCCTTGCGACGACATATCCGTCGCCCCCATTGTTGCCGGGACCGCACAAGACGTCAAAGCCGTGCGCCTCCGCATGACGTGTCAGGAGAAAATCAAACACGGCCTGCCCGGCATTCTCCATCAGCGTGAAAGTCCCGCCCGGGAGCTCCCGGGCGGCCTGATCTTCAGCCTGCCTCATCTGATCGGCGGTGAGTATTTCAAGATGCGCGCTATCCATCGGTTGAGCCTAGCGATCACCACACGCAGAACGCAATACGCAATGCGCGCGACTAGTTTGTAATCATGTTGCACATTTATTGAGCACAATAGCGTGGACAGCTCGCTGCAACGTCCTATCATTGCAGCATGAGTGCATGTAAATCGCCCGCATCCGATGGAAAGCTGGAAGAAATTTCACCACCCGATCGAGTTGGCACGGCACATGCATAAGAGGTTCATGAAGTGGGGGGCGAACCCCACTTACCAGCAATCGGAGGCCGCCAAAGCATGAAAAAGATCGAGGCGATCATCAAACCGTTCAAGCTCGACGAAGTGAAGGAGGCCCTTCAGGAAGTCGGACTTCAGGGCATTACCGTCACCGAGGCGAAAGGTTTCGGCCGGCAGAAAGGCCACACCGAACTTTACCGGGGTGCCGAATATGTCGTCGATTTCCTGCCAAAGGTGAAAATTGAAGTCGTGCTTGCAGACGACATGGTCGAAGCCGCAGTCGAAGCCATCCGCAAAGCCGCGCAGACGGGCCGGATCGGCGACGGAAAGATCTTTGTGAGCAGCGTCGAGGAAGTCATCCGCATCCGTACCGGCGAGACCGGCCCAGACGCGGTCTGAACCTAGAACAACAACCGATTGCACGTTTTGTGGTCATAAACACGGGATAAAATAGAATGACGACAGCACAGGACCTGATGAAGCAGATCAAGGACAACGACATCAAGTTTGTTGACCTGCGCTTCACTGACCCCAAGGGCAAGCTTCAGCACGTCACCATGGATGCGTCCGCGGTAGACGAGGACATGTTCGCCGATGGCGTGATGTTCGATGGTTCCTCCATCGCTGGCTGGAAGGCCATCAATGAATCCGACATGGTCCTCATGCCGGACACCGATACCGCAACCATGGACCCGTTCTTCGCCCAGTCGACCATGGCCGTGGTGTGCGACATTCTCGACCCGATCTCCGGCGAGTCCTACAACCGCGATCCGCGCGGCACGGCCAAGAAGGCCGAAGCCTATGTGAAGTCGGAAGGTTTCGGCGACACGGTTTATGTCGGTCCGGAAGCTGAATTCTTCATCTTCGACGATGTTCGCTTCAAGGCAGATCCCTACAATACCGGCTTCAAACTCGACTCCAACGAACTGCCGTCCAATGACGACAGCGAATACGAGACGGGCAATCTGGGTCACCGTCCGCGCATGAAGGGCGGCTACTTCCCCGTCCCACCGGTGGACTCTGCTCAGGACATGCGTTCCGAAATGCTGACCCTGCTCGGCGAGATGGGTGTTGTAGTCGAAAAGCACCACCACGAAGTGGCTTCCGCACAGCACGAGCTTGGCATCAAGTTCGACACGCTGACGCGCAACGCCGACAAGCAGCAGCTCTACAAATATGTCGTCCACCAGGTCGCCCATGCCTATGGCAAGACGGCAACCTTCATGCCCAAGCCAATCTATGGCGACAATGGTTCGGGCATGCACGTCCACCAGTCGATCTGGAAGGACGGCAAGCCGACCTTTGCAGGCAATGAATATGCTGGCCTTTCCGAGAGCTGCCTCTACTATATCGGCGGCATCATCAAGCATGCAAAGGCACTTAACGCCTTCACCAACCCGTCGACCAACTCCTACAAGCGTCTTGTTCCGGGTTTCGAAGCTCCGGTGCTGCTTGCCTATTCGGCCCGCAACCGCTCGGCTTCCTGCCGTATTCCGTTCGGCTCCTCGCCAAAGTCGAAGCGCGTCGAGGTCCGCTTCCCCGATCCGACGGCCAACCCTTATCTGGCGTTCGCGGCACTGCTGATGGCAGGTCTCGACGGCATCAAGAACAAGATTCATCCAGGCCAGGCCATGGACAAGGATCTTTACGACCTGCCGGCGAAAGAGCTGAAGAAGATCCCGACCGTCTGCGGCAGCCTGCGCGAAGCTTTGATGAGCCTCGACAAGGACCGCGCCTTCCTCAAGGCGGGTGGCGTCTTCGACGACGATCAGATCGACTCCTATATCGAACTCAAGATGGAAGAGGTGCTGCGTTACGAGATGACCCCGCACCCGATCGAGTTCGACATGTACTACTCGGTCTAAAGGCTTACGCAGCGGGCCAGATTGTCTGGCCCGCCGGAAGTCATGAAGCCCCGCTTCCCAGGAAGTGGGGCTTTTTCTTGTTCCGGATCAGGAGAGAACGGGTGTATTCATCCGCCAGCAGCGGACGATCTGCAGTTTACAGACTGCCGACCACCCAGTCCACGATCTGTATCGTGGCGGCTTCGAAAGCCGTGGTGAATGCAGCGCGATAGGCAGCACTGCCCGTTCCGCTAACCGGGGCCACCGCAACCACACTGCGTGAGCCACGCACGACGCCGTTGCGGTCATCAAGAATGCGCACGAAGAGCTCGACATGAACTGTCTCGCCAGCGCCCGCACGAATTTCGAAGGCACGAATGTCGGTGACAATCTGGTAGTCGATCGCAAGTCCCTGGCCGGGCAGGCCGACACCGCCAAAACTGTCCGTCTTCTGGAAAGCTTCAGCCAGCCGTGCCTGAATGAGCTGCGGCAGGCGATCCGTCCACCGCACGCCGCTCAGGAGCTGAACCGTACCTTCATCCGTGCGGATGACGATGTCCTCACCATCAAGAAGCTTGAGCGCAGATGGTTCGGCTATCAGGATCTGTTTGCGCGGAAAGTTGCGTGCCGTCTGGATCACCGCGGGGGCGGACAGATCAATCGCATCGACGGGCGGCGGAGAAAATCCGGGGATGGCCGCGCAAGCCGAAAGCAAGGCCGTGGCAAGCAGACCGCCTGCGGCAGAAACGATTCTCACGAGCGAAACTCCCCCAAGCGGCAGGTTTGCAGTAGACTAGCTCCTACTTGCTGGCAGATGCAGATCATGTCAACGACGGGCTCGCCCGTCATAGCGTTTGATCTCGCCTTCCCCACCGGTAATGATCCTTTGAGGATTTCGTTCAAGGTCAGTGACGGCCCGCTCGATACGGGTGATCGCCCTGCGTCCATCCTCCACAAGGGCCTCGACCTCACGCAGCCCCTGCCCCGAAAAACGCGACAGCCCGTCGGTGATGGTGCCCACGCGTGCATTGAGCGTGTCTGCCACCTGACGGAAGGAGCGCAGGGTCGCCCGCGCTTCTGCGACGAGGCCTTCGCCATCACCGGATTCCAGCATGTTGTCGATCTTGGCCAGGACACCATCGACGCGAACCGACGCCTCGTTCAGCCTGCTGGCGAGTTGCGAAGCATCGACAATGATCTGGTCTATCTCTTCGCTGCGGCCACCGATCTTCTCGCTCACACGGGCAATGTCGGCTGAAGCGCGATTGACGGCGCCACTCGCCTCTTCGAAATTTTTCACCGCAGACGACACGGCCTCGCCATCTATGCCCTCCAGCACACCATCGACTTTGCTTAGTGTCTGGGTTGCGCTGGTGGAAAAAGTGGATATGGACGCAACGGCCCTGTCGACGCGGGTGACCACAGCCTCAAACTGATCGCTGGCAGCCGCCAGGTCCTTTGTGAAAGTCTCGACATTGCCGACAATCTCACCGACCTTTTCGCGATCAACCGACACAATCAGATCTTCAGCCGCTTTAAGCGTGCTTTCCAGCTGTCCCGTGACATTTCCGATTGTCTTGGAAAGCTCCCCGACATTGGCCAGGAAGTCTTCTATGCCAGATGCGTTCTGCGACAGCGCCTGCGAAAACTTCTCGATATTCCTTACGGTTTCGGAAAGTGGTCCACGCGCCTCCTTAACGAAGCCTTCGAGCTCTCCGATGACATTATCGGCTCGTGTCATCAGACTTTGAGCAGTCTGCAGCAGATCCGTCACCGCAGATGGGCTGGCTGTGATCTCGGCTATTTCATTGTTCTGCTCGGCCAGGTGCAGCAAGTTCTGTTCGGTCGGGTCGCCGCCCTTCAGTTCGATATTCGCCTGGCCTGTAAGGCCGGCCAGTCCGACATCGGCCTGGGTGGAACGCGTGATCGGCGTCAACCGATCAACCTCCGCATCCGCAACTGCAACCTGGGGATTGGTCAGATCGAGATAAACCCGACGCACATCACCCACCTTCACGCCGTTGAAAAGCACGGCGCTGCCGCGGCCAAGACCGGATGCCGAGCCTGGGATTCGGATGCGCAGCAGCGAGGTTTCTCCCCGCTCGCCGATGGCAGCCGTCCAGTAAACGAAGCCGAAAGCTGCCAGAAGCGCCAGAATGGCGAATGCACCGACCGCGACGTAATTTGCTTTTGTTTCCATCAGTACACTGTCTGCATCAAGGCTTGTTGTCCGTCACGATCTGACGGGCGCGCTTGCCCCGGAAATAGGATTTTACCCAAGGCTCTTCACTGCGCATCATTTCTTCAACGGTGCCGGCGACAAGCACCCTCTTCTTACCCAGAACGGCTATGCGATCACAAACCGTGAGCAGGCTGTCGAGGTCGTGAGTCACCATATAGACGGTCAGACCCATCGTGTCGCGCATCTTGGCGACCAGTTCGTCGAACTCCGCTGCGCCGATCGGATCAAGGCCGGAGGTGGGTTCGTCCAGGAACAGGATGTCAGGATCCAGCGCCAATGCACGGGCAAGTGCTGCGCGCTTGATCATGCCGCCGGACAATTCCGAGGGAAGCTTGTACGCTGCCTCGCGGGGCAAACCCACCAGCTCGACCTTCAAGAGTGCCAGTTCGTCCATCAGCCTCTTTGGCAGATCCAGATATTCGCGCATCGGCACCTGGATGTTTTCCAGCACGGTGAGCGAAGAAAACAATGCACCGTGCTGAAACAGAACGCCGAGCCGCATGTCGAGCGCGATCTTTTCGCGCGTCGTGGCCTTTGCCAGATCCTTGCCGAACAGCTCAATCGTTCCGCTCTTGCGGGGGACCAGGCCGAGAACGGTGCGCAGGAGAACCGATTTGCCCGCACCGGAAGCCCCTACAAAACCAAGAATTTCGCCGTGAAAGACGTCAAGCGAAAGGTTCTCCAGAACCGTTGTATCACCAAATGCCACGGTGATGTCGCGCGCAGAGAGCACCACTCGCTCATGCGGGGCCCCTTGGCCCTGCGGTGTCATCAACGCCATATCCTGATCCATGTTCGCCATCAGAAATCGATCGCCGCATAGAACATGGCGAACAGACCATCGACCACGATCACCACAAAAATCGCCTTCACCACCGAGGCGGTGACATGGCTGCCGAGAGATTCGGCACTGCCGCCAACCTTCATCCCCTCGACGGAAGCGATCACTCCGATGATGAGCGCCATGAAAGGTGCCTTAATCAGGCCGGCAAAAATGGTGGTCAGGTCGATTGCCTCATGCATGCGGTCGATGAATGCTGTCGGCGGAATTCCCGAGTACAGCCATGCGGTGGCCATCGCACCGCCGAGCGCCGCAAAATTCGCTACGATGGTCAGGCAGGGAAGCGCAATCACAAGTGCGACGAGGCGCGGAAAGACAAGCACGCCCACAGGGTTGAGCCCCATAACTGTCAGCGCGTCCACCTCTTCACGCATCTTCATGGAGCCGATCTCGGCCGTGATGGCGCTTCCCGACCGTCCCGAGACCATAATGGCAGTCATCAACACGCCAAGCTCGCGCCAGATCAGGATACCGACGAGATCGACCACGAAGATCTCTGCGCCGAAATAGCGCAACTGAAACGCACCCTGCTGCGCGATGATCGCTCCGACAATCGCCGACATGAGTACGATGATCGGGATTGCTCCTACGCCCATTCGGTCAATCTGGTTGGTGATTGCCGCCGGATTGATCGTGTGCTTGCGGCCTAGCTTCATCTGCGCGCCGCTGATTGTCGCGCCGAGAATGAAAAGCCCCTGCATCATGTCGTCGCGCATATTGTACATGGCGCGGCCGACGGTTGCGGGTATCGCTACAAGCCAGGATTCCCCTTGCGGCTTTTCTGGCAAGGACGGGTCTTCCGCGATGGGCTGCACTTCCTCAAGCAGGATCAGGGCCGAGCGGGAGGCACCGCTGACCTCCACCTCTCCGCCGCCGCGGCGGTGGGCGTTAACGAACCGCCCGATCAGCCATGCTCCGGCGGTATCCAGCGTCTCGATCTCCGACAGTTCGAGGCAGACCGGTACGCCTTCTGCGTCCTTCACAAGATCACGCAGCGCCTGATCGACGGAGCCGACTGTTCGCGAGATCCACTTGCCACTCATGCGACAGACCAGATCGTGTTCGCGCCACTCGACATCAAGCCAGGCCGCGGCTGGACCAGCCGTTTCCTCTATCGCCGTATCTTGTGCCTGAGCTTGTGAAACCATATCCAATCCATAGTTCGCCATAGGCGCGTTGGAAACTCCATTCCGGCCAAGCGCGCTGCTTTTTCGCACCGATAGAGGGTGAAACATGTCCTACAGCATGAAAGTCGAGATCGAACGGTTTCCCATCGCAGGTGTCTTCCGGATTGCGCGGGGTGCCAGAACGGAGGCGCAGGTCGTCACCTGCACGATCTCGAATGGCACAGCGTCGGGTCGCGGGGAATGTGTCCCCTATCCCCGCTATGGCGAAACGCTGGACAGCGTGATCGCACAGATGGAGAAGGTTCGCGATCTCGTGGAACGTGGCATCACGCGCGAAGACCTTCTCGAAGCCATGCCAGCAGGGGCTGCGCGCAATGCGATCGATTGCGCGTTGTGGGATGTGGAAGCCAAAACCAGCGGCAAACGCGTTTATGAGCATGTCTGCAACACTCCGCTGCGCCCCGTCACGACCGCCGCAACAATCTCGCTTGGAAGCGTTGACGAAATGGCGGAGGCCGCACGCGCCAACGCCACGCGCCCGCTGCTGAAAGTGAAGGTCGGCGCCGACAATGATGCAGCACGCATTCATGCGGTTGCAGCATCTGCACCGAACAGTCGGTTGATCATTGATGCGAATGAAGGCTGGACTGCCGAAAACATCCAGGAGAATCTCCTGGCCTGTGCAGAACACAAGGTCGCGCTTGTGGAACAGCCGCTACCGGCCGGCGAAGATGCCATTCTGGCACGAATCCCGCATCCGGTACCCATTTGCGCAGACGAAAGCCTCCACACAGTCGCAGACCTGCCGGACCTCAAGGGGCGCTATGACGCGGTGAACATCAAACTGGACAAGACCGGCGGGCTGACCGCTGCAATCATCCTTCACCGTGAGGCACGCGCGAGCGGCTTCTCCATCATGATCGGTTGCATGGTCGGATCCTCGCTCGCCATGGCACCGGCGCTCCTGCTTGCCCAGGACGCCGATTTCGTCGATCTTGATGGACCTTTGCTTCTGAAAGAGGACCGGGAGCCGGGGCTGAAATATACCGGTTCGGTGGTCACACCTCCGATGCCGGAGCTTTGGGGCTAGTTCTGCGTACCCCTCATGCCGCCTTCACACCTGCAGCATCCGCCAGCCGAAGCTTGGCTTCCGCTTCAGCGGGTGCGGCTATGCCCGTCCAGGTTATGATTTCGAAATTGCCGTCGAAGTCTTCCACCAGAGCGGTGCAGCTCTCGACCCAGTCGCCCGTGTTCATATAGCGAATGCCGCGGATTTCTTCGATTGCAGCATGGTGGATATGTCCACAAATAACACCGTCAACGTCACTGCGCCGCGCCTCTTGTGCGAGCACTTCCTGAAATGAACTGATGAAATTGACGGCCTTTTTCACCTTCACCTTCGCCCAGGAGGAGAACGACCAGTAAGGCCGCCCGAGAGCCCGGCGAAACGCTGCGACAACGCGGTTGATCACGATGGCCAGGTCATAGGCCTTGTCGCCGAGATAGGCGAGCCAGCGCACATTGTGGACGAGCTGGTCGAACTGATCGCCGTGAATGACGAGATAGTCCCGACCGTCGGCGCCTTTATGTATGAGGCGGTCGCAGACCACGATACCGCCGAAATGCGTGCCCTGAAAGGAACGCAGGAACTCGTCGTGGTTCCCGGCGATATAGTAGATTTCGGTGCCCTTGCGCGCCTTCCGCAGGAGCTTCTGCACAACGTCGTTGTGCGCCTGCGGCCAGTGCCAGGAACGGCGTAGCCGCCATCCGTCGACAATGTCGCCAACCAGATAAACCGTCTCTGCGTCGTTATAGCGCAAGAAGTCGATCAGGAAGTCCGCCTTTGCAGGACGCGAGCCCAGATGCACATCGGAAATGAAGATGCTGCGGTATTGACGGGCTTTCGGCTCGGGCATGGCTCACGTCCGTGATATTCGTGACGCAGCTTCTATGGACAGATTCATGTCACAGCCATGTGACGGTTGTCATGCACGCGGCCCATCTGTAGATCATCCAGCGAAGCAAAGCTTGGGAGTGGCAGATGGATCTGGGAATCAAGGGCCGCAAGGCAATCATTTGTGCATCCAGCCGCGGACTGGGCCGCGGATGTGCAATCGCGCTAGCAGAAGCCGGTTGTGATGTCGTGGTCAATGGACGCGAAGCAAACTCCCTCCACCAGACTGCCGAGGAGCTTCGCCGCAATCATGAGGTTGTGGTCAGTGAAGTTGTCGGCGACGTGTCAGATCCAGCCGTTCAGGATGCACTTCTCAAAGCCTGCCCGGAGCCGGATATTCTGGTGAACAACAATGGCGGTCCTCCCCGCCGCGACTTCCGCGACCTTACACGTGAAGACATGCTGCGCGGCACCACACAGAACATGGTTGTCCCCCTGGAACTGATCCAGCGCGTGATCGACGGAATGGCCCAGCGTGGATTCGGACGGATCGTCAATATCACGTCACTGTCCGTCTACATGCCGATCGAGGGACTTGACCTGTCCTCCGGCGCACGTGCCGGGCTGACGGCATTTCTTGCAGGGGTGTCGCGGTCCGTGGCCAACAGGAATGTGACCATCAACAACATTCTACCCGGCAAGATGGATACGGAGCGGCTTGCCAGCGGCATTCGTGCCAGCGCTGAGAAGACCGGTGTTTCCTATGAAGAACAGGCCGCAAAGCAGGCAGCCGAGATTCCTGCCGGACGCTTCGGCACTGCCGAGGAATTTGGCCAGGCCTGCGCCTTCCTCTGTTCCGCTCACGCCGGTTACATCACCGGACAGAATCTGAAACTGGATGGCGGGCTCTACAACAGCGCCTTCTAGCGCAGCAACGAGCTTTCAAGGCTTAGCACGCGGGAAATTGCATAATGGCTGATAACAACAACAAGAACGGCAAGAGTTCCGACCTCGACGAGGCTGCTCTTTTCTTCCATCGCTATCCCGTGCCGGGCAAGCTCGAAATCCAGCCAACCAAGCCACTGGGAAACCAGCGCGATCTGGCGCTCGCCTATTCACCGGGCGTGGCAGCGCCATGTCTTGCCATTCAGGACGACCCTTCAACCGCGGCTGATTACACTGCACGTGCAAATCTCGTGGCGGTGGTGTCCAACGGCTCGGCGGTTCTGGGGCTTGGCAATATCGGGCCGCTCGCATCGAAGCCGGTCATGGAAGGCAAGGCGGTTCTGTTCAAGAAGTTCGCCAATATCGACGTATTTGACATCGAGATCGAAGCGCCGGAGATCGACCAGATGGTCGAGACCGTTGCCGCACTTGAACCGACATTCGGCGGCATCAATCTCGAAGACATCAAGGCGCCCGAATGCTTCGAGGTGGAAGAGCGCCTGAAGCAGCGCATGAAGATCCCGGTTTTCCACGACGATCAGCATGGCACGGCCATCATCGTTGCCGCTGCCATACTCAACGGGCTTGAGCTTGCGGGCAAGAAGATTTCGGAAGCCAAGATCGTCACCTCCGGCGCAGGTGCAGCAGCACTTGCCTGCCTTAACCTGCTCGTCGAGCTTGGTGCCAAGCTTGAGAACATCTGGATCACCGACCGCCATGGAGTGGCTTTCAAGGGTCGTGTGGAGGAAATGGACCGGTGGAAGGAGCCGTATCTGAAGGATACCGACAAGCGCACGCTTGCCGAAGTCATCCCCGGAGCGGACGTTTTTCTGGGTCTTTCCGCAGCCGGCGTTCTGAAGCCTGAGATGCTGTCGGAAATGGCGGAGAAGCCGCTGATCCTGGCGCTTGCCAATCCCGTGCCCGAAATCATGCCGCAGGTCGCACGCGAAGCGCGGCCGGATGCCATGATCTGTACCGGTCGTTCCGACTTCCCCAACCAGGTCAACAATGTCCTGTGTTTCCCCTATATTTTCCGCGGTGCGCTGGATGTCGGGGCGACGGCGATAAACGAGCCGATGAAGCTTGCCGCCGTGCGCGCCATCGCGGCACTTGCCCGCGAGGAGCCGTCCGATGTCGCCGCGCGCGCCTATAGTGGCGAGACACCGATTTTTGGACCGGACTTCCTGATCCCCTCACCCTTCGATCCGCGCCTAATATTGCGCATCGCTCCTGCCGTGGCGAAGGCCGCAATGGAGAGCGGTGTGGCCAGTCGGCCGATTGAGGACATGCAGGCCTATCACGACAAGCTGAACCGCTTCGTGTTCCGCTCCGGTCTCGTGATGAAGCCGGTCTTTTCCGCTGCAAAGGCGGCACAACACAAGCGCGTCATCTATGCCGATGGTGAAGATGAGCGCGTCCTGCGCGCAGCACAGGTGGTTCTCGAGGAAGGCATTGCGCGGCCGATACTGATCGGTCGTCCAGCGGTCATCGAGACACGCCTTGGCCGGTATGGTCTGAAGATACGGCCAGGCAAGGATTTCGAGATCATCAATCCGGAGGATGATCCACGCTATCGTGAATATGTCGATCTCCTTCAAAAACGCACCGGTCGACGCGGCATCACACCTGAAGGTGCGAGAACGCTTGTCCGCACGAACAATACGGTAATTGCCGCACTGGCAATGTTGCGTGACGAGGCCGATGCGATGATCTGTGGCCTTGAAGGCCGTTTCGAACGTCACCTGCGCTATGTCGATATCATCCTTGGCCGCCGTCCGGGCGTCGATGAGCTTTCGGCCCTGTCCATGTTGATCACCAAGCAGGGCGTCATGTTCTTCACAGACACCTATGTCAGCATCGACCCGTGCGCCGAGGAAATCGCCGAAATGACTCTGCTTGCGGCCGAGGAAATCCGCCGGTTCGGCATAGAGCCAAGGGCAGCACTACTTTCGCACTCGGATTTCGGCTCCCGTGAATCCGCCAGTGCCGCGAAGATGCGAAAGGCAACCGCGCTGTTGCACGAACAGGCACCCGATCTCGCGGTGGATGGAGAGATGCATGGCGATTCCGCACTTTCTGAAACGCTGCGCAGACGCGTCTTCCCTCATTCCAATCTCGAAGGTGAAGCCAATCTGCTGGTGTTCCCCAACCTTGATGCGGCAAACATCACGCTGACCACCGTCAGCGCCATGACGGATGCGCTTCATGTCGGCCCCATCTTGTTGGGGCCCGCCATGCCTGCACATATTCTCACGCCGTCGGTAACCTCACGCGGGGTGGTAAACATGACAGCCCTTGCAGTCGTGGAGGCCAGTCAAAGCCGCAGTGCCTAAAAAGCGCGGCAAACCGATAATTTGAACTTAATCTACTTTTGCTAACAATTTTATTGCAACACAACTTGTAGACGCACAACGCTTGGTCATACCATGGCTGCGGCAAGTGCGGGATGAAGATGTGATGCGTATCGTTATTTCATTTCGAACCCATACCGCTGTTCAGCAGTGGAGCGGAGGCAGCATGTACGGCTTTGTGCGCATTGCCCTACTTGGTTTTATTTCATGTCTTTTCCTTACCGTGCAGGCGGACGCGCTTTCCCGCACCTGCCGCAATCTGGAAGCACAACTTGCGAAGGTTCCGCGTGGAGCTTCGAGCGCGTCGGTTGCCAAATATGATCGTGCCATTGCACGTCAGAGCAAGGAGCTGAACCGAGCCACGTCCAGCGCTCGCAATGCGGGATGCAGCGGCGGCATTTTCGGGAATAACAGCACACAGTGCCGCTCACTCAATTCCACCATCCGCAAGATGAACGCAAATCTTGCGCAACTGAAAAGAACACGCGCTTCTCTTGGTGCGGGGAATACGAAACAGGTCAAAGCACGCCTCCTGCGTGATATTCGCAAGCAT
Source organism: Nitratireductor sp. CH_MIT9313-5 (assembly GCF_037029545.1). Lineage (NCBI taxonomy): Bacteria > Pseudomonadati > Pseudomonadota > Alphaproteobacteria > Hyphomicrobiales > Phyllobacteriaceae > Nitratireductor > Nitratireductor sp. CH_MIT9313-5. Next base: position 255,253 of record NZ_JAYMER010000014.1, on the reverse strand, counting down.
GGCTGCCGCGCCAAACCGCAGACATCGGTAAAGGCAAATAGCAAGAAAAAGAGTGCGGTCGCACGGGTTCAAAAGAAAGCTGCGCCTGCACGTGTAACGAAATCCGCGCCAGCTACGAAGAAGGTGGTGCGCAAGGCCGCAATCAAGAAGGTGGTGCGCAAGCAGAAGGCCGTGCGCACGGCAAGCGCTCCCTTCATCAAGCCGCGCAACATGACCACATTCCGCACAATGTGCGTGCGCATGTGCGACGGCTATTACTTCCCCATCTCCTTCTCGGTGCCAAAGGACATGTTCGAGCGTGATGCGCAGACCTGCGAGGCCCGTTGTCCCGGTGCCGAGGTTCAGCTCTTCGTTCACAGTGTTCCCGATGAGGAAACCGCGCAGATGGTCTCCATCGCGGATGGCACGCCCTATCAGAAGGCTGACTTCGCCTACAAATATCGGCAGACGGGCGTTGGCAGCTCCAGTTGCGGCTGCGAATTGAAGTCGCCCAGCTTCGAGGTGATGGCCGGCAATTACGAGGCCGGGCAGAATGGCGACGTGGTGAGTTCGGTCAATCCCACAGAAGAGGCTGCAACGAGCCAGAGCGAAGCCCTGTTCGAGCTGCCTGCCCCGCGCTTTCGTCCCGACCCGGCTGCAGATCCAGAAACGCTGGCCAATCGTGTTGGTGGGCTGGAAATGAAGAAACCGCTGCCATCAGCTCCGATTCAGGCTGCGGTCTCCTCCTTTGCTCCGGGCGTCAGGGTCGTCGGGCCAGTGTTCCTTCCCGACCCAGAAGAGGCAATAGATCTGAGAGCTCCGGTCCCCAATCGCGGCCAGTAAGCGCGATGCGCAGGGGCTTGAAAAGCTGCTTGCCCTTGCGTCCGGTCCTGCTCTTCACGATCGAGGTCCACTCTTTCCAGACAGTAGCTGTCCAGGGTTCTTCGGGCAGCAGTTCGAAGGCAGCGCGGACGAATTCCCGGTCTTCTGCTTCAAGCGATGCATCATCGGCCGGGCCGGTTTGCACGATGTGCCACCAATCGACGGCGTCTTCCAGGTTTTCCAGGTTGCCCCGTACGGCCAGCCAGAAAGCTTCAGCGTTCTCGCCGGAAATGCCCAATGCTGCAAGCTTGCCCTCCACTTCGCCGAAGGACTTCTGCTGAAGCAATTGGCGGCTGAGCATGCGCAGCTCTTCGGGATCGAATTTCGCTGCGGACCGTGATGCTGCTGCAGGATCGAATCGCTCCTGTAGAGCATCCATCGTCGAACATGCTTCCACTGCACCCGAAGCGCCGATGAGGACCGCGAGTGAGGCAACGGCCATGGGTTCCAGCCCTTCGTCCCTCAGCGAAGCGATGGAGAGGGCGCCCTTCCTTTTTGACAGCCCCTCACCCGTCGAGGCAGTCAAAAGATTGTGGTGTCCGAAGGCCGGTTCCTGCGCGCCCAAGGCATTGAAGAGCGCGATCTGCGCCCCGGTATTGGTGACGTGGTCATCACCGCGGATGATATGGGTGATGCCAAGGTCGATGTCGTCGACAACCGATGGCAGGGTGTAGAGATAGGTGCCATCCTCACGGATCAGCACCGGATCGCTCATTGCTGCCAGGTCAACTGTCTGCGGGCCGCGCACGACATCATCCCATGTCACCAGTGTCCGCTCAGGCTGATGAGGGTCGTCCTTGAAATTCGGCAGCAGGAATCGCCAATGCGGCGTGCGACCTTCGTCCTCGAGACGCCGACGGTCATCCGCGCTCAGCTTGAGCGCTTCACGGCCATAAACCGGTGGCAAGCGGCGGGAAAGCCGTATCTTGCGCCTGCGTTCCAGTTCCTCTGCCGTTTCGTAGCAGGGATAAAGAAGCCTCTTCTCCCGCAAAAGCTCGGCAGCCCGATCATGGGCGTCCTTGCGCTCCGACTGGCGAACAACCTCATCGGGGGTGATGCCCAACCATTCCAGATCTTGTTCGATCTGATCGGCATAGGCCCGCGTGGAGCGGGCGCTGTCGGTATCATCGAAGCGCAGGATGAAGCGGCCACCCGCCTTCCTGGCATACAGCCAGTTGTACAATGCGGTGCGCGCATTGCCGATATGGATCTGACCGGTGGGCGAAGGTGCAAAACGTAGGGTAACACTCATGGCTGCGAGGTAGCCGAGGCCATCTCGCTTTGCAAGCTCCGACGGGAAAGCCGCTGCGAAACGTGGAGCATCAGCAGGCATGCGCCGAGGCAATAGAAGCCCATGAAAGCAATCTGCAGCGGGTAGGAAACGCCCAGATCGATAAGGTACCCCGTCAGACCCGGCCCCATGGCTGTCGCAAATACCATGATCGCCACGGTCAGAGCACGGATCGCACCAAGATGCTTGAGACCGTAGACCTCTGGCCAGACCGCACCGAACAGCGTGGAGGAAAAACCGTAGGAGATACCCAGCAGTCCCATGAAGGCAAAGGCGCTCCATGGCCCATCGAAGCTTGCCAGAACCAGGCATGCGGCTGAAAGCGGCAACAGGAAGCTTGGCAGCAGGGCCGTTGCGGAGAAGCGGTCCACGAGTTGGCCGGCGACCAGCGCGAAGACAACCGTCATGCTCGCCATGAAGGTGAAGGAGGAAGCGAACATCTCCAGTGACCACCCTCTCAGCTCAACCAGATAGACCTGGTGGAAGAATATCGTCGTTCCGATGAAGCCTGGCGCCATCACGCCGAGCAGCAACATATAGAACAGTGGGTCGCGCACGACTTCGCCGCGGGTCCAGTCACGTACCGGCGCCTTGCGCGGCTGCGGATCGCTCGTGCGTGGTGCTCTTTCCTGCCAGATCAAACCGGCAATAAGTGGAAGCGCCACAACCACGAGGAATGCCGCCGCAACCAGCCAGGTGTTACGCCAACCGATAGCTGCAGCAATGGCGACGAATATGAGGGGGAAAACCGCTTCGCCGGTGTTGTGGCCGAGGGTCGCAATGGAAACGGCTCGGCCGCGTTGTGCCGAGAACCACCGAGCCATGGCGGTGAGCGCATTGTGGGTCATCATGCCCTGCCCGAACAGTCGCAGCAGATAGATGGTGAAGACCAGAAGAAGCAGAGATTGCGAGAGCGCCATCGCAATGGATGCCAGTGCCAGCATGGGCACAATGATCAGCGTGACGGTGCGCGGAGAGTATTTATCGACGATCTGTCCGAAGCGCGGCATGGTGAATGCGCTGGCCAATGTCGCCACCATGTAGAGCATGCCGAAATCGCCGTGGGACAGTCCGTATTCCCGGCGTATGTCACCTGCGGACAGCGATATGAAAAAGGTTTGTCCGAAAGACGAGAAAAAGGTCAGCAGAAAACCGCCCGCTATCCAGCGTGCATTTTCGCGCAGGAATGCAAGGAACGTCATAAAACTCTCTAGTGGTCCGGCGCCTGGAACCCAGCACCGCAGGTGAAAGTCAACTATGGCCGAGATGCCTCCAGTCTGCAACCGAACGCGAGAAAGGCGGCAGTGTTCTACCGCCGCCTCCCGATCAGGAGTTCATTTCCCGGCCAGAGCTAGGAGCGATCCCTGTACTTGTTCGTGATCGGATAGCGCCGGTCGCGACCGAAATTTTTGCGCGTGATCTTCACGCCGGGCGCTGCCTGACGCCTCTTGTATTCGGCGATGTAAAGCAGATGCTCGATCCGGTGCACCAGTTCGCGGTCATGGCCGCGTTCCACGATCTCGTCGACGCTCATTTCGTTCTCGACGAGACATTCGAGAATGTCATCCAGAACCGGATATGGTGGCAGTGAGTCCTGATCCCTCTGGTCCGGGCGAAGCTCGGCCGAAGGTTCCTTGTCGATGATGTTCTGCGGGATCACCATGCCCGTCGGCCCCAGGGCGCCGGGCGGCGTGTGCTCGTTGCGCCAGCGCGAAATGGCATAGACCTGCATCTTGTAGAGGTCCTTGATCGGGTTGAAGCCGCCATTCATGTCGCCGTAAAGTGTGGCATAGCCGACGGACATTTCCGACTTGTTGCCGGTGGTGACCACCATGGAACCGAACTTGTTGGACAGCGCCATCAGCAGCGTGCCGCGCGTCCGGCTCTGCAGGTTTTCTTCCGTCACACCTTCTTTGGTGCCTTCGAACATGTCCGACAACGCTTTGGCGAAGCCTTCTACGGGTTCAATGATCGGAATTGTGTCATAGCGACAACCAAGAAGCCGCGCGCAATCCTCGGCGTCCTTTAGCGACTCATCGGAGGTGTAGCGGTAGGGCATCATCACGCAGCGCACACGCTCCTCGCCCAGAGCATCGACGGCAAGTGCGGCGCAGATAGCAGAATCGATGCCGCCCGAAAGGCCCAGAACGACATTCTTGAAGCCGTTCTTGTTCACATAATCACGCAGGCCGAACATGCAGGCACGATAGTCGGCCTCTTCCTTATGCGGGATCTTCGACATCGGGCCTTGCGAACAAACCCAGGTCCCGCCTTCCCGCTTCCAGGTCGTAACGGTGAGTGCTTCCTCGAACTGGCTCATCTGGAAGGCGAGCGACTTGTCGGCCTGTATGCCGAAGGAGGCACCGTCAAAGACCAGTTCGTCCTGTCCGCCAAGCTGGTTCACATAAATGAGCGGCAACCCGCTTTCGATCACCTGCACGATCGCCACCTGATGGCGAACATCCACCTTGCCGCGGTAGTAGGGCGAGCCATTGGGGCTCAGGAGCAGCTCGGCGCCGGATTCAGCGAGTGTTTCGCAGACCTGCAGCTTGCCCCAGATATCCTCGCAGATGGGAATGCCGAGGCGCACGCCGCGGAAATTGACGGGTCCCGGCATGGCCGGACCGGGCTGAAAAACGCGCTTCTCGTCGAACTCGCCGTAATTGGGCAGGTCCATCTTGTAGCGCTCGCCAATCATCTTGCCGCCGTCGAGCACCTGTACCGAATTGTGCAGCCCGCTCTTGCGACGCAGCGGAAGCCCCATCACCACTCCCGGGCCGCCATCGGCGGTATCGGCCGTGAATTCCTGGACCGCGCGTTCACAGGCTTCGACGAAGGCGGGCTTGAGAACGAGATCCTCAGGCGGATATCCGGCGATGAAGAGCTCAGGGTAGAGAACCAGATCCGCTCCCTGCCTTGCCGCATCTGCACGCGCCTCACGCGCCTTTTTCAGATTGCCTTCAATATCCCCGACCGTGGGGTTCAACTGTGCGAGAGCGATGCGCAAAATATCGGTCATCTATCTTTCTCGTTCCTCAATTGGGGGGCCACAAACGTCGTGAATGCCTTCAGGCGAGCTTGATTGGCAAATTACCCCTGGTTCAGACCTAGGGCATCTTCACCGCGATCAAGGATGACCGGCACGATCAGATCCTCCTCGTCCGCAAGATGCCGGGTCAGCATGACGATCAGATCATCATTCTCCTTCGCACATTCATCCGCTGCGAATCGGCGCCTTGAACTGTTCTCATGAAGCGCCTGCAGAAACGAGCGCGCGGTGGCATGGTTGCGTTCAAGCGCCTCATGGATCACTTCATGGTCGTTCTCGAGTATGTCGAAACCCTTTTTGAGCCGCTTCTCCGCCTCCATGAAGATCGGGAAATAGTGCATATCCTCGATCTGGTGGTGACCGTGAAGCTGCTGAAGGAAGAAGCGCAAGCGTGGCGCAAAAAATCTCGCGAAGCTTTCTAGATCGAGCTTTCCCTCGCGATAATCTGAAACACTGGTGCGCAATGCCACGCTCAGTTCGCGAAACATGTCGTGGCGCTGAAGCCAAAAGCGAGCCATCTCCCCAAGGTTCTGATGCTCCTGCCAGACCTCGCGCGGATATTTCTCCACCAGATAACGCAGATCCGCCGGCAGGCCTGCACGCTCGTTCAATGAAAGTTCCAGCGGTACATTCGACATGACAACGCGAACTCGCTTTCGAAGATCAATTTTGCGTGGCTGTGTGATGAAGCAGCCGAACAGCCCTGCTTCACGCAGAATCGCTGCTGAAACAAAAACACCCCCGCACATTGGCATGGCGAGGGTGTCCGATAAACATGCCGTTCCAGCCCGTTTTCATGGGCCAGTGTGAATTGCTCAGGCGTTTACGGCCTGACCGATATTGTGCGCGGCGCGGTCCTTCTTGAGGAGTTCGGCCACCAGGAAGGCAAGCTCGATCGCCTGATCGGCATTGAGGCGCGGGTCGCAATGCGTGTGATAGCGATCCTGCAATTCCTCGTCGCGGATGGCGCGCGCACCGCCGGTGCACTCGGTCACGTTCTTGCCGGTCATCTCGACATGGATACCGCCGGGATGGGATCCCTCTGCACGATGCACGTCAAAGAAGGTCTGAACCTCCTGCATGATCCGGTCGAAGGGACGGGTCTTGTAGCCGGCGGCCGTGATGGTGTTGCCATGCATCGGATCGCACGACCACACGACCTTGCGCCCTTCCCGCTCGACAGCCTGAACCAGACGCGGCAGATGTTCGCCAACCTTTTCCGCACCGAAGCGCGCGATCAGCGTCAGGCGGCCCGGCTCGTTCTGCGGATTGAGAATATCAATCAGTTCCAGAAGGCCATCCGGCGTTGTCGAGGGACCGCATTTCAGGCCAAGCGGGTTCTTCACGCCGCGGCAATATTCGATATGGGCGTGATCAGGCTGACGGGTACGATCGCCGATCCACAGCATATGGCCGGAGGTGGCGTACCAGTCGCCGGAGGTGGAATCCACGCGCGTCAGCGCTTCCTCATAGCCCAGAAGCAGCGCTTCGTGGCTGGTGTAGAAGTCCGTTTCGCGCAGCGACGGATGTGCTTCGGCATTGATGCCAACGGCACGCATGAAGTCGATGGTCTCGGAAATGCGATCGGCAAGCGCCTGGTAGCGCTCACCCTGCGGGCTGTCGGAGACGAAGCCGAGCATCCATTTGTGGACATTTTCCAGATTGGCAAAGCCACCTTGTGCGAAGGCGCGCAGAAGGTTCAGCGTGGCGGCCGACTGGCGGTAAGCCATGTCCTGGCGTGCCGGATCTGGCGTACGCGATGCCTCATCGAATTCGATGCCGTTGATGATGTCACCGCGGTAGCTCGGCAGTTCCACGTCGCCCTTCTTCTCGACATCGGAAGAACGCGGCTTGGCGAACTGGCCTGCAATGCGCCCCACCTTCACGACCGGCTGGGAGCCGGCAAAGGTCAGCACGACGGCCATCTGCAGGAACACGCGGAAGAAGTCGCGGATATTGTCCGCGCCATGTTCGGCAAAGCTCTCGGCGCAATCGCCGCCCTGAAGGAGGAAACCCTCGCCATTGGCGACGGCCGCGAGCTGCCGCTTCAGCTTGCGCGCCTCACCTGCAAAGACCAAAGGTGGATAGGTCGCCATGCGTGCCTCTACATCGGCCAGCGCTTGCTGGTCCGGATAGGAAGGCACCTGAAGGATAGGCTTGCTTCTCCAGGAGTTTGGCGACCAGTTTTTCATTTCAACACCCAATTACAGAATTTCCGGCCGCTCCTCAAAGGCAGCCATGGCGCCTTTTAACCAATGCGCAACCGGGACGCCAGCCCGATTGCGCGCCGATTCGGCCGCAGTTTCTTTCAAAGGCGCGGGTGGGCCATCAATCGACCCGCTCGCCATTTTTCACGCGATAGCTTGGCTGATACATGGTGACCAGTTCCTCGGCTGCGGAAGGATGGACCGCCATCGTGCGATCGAAAGCATCTTTCGTCAGCCGGGCTTTTAGCGAGATTGCCAGAAGCTGCGCCATTTCGCCCGCATCCGGTCCCATGACATGGGCACCGACAACGATGCGCGATGCCGCGTCCACAACCAGCTTCATGATCATCTTTTCCTGACGGCCTGACAAGGTGTGGCGCATGGGGCGGAAGCTGGCACGATAGACCTCCAGCTCATCATATTTTTCCGCAGCGTCCGCCTCGCTCAGGCCGACAGTGCCGATCTCGGGCTGGGAGAATACGGCCGTCGCGATCGTGTCGTGATCAATGGTCGTTGGCTGTCCGCGGAATTCGGTGTCGATGAAACACATGGCCTCATGGATTGCGACAGGCGTCAGCTGTACTCGGTCCGTCACGTCACCCAGTGCCCAGATGTTCTCGACATTGGTGCGTGAATAGTCGTCTACCAGGATCTCGCCCTTGACGCCTGTTTCCACACCAGCCCTCTCAAGGCCAAGCCCTTCCGTGTTGGGAATGCGGCCGATCGCGAGCAAGATCTGGTCGAAATTCTCCACCTTGCCGGATTTCATCGTGGCTTCGAGCGATCCGTCGGCATTCTTCTCGATATTGGTAAGCACTTCCTGGCAGAGAATGCGGATGCCCTTGGCCTCCATGGCCTCATGCAGCCCGCGGCGCATGTCCTGATCGAAGCGGCCAAGGATTTCCTTTCCGCGATAAATCAGAGTGGTATCGACACCAAGGCCGTGGAAGATATTGGCGAACTCAACCGCGATATAGCCGCCGCCCTCGATGGCTATACGTTTTGGCAACTCCTTCAGGTCGAAGGCCTCGTTGGAGAAGATGCAGTGCTCATGCCCAGGCAAGGCTTGGTGCGGATTGGGGCGACCGCCGGTGGCGATGAGTATCTTATCTGCCGTATAGGTCTTGTCGCCGACCGCAACCTCGTGCTGACCTGTCAGAACGGCCCTGCCCTCGATGATCGTTGCGCCTGCTTTCTCAAGCCCTGCGCGATAAAGCCCTTCGAGCCGTGCGACTTCCTTATCCTTGTTGGCGACGAGAGTTGGCCAGTCGAATGCCGTCTCGCCAACTGACCAGCCGTAACCAGCCGAATCCTCGAAATGCTCCGGAAACTGGGACGCGTAGACAAAGAGCTTCTTGGGAACACAGCCACGAACGACGCATGTGCCGCCGAAACGGTATTCCTCAGCTATGGCAACACGCTTCCCCAGCCCTGCCGCCAGACGTCCGGCGCGCACACCGCCCGAACCACCGCCAATGACAAACAGGTCGAAATCATAATCAGCCATGCCGGGTCCTCATTCAGTTGAATATGTTCTCCTGCAGCTATGCGTCCGGCAGGTAAATTGAAACCCCTGGCGTTAATTTGTGCAGAATATCAACGGGACAAAGGCGCCGCCGGTTCATCCGTGCGCATAATCTCCAAACGAAATGAAGGCGACGCCATGGGCATCACCTCCACAGAAATTCCCGTACAGAAACTGCAAGACCGACGGTTCAGTCGTCGCGATAGACCTTCTCACGACGCTCATGTCTTTCCTGCGCCTCGATCGAAAGTGTCGCGATGGGCCGGGCGTCGAGGCGCTTGAGCGAGATGGGTTCGCCCGTCTCCTCGCAGTAGCCGTAGGTGCCGTCGTCGATACGCTGCAGCGCCGCGTCGATCTTTGCAATCAATTTGCGCTGACGGTCTCGCGCCCGCAGCTCGATGGCGCGGTCGGTCTCAGACGACGCGCGATCCGCGAGGTCGGGATGATTTGCGTTCTCCTGCTGCAGTGCCTCGAGCGTTTCACGCGCTTCGCGCAGGATTTCCTGCTTCCACTGCAAGAGCTTCTTCTTGAAATAGGCCCGCTGCCTATCATTCATGAAGGGCTCGTCCTCGGAGGGCACATACTCAGTATCAACGAGATCGGTCATCGATTCACCCCAAAGATAGGCCAGCGGCGCCTATATATTCCGCGAAAGGGATCGTAACAAGCGGAAAGGTCGGTTTACTCACGTATTTGTCACAGCAACCTAAAACTGCACGTTGCGTAATGCTGAGGCGGATCTTGGCAAATGCGGGCAAAACCTGCACAACAATCGCCGCTGCCGTGCCTTGGAGGAATAAGCATTGAACCGCCTGCTTTTGTTGCGTCACGCGAGTGCGGCTTTCGGTGCGCCTGGCATGGCCGACATTGACCGCCCTTTGAGCGAACGCGGCCTGAAAGAAGCAGCCGCACTTGGCGACCGCTTGCGGGATGAGGGTCTATTACCGGACAACATTCTCTGCTCGACCGCCAGACGCGCCAGGCAGACCCTTCAGGCGCTGGGCGAACCGTTCAGCACCTCGCTTCCCGTTACATGGTCTGAAGAGCTTTACCGGACAGACGCAGATGGCTGCCGCAATCTCATTTCCGCGGTTGATGAGAAGCAGACGCTCATGGTGATCGGCCACAACCCTACATTGGAAGACCTGCTCTTCGAGAGCATCGCGTCTGCAGCGCCGGATGTGATGGCCGCAGCAGAAGCCCGGGGGCTCGTCCAGTCTGCCTTTGCGGTTCTGCAGTTCGAGGGCGGTTATTTGCCATTCGCCAACGACACGGGAAAGCTTGTCACATTCATCGCGCCCGAGCCGTGACTTCCAACCGTCAAGCACATTGCCTTGGTTGACGGTACTGAAGACCTATATGCGCCGTGAATTGTTTTTTCAGAGGATGTGCCATTGCCGACCCTCACTTCCATTGCCGATGAAGCCCGCATTGCGCTTGATACGCTTTCAGATCGTACGACAAATCTGTGGTCTCCGTCGTTGCGGCTTGGCGTGACCGGTCTCTCACGCGCGGGCAAGACCGTCTTCATTTCCGCTCTGGTGCACAATCTCATCCATGGAGGCCGCCTTCCATTGTTCGAGGCGCAGGCATCGGGGCGCATTGCCAAAGCCTATCTGGAACACCAGCCGGATGATGCGGTGCCCCGCTTCCAGTATGAAGACCACATCGCTGATCTTATCGACCAGAGAGTTTGGCCCGATTCCACACGAGCAATTTCCGAACTGCGTTTGACCATCGAATTCGAATCAGCGTCCGCATGGGGACGCATGTTTTCGCGCGGAAAACTGTCCATCGACATCGTGGACTATCCCGGCGAATGGCTGCTGGATCTGCCGCTTCTGGGCAAGGATTACGCTGAATTCGCGCGCGAGGCGATCGACAGTGCTGCAGAACCCGCCCGCTCCGACATATCCGGGGAATGGCTAAAGATCGCAGGCGGCATCGATCCCGAAGGTCCTGCCGATGAAATGCAGGCGCGCAAGCTTTTCGAGACATTCTCCGACTATCTGCGTCAGTGCAAGCACGACAGTCGTGCGCTGTCCACGCTACCGCCAGGACGGTTTCTGATGCCCGGTGATCTTGAGGGGTCACCTGCCCTAACCTTTGCGCCGCTTCCGCTGGATGCTGATCACAAGATCAAACCGGGCAGTTTTGCCGCGATGATGGAGCGGCGATATGAGGCCTACAAGCGCCACGTGGTCAAACCCTTCTTCCGAGAGCATATCGCCCGGCTCGACAGGCAGATCGTTCTCGTGGATGCCATGCAGGCCATCAATGCGGGGCCGGAGGCGGTTGGTGATCTGGAGCGTGCTCTGACCGAAATTCTCAGTTGCTTCCGCCCCGGCAAGGGCAGCCTCCTCACCGATCTCGTTCAACGCCGGATCGATCGAATATTGATTGCAGCGACCAAGGCTGATCACATGCACAGGGAGAGCCACGAGCGTATGCAGGCCATTGTACGCCGTCTGGCTGATCGCGCCATTGCACGCGCCAATTTTTCAGGCGCCGAGGTGGACGTGCTCGCCATGGCTGCCATTCGTGCCACCCGCGAAGGAACGGCCGGGAGCGGCAAGGATCAACTCCCTGTTATCATTGGCACTCCGATCGCCGGTGAAAGCCTCGGTGAGGAGACTTTCGACGGAGAGACGGAAACGGCGGTCTTCCCCGGCGACCTGCCGGAACGCCCCTCAGCGCTGTTCTCCGCAGGCGACGGCAAAGCACAGGCAGTGTCGCCTGAAATCCGTTTCGTACGCTTCCGGCCTCCCAGGCTGGAGCAAACTGCCGAGGGCGCCAAGCTTTCCCTTCCCCATATCCGGTTGGACCAGGCGCTTGAATTTCTTGTTGGAGATCAATTGGCATGAGCGAGCCCAGGCGCCCAAAGGCCTTTCGTGTCGAGCCGGAAAAACAGACCAAGCCTCAAAAAGAAAGGCAGGAGCCACGCAAGCCGCGTGCCGTGACCGCCAATGTCGTCATCAAGCCAGAGGTCGAAGACCATTTCGACAGGCTCGAGGCGCTGGAGCCAGTCGAACCAGCGTCTGCGCCACGGCGCAAGATCAGGCTCGGCTCGATCCTTTTTTCCTCACTCGGGCTACTGGTTGCTCTTGCCATCGGCCTGTGGGTCGACCAGCTCATCCGCGATCTTTTCACGCGTGCAGATTGGCTTGGCTGGAGCGCCCTTGGCCTGGCAGCACTTGCCGGGCTCGCATTGCTCGGCCTTATTGCCCGCGAACTCGCTGGGCTGTGGCGGGTAAATTCCGTCGAGAAATTGCGCGAGCGGGCGCGAAAAGTGCGCGAGACCGCGGATGAAAAAGCCAGCAGAGCCATCATGGACGAACTGGTTCAGCTTTATGCTGACATGCCGCAAACCGCTGCCGGCCGACGTCATCTCGCTGATATCAGCCAGGATGTCATCGACGGCGACCGCGTTCTCGACCTGGCGGAGAAATCGCTGCTTTCACCGCTTGATGCGCAGGCGCAGAAGCTGATCCTCGATGCAGCAAAGCGTGTTTCGGTCGTTACAGCGGTGAGCCCGCGTGCGATCATGGATGTCGGCTATGTGCTGTTCGAGGCAGCCCGCCTCGTCCGTCGGCTCTCCGAGCTTTATGCGGGTCGGCCAGGCTTTTTCGGCTTCCTGCACCTTGTCAGGAGCGTGGTTGCGCATCTGGCCGTGACCGGCTCGATGGCCATGGGCGAAACTTTGATGCAGCAGGTTGTGGGGCATGGGATTGCCGCCCGGCTTTCCACGCGACTTGGCGAGGGCATTATCAATGGCATGATGACAGCTCGCATTGGCATTGCAGCCATGGCTGCCGTGCGCCCCTTGCCTTTTCACGCGGTAAAAAGGCCGGGCCTGTCAGCTTTCCTGAAGGCACTCACCTCGTTCTCGCAGGCCGAAGTGGAGCGGGTTGAGAATACGAAGCGCTAAGGGCGTTGCGCATCTGCGAGAAGTCTAGCATCTTAAGGCTGATTTGGTGATTTGGGTACGCTGGTGACAAAGCATTAACCAAGACGTCCCATTCTGTACCTCAACCTCAAAATTGTGCCGGTCGGATATGATGAAGCAGTTGAAACGCCCCCTCGCCTCGGTTTTGGCCGCGACTGGGCTTGTCTGGATGTCGCTCTCACCGGCCAACGCAAGCGATCCGGACAAACAATTCTTCGATTCCCTGAGCGGCCAGTGGTCAGGCCCCGGTGAAATCGTTGCCGGGAAATACAAAGGCACCAAATTTGTTTGCAACTTCGCCGGCGCCAGCCCGCAGGGCAAGGTGGGTATGTCGCTTGATGGCGGCTGCCGTGTCGGCATCTTCAATCAGGACATGTCCGCCAAGATTGAAAAGGCGGGGTCGGGTTATCGCGGGCAATTCCTTGATGGCGCGAAAGGCAAAGGGCTCGACGTTGTCGGTGGCACGGTCAAAGGCAAGAATGTTGTCTTCGCCATTCACCGCAACGAGTTGACAGGTGCCATGCGTGCCAAGCTCTCGGGCCAGGATACCATGACGGTCACGATCTCGGTGCATGTGAACAAGGAACTTGTTCCGGTGATCGGCATGCAACTCAAACGCATCGACGGCAAGAGCGTGGGCGCCATCGCGCAACAATAGCTTATCGCGTTAACGCCACCATTCAACGTCATCCGACAAGCGTTTGATATCGCTGACATCCAAGCTTCCAAGAAGATGCTCAACCTTGTGCCCATCAAGGCGCAAATCCGGCGCGATATCGGCGAGTGGAACCAGCACAAATGCGCGTTCGTGCATCCTTGGATGCGGAAGAATGAGCCCCTCTTCGGCCATTTCAACCTGATCATAGACCAGAACATCCAGATCGATGAGTCGCGGGCCCCATCGTTCCCGCCGCTCCCTTTTGAGCGATCGCTCAATCTGCAGACAGCGGTCCAGAAGCGCACGTGGGGCAAGGCTCGTTTTTACCCGCGCCACCGCATTCATGAAATCGGGCTGCTCGGCAACGCCCCATGGCGGGGTTCTATAGAGCGGCGAGACGGCATCCACATCTATGTCGGGAGCTGCATCAAGGGCCTGCAGGGCTGCTGACATATTGGCGACCGGGTCGCCCAGATTACCGCCCAACCCCAGATAGGCCGTCGCCCCGTTCAAATCATTGAGGCCAGGCAACCGTCACCTCGACATGATCCAGAACACCCGGCACCGGCGCATTCGGTTTGCGCACCGTGATCTCGGCGCGTTCGATTTCAGGAAAGCGCTTGCACAAGGCGCGCGCAACTTCCAGCGCCAGCGCCTCGATCAGAAAGCGGCGCTTGCCCGTGATGATCCGTTCGATCTCAGTAAATGCAACACCGTAGTCGACGGTACCGCTGATGGCATCTTCCTCCAACGGCACAGCCGGGCGCACGCTCAGTTCCGCATCCACATAAAAGCGTTGTCCGAGTCGCTCTTCCTCGTCATGCAGGCCATGCCTTGCGAAGAAAGCGCAGTTTTTCAGTCGGATCTTGTACATGCGTCTTCCTTCCTGCCGGCAGCCATAACGGCATCGGCCATTCTGAGCGCATCCACATTGGCGCTCACATCATGAACACGAAATATGGCGGCACCCTGCATGCGCAGCAGTGCACTTGTTGCAGCCGTTGCGATATCGCGGTCGGCAGTGTCCCGTCCAGTGACCGAACCGATAAAACGCTTGCGGGATAGTCCCACCGCAACGGGACGCTCCAGACGCTGAAGTTCTGCAAACCGCGCCATCAAAGCCAGGTTTTCCTGCTCATCCTTGGCGAAGCCGAAACCGGGATCCAGGGCAATCTGTTCGTCCTGCACGCCTGCTTCATGTGCGATCTCCAGGGACCGCTGAAGGAAAATGAACTGGTCATCGATGACGTCGGCCCGCTTATCGCGCTCCCGGCCGTTATGCATGATCACGAGCCCCGCCCCGGTTTCTGCCGCTACTTCGGCAATGGCAGGCTCCTTTTGCAGGCCCCAGACATCATTGACGATGTGTGCGCCGCGTTCCACCGCGCGCCGTGCGGTTTGGGCCCGATAAGTATCGACCGATATGATGAGCCCGGGCAGCTTGGCGAGAGCCTCAATTACGGGCAGAACGCGGCTCTGCTCGGTCTGCGCATCGACGGGATCGGCTCCGGGGCGTGTCGATTCACCGCCAACATCGATAATGGCGGCACCGGCTTCGCGCATGCGCAAAGCCGCATCAACCGCCTGTTCCAGCCCTTCGTGGCGCCCTCCATCGGAGAAGCTGTCTGGCGTGACGTTGAGAATGCCCATAATCACGGCACTGGAGCCAAGCTCCAGTTCGCAGCCATGGGCAAGCTTCCATTTCCAGCGTCTCATCGTGCCTCCGGCTCGTGTTGAGAGCGTTATTGGGCGGGCAGCGGTCAAAATCAATCACGTCCTGTGCAGAATGCGATTTTGATTGGCATTCGCCGCCGCTCTGCCGCAATCTGGCGCGAAAGGTGCTCCATGAAGAAAATCCTGATCATATTCGGCGCGCTGGCTTTCAGCACCGCAGTTGCTGCGGCCGCAAGCCTGTCAAAATCCTACAGCTATTTTACGATTGGCGGTTCGACCCTGTCGCAGATCGAGGAGCAGTTGAAGAGCCGTGGCCCCCAGCTTGACTCCACGGGCCAGCGCCATCCCGGTGCGACGAGCATGGAGTTCAAAACGAAGATCGACTACAGCGACAGCAATGGCTGGTGTCGGATTGCCAAGGCCGAAGTTGGTTTGAAAGCTGCTGTGACGCTGCCGCGCTGGCGCGCCGAAAGGCAAGCGAAACAGGATGTTCGACTGATTTGGAACATCCTGGAGCGCGATATAAAGCGGCACGAAGAAAGCCATATTATCATTGCGAAAAATCATGCGCGCGAGCTTGAGGCTTCGCTGCGTGCCCTGCCTCGAAAGCGTGAATGCGCTGAGCTGCAGTCGGTGGCGGAAGCGACCACGCAACGCCTGTTGGCCAAGCATGATGCCGCTCAGCTAAAGTTTGATCGCATCGAAGCGATCAATTTCGAAAGCCGCTTGATGCGACTGCTGGATTACAGGCTCGAGCAGATGGAGCGGGCGGCACGCTGAGCGAGGATGGGCGTTATGCCTGCCTTTGCGGAACGCGCACCACCAGCCCGTCCAGTTCCTCATTCATCCTGATCTGGCAGGACAGACGCGAGTTGGGCTGAACATCATAGGCAAAATCCAGCATATCCTCTTCCATCACCTCCGGTTCGCCGGTTTTCGGCTCCCATGCCTCGTCAATATAGACGTGACAGGTAGCGCAGGCACAGGCACCGCCGCATTCCGCCTCGATACCCGGCACTCCGTTCTGCACGGCGCTTTCCATCACCGTTTGACCAGTTGGGGCTTCCACCGGAAAAGCGGTGCCATCGGGCGCGATAAAAGTGACTTTCGGCATAAGAGGGTCCTGTTTCAATAAGTTGCGCCGGAGATAAGAGTTGATAGCGCGCTGTCAACTGCCGCGTCAGCGCGCTTCCAGCAGCCGCTGGGCTTCGGCCCTCGCCTCTTTCAGATGTCGGACAAAGTCATCCAGCGCGCCTCGATCTTCATTTCGGTCGAGGCAATCGGCAGCCTGAGCGAGGGGGAATGCACCCAGCGCACGCGCCGTACCGAGGATCTGGTGCGCGAGCGCTCCATGATCGCGAGCGCCCTGAGGCTCCGCTCCAATATCGCGCAACGCATCCTCCAACTGCCGGACGAACATTCCAAGCACCTCGTCACGGAGCGCTTGATCGTCCATCGTCTGTCGCTCAAGCTGTGCCAGATCGATAATTGGCCGCTCGTCCACGGGCTCATCTCCTGTGCAAAAATGGGAACCGCTTGCTGCCAGATCAGCCTGCGAATGCCAATGTGCAAACTGTGCACAAGACGTAAATCATTCTGTTCGAATTCCTATTTCTGCCCTTCTTTCCGTTAACCTTATGTTTAAACTTCTGGGCATTCGCGCAAAATCGTGTTCCCAATATTGGATTGTTTGCCTACGGTGCGGGCTGGCGAGTTGTGGGTATTTTTAATGGGTTACGAGGCCCGGCAACGGGAACCCATCGAGTAACAGGGTGACGGCGGTATGGTTCGTAAATCGACAACAGCAGCTGCGAAAGACGATTTCGCGCGTGAACTTGAAGAAGCGCTTGAACTGGATGACACCGAGTTCGCGCTTTCGGACGAGGGAGATCTCGATATAGCTGCCTCGATGGAAGATCTCGAAGCCCAGATTTCCCAGGCTGCCGAAGAGCTTGCACGCGAGAATGGCGAGCCCGCAAAAAGTGCTGCGAAGGCTGAAGCTTCCCCATCGACCGTAAAGGCGGAGCTGAAGTCTTCAAACGAGAAAGCCGAACTCGCTCAGAGCGTTGCTCCCGATTTTGACGACGATTTCGAGAGCGAAGACATCGCGCCACCATCCTCCGCGGCTGCAAGGCCCGCCGGTGAGCCCGTAACACCTGCTCCTGCAGCGCCCTTCGCCGCTGCCAATGACGATCTTCAGCGCAATACCGTTTCACCCTATCTTACCCGTCCCGAGATCAAGGGCTCCTCATCCCTTTACTGGCTGACAGCATTTCTGTCGGTCGTCTGGCTTGCTGGTGGGGTACTACTGGCTCACCTGCTCTACGCGCCGGAGATCTGGCAGATCGGCAGTCTCGAGGCACTGGTCCAGGCGCCTTACGCATTGGGCATGGCGGTTGGAATTGTTCTGCCGATCCTGCTCTTCTGGGCATTCGCGATCATGATGCGCCGTGCGCAGGAAATGCGCCTGGCTGCCAACCAGATGGCAGAGATGGCTTTCCGCCTCGCCGAGCCGGAGAATCTTGCGCAAGACCGCGTCATGATGGTCGGCCAGGCAGTGCGCCGGGAAGTACAGGCCATGGGCGAAGGCATCGAGCGCACGCTTGCGCGCGCCGTCGAGCTTGAAACGCTTGTGCATACGGAAGTGAACGAGCTCGAACGCGCCTATTCGGAGAATGAGAGCCGGATTCGCCTCCTGGTGGACAGCCTTGGCAGCGAGCGCGAGGGGATTGTCAGCCATGCCGAGCGTGTGCGCGCCTCGATCACCGGTGCACACGAAATTCTCAAGGAAGAGCTCGATTCCGCCGGCGAACAGATCCGCCTCAGCGTGGATGGCGCATCGCGGCGTCTAACCGAATCCTTGAGCGATTCCGGCAACAGCCTCGTCGAGCGCCTGAGCGCGACCGGCGAAACGATCCACAAGGCCGTTGACGAGCGCGTCAGCAGCCTCTCGGAGAAGATCTCACTGTCCGGCGATGCAATTGCAAACCTGCTGGATACTCGTATTGCCAGCTTCTCAGAGTCTGGTGATGCCCTGCTCGCGCGCGTTACCGAGAGCACATCCGCGCTCAACCAGGCGCTTGAGCAGCGCAGCGAAGAAATCTCGTCCAAGCTTGATGTATCCGGCGCAACACTTTCCGGACTTCTGGACAACCGGATCGCGACCCTCTCCCAGAAGACGGACGAGGCGACGCGTACCCTTGGCGAGATGTTCGACAGCCGTGTCAGCGGCCTGTTGAGCTCGGTCGGCGATGTTTCGGGCCGGATCAACGAAGAATTCGACAGCCGTCTTCTGCAGATCGAGAACACGCTTTCGGAACGCGGACAGTCCCTGATCGCGGAGTTCTCCACCCGCGCCGAGGCTCTCGATACGGGAATGGAGAAGCTGAATGCCGCACTGGAAGCACGTGCGCGCACGATCAACGAATCCCTCGTCGAGCGCACACGCGAGATTGCCGAAACGCTGGCCAATGGTCGCAACGAGGTTGCCTCGGCAATCGAATCCGGCAAAAGCGCCATCGATACCGAGCTTGCGGATCTCGTAGCCTCGACCTCCCTCATGCTCGAAGGCAAGGCCGAGGAATTCTCCAGGCGTCTCGAAGACGGCCACAGCCTTGTAAGCGCACGTCTCGATGACGAGCTTGGCAAGTTCGACGCTGTCCAGGCGCGCATGGACGAAGCCGTTGAGCGCCAGCTTGCCAATTTCGGCGAAAACCAGCAGCGCCTTACCGGCCTTCTTGAAGCAGATCTCCAGAAGCTTAACGAGGCTCGCCAGGCATTCGAATCCGGCATTGAAGGCCAGATCGAACGCTTCACCGAATCCCGTTCCGGCTTTGCCGCCGCGCTCGAGGACGACATCTCCCGCATCGCGCAGCATCGTGATGCGCTCACCGCTGCCATCGGCACCGATATCGACCGCGTCAACGAGATGTTCTCCACGCATACCGATGTCATCGCCGAGCGTACGCAGACGATGGAAAAGGCTCTCGCACTTGGTGTCGAGAATGTCCGCAAGACGCTTGAGAACAGCGCGGTGGTCGTCGCCGGTTCGCTGCGCGACAAGGTCGTCGAGGCCACTTCGGCACTCGGCAGCCAGACCGAAGAAGTCTTCGGCAGCATCGATGCGCGCATCGCCGAACGCGTTCGTGCTTCGGCAGAAACCCTGTCGGGCAGCGTGAGCGACATTGACCGCACCTTCGACGCAGCAGCAGAACGCATTGGCGCTCGTGCGCAGGCCTTCACCAGCAGCTTTGAGGAAATCGACCAGAGGGTCGCCGCCCGTGTCGATCAGACCGCCGGAATTCTCTCCGAGCGCGCCGCATCCATCGCGCGCACCTTTGAAGAAGCCGATGAGCGGATTGCGCAGCGCGTTGCTCAGAGCTCCGACGCCCTTGCAGGCCGCGCCGACACGATCGCGCGCACCTTCGAGGATGCAGACAACCGCATCGCTCAACGCATCGAGCAGGCCTCCCAGACCCTCAACAGCAGTGCCGAAAACGTGTCGCGCCAGTTCGAGGATGTGGAGGGTCGTATCGTTGCCCGCGTCGGAGAGGCTGCACAGACCCTGTCCGGACAGGCAGACGTGGTTGCGCGTCGTTTCGACGAAGTTGGCGACCACATCTTC
Organism: Nitratireductor sp. CH_MIT9313-5; assembly: GCF_037029545.1. Classification (NCBI taxonomy): domain Bacteria; kingdom Pseudomonadati; phylum Pseudomonadota; class Alphaproteobacteria; order Hyphomicrobiales; family Phyllobacteriaceae; genus Nitratireductor; species Nitratireductor sp. CH_MIT9313-5. The sequence goes on along the minus strand of NZ_JAYMER010000014.1, from coordinate 235,418 downwards.
ACCCGCGTCGACGAAGCGTCGAAAACGCTCGCCGGTCAGGCGGATATTGCCGCGCAGCGCTTCAGCGAAGTCGGCAACACGATCAATGCCCGCGTCAACGAGGCGGCGCAGAACCTTGAGGGCCGTGCAGACGACGTGGCACGGCGCTTTGACGAGGTCGATACGCGTATCGCCGCGCGCATTGAGGAAGCATCACAGACACTCAATGGCAGCGTTGAGAATGTGGCCCGGACCTTCGACGAGGGTAACCGCCGCATTGCAGCGCAGGTTCACGAAGCTTCCAATGCATTGGCAGGCCGGGCAGCCGACTTTACCCATGCCTTCGAAGAGATCGACCAGAAGCTTGTCGCGCGCACGCACCAGACGTCTGCCGAACTGGAAGCGCGCGCCCAGGCCATCGGCCAGTCGCTCGAGCAGATCGAGAGCCGACTGAAGAGCACCGCCGGCAATACTGCGTCCGCATTTGTCAGCGGCATGGTGGAAGTCGAGAAACGTCTCAGCGAAAGCACCGAGCGCAGCCGCTTCGCTCTTGTCGAAGGCATCGGCGATGTGGAAGGCCGCCTGAAGGATACGGCCGAGCAGGCCGCCCAACATGTCAGCCAGCAGCTTTCGCGCACGCAGGCCGACCTGGTTTCGACCGCTGACACTATCGGCCAGACCTTTGCGACTGTGAACGAGCATATCGCGCGCCGCACCGGTGAGACCGTCAAGACACTTGAAGATCGCACCGCTGCACTCAACGCCATGCTAGCGGGCCGCACCTCCGAGATTTCGCGTATCCTTGATGAGACTGCGCGTCCCCTGGTGGAACGCTTCGAGGCAAGCGGTGGTGAACTTCAGCAGAATATCGAGGCCATTACCGAGCGCACCGCATCGCGTCTGCATGAGGAAAACAACGCGCTGGTCAATGCGCTGGCGAGCCGCACCGCCGACACGCTCAATGCATTCGAACAGACCCGTAACCGTCTTGCGAGCAATGTTCAGGAGCTCCTGCAGCAGCTTGATGGCTCCGGCGACCGCCTCAACAATGTCATCGAAGTGGCAGCGCAGAACCTGTCGCAGGTCGATGAGCGTCTGGTTGGCACCACGCAGCAGTTCGCCCAAAATGCGGAAAAGGCTGCAGAGACCTTTGCCAATTCGGCGAATCTCATCAATGCCAATTCCGGTCGGCTTGCGGACTTCTCCGAACGCACGCTCAAGGAAATCTCCACGATCGCGAGCCGTTTCGAGGATCACAGCCGCCTGCTCGAAGGTGCTTCCGAACTCCTCAACAAGGCGCAGGGTGGCCTGAGCGCCACTCTGGAAACCCGCGCTCACGAACTTGAGGCGCTGGCCAAGGGGCTTGTCGAGAAGTCGGAGACAATCGAAAAGAGCATGCGCTCCTTCGAAGGCTTCCTCGAAAAAGCGCTGGAGACCACGGAAGGCCGCACCAAGGGTTCGGTGGAGCAGATCCGCGCGGCCATTACCGAAGCCGTGGAAGCAGCGACAAGCCGCTTTGCTGGCGCTACGGCGGAAATCCGCAACACCGCTGCAGAAATCCGCACCGAGCTCGAGGCCACGCGCGGCGATCTCAAGCGCGGCATGACGGAACTGCCTCAGGAAGCGAAGCAGTCCACTTCGGCCATGCGTCATGCCATAACCGAACAGATCAACGCGCTGAAGGAATTGTCGGAGATCGTCTCCAAGTCGGGTCGTCTACAAGATACCGGCTACGAGATCCCGGCTACGCCGACGCCAAGCCTGCCACGCAGCGCGCCGCCCGAGCAGCCGGCAGCACCGGTTGCAGAGAAGCCGCGTCAGCAGCAGCAGGCAGCTGCACCACAGCCGCGCCCGGCTCCCCAGCAGGCTCAGCCACAGCAGCCGGCAAGCGGTGGTGGCTGGATCCGCGATCTTCTGCGCAGCGCTTCACGCGAGGAAGAAGCCCAGGAGCGCAAGCCACAGCCCGCACAAGGCAATGGCGACCGTACGGCGCTTCATGTTGTGGAATCGCTCAACTCTCTGTCCGTGGACATTGCACGGGCCATCGATCACGAGGCTTCCATTGAACTTTGGGAGCGTTATCGCCGCGGAGAGCGCAACGTCTTCACCCGCCGCCTCTATACGCTGAAGGGTCAGCAGACCTTTGACGAAATTCAGCGCAAATACCGCAGTGACGGCGACTTCCGAAAGGCCGTCGAGCAGTACTGCAAGGATTTCGAGAAGCTGCTTGCAGATGTTGCCCGTTCCGACCGCGACAACATCATGACCCAGACATATCTGACTTCGGATACCGGCAAGGTCTACACGATGTTGGCCCATGCCAGTGGCCGGCTCCGGTAAATCAGCCAGCTTAGGCGCAACAAAACCCCGCTCTGTGGCGGGGTTTTTTGTTGGCTGGATCAATAGTCTTCTGGCAAAAGAGGTAAAAACCCCGCGTTGCATCGCGTTGTATTGAGAGACGAACCCATGAACACTGGCAGCGCCGCGCAGCAAGCGCAGGCTGTTCTGGAAGAGCTGAAACAATTCACGGGCGTCTGCCATGCAAGCTACCAGCTCAACCCGCCTCAAATCAGTGGCACGACGGCACCGATCATACGCACGACTTTTCCACCTGAATGGATCGCGCGATATCTTCTGCGCGATTACCTGCTGATCGATCCGGTTGTGCAGTTAGGCTTCGCTTCTGCCAGCCCTTTCTTCTGGCATGAGATGCCAGTTGACGCGAAGCAGGAAGCCTTCATGAACGACGCGGCATTCCACGGCGTCGGGGAAGATGGCTTTGTCATTCCGGTATTTGCCGAGGGCCGTCGCGGCATATTGTCGGTCACGACGAAGCTTGGGAAAGCAGACTGGATTGCCTGTGTCGATGAGCAGCAGTACCGACTGCGCGTGGCAGCAAACCGCGTTCACCAACTTCTGTGCAGAGATCATGCGACCGAAGCATCACCCCGACTGCTGGCAAAACGAGAGCGAGAGTGCCTTGCCTGGGTAGCCAATGGGCTGGATGCGCAGGCAATTGCGCACCAACTCGCCCTGTCCAGCCATACCGTACGCGGTTATCTGAGGGCAGCGCGTGAGAAGCTTGGTTGCAAGACGCTATCGCAAGCCGTCGCGCGTGCCATCAGAATGAAGCAGATCGACCCGTGAGCGCTTTTTGCTCTCAGGTGTTCGAAAGGGTTCGGCGAACCGCATCATGCCAGCCTGCCAGCTTCGCATCACGGATTTCGGCATCCATTGCAGGCTCGAACTGCCTATCAAGCTTCCAGCTGGCGGAAAACTCTTCTGCCGAAGGCCAGACGCCCGCCTTGTAGCCAGCGAGCCAGGCAGCACCGAGAGCAGTCGTTTCCAGAATCGTTGGCCTGTCAACAGCCGCGTCCAAAATGTCGGCAAGGAACTGCATCGTCCAGTCGCTGGCCACCATTCCACCATCGACGCGCAGGATTGTCTCGTCCGCACCGCCTGGCCAGTCCTTACGCATTGCATCCAGAAGGTCGCGCGTCTGATAGGCGATTGATTCAAGTGTTGCTCGCGCGAACTCGGCTGGTCCGGTGTTGCGCGTCAGGCCAAAGATGGCACCACGCGCATCCGGGTCCCAATGGGGCGCACCCAGCCCGACAAAAGCGGGCACCAGATATACCTGCTGGGTAGGGTCCGCCTTCTCGGCAAGATCACCGGAATCCGAAGCTTGCTCAATGATCTGCAGCCCATCGCGCAGCCATTGAACTGCAGCGCCCGCGACGAAGATCGAACCTTCCAATGCGTAAGTGGTCTTGCCGTCGAGCCGGTAGGCAATGGTTGACAGAATGCGGTTCTTAGAGCGCACGAGTGTTTCGCCCGTATTCAAGACGGCAAAACATCCCGTCCCATAGGTGGATTTGAGCATGCCCGGCTTGAAGCAAGCCTGACCGATGGTAGCAGCCTGCTGGTCACCTGCCACGCCCAGCACCGGCACCTCCGCGCCCAGATGCTCTGCCAGCGCGGTGCCAAACTCGTCGGCGCTGTCCAGGACCTGCGGCAACAAAGCCTTCGGGATGTCCAGGATCTGCAGAAGCTCCTCGTCCCATTCGTTCCGCTCGATATTGTAGATCAGCGTGCGTGAAGCGTTGGTCGCGTCGGTGACATGGCGCTTGCCGCCAGTCAGACGCCAGATAAGGAAAGTGTCTATCGTTCCGGCCAGGAGCTCGCCATTTTCGGCGCGCTGGCGTGCACCTTCGACATTGTCGAGCAGCCAGGCAATCTTGGTGCCGGAGAAATAGGGGTCAATGACCAGTCCGGTGCGCTCGGAGAAGAGCGGCTCGTGTCCCTGCTCTTTCAGTCTGTCACACAGTTGGGAGGTTCGGCGGTCCTGCCAGACGATTGCCTTGTGGATCGGCTTGCCGGTCTGACGATCCCAGATGAGCACGGTCTCGCGCTGGTTGGTAATGCCGATACCGGAGAGATCCGACGCATCGACATTGGCAGCGCGCAGCGCTTCACGCGCCGTATCGAGTACCGACTTCCAAATATCCTCCGGGTCATGCTCGACCCAACCCGATTTGGGGAAATGCTGCTTGAACTCCTGCTGGCCAACTCCGCAAACCTTCATCTTCCTGTCGAAGAGGATCGCGCGGCTTGATGTCGTTCCCTGATCGATCGCCAGAATATAGCCAGCCATGGTTCATCCTTGTTCTTGAACAGACAGAAGGAGGCGGATGACCCGCCTCCTTCAATTTCACTGATGTGGGAAGACTAGTTTTCGCTCCAGCTCTTGACGAGCTCGTCGTAATTCACCGTCTTCGGCTCTTCCTTTTCATTCTCGATCTTCAGCTGGGGCGCAAGGTTGCCAGCCTCCTGAGCCTGCTTGTTCCAGTACTCGATATCGTGCTCTTCAGCGAGCTTCGGCCCGATATCGCCCTGGATGCCAGCGCGCTCAAGTCGTGAAAGGACCTTTTCCTGCTCTTCGCAGAGCGAATCCATGGCTTCCTGAGCGGTTTTCGCACCCGAAGAAGCATCGCCGATGGCCTGCCACCAGAGCTGCGCCAGCTTCGGATAGTCGGGGACGTTCGTGCCTGTCGGAGTCCACTGTACGCGGGCCGGAGAGCGATAGAATTCGACCAGGCCGCCCAGTTTCGGTGCGCGCTCGGTGAAGCTCTCGTGCTGAATCGTGGACTCGCGGATGAATGTCAGACCGACATGGCTCTTCTTCACATCAACCGTCTTAGAGGTCACGAACTGCGCATAGAGCCATGCAGCTTTTGCACGATCATCAGGCGTTGACTTCATCAGCGTCCAGGAACCTGCGTCCTGGTAGCCAAGCTTCATGCCGTCCTTCCAGTAGACACCATGTGGGCTTGGTGCCATGCGCCACTTGGGCGTGCCATCCTCGTTCACGACTGGAAGACCATCCTTCACCATGTCTGCGGTGAAGGCGGTGTACCAGAAGATCTGCTGGGCGATCTGACCCTGAGCCGGCACCGGACCGGATTCGGAGAACGTCATGCCTTGTGCTTCCGGTGGCGCGTATTTTTCCATCCATTCGAGATATTTCTCGATGGAATAGACGGCAGCCGGGCCATTCGTGTCGCCACCGCGGGCAACACAGGAACCGACAGGACGCGAATTCTCGTCGACCTTGATACCCCATTCATCGACAGGATTGCCGTTCGGGATGCCCTTGTCGCCGTTGCCGGCCATGGAGAGCCATGCATCGGTGAAGCGCCAGCCAAGGGACGGGTCCTTCTTGCCGTAGTCCATATGGCCATAGACCTTCTGGCCATCGATCTCGCGGCCGGTGAAGAATTCGGCAATGTCTTCATAGGCCGACCAGTTGACCGGCACGCCAAGCTCGTAGCCGTATTTCTCCTTGAAATCGGCCTTGTTCTTCTCGTCGTTGAACCAGTCGTAGCGGAACCAGTAGAGGTTGGCGAACTGCTGGTCAGGGAGCTGGTAGATTTCACCATCGGGTGCGGTGGTGAAGGAGATGCCGATGAAATCCTCGATATCGAGGTTCGGGTTCGTCACATCCTTGCCGGTGCCTTCCATCCAGTCGGAAAGGCTGCGTGCCTGCTGATAGCGCCAGTGGGTGCCGATGAGGTCGGAATCGTTGATATAGGCGTCATAGATGTTTTCGCCCGACTGCATCTGCGTCTGCAGTTTCTCCACCACATCGCCTTCGCCGATCAGGTCATGAGTGACCTTGATGCCGGTGATTGCGGTGAAGGCCGGAGCGAGCACCTTGGATTCATATTCATGGGTGGTGATCGTTTCGGAGACGACCTTGATCTCCATGCCCTGGAATGGCTCTGCAGCGTCCACGAACCACTGCATTTCCGCTTCCTGCTCCTCCCTGGAGAGCGTGGACATGTCGCCGATTTCGGCATCAAGGAACTCCTTGGCTTCCTCCATGCCTGCAAAAGCTCCGCCCGTTCCCATCAAAAGGAGCAGGGCCGAGGTCGTCATCAACAAGTGCCGTTGCATAGTATCCTCCCTTACAAAAACACCAGTTCGGGAGACGGCTCATGCCGCCACCCATCTCCTTGACGCCTAAACGAACCGGAACACGCCAAGCGCGTAGACCAGCGAAAGGCCAAGAGCCCACCACAGATTGGGTCCTACCCAGCCCAACCATGCAAGATGAATGAACGCGCTGCCCAGCAGCGACACGAAAAGGCGGTCGCCGCGCGTTGTCTCGAAGCGCAGAATGCCGACCCGCGGATTTCCACCCGGCGAGAAATATTCCCACACGGCCATCGAAGCCAGAAGTGCAGCGATGGTGATGAAGAAGAGTGCCGTCGGCCAGGTCCAGGCCATCCATGAAAGGTTCATCATCTCCTCCTCAGACCCGACCCAGGGCAAAGCCCTTGGCGATGTAGTTGCGGACAAACCAGATCACGAGCGCGCCCGGGATGATCGTCAGAACGCCGGCTGCCGCCAGCACGCCCCAATCCATACCCGAGGCAGACACGGTTCGCGTCATGGTGGCTGCGATTGGCTTCGCGTCAGTCGTCGTCAGGGTGCGTGCGATAAGCAGTTCCACCCAGGAGAACATGAAGCAGAAGAAGGCTGCCACGCCGATACCACTCGCGATCAGCGGCATGAAGATCTTCACGAAGAAGCGCGGGAACGAATAGCCATCAATATAGGCTGTCTCGTCGATCTCCTTCGGCACGCCGGACATGAAGCCCTCCAGAATCCAGACTGCCAGCGGCACGTTGAAAAGGCAGTGCGCGATGGCGACCGCGATATGCGTGTCGATCAGCCCGAAAGCCGAATAGAGCTGGAAGAACGGCAACGCGAAGACGGCGGGTGGCGCCATGCGGTTCGTCAAAAGCCAGAAGAACAGATGCTTGTCGCCCAGGAAGCGGTAGCGCGAGAAGGCATAGGCTGCCGGCAGTGCCACCGTTACCGAGATAACCGTGTTCATGACCACATAGATGATCGAGTTGATATAGCCCGAATACCAGGACGGATCGGTGAAGATCACCATATAGTTCCGGATCGTCGGGTTCTGTGGCCACAGCGAGAAAGTGGACAGGATTTCGGTATTCGTCTTGAAGCTCATATTCATGAGCCAGTAGATCGGCAGCATCAGGAAGATGATGTAGATCGTCGGTACCAGCCACCAGAAGCGGGATTCACGCCCCCGCTTCATCATGATCTGCGCCATCTGCCTGTCGTCCTGGGAGATGGCAGAAGCGCCCTCGCCCGATGTGACCCGCGCCGCCATGGCTTCGTTCTTCGTCGCCATCACCGCTTCTCCGTGCCGTAGTTCGTCATGACGGTGTAGAACACCCATGACATCAGGAGGATGATCAGGAAGTAGATCAGCGACATCGCGGCCGCTTCGCCCAGATTGAATTCGCCGATCGCGAGCTTCACCAGATCGATGGAGAGGAAGGTGGTCGAATTGCCCGGACCGCCGCCCGTGACCACGAAGGGCTCGGTATAGATCATGAAGGAGTCCATGAAGCGCAGCAGGACCGCGATCAGCAGGACCCGGTGCATCTTCGGAAGCTGGATATAGCGGAACACGGCCCAGCGCGATGCGCCGTCGATCTTGGCCGCCTGGTAATAGGCGTCAGGTATCGACACCAGACCGGCATAGCAAAGCAGCACGACCAGGCTTGTCCAGTGCCATACATCCATGACGATGAGCGTCAGCCATGCGTCGACCGGATCGCTCACATAGTTGTAGTCGAAGCCCAGCAGATAGAGCCCGCGGCCCAGAAGGCCGATATCGATGCGACCGAAGACCTGCCAGATGGTACCCACAACGTTGAAGGGGATCAGCAGCGGCAATGCCATCAGCACAAGGCAGACGGGCACGCCCCAGCCCTTTCTGGGCATGTTGAGCGCGATGAGAATGCCAAGCGGCACCTCTATGGCCAGAATAATGGCCGAGAAGGCCAGGTTTCGGCCCATTGCAGCCCAGAAGCGATCGGAATCCAGTATTTCCTGGAACCATTCGGTGCCAGCCCAGAAGAAGACATTATTGCCGAAAGTGTCCTGGACCGAGTAGTTCACGACCGTCATCAGCGGGATGATTGCGGAGAAGGCCACCAGAACCAGAACCGGCAGCACAAGGAACCAGGCCTTGTTGTTCCAGCTACGCTCCATGACCGGCCTCCCCGTCCATTTCCACCCGCCATGAATTGGCGTAGAGATTGAGATGCGCAGCATCGAAACTTACATGCGCTTCCGCAGGTATCTCGGCATCTTCGTCCACGACCGCCGCGATTTCCTGGCCTTCAAGGCTGGCGCGGACGATCTTGCGCCGCCCGATATCCTCCACCTTGTCGACCTTTACCGGATAGCCGGAACGTCCGACGCTGACGAATTCCGGGCGTATGCCCAGTTCCAGTTTGCCGGATTGTTTTTTTGGCGTTGCGGGAAGTTCGATGACTGTCTGCCCCATGCGCGCAGACTGGCCGCTTACCTCCACCGGCAGCAGGTTCATTCCAGGCGAGCCGATGAAATAGCCGACGAAAGTATGTGTGGGTCGCTCGAAGAGCTCTTCGGGCGTGCCGATCTGGACGATCTCGCCTTCATACATGACGACGACATTGTCAGCGAAAGTCAGTGCCTCGGTCTGATCATGCGTCACATAGACCATCGTGTAGCCGAAACGGCGGTGCAGCTCCTTCAACTGCGTGCGCAATTCCCACTTCATATGCGGGTCGATCACCGTCAGCGGCTCGTCGAAGAGGATCGCATTGACGTCGGCACGGGCAAGGCCCCGCCCAAGGGAGATCTTTTGCTTCTCGTCGGCGGTGAGCCCCTGCGCCTTGCGCTTTGCGCGCTCCTCGAGTCCAATCATGGTGATGATCTCGCGCACGCGCTTGTCGACGATATCCTCGGAGACCCCACGATTGCGCAGCGGAAATGCGAGGTTCTCATAGACTGTCATCGTGTCGTAGACGACCGGGAACTGGAAAACCTGCGCGATGTTGCGGGCTTCGGTGGGCAGGTCGGTCACGTTGTTCCCGTTGAAGAGAATACGCCCCTCACTTGGTCGAAGCAGGCCGGAAATGATGTTGAGCAGGGTTGTCTTGCCACAGCCCGACGGTCCCAGAAGCGCATAGGCGCCACCGTCCACGAATGTGTGATGTACCCGCTTCAGCGCGTAGTCCTCATCGCCTGTTGGCTCAGGCCTGTAGGCGTGGCGGATATTGTCGAGATCGATGCGTGCCATTCAAAGCCCCTCCTCAGGCAGCCTGCTGGAGTGAGCCGGCGCTACGGCCGTCAATGTCAAAGACGAGCAAATGGCGTGTCTCGATTTCGATGCCGACCGTATCGTCAACGTCGAGACGGTGAACGCCTTCTTCAAGCATCACCCACCGATTGCCTGCATAGTCCACATGGATGAAGCTTTCCGAGCCGGTGATCTCTGTCACCGTTACGCGCGCCCTGAGCGCATTTGCGGCATCCGAAGCCTTCAGCCGCAGATGATGAGGCTGGAAGCCGATAATGTAGCGACCATCGGAGAGCGCGTTGTACTCGGCGGGAACCGAAAGCCGGTCGCCCTCAGCGAGCAGAAAACTTTCACCCTTCTTCTCCACTTCCACCGTGTTGAGCGGCGGGTCTGAGAAGGTGCGAGCGGTGACGAGGTCGTTCGGTTTGCGGAAGACATCTACGGTCGGACCGAACTGTGTAACCTGCCCCTCGCTCAAGGTGGCCGTATTGCCGCCAAGCAGAAGCGCTTCGCTCGGTTCCGTCGTTGCATAGACGAAGATCGCGCCGGTCGCGGAGAAGATTTTCGGCAGTTCGGCGCGCAGTTCCTCGCGCAGCTTGTAGTCGAGATTGGCGAGCGGCTCATCAAGCAGGACCAGCCGCGCATCCTTCACGATCGCGCGGGCCAGGGCCGTGCGTTGCTGCTGACCACCGGAAAGCTCCAGGGGTGTGCGATCGAGATAGGGCGTGAGACGCAAGAGCTCTGCGGCTTCACCAACGCGCTTCCTGATGGTCTCGGCGGGCGCACCAGCCACGCGCAAGGGCGAAGCGATGTTCTCGTAGACGGTCATTGCGGGGTAGTTGATGAACTGCTGATAGACCATGGCAACGGAGCGGCGCTGCACGGGAACACCCGTCACGTCCTCGCCATCCATCCAGACCGAGCCTGAAGTCGGCTTGTCCAGCCCCGCCATCAGGCGCATCAGCGTCGTCTTGCCGGAGAGTGTCGGTCCCAGAAGGACGTTCAGGCTCCCCTGCTCCAGCTTTAGTGAAACACCACGAATGTGTTTCTCGCCAGATACCGTCTTCGATACGTCACGAAGTTCCAGCACCTGCCTCTCCTCCCAATCTATCTGCCACCGGATACTGTTCCCGTATCCTTGCAGCTTCCTCCCGCATGAAGGCGTCGACACGCGCCGCCTGCTCGTTCGACAGTTTCAGGCCGCGCTTTGTGCGCCGCCACAGGACGTCCTCCGCCGTCATTGCCCACTCCCGACGGGCAAGATGGCGTAGCTCCGCTTCATAAAGGTCAGCGCCGAAATGTTCTCCCAGATGCTGAACCTCTTTCGCATCAGCGAGTATAGCACGAGCCTCGGTTCCGTAGAGGCGTACAAGTCGGCGCGACAGAATATCGTCGAGGAACGGATAATCCCTCTTCAGGCGCGAGACCTCCGCCTCATAGGCATCGGTCGCAAAACCACCACCCGGCAGCTTCGCGCTATCGGTCCAGGGGCTGCCCCTGGTGCCCAGTTTCTCGCCGATCTCGTCCAGTGCGGATTCGGCAAGCTTGCGGAATGTGGTGATCTTGCCGCCAAAGACATGAAGCACCGGGGCACCTGCACCCTCTTCCACCTTCAGGACATAATCGCGGGTGGCTTCCTGCGCCTTGCTTGCACCGTCATCAAACAGCGAGCGCACGCCGGAATAGTTCCAGACAATGTCTTCAGGCTTCACCGGCTGCTTGAAATACTCGCTTGCGGAATTGCAGAGATATTCAATCTCTTCCTGATCGATCTCGACCTTGCCCGGCTGGCCGTCGTGATCCTTGTCGGTCGTTCCGATCAGCGTGTAGTCGTTCTCATAGGGGATGGCGAAGAAAATGCGCCCGTCCGCGTTCTGGAAGAAATAGGCGCGTTCGTCGTCATAGATCTTGGGAACGACGATATGGCTGCCGCGCACGAGGCGCACATTCTGGGCATTGTTGCGGCCGAGCGCGCCGGAGATGACATCATCCACCCATGGGCCTGCCGCATTGATCAGCATGCGGGCGCGCGTCTCGCTCTTCTCACCCGTTGTGAGGTCTTCGAGCTCGACAATCCAGATGCCGTCTTCGACACGCACATGCGTAACCTTGGTGCGCGTCGCGATCTCTGCGCCGCGATCTGCGGCGTCGCGGGCATTGAGCACGACAAGGCGCGCATCCTCGACCCAGCAATCGGAATATTCGAAAGCACGCCGGTAGTTCGCCTTGAGCGGCTCCCCCATCGGATCGGAGCGCATGTCCAGCGTGCGCGTCGGCGGCAGGAGTTTGCGCCCACCAATGTGATCATAAAGGAAGAGGCCAAGGCGGATAAGCCAGCCGGGCCGCAGACCCTTGTGGATGGGCAGCACGAAGCGCATCGGACGGATGATATGAGGCGCGCTCTTCCACAGAACCTCGCGCTCCATCAGAGCTTCGCGCACGAGCCGGAACTCGTAGTGCTCCAGATAGCGCAGCCCGCCATGAATGAGTTTGGTAGAAGCTGATGAGGTGCCGCTGGCTAGATCGTTCATCTCAGCCAGTGCGACTGAGTAGCCTCGCCCCACCGCATCACGCGCGATTCCGCAGCCATTGATGCCGCCGCCAATGATGAAAAGATCGCGGACCGATCCCGTGTCATGCCGGCTGGCGTCCAACTGCTCCTCCTAGCGCGAAGTGACTTTCTAGAAACGAAAGTAAAGCGAAGGCAAAACGAATGTCAAACGAATATTCCCGCTGCTTCACACCCAAGAGCACTCAAGCCGAACGGGCGTTCATGGACTTTCGGTTTCGATCAGTTCGACATTCCCGTCCTTGCAGATGCGCCTGAAGCGCTCGCTCGGGCAATGATCCGTAATAAAGGTATCCACCTTTGAGACATGGCCGATACGAACGGGAGCGGTGCGCTCGAACTTGGAGGCGTCGGTGACCATGATCACGTGGCGGGCATTCTCGATGATCGCCTGGGCGACCTTGACCTCGCGAAAGTCGAAATCGAAAAGCGAGCCATCCTCATCGACCGCCGAGACGCCGATGACCGCGTAATCGACACGGAACTGGCGAAAGAAATCCACCGCCGCCTCGCCCACAATGCCGCCGTCGGAGCCGCGGACGACACCGCTTGCGATGATCACCTCAATTTGGGGATAGACCCGCATCCTGTTGGCAACATTGATGTTATTGGTAATGACCAGAAGCCCCTCATGGTCCAGAAGTGCATTGCTGACTGCTTCAGTCGTGGTCCCGATATTGATGAACAGGGAGGCGCTGTTGGGGATGAGTGCTGCTGCGGCTTCGCCTATGGCCCTCTTTTCGCCTGCGGCCATGTCTCGCCGTGCTTCATACTCCATGTTCTCGATGCCCGAAGGCAGAACCGCACCGCCGTGGATGCGGCTCAAGAGACGTTGCTCGCACAGGTCGTTAAGGTCCTTGCGGATCGTCTGCGGCGTCACGTCAAAACGGCGCGCAAGATCTTCGACACCGACGCGCCCATGCTCACGTGCCAACTGCAATATCTGCTCATGCCTGGGAAGAAGTACCATGCCCACCACTTTCGCTTTTCGCCAAGATAGCAGAAACGAAAGTAAATGAAAGTGCAGGCGCGTGCTGCGGCTTGCATGTGCGGAAACGCTTAGATGTAAAGATGCGCCTTAAGCGAATGGATTTTATCCAGGAAGACGATCCACTCGCGGTGTGTTTTCCAGACGCGGATACCAATCCGCCCGATCCGCGAAGCAGATATGTGCTGTTGGCTGAATATCGATCTCACCATCAATGCTTCCGGCAGGAACGACCAACAGGGCACCTTCCATTTGAAGGCCGGGCACAGCAGAGCCGCATCTGCTGCAAAAGCTTTTCTCGTGGCGGGATTCGGGAACGCGATAGGTCCGGACGCAGTCCTGGCCCGCAATCCAGTCCAATGACGCCTTGGTGGAGAACAGGTTGGCCGCATGTGCCGAACCGGTGTCCTTGCGGCAGCGCGTGCAGTGACACAGGAAAAAGCTCTCAAATTCACCCGTTACTTCAAACTGCACCGCGCCGCATAAACAGGAGCCAGCTTTCTTCTCAGTCATGATGAATTGCCCGCAATCGTAAAAGCCGACTTGGCAGCAACAGAATATCGACGACAAGCCTGTCGATCGAGCCCGCCAAGCCTAGCGTGTAAAGTCGGGAAGACTGCCAAATGCCGTCTTCAAAGCTGTCGACCATCCTTCGGAAATGGCTTTGAAATAGGCGTCATCCTGCTCGAAGCGTTTTTGCAGCGCGATCTCGTAGCTGTCGCGCTCGTAATACAGGAGATCCAGAGGCATTCCGACGGAGAGGTTCGACTTCAGCGTCGAATCGAATGAAACCAACAATAGCTTCACGGTCTCTTCAAAGCTCATCGCAGGATCGTGGGCGCGCACCAGGATCGGCTTGCCGTATTTCGTCTCACCTATCTGGAAGAAGGGCGTATCTTCTCCCGATTCAATGAAGTTTCCTTCCGGATAGATCAGGAAGAGACGCGGCTCCATGCCGTTGATCTGACCACCCAGGATGAAGGATGCCCCAAAGGCGTCAGCATTCTGGCCGGTGGGAGCGGACTGCTGGATAACTTCCTTGACCGTGTCTCCTACCAGACGCGCGACCTGATACATGGACGCAGCTTCCAGGATGGTGGGGTTGCGATCGTCAGGCGCCTTTGAGCGCTCCTCCAGCAAGCTCACGACAGCCTGTGTCGTTGCGAGATTGCCAGCGGAAAGCAGCACCAGAACACGCTCTCCCGGTCGCACCCAGCTATGCATCTTGCGAAAGGTGGAAACATTATCAACGCCGGCATTTGTGCGGGTATCCGACATGAAGACCAGCCCACGATCGATCTTCAGCCCAACGCAATAGGTCATGGCCGTTCAGCGTCCTTCAGGAATCAGCTTTTATGATTACTGCTCCACAGTAATATGCACCGCAAGCTCTTCCTTCGATTGTCCATGCCTGATGCCTGATATGGGCATGGCGTCGCGGTAATCGCGGCCCGTGGCAATCCTGACATAGCGCTCATCGGGCGAAATTCCATTGGAGCAATCGAAGCCGACCCAGCCCAATCCCTCGACATGGGCCTCGGCCCAGGCGTGACTGGCGGTCTGCTCCTCCACGCCATCCATCTTCAGATACCCACTGACATAGCGTGCCGGGTACCCCATGAGGCGTGCCGCCGCCAGAAAGATGTGGCTGTGATCCTGGCAGACACCCTCGCCACGAGCCAGAGCCTCTTCTGCCGTGGTCACGGCATCGGTTGCGCCGGTGACGTAGGCCACCTGCTCGCGAATATCGGCCATGAGACCGTGGAGACGGTTAGCATCGCCCTCTGCATGGACGGGATGACCCTCAGCCAGTTTGCGCACGGCCTCGCCCGGCTCACACATGGCGCTTGTCCGCTGGAACAGCCACAGTGGTGCCCAGCCCGTGTGCTTGCCGCTGATGCCGTTCGTCTCTCGTGTCTCCACCAGGCCGCGAACCGTTACCCGCATCAGGGTCGCATCGCTGTGAGCGCTCAAGAGACGCGTGTCGTTTCCATAGCTGTCGTCGAAGCGCAGTTCCTGTTCCGCACCTTCGATTTCCAGGTTCCATTGCAGCACCTTTTGCGACTGACCGCTCTTTGGGAAAAGACGCAGGCGCTGAAGCGCGTAAGCTACGGGAACATCGTAGGTATATTCGGTCGTGTGGGAGATTTTCAAACGCATCGACCAGCCTCAATTGAACCGGAAATCAGCGGCGATCTGGTCGGCCAACCGCGCATTGTCGCGGATGAAACAGCGCAGAAACTCGTGCAGCCCGCGGTCAACGATGGTCTCGATCGACGCTTCGCGTAGCGTGGCAAGGGTTTGAGCCGCCATGTCGTGCGCAGGATGACGGGTCTCGTAATCTTCCGCCAGCGCATCAAGGCTTGCACATATGCCGTTATAGGCAAAAGCCAGGGACCGCGGCATGCGCCGGTTCAGGATCAGATGATCGGCGACATTTGTGGGGCTGTATTCGCCCTCATAGGTCCAGCGGTAGGAGCGATGGGCGGAAACCGAGCGCAAGATTGTCTGCCATTGGGTCGTATCCAGCACGGATCCCACCCAAGCCGCTGATGGAAGCAGAACAAAATATTTGACGTCCAGAATGCGCGCCGTGTTGTCGGCCCGTTCTATCAATGTCCCGA
Organism: Nitratireductor sp. CH_MIT9313-5; assembly: GCF_037029545.1. NCBI lineage: Bacteria > Pseudomonadati > Pseudomonadota > Alphaproteobacteria > Hyphomicrobiales > Phyllobacteriaceae > Nitratireductor > Nitratireductor sp. CH_MIT9313-5. The sequence goes on along the minus strand of NZ_JAYMER010000014.1, from coordinate 219,588 downwards.
GCTGGGCGAACTCAAAGATTTCATTGCGCAACATGGTGCCCTGAAATGTGCCCCTTATGAGAGCAGCCTCGCGCTTAATCGCGTCGAGCACGGCCGGCAGGTCTCGCTCGTCTACGGGGCTTGTGAGAAGGCGCCTGAAGGTCATCCAGGCTTCGTTGATGGCTTCCCACACCTCGCGCGTCAGCGTCGTGCGCACCATGCGCGCATTCATGCGCGCCGTTTCCATGGAGGAGAGCACGCTTGAAGGATTGGTCAGATCGCGCAGAAGAAAGTCGGCGACGATTGGGGTCGAATACTCGCTGTGGGCTGCCTCAAAGGCTGCCCGGACACCGGCACTTGACAGCACAGAGCGCCATTCATCGGAAGCCGTGCTGGTCTCGGTGATCGACAGGCGCAAACCGGTATCAACGAGGCGCGCCATGTTTTCGGCCCGCTCGATATAACGGCTGACCCAGAACAGTCCGTTTGCCGCCCGCCCCAAAAGCATGTGCTAGCCCCTGCCCTTTCCCCGGAAATATGGACCGCGCTCGCCCGTCATCCAGCCACCCTAATCATTCAGCACCCATGTATCCTTGGTTCCTCCACCCTGTGACGAGTTCACCACCAGCGAGCCTTCGCGCATGGCCACACGAGTCAGGCCTCCCGGCACGATGCGTATCGCGTCCGACACAAGCACGAATGGGCGAAGGTCCACATGGCGCGGCGCAAGGCCGGCATCCGTCAAGATGGGGCAGGTGGAGAGCGATAGAGTGGGTTGTGCAATATAATTCGAAGGTCGCGCCTTCAGCTTGGCAGCGAAGGCTTCACGCTCCTTCTTCGATGCGGCGGGGCCAACGAGCATGCCGTAGCCGCCGGAACCGTGAACTTCCTTCACGACAAGTTCCGACAGATGTTCAAGCACATAGTCCAGGCTATCCGGCTCGGAGCAGCGCCAGGTGGGCACATTCTGCAGGATGGCCTTGCGACCCGTATAGAATTCGATGATTTCGGGCATATAGGAGTAGATCGCCTTGTCATCGGCGATACCCGTGCCCGGCGCATTGGCGATGGTGATATTTCCGGCACGGTAAACATCCATGATACCGGGAACGCCAAGGGCCGAATCGGGCCGAAACGTCATCGGATCGAGATAGTCGTCATCCACCCGCCGATAGAGCACATCGATGGGCTTGTAGCCCTGTGTCGTGCGCATGGCCACACGCCCGTCGATCACACGCAGATCCTGCCCCTCCACCAGCTCCACACCCATCTGGTCGGCGAGAAAGGCGTGTTCGAAATAGGCGGAGTTGAAGCTTCCCGGTGTCAGGATGGCGATGCGCGGTGCGCCTTCACAGTTTCGGGGGCGGACATTGCCGAGCGAATTGCGCAACAGCTGCGGGTAGTTCTCGACCGGGCGGACACTGACCTTTTGAAACAGCTCGGGGAAGAGCTGCATCATGGTCTCCCTGTTCTCCAGCATGTAAGAGACGCCGGAAGGTGTGCGGGCATTGTCTTCCAAAACGAAGAATTCGTTCTCGTCGGTACGGACAATGTCAACGCCGATAATATGCGTATAAACACCGGCTGGCGGGCGTACGCCGATCATTTCGGGCAGGAAGGCATCATTGTTGGCAATGATCTCACGGGGTATCCGACCCGCGCGCAGTATCTCCTGACGGTGATATATGTCATCGAGAAAGGCGTTGAGAGCCTGGACGCGCTGTTCAATTCCCTGCACCAGTCGACGCCACTCACCACCAGAGATGATGCGCGGCACGATGTCGAACGGGATCAGGCGTTCTGCGGCTTCTTCCTCGCCATATACAGCAAAGGTGATACCGGTCTTGCGAAACACGCGCTCGGCATCATGCGCCTTGGCATTCAGCCGACTGGCATCCTGCTGGCTCAGCCATTGCTGGTAGGCCCTATAAGGAGAACGCGGACCCTCTCCAGACTGCATTTCATCAAAAAACGACACGAAATGCTCCCTTTCCAGAAAGCATTTCAAATCTACTGTGCCGGAAAGGCAAGCTCTTTCTGCAGCTTGAGCGCCCCTGCCGATTTTTCAGGCAGATGGTAAGCGGCCTGCCCATAGTGCATGCATTGCTTGCTGCACAAAGCAGCAGAACTTCTTTGGCTAGAGCGGCGGAATATCGCCCTGCGCCCAGGCAGCGCGAATCTCTGCCGCCCTTTCGGCGTAGCGGCCCTGCTCGATTGATGCCCGGATATCGGCCATCAACGACTGGTAATAGGCAAGGTTGTTCCAGGTCAAAAGCATGCCGCCCAGAGCCTCGTTTGAGCGCACCAGATGATGGAGATAGGCGCGGGAATAGTCACGACTTGCGGGACAGGTGCTCTCTTCATCAAGCGGGCGGTGATCTTCCGCATGACGGGCATTCTTCAGATTGATCTTGCCGTGGCGCGTATATGCAAGGCCGTGACGCCCGGCACGCGTGGGCATGACGCAGTCGAACATGTCTATGCCGCGAGCAACAGCGCCCAGAATGTCGTCGGGGGTGCCCACGCCCATCAGATAGCGCGGCTTTTCTTCCGGCAACTGGGGACAGGTTGCCTCCAACATCTCGAACATGACTTCCTGCGGTTCACCCACGGCGAGGCCGCCCACGGCATAGCCCTTCAGATCGAGCGACTTCAGTGCCTGAGCCGACCGCTCGCGCAGTTTAACGTCATCGCCACCCTGCACGATGCCGAACATTGCCTTGCCGGGCTGGTCACCGAAGGCAGTCTTGCAGCGCTCGGCCCACCGAAGCGAGAGTTCCATCGCACGTTCGATTTCCCTGCGTTCTGCGGGAAGCGCGATACATTCGTCGAGCTGCATCTGAATATCGGAATCGAGCAGACCCTGGATCTCGATTGAGCGTTCAGGCGACATTTCAAACACCTGCCCGTCCACATGCGAGCGGAAGGTGACACCCTTTTCGGTAATCTTGCGCAGGTCAGCCAGAGACATGACCTGGAAACCGCCGGAATCGGTGAGGATCGGGTGCGGCCAGCGGGCAAACTCATGTAGCCCCCCAAGCCGTGCCATGCGTTCGGCGCCCGGGCGCAACATCAGATGGTAAGTGTTGCCGAGGATGATGTCGCTGCCAAGCTCGCGCACCTGGTCGAGATACATGGCCTTGACCGTGCCTGCGGTCCCCACCGGCATGAAGGCAGGTGTACGGACCGTTCCCCGCGGCATGGTGATTTCGCCGCGGCGTGCAGCACCGTCACGCGCGAGCAGCTTGAATGTGAATGTCTCGCTCACTGATCTTCCCGGTAAAGCAGGCTGGAATCGCCGTAGGAGTAGAAGCGGTAACCGCTTTCGATGGCATGGGCATAGGCGCGCTTCATGGTTTCAAAGCCGGCAAAGGCGCTGACGAGCATGAAGAGCGTAGATTTCGGTAGATGGAAGTTCGTCATCAACATGTCTGCAGTATGGAAGCGATAGCCCGGCGTGATGAAGATGTCTGTCTCGCCACTCCACGGAATGATATTGCCGCTCTCATCGACCGCGCTTTCCAGAAGGCGCAAGGAGGTGGTGCCGACGGAGATGATGCGCCCGCCCCTCGCCTTCACCGCGTTCAGGGCATTGGCAGTCGCTTCATCCACCTCGCCCCATTCGGAATGCATCTTGTGGTCGGCGGTGTCATCCACCTTTACCGGCAGGAAGGTGCCAGCCCCGACATGAAGCGTGACGTAATGTTCCTCCACACCCATGTCAGCCAGAGCCTGCAGTAGCTCCGGCGTGAAATGAAGACCGGCGGTGGGTGCGGCGACCGCCCCTTCTTCCTTCGCATAAACGGTCTGGTAGTCGACGGCGTCGCGTTCGTCTTCCGGGCGCTTGGCGGCGATATAGGGTGGCAGGGGCATCTGCCCCACCATCGCGATACGCTCGTCAAGAACCGGTCCGGAGACCTCGAAGACGAGCAGGACTTCGCCTGCCTCGCCTTTTTCGGCAACGGTTGCGTCCAAGGTCGCGCCTTCACAGGCACCGCCATCCGCACCGAAGCGGATCACTTCGCCTTGCTTCACGCGCTTGGCCGGTTTGATGAAGGCCTTCCAGCGATCAGCACCGGTGCGCATATGCAGGGTAGCTTCAATATGTGCCACGGCCTCGCCGCGCTGGCGGATGCCATTCAGGCGTGCGGGCACAACCTTGGTGTCATTGAAAACGAGAGCATCGCCGGGCCGCAGGATCTGCGTGAGATCGCGCACACGGCGATCGTCCAGCCGATCGCCCTCAACCTCCAGCAGTCGCGCGGAATCGCGCGGGCTTGCCGGACGAAGGGCAATCAGCTTTTCAGGAAGTTCGAAATCGAATTGATCAACGCGCATGCGCTGCTGCTACAGCATTTCGCGCCCGGACGGAACCACCATCCGGGCGCTTAATCGTCTCAGGTCAGGCGAGGTCTGCCGCCACGCGCATGGTGACAATCTTGTCGGGGTTCTGAACCGGCTCACCACGTTTCAGTTCGTCGATGGCTTCCATGCCTTCGACAACTTGGCCCCAAACCGAATACTGGCGGTCGAGCCAGGGCGACTTGGAGAAGCAGATGAAGAACTGCGAATTGGCAGAGTTCGGGTTCTGCGAACGGGCCATGGAACAGGTGCCGCGCTCATGCGAGATGTTTGAGAATTCGGCCTTCAGGTCCGGCTTGTCGGAGCCGCCCATGCCGGTGCCGGTCGGATCACCCGTCTGCGCCATAAAATCATCGATGACGCGGTGGAAGACGATGCCGTCATAGAACTTCTCGCGCGCCAGTTCCTTGATGCGCGCAACATGGTTCGGTGCGACATCCGGGAAAAGCTGGATGACAGCCTTGCCCTTGGTGGTCTCGAGAATGATTGTGTTTTCCGGGTCCTTGATTTCACTCATGAGGACGCCCCCTTCTATTGAACTACTCGTCCGCCTTGATGCGGACATCGATCATGCGGTCCGGGTTTTCGACTACACCGTTCCGTTTCTTGTCACCACGCTTGATGGCGTCGACATGCTCCATACCCGATTCCACCTCGCCTACAATGGTGTAGGCCCCATTCAGGAAGGGTGCAGGGGCGAAATTGATGAAGAACTGGGAATTTGCCGAATTCGGATCCTGCGAGCGGGCCATGCCCACAGTGCCGCGCTCGAATGTGGCGTCAGAAAATTCGGCGGGCAGATCGGGAAGATCGGAGCTACCGGTGCCGGCACGAGCTGGATTGAAGCCGTCTTCCATGTCACCGAACTGCACATCGCCGGTCTGCGCCATGAAGCCGTCGATCACGCGGTGAAACGCGACATTGTCATAGGCGCCGGAACGGGCCAGTTCCTTGATACGCTCAACATGTTTCGGTGCGAGATCGGGGCGCAGGGCGATCTCCACGATGCCGTCCTTCAGCTCGATCACCAGCGTGTTCTCCGGATCGGCGGCCTTGGCGGCCAGGGGAAAGGCAATTGCGGTCGCAAGCAGCGCGGAAGCGGCAAGACGTGCCAGACGCATGAGTAAACTCCATTATAGATTCTGATTTCGTGATGGGGGCAGAATGTGGTCGGAGCAGGTCTGCGCCACTCAGCCCTTGTATTTTCCAACCAGGGCCTGCCGCACCACTGTGGGGACGAAAGGCGAAATGTCGCCACCCATGCTGGCAATCTGGCGCACCAGGGTCGCGGTGATGGTCCTTACCGAAGGACTTGCCGGCAGAAAAACGGTCTGCAGGTCAGGCGCCATGGTCTCGTTCATTCCCGCCATCTGCATCTCGTAATCAAGGTCGGTGCCGTCGCGCAGGCCACGAATGATGATCGAGGCCCCGTGATCGCGTGCCGCATCGATGACGAGATTATCGAAGGCCACAACCTCGATACGGTTCTTGTCCTCCCGCAGCTCATCGGACGCTGACTGCTTGATCAGGTCGACTCGCTCTTCGAAGCTGAAAAGAGGTTGCTTGCCCGGATGCAGACCGATGCCGCACACGATCTTGTCGGCAACAGTCAGTGCGCCCTTGAGCACATCCAGATGCCCATTGGTGAGAGGATCGAACGAACCTGCATAAAAGGCGATTCTCTCATTCATGCTCATCTCCCGCGGCACCTGAAATTCCTGGCCGGATTAGTGCGTCTCACATGGTTGAAGTCAACCATGGACACATCAACGCCGCGCAAAGGCCAGCCACAACCCGCCACCGATCAGGAAGGTACCCGAGACACGCTCCACGATACGAATGCGCGCGCGGGTGAGGAACTTGCCTGCTCCGGCGGCAGCAAATGCATAGAGCGAGTCACCGATCGTCGCGACGATCATGAATATGCCGCCCAACGCCACGGTCTGGATGAGTGGCGAATGAGCGGGATCGACAAATTGCGGAATGAAGGCGCCAAAGAACAAGAGCGCCTTCGGATTTGACCAGATGACGACAAAGCCTTGCAGGATGAAGGAGGTTTTCGCAGGTGCAGCGCCCTGTTCTGCGAGCTTGCCGTCCGTGCGCCACATCTTCCAGCCAAGCCAGATGAGATAGGCAGCTCCGACAATGCGCAAGATGTCGAAAAGCCAGGCCATGGAAGCAATGATCGCGGCCATGCCGGCCACGAGAACAGCGATCATTGTCGCCAATCCCAGCTGCGTGCCCAGAACATTTTCAAGACCTGCCCGCGCTCCGTGGCGCAAGGAATTCGCAATGATCACCGTGACCGACGGTCCCGGCACCATCACAAGAAGCGCGCACGCCACGGTATAGGAAAGAAGAGTTGCCCAGTCGATCATGATCTTGCTCGCCTCTATTGAAGAACACATGCTGCCGGACAGCGGATCAACATGAACCGCAAGTGAACTTGCCGTTCAGGCCCGGTTGGCATGTGAAAATGCAAATTGCGCATGCAGATGAAACAAAATGACTTGTTTCGTCGTTTAGCGAGCAAGGAGAATGGACATGCTGATCTTTACACTCGCCGCCGCAATGACCTTTGCCATGCTGATCGCCACTGCCATCAGCCTCAACGAAGAGACGCAGCGCGTCAAGCTGGAAAACCGTGTCGCCCGCGACACTTATCCTTATCGCCGCTAAGGCCTAGCTGCTTCGCCCGCCGTCCAGCCGGCAAAGAAGCAGCCGCTCGGAAGCGGCCGCTCATCTTGATCTAGTCTTGAGCGTCTGAAGAATTGTTGTCTTCCGCTGATGGCGCAGACTGCGACTCGGTCGCTTCAGCTTCAGCAGCGTCGGCCAGAACTTCCTCCGCCTCGTCCTGAGGCTCGGAGATGCGCTCAACGGAAACCACCCTCTCGCCTTTGGCCGTGTTGAAGATGGTCACGCCTTTCGTGGCGCGGCTTGCAATGCGTATGCCTGCGACGGGTACACGGATCACCTGACCTGAATTTGAGACCAGCATGATCTGGTCGTCTTTCTCGACCGGGAAGGCCGCAACAACGGGCCCGATCTCGTCGGCTTTCGAGACGTCGGTGGCGCGAATACCCTTGCCGCCACGGCCGATCACCCGGAAATCGTAGCTCGACGACCGTTTGCCGTAACCGAACTCGCTGACGGTGAGGACGAACTGCTCCGCTTCACGCAGCTGCATGTAGCGATCCATGCCCAGTTCGGTCTCCTCGCCGACATCCTCATTGGTAAGTGCAACATCCTCCTCCTCACCCGAGGCAAGACGGCGCTCATTGGCAGCCTGTTTGAGATAGGCCGCACGTTCGGCCGGTGTGGCTTCCACATGGCCCAGAATGGCGATCGAAATGACCTTGTCACCATCAGCCAGATTGATGCCGCGCACGCCGATCGAGTTGCGTCCGGCAAAGACGCGGACATCATCCACGGGGAAGCGGATGCACTGGCCGGCTGCGGTGGTCAGCAGAACATCATCGTCGCTGGTGCAGGTATAGACGCCGAGAATCTCATCCCCTTCCTCATCCAGCTTCATGGCAATCTTGCCGTTACGGTTCACCTGGACGAAGTCGGAAAGCTTGTTCCGGCGCACCGTGCCACGGGTCGTCGCGAACATCACATAGAGATCATCCCAGCTGTCCTCGTCCTCAGGCAGCGGCATGATGGTGGTGATGCGTTCGCCCTCCTGCAGCGGCAACATGTTACGCAGGAACTTCCCGACCGACTGCGGCGAACCCACAGGCAGGCGCCAGACCTTTTCCTTGTAGACAATACCACGGGAGGAGAAGAACAGGATCGGCGTATGGGTATTAGCAACGAACAACCGCGTGACGAAATCCTCGTCCTTGGTCGACATGCCCGAGCGTCCCTTGCCGCCTCGGGCCTGGGCCCGGTAGAGCGAAAGCGGAACGCGCTTGATATAGCCCTTATGCGTGACGGTGACGACCATGTCCTCACGCGGGATGAGGTCCTCGTCATCCATGTCCGCACCGGCGTCGGAAATCTCGGTACGACGCGGAGTGCCGAACTCGTCTTTTACCGCGATCAGCTCGTCCTTCACGATCTGCTGAATGCGCGCGCGGGACGACAGTATCTCCAGGAAATCCGAGATCTCGGCGCCGATCTTGTTCAACTCATCCGCAATTTCGTCGCGGCCAAGGGCCGTGAGGCGTTGCAGACGCAGATCAAGGATGGCCCTCGCCTGCTCTTCCGAAAGATTGTAGGTGCCGTCTTCATTGATGCGGTGGCGCGGATCATCGATCAGGTGGATCAACGCTTCCACATCCTGTGCCGGCCAGCGGCGGGTCATGAGCTGTTCACGCGCCGTCTGCGGGTCAGGCGCGTGACGGATCAGCTTGATGACCTCGTCGATATTGGCGACGGCGATGGCCAGACCGACCAACACATGCGCGCGCTCGCGCGCCTTGCGCAGAAGATATTTCGTGCGGCGGCTGACCACGTCTTCGCGGAAATGCACAAAGGCGCGCAGCATGTCGAGAAGGTTCAAAACCTCCGGCTTGCCGCCATTGAGCGCCACCATATTGCAGCCAAACGAGGTCTGCAGGGGCGTGTAGCGGTAGAGCTGGTTCAAGACGACATCGGCCATTGCCTCGCGCTTCAGCTCGATGACCACGCGATAGCCCTGGCGGTCACTCTCGTCGCGAATGTCGGAGACGCCCTCAATGCGCTTGTCACGCACGAGTTCGGCCATCTTCTCGATCATCGCCGACTTGTTCACCTGATAGGGAATCTCGGTAATGATGATGGCTTCGCGATCATTGCGGATATTCTCGATCTCGACACGGCCGCGCATGACCACCGATCCGCGACCGGACTCATATGCGCTGCGAATACCGGCACGACCAAGAATGATACCGCCGGTCGGGAAGTCCGGACCCGGGACGATACTCAACATCTCGTTTACGGACATGGCCGGGTTCTCGATGAGAGCCACACAGCCATCGATCACTTCCGCCAAATTGTGCGGCGGAATGTTTGTTGCCATACCGACAGCAATACCGCCCGAACCATTGACAAGCAGGTTGGGATAGCGGGCCGGCAGCACCTTAGGTTCGCTTCCAGAGCCGTCATAGGTATCCTGGAACTCGACGGTATCCTTGTCGATATCGCTCAAGAGCTCTTCGGCCACCTTGGTCAGGCGGGATTCCGTGTAGCGCATGGCCGCCGGCGGATCGCCATCGATGGAGCCGAAATTGCCCTGACCGTCGATCAGAGGCAGGCGCATGGACCAGTCCTGCGCCATACGGACCAAGGCGTCATAGATCGCGGCGTCGCCATGAGGGTGATATTTACCCATCACGTCAGCAACTGGTCGCGCCGATTTCACATATTTGCGGTTCCAGTGATAGCCGCTCTCATAGGAAGCATAGAGAATGCGGCGATGGACGGGCTTGAGACCGTCGCGTACATCGGGAAGCGCGCGCGACACGATCACGCTCATCGCGTAATCGAGATAGGAGCGCTGCATCTCCTCGATAATGGAAATCGGCTCGATGTCGTCAGGCTCGATCGGCCCGTTCGGCGTCGTCTGGTCTGTCAAAGCGGTTTCACATTCCGGTTAAAGAATCATACGCTTCTTATATAGGAAGCCGCAGCGGGACTCCAATTTCCCGCAGCTTCAACCACAGCTTATTTCATCAATAACTTCAGTAAGATAAGGGTGGGGCTGTGGACGAGAGCCAAGAAATGAGGCAAAGCTCTTGCGCAAGCGGTCAAAAATCGCGCGAACAGGCGCTTTGGAGCAGCCTGGAATTTGAGATTTGTCGGCACGAAGCCGGTCGGAATTGGAGCTTTTCATGCCGGGTTTTGAAGCCATGCTGAATGCGCTGGTGACCTTGTTGGTGACGGTGGATCCGCCCGGTCTGGCACCGCTCTTCCTGGGCGTTACTGCCGGTATGAACAGGGCCGAACGCGGACAGGTTGCGGTGCGTGCCTGCCTCATCGGGCTTCTGGTACTGACGGTCTTTGCGCTTGCAGGCAGTGTCATTCTCTCGGTGCTTGGCATCACGCTTCCTGCCTTCCGCGTGGCTGGTGGATTGCTTCTGTTCTGGATCGCATTCGAGATGATTTTCGAGCGCCGCCAGGAGCGGCACGAGAAGAGCGCCAAACGCGCCATCACCCGCGACGAGATCCACAATATCGCGGCCTTCCCGCTTGCCATTCCCCTGATCGCCGGCCCGGGTGCGATTTCCGCATCGGTGCTGCTGTCGGGGGAATTTTCCGAACCGGTTGGAAAAGCGGCACTGTTCGGGATCATCGCCCTCGTCTTGCTGATCACCTATTCGGTATTCGTGCTTGCCGAGCGGGTCGATGCCTTTCTGGGTGAAACGGGCCGCTCCATTCTGACGCGCCTCCTGGGCGTGCTGCTGGCCGCCCTGGCGGTGCAATTCGTGTCGGACGGCATCAAGGACCTGTTCCAGCTTGCAGGCGCCGCGGCGGGCTCTGGCTGAGGCACCGGCCCATATCGAGAGCGACAGGACGGCACTGCGCCATCCAGGTCTCGCGACCGAAAATGGATTACGGTTTCAGGCCCGCTCGACCGGCGTCATCAGGCGCAGTACAGGTGCGCCTTCAAGGACTGCAGGTGCGGTATATTCTTCGCGATGATGCATGATGCGGGTTGCCCGCTGCAGGCCTTGCCCCTCAATCCACTCGAACATGGCCTGGTAATGGGCGAAAACGTCACCGTCATCGGCAGAGTGCCAGGCGGTGGCGAAGGACATGCGCGGGAAATCGTGACCGCGCATATCGTCATGCCTTACATACCTTGCCAAAGCGGCGGGCAGTGCGACGAGATAGCGGAAACCATCCGGTTGATCATTCCAGGAAATGCCGATCAAGCCGGTATCCGCGTCCGGCTGGCCTTCTTCCGCGGCTGCGGTCACTGCCTGCTTGCGCAGACCTTCCATGAGCGCGATGACCTTCTTGACCTCACCGCGCCCCGCCTCTTCGTAGGAGCCCTGCCAGATGATCCCGAACAGGGTCTGGGCATCGCGCTCAGTCAGTTCGAAGCTCATCGGCAGTCTCCTGAAATTTCAAGATCGGATCAGAACGGGATCTCGTCGTCCAGATCGCGGGAGTAGCCACCGCCGGAGCTGCCGCCGGAAGGCTCGGCCGGGCTGGACTGGCCGAAGTCAGATCGCTGGCCGCCGCCACCGCCGCCATAGCCGATCTGGTTGTCGCCACCCTGCCCCCGGGTATCGAGCATCTGAAGCTCGCCGCGGAACTTCTGAAGCACCACTTCCGTCGTGTAACGGTCCTGGCCCTGCTGGTCCTGCCATTTGCGCGTCTGCAACTGGCCTTCGAGATAAACTTTGGCGCCCTTTTTCAGATACTGCTCGGCCACCTTGGCGAGATTGTCGTTGAAGATGACGACATTGTGCCACTCGGTACGCTCGCGACGCTCACCGGTCGCACGATCGCGCCACGTCTCCGACGTCGCGATGCGCAGATTGACCACCGGATCACCGGAATTCAGGCGGCGGATTTCAGGATCGGCACCCAGATTGCCGACCAGGATGACTTTGTTGACACTGCCTGCCATGGCCTAACTCCACTCAATTCCTATCTCGCCGCGCCTGCGGCATTCGTCAGTCGAAGCACCTTAATGGAAATGTGGACATGCAGTTGAATTTGCCGCGGGTGCCGCGCCTTCGTCCACAAATCTTTTGTTCTTTATTTGTTCTATCGTTGCGACGCCTGTTAAGCAAGCGCCCCGTCCGCGATGGCTGTCAACTGCCCACAGCTCACAAAAAAGCCCTGCAGCCATCTTGGGCTTCCAGGGCTTTTTCGGTCTTCTGACCTATGCCGGCCTCTAGCCGGATCTATGCTTGGCGGCGATCGCCACCTTCAAATTTCTACCAGCGATGTGTTGTGATGCACCGCCTCCGCAAGACGCCATTGCTGGCGCTGTCGCGACATTCACCGGTATGCGGCAGAGCGGTGTGGCTCCGTTCAGTGACAGAGCCCTTAGTAACAGTCAGGTGGAGTCATGCCTCACTCCCAGATCCACTACCTTTGTTCAGCCGTGTCACCGTTTCGGGCTTGTCCGGCAACACTGGCTGTAATTGCAGAGTGCGCCCTTCCAATTGAAGCGTCAAGAAGTCGGCAAAAAATGTGATCAATATGTCAGGAGACTGTTCGTTGTTTGTTCTTTTCACTTGCCTGAAAGAGGGTAAACCCGCAAAAGAATAGCAGCCATGCGCGCGCGGCCATCGACATTGCGCGACACATACCTACATGAGGCAAGGCTGAATTCAGACTCTTGCAGAAATTTTACAAGGCAGCGACGGGGCATGCCCGAGAACAAGCACATCACCATCCGCGGCGCACGCGAGCACAATCTGAAGAATGTCGATCTCGACCTTCCGCGTGAGAAGCTGATCGTCATGACGGGCCTGTCGGGCTCCGGCAAGTCGTCGCTGGCATTCGACACGATCTATGCGGAAGGCCAGCGGCGTTACGTGGAAAGCCTGTCGGCCTATGCACGACAGTTCCTGGAGATGATGCAGAAGCCCGATGTGGACCAGATCGATGGTCTATCGCCTGCTATCTCAATCGAGCAGAAGACGACCTCCAAAAATCCGCGATCAACGGTGGGCACCGTCACCGAGATTTATGACTATATGCGCCTGCTCTTCGCGCGCGTGGGTGTGCCCTATTCGCCCGCAACCGGCCTGCCGATCGAAAGCCAGACCGTCAGCCAGATGGTGGACCGCGTTCTCGAGCTTGAGGAAGGGACGCGTCTCTATATTCTCGCGCCGATCGTGCGCGGCCGGAAAGGCGAATATCGCAAGGAGTTGGCGGACCTTCAGAAACGCGGTTTTCAGCGCGTGAAGGTGGACGGCACATTCTACGAAATCGCAGACGTGCCTGCGCTCGACAAGAAGTACAAGCATGACATCGACGTGGTCGTCGACCGCATCGTCGTGCGACCGGACATGGCCACGCGCCTTGCGGATTCCATGGAGACCTGTCTCACGCTTTCCGGGGGACTGGCGGTTGCGGAATTTGCAGACAAGCCGCTTCCCGCCGACGAGACCTCCAGCGGTGGATCGGCGAACAAATCGAAGAACGAGACGCATGAGCGTGTGGTCTTCTCGGAAAAATTCGCCTGCCCGGTCTCCGGCTTCACCATTCCGGAGGTGGAACCGCGCCTCTTTTCGTTCAACAATCCTGCTGGCGCCTGCCCCACCTGTGACGGCTTGGGTAGCCAACGCGACATCGACACGGATCTGGTCGTTCCGGATGAGAATGCGATCCTGCGCGAAGGTGCTATTGCGCCCTGGGCGAAAAGCACGTCGCCCTATTATCTCCAGACGCTCGAAGGTCTGGGCAAGGAATTCGGCTTCAAGGTCTCCAACCGCTGGAAGGAGCTGTCTCCCGAAGCGCAGAAGGCCATTCTACACGGCACCGGCACAAAGAAGATCGCATTCGATTACAATGACGGTCTGCGCAGCTATCGCACGACCAAGCCATTCGAAGGCGTGGTCACCAATCTTCAGCGGCGCTGGAAGGAAACCGAGTCGGCCTGGATGCGCGAGGAGATCGAGCGCTACATGTCGGCTCATCCCTGCCCCGCCTGTAACGGATATCGCCTGAAACCGGAGGCACTGGCCGTCAAGATCGACGGCCTGCATATTGGCGAAGTCACCGCCAAATCGATCAAGGCTGCGCGGTTGTGGTTCGAGAACCTGAACGACCGCCTTACCGACAAGCAGAACGAGATTGCCGCGCGTATCCTGAAGGAAATTCGCGAGCGTCTCGTATTCCTGGATGATGTGGGCCTCGATTACCTTTCGCTGTCGCGCAATTCCGGCACCTTGTCAGGCGGTGAGAGCCAGCGCATCCGTCTCGCTTCACAGATCGGTTCGGGCCTGACCGGCGTGCTCTACGTGCTGGACGAGCCTTCCATCGGCCTGCATCAGCGAGACAATGACCGGCTTCTGGCGACGCTGCGCCATCTTCGCGACCTTGGCAACACGGTGATCGTGGTCGAGCATGATGAGGATGCCATTCTCACCGCGGACCATGTGGTGGATATCGGACCTGCGGCCGGTGTTCATGGCGGTCGCATCATCGCCGAAGGCACGCCAGCCGAGATCATGGCGAACCCGAATTCACTCACCGGCAAATATCTGACCGGAGAAATGGGCATCGCCAAACCTGAGAAGCGGCGCGAGATTTCCAAGAAGCGGCGCGTGCGCGTGGTTGGTGCTCGCGGCAACAATCTGAAGGATGTAACCGCCGACATTCCGCTTGGCACCTTTGCCTGCGTCACCGGTGTCTCAGGTGGCGGCAAGTCCACCTTCCTGATCGAGACATTGTTCAAGGCCGCGTCGCGCCGCATCATGGGTAGCCGGGAGCATCCCGCCGAGCATGACCGGATCGAGGGGCTGGAGTTTCTCGACAAGGTCATCGATATCGACCAGTCGCCTATCGGGCGCACCCCTCGTTCCAATCCGGCGACCTATACCGGCGCCTTCACGCCGATCCGTGACTGGTTTGCCGGCCTTCCGGAAGCCAAGGCGCGGGGCTATCAGCCGGGACGATTCTCCTTCAATGTGAAGGGCGGGCGCTGCGAGGCCTGTCAGGGCGACGGTGTCATCAAGATCGAGATGCACTTCCTGCCGGACGTATATGTCACCTGCGATGTCTGCCACGGCAAGCGCTACAATCGTGAAACGCTGGAAGTCACCTTCAAGGGCAAATCCATCGCGGATGTTCTTGAGATGACGGTGGAGGAAGGCGTCGAGTTCTTCGCCGCCGTGCCTGCTGTTCGTGACAAGCTCGCCACGCTTGCACGCGTGGGGCTCGGCTATATCCATATCGGCCAGCAGGCCACAACGCTTTCAGGCGGTGAGGCACAGCGCATCAAGCTTGCCAAGGAACTGTCAAAACGCGCGACCGGCAAGACACTCTATATTCTCGACGAACCCACCACGGGTTTGCACTTCCATGATGTAGCAAAGCTTCTGGAAGTGCTTCACGAGCTTGTTGACCAGGGCAACACGGTGGTGGTGATCGAGCACAATCTTGAGGTCATCAAGACGGCCGACTGGATTCTTGATCTCGGTCCCGAAGGTGGTGACGGCGGTGGCGAACTGGTTGCGGCGGGGTCTGTCGAGGACGTCATGGCCGAGCCGCGAAGCTATACCGGCCAGTTCCTGAAAGAACTTCTGGAGCGCCGCCCGGCGAAACAGGCTGCCGAATAGGCAGCCTCCTACCGGTCAAGTACCTTCATCACGGCCTTGGCTGCCAATTCACCGGATGGTTCGGGGGTCGAAAGCATGGCTGCGACCTCTGCAAAGCCCTCGCGCTGCGCTTTTCGTGTCGGCGTGTCTTCCCACAGCTGCTCGGTCAGCCGCGCCAGATATTCGGGCCGCACGAAATCGTCAAAAAACTCCGGCACGACCGGCCACCCCGCAATCAGGTTTGGCAGCGATGCCGACCAGACTGTGATCATCGAGATCAACATGCGCGCGAGCGGGTCCGTCTTGTAACAGCTGATAAAGGGCACGCGGGCGAGCGCCAGCTCCAGCGCCACGGTTCCCGAGCAGGCGAGTGCTGCGTCCGCCTGCGCGAAGGCGCGCCACTTGCCCTGACTGTCGTGTATGATCTGCGGGCGCACGGCCCAGTCGCGCGTGCCCTGCTCCACCAGTTCCGCCACATGGGGTACTGTTGGAAGAAGCAGATCAAACTCGTGACCGCGGTCAGTGAGTTGCCGCACCGTCTCGCCAAAAGGCTTGAGCAGCTTCGTCACCTCGCCACGGCGCGAGCCGGGCAGGACAAGCAATGTCTTTCGGCCAGTTTCCGGTATTGGGGGACGCGCCAATTGCTCATGCGCTGCGGCGAGAAGATTGCTGTCCGCGTTCAACCGATGCCCGACATAGGTGCCTTCCGGCCCACCAAGCTCTTCCAGAACCCTGGGTTCGAAGGGCAGCAGACATAGGATGTGGTCTACATAGGGCTTCATCTGTGCGGCCCTGCCCGGACGCCAGGCCCACACACTCGGGCAGACATAGTGCACGACGGGTATGTCGGGCTCTTCGTCATGGACGCGACGGGCCACGCGCAGTGCAAATTCCGGGCTGTCGATTGTTATGAGGCAATCCGGCCTGGCCTCCACAATTGCCCTCGCGGTCTGTCGGATGCGGCGAAGCAGGCGCGGCAGATCGCGAATGATCGCAGAAACTCCCATCAATGCGATGTCGCCTGATGGGAACAGGCTCTTCAACCCGAGGGTTTGAAGATTGTGCCCGCCAACACCGATGAGCTCTACCGCTCTGCCCGACTGGCGCTCAAGTGCCGCCACGAGATCTGCACCGAGAAGATCGCCGGATTCTTCGCCGGCTATGACCGCGATACGCAGGGGCTTGCCGCTCACCGCTCCGTCTCCCGCATGCCGAAGATGAACAATCCGTGGCTGTCGGCACGTCGGATCGTTTCTGCCATATCGAGAACTATCGCGCGCTCCGCGTCCACGGCTATGCCCGACAACCCGGCCTCTGCCGCATCGCTGACTGTCCGGGGTCCGATTGTGGGCAGATCCGCGCGGGCATCCTGTTGTGGCTTAGCACATTTGGCAAGAACGCCACCCTTTGCACCGGCCAGGCGGCCATGGTTGCGCAATTCCTTCATCCGCTGAAGGAGACCGTCTGTCCCTTCTATGCCTTCCAGAGCGACGGCACGTCCACCGACCGCAATGGCTGCCTGACCGACATCCAACCGTCCAATTGTCCTTGCGGCTTCTGCAGCAGCCTCGATGTCCTGCAGGCCCTGACGGTCCGGCTTCACGCGCCCCAAGGGACCGGCTGGCGCGAGCAGATCCGGTACGATTTCATGCGCGCCCAACACTTTGATGCCACGGCTTTCGATGAAGCCGATCACCGCGCGCAGGAGGCCGTCATCACCTTGCGCATAGGCCCTGATCAGGCGTGGAAGCTGAAGAAGGAATGAAGGGGGAAAGCGCAGATCGCGCAGCGGAGGCCGTGTTGCGACACCGCCAGCCAGTACAAGTCTGTCGACATTCCAGCGGTTGAGTTTCGGCAACATGACAGCGAGACGCGCCGGTGGCACCGGATGCACATCCAACCCGTCATAATCGGTGGGATTTGCCTCACCCTCGATGGCAATTACGACGGGTGCCTGCCCCTGTCGCAGGAGGGCATCGACCACCTGTCTGGGCAGCAGACCACTTCCCGCGACCACGGCGACGCGACCTTCCTGTGCTTGAGGTGGGCCGGTTTCAGTCCTCGGCTGCATCGTCAGCATCGCCGCCACGCCCGCGCGGCGGAACCGTGAAATGGCGCTTTTCCTGGCCGCGCACGAATGCAAGCATGTCTTCAACGACTGCGGAACCCGCAAATGCCTCTTCAACGCGTGCGATATTGGCCGTCATCGGCTCTGACGGGTCAAAAAGCATGCGATAGGCCTTGCGCAGTGCGGAAAGCTCACTGCGCGCCATGCCGGAGCGCTTCATGCCGACCACGTTGAGACCGCGCAGCCTGGCTCGATCACCGACCGCCATACCATAGGGTATGACATCGCCGACCACGGCTGCAAAGCCGCCGAGGAAGGCGTGATGGCCCACGCGCACGAACTGATGGACAGCGGCGTAACCCGACAAGATGACGCCATCTCCGATTTCGGAATGCCCCCCCAGCCCGGCATAATTGGCCATGGTGACCTTGTTGCCGACGATGCAGTCATGGGCCACATGGCTGTAGGCCATCAGGTAGCATTCATCACCGACAATGGTGGTTCCGCGGCCTTTTTCCGTGCCGCGATGAATGGTCATGCCTTCGCGGATGATGCATCTGCGGCCAACGGTCAGCGTGGTCGGCGCGCCGTCATATTTGAGATCCTGCGGCGGACCGCCAAGAGCGGCACCGGGATGGATCTCGCAGCCTTCGCCGATGGTCGTGTGCCCCTGAATGCTGACATGGCCGACAAGCTTGACGCCGTCCTTCAGCACGACATGGGGTCCGATGTGGCAGAACGGACCGATGCTCACATCCGCGCCGATTTCCGCACCATCCTCGATGACGGCACTTTGATGAATTTGTGTCTGGGCAGACATCAGATCAAGCGCGCCTTCAGTCCTTGCCGGACATCATGGCGGAGATGGTCGCCTCGGCAACCTTCGTACCGTCGACCTTGGCCTCGCAGGCGAATTTCCAGATATTGCCGCGCTGCTTCTGCTTCTGCACATGGATTTCCAGGCGGTCACCCGGAACCACCGGCTTGCGGAACTTGGCGTTGTCGATGGTCATGAAATAGACCACCGATGGCTGCTCATCGCCTGCGCTCTTGATGCAGATCGCGCCGGCCGTCTGCGCCATGGCTTCAACGATAAGAACGCCAGGCATGACCGGCTGGCCGGGAAAATGCCCCATGAAGTGCGGTTCGTTGAAGGTCACATTCTTGATGCCGACGGCGGAGTTGTCCGCGTCGATATTCTCGATCCTGTCGACAAGCAGAAACGGATAGCGGTGCGGAAGCGCTTCAAGAAGTCCCAGAATATCAAGGCTTGTCAGCTTGTCGGTCGCATCAGTCATTGCGCTTCTTTCCCTTGTGCTTTTCCTCAACAAGACCACGTATCGCGGCAATCTCACGGAAGGCCTGCCGCATGGGCTGTGCAGGCGCACCCGCCCAACGCTCGCCAGCTGGAATGTCGTTCATCACGCCGCTGGATGCGGCAAGCTGGACCCGATCCCCGATCGTGATGTGGTCGGCGATACCGACGCGGCCGCCGAGCATGACATAATCACCCAGCACCACCGAACCCGACAGTCCGCAATGACCGGCGATCACGCAACCGCGCCCGATACGCACATTATGCGCAATCTGAACGAGGTTATCGATCTTGGTGCCCTCGCCGATGATCGTATCGGATAATGCGCCACGATCCACGGTGGTGTTTGCGCCGATTTCTACATCATCCTGGATGATCACACGGCCGATCTGAGGATTTTTCTCTAATCCTTTTGGCCCCGGCAGAAAGCCAAAACCATCCTGCCCCACCTGCACGCCACCGTGCAGGATAACCCGATCTCCCAGAAGGGCGTGCTGAACGCTGGTATTGGGGCCAATGAAGCAATCGCGCCCGATGCGCGATCCGGGACCGACAACCGCATTCGGTGCGATCACGGTGCCTGCGCCGATCTGGGCATGCGCACCGATAACTGCGCCGGCCTCGACGGTGGCGCCATCTTCGATCATGGCAGAATCGGCGATGATCGCGCGGGCGGAGACGCCTATCTCTCCAGTCATCGGATGCGGACGCACCGACTGCGGGTAAAGCAGGCGTCCCACAGAAGCGAAAACCATCTGCGGCTTGTCGGTAACAAGCACCGCCACACCTTCGGGAACGGCTGCAACATGGTCATGGCTGCAAAGGATCGCCGCAGCGTTCAGGCTTTCAAGACCTGGTTGCTTGCGCTTTGGGTCCATGAAGACAAGCGCGCCCTCACCGCCTTCCGTAACGGGAGCGAGATGCGTGATGAGATTTTCCGCAAACCGATTGTCTGCAAGCTGCGCACCAGTGAGCGCTGCAATTTCGCCCGCCTGATAGTGGCGGGCCGGGCTAAAAAACACCGGATCGTTCATAAATGCCTTTCGCCCGGGCGCTTCTCGCCCCCGGGCTTGGACCTGATTTTCGACTAGAACCGGGTGGAGATACCGAAGTTCCAGTTCTGGATACGGTCAGTGTCTTCCTTGACCACCGGCTCGGCATAGTCGACGCGCAGCGGACCGAAAGGCGAAGCCCAGATCAAGCTGGCACCAACGGATGCGCGCCAGGCCATATCCGTGCCGCCAACATCAGCACTTGTGTAGTCGCTGCCGTAGAGCGTGGCCGCATCAGCAAAGAATGCACCGCGCAGACCGAAGCTTTCAGGAATGATCGGCATCGGGAACTGCGCTTCCACTGTTCCGTGGAAATAGGTGGTGCCACCAAGATAGTCACGACCGCCGCTCGAGGTCGTCTCGTACGGACCGATGCCGTTGTACTTGAAGCCGCGGATCATGCGGTCATTGCTGTTGAACTGGTCGAAGATGCGAAGCTTCTCGTCACCAATCGCAGCAATGTGTCCACCACCAACAGTCACAAGACCGACCAGATCAAGCTCGTCGGAGAGCATGTGGTAGTAGTTGGCGCGACCCGTGACCTTCACAAATTTCGCGTCACCGCCCAGGCCAGCAACTTCCGTGGTGAAGTTGGCATAGACGCCTTCACGCGGGCTCTGCAGATTGTCGATGGTGTTGTAGACGAGCGATCCGCTGACAGAGGATTTCTTCCAAGTGCCCTGGCTGATTGCCTGATCTACAGCGGTCGAAACGCTAGCCGAAGCGTAATCATCGCCCCTGGTGTATTCTTCCTGCGAGTAGTTATACGCAAGCTGGGCCGTCAGGGCCTCGGTGATCGGAAGACCGAAGCGAACGGTCGCGCCGGTCGTTTCACGATCATAGATGTCCTGATCGGAAGAGTTCGAGAAGGTTCGGGTGTTGCGGAACACGTCGAAACCAGCAGCAATCCGGCGACCGAGGAAGTAAGGCTCGGTGAAGGAGAAGCTGTAGTCGCGGGAATCTTCACCACCGGAAGCCGACAGCTTGATGAACTGGCCACGGCCCAGGAAGTTGCGCTCGGTGACGGATCCCTGCAGAGAGAAGCCGCCGCCGGAAGACCCCCCGGTCGTGTAGCCCGCACCGATGGAGAATTCACCGGTCGACTTTTCAACAACGTCCACCACCAGAACAACCTGGTCGGGCTGGGAGCCCGGAACGGTCGCGATATTGACAACCTGGAAGTAGTTCAGGCGCTCCAGACGCTTCTTTGCGCGCTGAACCAGAACCTGATTGAAGGCGTCACCTTCCGAAAGGTCGAACTCGCGACGAATGACATAGTCACGCGTGCGGTTGTTGCCGCGGATCTCGATGCGCTCGATATAGGCGCGCGTGCCCTCGTCTACCGAGTAGACAACCGAAATGGTGCGGTTTTCGAAGTCACGGCTGCCGCGCGGCGTCACTTCCGCAAAGGCGTAACCAAGGCCAGCAACTTCCTCGGTCAGCGCAATGATGCTTTCTTCCACATCTTCAGCGCTGTAGGTGCCGCCGGCGCGCGTCTGGATCACACGCTCAAGCGTCTGCGTGTCCACACCCGGGATCGTTGTTTCGATGGCAACGTCGGAGAATGTGTAACGCTCACCTTCCTCGATGGTGAAGGTGACATTGTATTCGTTGTCCGCACCGAGCGTTCCCGAAGAGGAGATGATGCGGAAATCGGCATAGCCGCGATTGTAGTAGAAGCGGCGCAGCGCTTCCTCATCCGCACGTAGACGATTTTCGTCATAGATGTCGTCGCGCATCAGGAAGGACAGGAAGTTCGACTGCTTGGTCGACACGACGTCGCGAAGGCGACGATCGCTGAAGGCGTTGTTGCCGACAAAACTGATGGAGCCGATCTTGGTGCGACCGCCTTCCTGCACTTCGTAGATTACATTGACGCGACCGTCTGCCAGTTCCTGAACGCGCGGAGTCACCGTCGCTTCGTCACGGCCGATCTTGCTATAGGCGTCGCGGATTGCCTGCGCATCGGCTTCCATCGCGGCATTCGAGAAGGCAGCGCGCGGACGCAGCTGGACGGCCTGCTCGAGATTGCGATCCTTGATCTTCTTGTTGCCCTGGAAGAGCACCTGATTGACGATCGAATATTCATCGACCGACACAACAAGCGTTGAGCCCTGCTGGGTCACCGACACATCGGCGAACAGGCCGGTGTTGAAGAGCTGCTTCACAGCCTCGTTCAGATCAGCCTGGGTGAAGGACTGGCCGGGCGTGATGCCGACATAGTTGCGGATGGTCTCGGCATCGACGCGCCGATTCCCGCGAACCTCAATCCGGCTTACTGTTGCGGCTTCGGCAACGGAAACCGCCGCAAGCTGCACAGCAACCGCGCCAGACATGACCATTCCGGCCGAGAGCGCTACCGCCGAAACGGCGCACATGAAACTGGAAGCTGCCTTCATTGGGCCTTAAAACCTTCTATTCTCGTTATCCCCGGGCGAGAAATCCGGACAAGCGGGCAATGTGCCTACGGTAATAGCCGGATTTTCCATACACGCAAGGGATCTGGTTAATTTGCGTTTACGAAACTCAGCTTCGTGACCGTAGAGCCACGCTAATCTCCCGCCTTGGTAAACACTCTCACAACAACCACAACCCTGGCGCGGCAATCGCTCGCCTGATTCCCGCTGCAGCATACAGGTTCGGCTTCAGCATCCAAAGAGGTCATTCCAGAACACGAACCCCATGAACGCAAGCACGACGAGCATACCGACGCGGTAAAACTGTTCCATCACCTGCTCCGATACGGGCCGGCGCATGACGGCCTCCAAGCCGTAGAACATCAGATGGCCGCCATCAAGCGGTGGAATGGGCAAAAGATTGAGAATGCCGATGCCCACCGACAGAAGCGCGACCAATTGAACCAGCCATTCGAAGCCCAGCGTGGCCGCCTTGCCTGCCATATCGGCGATCTTGACCGGCCCACCCAGCTGACAGCGATCCTCGCGGCCCATGACCAGACGCTTCATGAACTGGCCGGTGCGCAGCATGATGAAGCCTGTCTCGGCGACACCTTCCTTGAGCGCGTCCACCGGGCCGAACTCCACCCTGCGGAACTGCCCAAGCTCCTCATTGTTGACCACTCCGATCACGCCGATTTTGATGGTGTTGCCGAGCGCGTCCTTCTGCTCGACAATTTCAGGCGTCGCAGTGACTTCGACCTCCTCCCCATCGCGCACCAGGGTGATGCGGAGCGGATCACCTGCCCTGCCCGATACCAGCCGCTGAACATCGGAGAAGGTCTCAACGCGCGTCCCCTCTACGGCGAAGAATCGGTCGCCTGGCTGGATGCCGGCTTCTGCAGCGGGACTGTCGGGGCGCACTTCGGCGACCATGGGCTCGGAGATGAACTTCCCGAACATGGAGAACATCACGGTGAACACCGCGATTGTCAGCAGAAAATTGAAAAGCGGCCCTGCGAACACGGTTGCCGCACGCTTCCATACCGGTTGGGTGTGGAAGGCCACCTTGCGCTCTTCGTCCGACAGATTGTCGTCTGCAGCATCCGGACGGCTGGTGACCGACATGTCACCGGCAAACTTCACGTAGCCGCCAAGGGGAATCGCCGAGAGTTTCCAGCGCGTGCCCTTACGGTCATTGAAGCCGAAGAGTTCCGGGCCGAAGCCGATGGAGAAGGCGCGCACACCAATGCCGCACCAGCGGCCGACCAGATAGTGCCCCATCTCATGGACGAATACGACGATCGTCAGCACGAAGAGAAACGGCAGGATCGTGCCCAGCATGAAATTCATCAGCCAAAGAAGGGAAGCGGTAATTTCAGCCAAACCAGTTTCCTGTCACCAACTCGAAATTTTGTCATGGCGCCCATGAGCTGGGCGATATTCCATATCTACAGCGCAAGCAGTCCCGCAGGCAGAGTGCCAGCCATGCTTGCCAGAGCAAAAGCTGCATAAAGCAGCAAGGCTGCAGCAACCAGACCGTCCACCCTATCCATCACACCGCCATGTCCGGGAATGAGCGAACCTGAATCCTTCATCCCGTTGCGCCGCTTCAGCGCAGACTCGAACAGATCGCCGGCCTGAGAAACCACCGACAGCGCAAGCGCCAGCAATGCAGCGAATATCAGAGCTGCTCCGGATACACCCATTACCATGAGCAGTCCCACGCCGGCTGCGCATGCACCGACGGTACCACCCGCTGCCCCGCTCCAGGTCTTGCCGGGCGAGATCGAAGGCGCGAGCTTCGGACCGCCCAGGGCTCTGCCTACAAAATAGGCAACGATGTCGGTGGCCCAGACCACCGCATAAAGGTAGAGAACGATGATGAGGCCATTCATCGTGTCGCCCCGCAAGGCGGCGATGGCCAATGCAGGAAGCGCGGCATAGGCGATGCCGAACGCGTTCCAAAGCCCTGCATTGCTGCCCAGGGCATGCAGCCCCGCAAGAAGGCTGGCCAGAGCTATGGCAATCAACACCACCCAATCAGGCATGCCCAGAACGAGAGGCACGAGCGCGGCGACAAGCGCACCCCATGCAAGCAGCCGGTTGTCCCGGGGCAAGGTCGGCTTCATGGCAGACCATTCATGGAACACCAGAAGCGCAAGGGCTGCCGCGAAAAGCCGGTAGACCGGTCCGCCCAGAAACGTGGCAAAAAGCACGATAACGGCCATGACGAGTGCGGAGAGCACGCGCAGACGCAGGTCGCTTCTTGGCTTTACCGGTGATGCGGCGGCAGGCTCGTTGCTCATAAAGCTGCTTCCTGTATCCCTACCCCGCCATAGCGGCGGTCGCGGCTTGCATAGATCTCCAGCGCGTTTGCCAGATGCTCATGGCCGAAATCCGGCCAATTGACTGGCAGGAATACGAATTCGGAATAGGCTGCCTGCCAGAGCAGGAAATTGGACAGGCGCTGCTCGCCACTGGTGCGCAGGATCAGGTCAGGATCGGGAATATCCGCCGTATCGAGCGCGCCGGCCATGCGCTCTGGCGTGATGTCGGAGGGATCAAGCCTCCCCGCCTGCACCTCGCGCGCCAGTATCTCGGCCGCACGCGCAAGCTCGTCGCGCGAGCCGTAATTGAAGGCGACCACCAAGGTCATGTTGGTGTTGTCGGCGGTGAGACTTTCGGCCTCTTCCAAGAGGCGCAGAATATCGGGTGCAAGCCCTTCGCGCCGGCCCAGAATGCGCACACGCACGCCGTTCTTGTGCAGTTCCGCCAGATCGCGGCGGATGAAATGCTTCAAGAGCCCCATGAGATCATTGATCTCGGCCTTCGGGCGGGACCAGTTCTCCGAAGAAAAGGCGTAGACGGTCAGGTAGGAAATACCCTCCTCGCCTGCCGCGCGAACCGTGCGCCGGAGCGCCTCAACGCCCGCGCGGTGGCCGGCGGAACGCGGAAGTCCGCGAGCCTGTGCCCAGCGGCCGTTCCCGTCCATGATGATTGCCACATGCGCAGGCTTCATGAATGCTCCCCGTGCGGTGCTTAGTGCCGCGCCTGCAGCACTACACCTGCATGATTTCTGCTTCCTTGGTCGTCAGAAGCTTGTCGATTTCCTTGATACGTTCGTCGACCATCTTCTGCACACGATCAGCCTGCTGACGATGTTCATCCTCACTGATGACACCATCCTTCTCAGCTTTCTTGAGCTGCTCCATGCCGTCACGACGAACATGGCGCGCAGCAACGCGTGCGCTTTCGGCATATTGATGCGCGATCTTCACGAGTTCCTTGCGGCGCTCCTCATTGAGCTCCGGCAGAGGAATGCGCAGCGTATTGCCATCGACGATCGGGTTAAAGCCCAGATTGGATTCGCGGATCGCCTTGTCCACCGCCTGCACCATGGACTGATCCCAGATGGAAACGGAGATCATGCGTGGCTCGGGAACGGATACCGTGCCGACCTGACTTATCGGCATGGTGGACCCATAGGCTTCCACATGGATCGGGTCGAGCAGATTGGCTGAAGCGCGTCCCGTGCGCAGTGATGCCAGGTCGTGCTTGAATGCGCTTACTGCGCCATCCATGCGGCGCGACAAGTCGTTGAAATCGATACCATCAGGCATGTTGCTCTCCCCTTAGGCCTAAGCGTGATTTGCATGCGCGGCATCTTCCACCACCGTGCAGTGCCCGCCGCCTTTCAGTATGGCTCCGAACCCGCCTTCTTCGTGAATCGAGAAGACGATTATCGGAATGTGGTTCTCCCGTGCAAGCGCGATTGCTGCCGTGTCCATGACGGCAAGGCCATCTGCCATCACCTGTTGGTGGCTGATGCGCTCGTAACGCGTTGCGGTCGGATCCTTCTTTGGATCAGCCGAATAGACGCCGTCAACCTGAGTGCCCTTGAAGAGCGCATCCGCACCAATCTCTGCTGCACGCAACGCGGCCGCCGAATCGGTGGTGAAGAAGGGATTGCCGGTACCACCGGCGAAAATCACGACCTTGCCCTCATTCATATAGGTGGTCGCCTGGCGCTGGGAGAAGCTCTCGCACAGCTCAGGCATGGCAATGGCAGACAAAACCACCGCATCGACACCGATCTTGACGAGAGAAGTGCGCAGCGCGAGCGAATTGATGACTGTCGCGAGCATGCCCATATGGTCGCCGGTCACCCGATCACCGCCCTTGGAGGCCACCGCAACACCGCGGAAAATATTGCCGCCGCCGATAACCACGCCGACTTCCACACCAAGCGAACGCGCCTCGGCGATGTCTCGCGCGATGCGATCAACCACCGAAACATCAATTCCAAATCCCTGGCTGCCCATCAGCGCCTCGCCCGAGGCTTTGAGTACGACGCGGCGATAGCGTGTGGTCACGATCTGCTCCCTGTCCGGCATGGCCCGGCATGCGATGGTAGGCCGGGCTGTCATTTCATTGTCGCCTACACGAAGGGCACCGCGTTGTCACGCGATGCCCCTTGTTTAAGTCAGCAATGGGTTGCTTACTTCTTTACGGCTGCAGCCACTTCTGCCGCGAAATCCGACTCTTCCTTCTCGACACCTTCGCCGAGCGCAAAGCGCACGAAGCTGACGATCTTGGCCGGAGCGCCGATTTCCTTCTCGGCCTCTGCGAGTGCCTGCTCAACGGTCTGGTCGGGATTGACCACGAAAGCCTGCTTTACGAGCACAACTTCCTCGAAGAACTTGCGCATGCGGCCTTCGACCATCTTCTCGATGATGTTCTCGGGCTTGCCGGACTGGCGCGCCTGCTCGGAGAAGATCTCCTTCTCACGGGCAACAGCTGCCGGATCGACTTCGGCCTCGGACAACGCCAGCGGGTTGATTGCGGCGACATGCATGGCGACCTGACGGCCGAATGCGCGCGCTGCGTCTGCATTGCCCTCGGTCTCGATAGCAACGAGGACACCGATCTTGCCGAGGCCGTCTGCTGCTGCATTGTGGATGTAGCTTGCAACGGCACCCTTCTCGACGGAGAGCTTGGCCGCACGGCGCAGCGACATGTTCTCGCCGATCGTGGCGATCGCGTCCTTGATGCTGTCTTCAACAGTCTTGCCGGAAGCCGGATAGTTGGCGGCAGCGACCGCCTCAACCGAACCGTCGGTGGAGAGTGCAACCTCTGCCACGTTCTTTACCAGCTCCTGGAAGGCGTCGTTGCGAGCAACGAAGTCCGTTTCGGAGTTGATTTCGACGACAACGGCGCTGTTGTCATCGGATGCAACACCGATGAGGCCTTCGGCAGCCGTGCGGCCAGCCTTCTTGTCAGCCTTGGAAATACCCTTCTTGCGCAGCCAGTCGACAGCCGCTTCCACGTCGCCGCCGGTTTCGGCCAGCGCCGTCTTGCAATCCATCATGCCTGCGCCAGTCATCTCGCGCAGTTCTTTGACCTGTGCCGCTGAAATGCTCATCGTCGCCTCTTCAATATCCAATTGCGTGAACGGCCGGGCAATGAATGCACCGGCCGCTTGATGAACGGGGAGACAAAACTCCCCGCACTACCATTTGTGCGAACCTCGCAGGAGGCTCACAATCAGCCGTTATTCGCTTCTTCAGCAGCCGGAGCTTCTTCGAGAGCTGCTTCAGCCGGCGCTTCTTCCATCTCGCCCATATCCATGCCCAGGGCACCCTGCTGGCGCTCGATGCCGTCAATGGCAGCCTTGGCGATGAGGTCGCAGTAAAGAGCGATTGCGCGCGATGCGTCGTCATTGCCCGGGATCGGGTAGTCGACGATGTCCGGATCACAGTTGGAGTCGGTGATTGCGACAACAGGAATGCCCAGACGGCGTGCTTCCTGAATGGCGATCGCTTCCTTGTTGGTGTCGATCACGAACATCATGTCAGGCGTGGAGCCCATGTCGCGGATACCGCCAAGTGCACGCTCAAGCTTGTCGCGCTCGCGCTCGAGGTTCAGGCGCTCCTTCTTGGTGAAGCCGGAAGCGTCACCGGCCAGCAGCTCGTCAAGACGGCGCAGGCGCTGGATGGAGTGCGAGATCGTCTTCCAGTTGGTCATCATGCCGCCGAGCCAGCGGGAGTTGACGTAGTACTGGGCCGAACGACGAGCAGAATCAGCAACGATCTCGGAAGCCTGACGCTTGGTGCCGACGAAAAGAACGCGACCGCCCTTGGCGACGGTGTCGGAAACAGCCTTCAGCGCCTGATGCAGGAGCGGGACGGTCTGGCTCAGATCGATGATGTGAATATTGTTGCGGGCGCCAAAGATGTAGGGGCCCATTTTCGGGTTCCAGCGGTGAGTCTGGTGGCCGAAGTGAACGCCTGCTTCGAGAAGCTGGCGCATGCTGAAATCAGGCAATGCCATTTTCTTTTTCCTTTCCGGTTAGCCTCCGCGGGTCGTCAGGCGGTAAAACCGCCACCGGAGGTGTCTGTCGGATTTCTCCCGACAGCTACCAAAAACCCGCGTGTGGAATGGGCGCGCATATAGACCGATATGCGCACTAATGCAAGCAGGCGCGGCGTCCCAGGCGCTATTGCACCTGCGCTTCGCACTCCTGATCTTCGTCGAAGAGTTCCAGATCCACGAGATTCGCCTTCATCGAGTAGTCGGTATAGCGAATGAGCAAATCGCGCTGGATGCCGTTAGGATGCAGCTTGAAGCTGACATTGTAGTCACTCACCTGCTCACCGACACCTTCCTCTTTGTCGAAATAGGCCGCGGTGACAGGATAGAATTCCTCATCGGCCAGCGCTCCAAGCGCATCGCGCTCCTCGTCCCCCGCCTCAACCGGGCGCGGCTTGCCCAGGACCACGGTCACATCCACCGCATCTTCCACGAATTCGGTGCCGTCGAAGACGCGGGTCTGGTAGAAGTTCTCGCCATTCGCGGCCTTCGCCAGAAGCTCCTTGAGCTGTGCAATCGGGAAAAGTGTGGGCTCGAACTCGTGCTGAGCCTTTTCTGGCCCTGTATAGTCCACGATGGTCTTGCCATCGCTCAGGCGCGCCGTTCCCTCGACGACACTCTCGTCGTCCCGATCGATGAATGATTTGGTGACGAAGCGAAACGTCTCGCCCTTTGCGTCTTCAAAGCTTGTGATGCGCTGATCAATCATGCGCGGCCCGTCGGTCATGTCGAACTGCATGACGATACGCGACTTCACCGTATAGCCGACACATTGCGAGCCGGAGAACTCGAAAACCCATCTGCCTTTGAGCGAATCAATCGAATCGTCGTCACTTTCGGCAAGCTGCAGATCATAGACGGCCCTATGCGATTGCAGCGCCTCGGCCTTGGCGGGAGCAACGCCGCCGACCACCGTGATGAAGGCAGTGGCAGTCAGAAGCATGAGGCGCATCAGGCGCATGGACTTGTCTCCCGTCTTGGATGAGTTTGTGTTATCGCGCTGTAACACGCTTCCTCTTCTGTCATGGCAAAACAGAGGCGAGGCCGCAAATGGTGCGAAAGGAAAAATGATGGGCAATGAAATCGACAAAAGGCTGCTTGAACTTGGTGTGGAACTTCCGGAGCCTGCCGCCCCGGCCGCGAATTATCTGCCTTTTTGTCAGTCAGGCAAGCTCCTCATCACTTCCGGCCAGCTTCCCATGAAGGACGGCAAGCTGATGGCCATGGGTCTCGTCGGACAGGAACTGGGTGTAGAGGCAGGTAAACTTGCCGCGAAGTGGTGTGCGGTAAACATCCTCGCCCAGGCGCGTGCAGCGCTCGGCTCGCTTGAGAAGATCGAGCGGATCGTCAAGATCACGGTTTTTGTCGCGTCAACGCCGGAATTCACCGAGCAGCATCTCATCGCCAATGGCGCTTCGGACTTTTTCGCTGCAGCTCTGGGCGACAAAGGCCGACACGCCCGCTCAGCCGTCGGGGTTGCATCGCTTCCGCTAAACGCTCCAGTGGAAATCGAAGCCATTATCGAGGTGGCGTGACATCATGGCTGGTGATCTCGTCTGGCTCACAAAACGGCCGATCGCACATCGCGGCCTGCACGACGGAAACAAGGCGTGTTGGGAGAACACGCTTTCAGCGTTTCAGGCCGCCATTGATGAAGACTATGCGATCGAATGTGACGTGCGCCTCAGCGCGGATAAGGTACCCGTTGTCTTTCATGATGCGGGGCTTGAACGGCTGACCGGTCGTGAGGGGAAGCTGTCCGCTCTCACGTCCAGCCAGATCGAGGAGCTTCACATTGGAGGGACCGAGGACAAGGTGCCCAGCGTCAAGGCACTGCTCGATCTCGTCGGCGGGCGCGTGCCCCTGATCATCGAACTGAAAGGCGAACGCGGCAGCGATGACGGTCTGGTGGCCGCAATGGTCGAGTTGCTTGCCACTTACAAGGGTTCTGCCGCGCTGATGAGCTTCGACCACTGGCTCATCCGCGAGATGCAGAAATCTTCGGGCGACATTCCCATTGGCTTGACGGCCGAAGGAACGACGAAAAACGCGTTCGACCTTCACCGGACCGCGATGGATGGTGGCGTTGATTTCGTCTCATACAATGTGAAGCACTTGCCAAATGCATTCATCAAGGAGGTTCACGACAGCCGCGGCCTGCCGGTAATCACCTGGACGGTGCGCAATGTTGAGGATGCGGAACTGACCTACAAATATGCGGACCAGATCACTTTCGAGGGCTTTCGCCCTTAAAAGTGGGCGGAAAGCGGGAGTTGAGGAAGCGCGTGGCGGAAGGCGAAGAGATGACAAGTGGTCAGCCGGTTCTGCGCGTTACGGAAGGTGCTCGCGACTTCACAAGCGAGGAATGGGCGCGACTCGACGGCACTTCGAGAAGCGGAGCTGATAAGCCTTATAGTCCCTTTGTCAGCCATGCATTCCTGAGCTCACTCGAAGACAGCGGCTCGGTTGGCGAAGCGACCGGCTGGATACCGCGCTTCCTGCGCCTTGAAGATGGTGACGGAAAACTTGTCGCTGCCACGCCCTCCTACATCAAGCTGCACAGCCAGGGCGAATATGTCTTCGATCACGGATGGGCCGACGCGTTCGAGCGTGCCGGTGGTCGTTATTACCCAAAGCTGCAGGTCAGCGTTCCCTTCACGCCGGCAACAGGGCCACGCCTGCTGTCAGCTTCCGGTCGTGCAGCGCCTTCTGCGAAGGCCGCGTTAGCCGAGGGCTTGAAGGCGCTTGCCGAAAGACTTTCGCTCTCATCAACCCATGCGACCTTCCTCACCAACGAAGAAGCGCAGCTTTTGCAGGCGCATGACTATCTGCTTCGTCTCGACCAGCAGTTTCACTTCTTTTGCCGGGATTTCAGGGATTACGCCGATTTTCTCGAAAGCCTTGCCTCCCGAAAACGCAAGGCACTGAAGAAAGAGCGACGGCAGGCACTTGAAAACGGCATATCTATCGAGTGGATCACCGACTCGGAACTGACTGAAGCCGTGTGGGACAACTTCTTCGCCTTCTATATGGACACGGGAAGCCGAAAATGGGGGCGTCCCTATCTCAACCGGCGCTTCTTCTCCCTGATTGGCGAGCGCATGGCTGAGGATATCCTGCTCGTCATGGCCAAACGGAATGGTCGTTACATCGCAGGCGCCTTGAACTTCATCGGCGCCGACGCGCTCTATGGCCGAAATTGGGGCTGCATCGAAGACCACCCGTTCCTGCATTTCGAGGTGTGCTACCATCAGGCCATGGATTTTGCGCTGTCGAATGGGCTGAAACGCGTAGAGGCGGGCGCGCAGGGCCAGCACAAGCTGGCACGCGGCTATGAGCCCGTCACCACCTATTCAGCCCACCACATTGCGCATCCGGGGTTACGGCGGGCCGTGGCCGACTATCTGGAACATGAGCGCCAGGAAGTGGAAGAGATCACGGATGTGCTGAGAGCGCATACGCCATTCCGTCGCGGCGAACGGGAATAGGTCCGCGACCTCTTGACCGCGCGCTCTTCGCGAACCAAACATTCCGCTCCATGAAAGACCGGGGGTGATCATGTCCGCAGATGCCTATGACGACAGCAATGTCTTCGCAAAGATTTTGCGTGGCGAAATGCCTGCACACAAGATCTATGAAGATGATTATACATTCGCCTTCATGGACATCATGCCACGTGGCGACGGGCACTGTCTCGTCATTCCCAAGGCCCCTGCCCGCAACCTGCTCGATGCTTCAGCGGACAGCCTCGCTGCCGTAATGCGCACCACGCAGAAAGTGGCACGCGCAGCCAAGGAAGCCTTTTCGGCGGACGGACTGACGATCCAGCAATTCAACGAACCAGCGGGCGGCCAGGTGGTCTTCCACCTTCACGTCCACATCATCCCCCGCTTCGAAGGCGTAGCCCTGAAACCCCACACGGGCGAAATGGCCGACCAAGGCGTGCTCGCCGAGCAGGCGGAGAAGATCCGGGCTTGTTTGGACGGATCACAGGCGTGAGCAATACGAGCATCCCAGTACTGGCCATCAATCTCGAACGTTCCGAGGACCGCTGGCAGCAACTATCGCAACGCGCTGAGGCTGCTGGTGTTCAACTCACTCGCATCGATGCGGTGGATGGGCGGGCACTCGCGGCCGAAAAATGGGACCACTTCGACGCTCGGGGCTTCCGTCTTTGGCATGGGCGTCGTCCGCTTGCAGCGGAATATGGCTGCTATATGAGCCACATCAAAGCTCTGCGTCACGTCGCTGACAATCAAATAGACTTCGCCGTTATCCTTGAAGATGACGCGACATTTGAACCCGATTTCCTGGAGCGCCTTGAGGCCGTCCGTCATTCAGGGCATGCATCAGGTGTTGTGAAGCTGTTCAATCACCGCCTGAGTGGCTTCGTGAGGAAAGGCAACACATCTGCGGGCGATAATATGGGTGCATGCATCCATGGCCCGCTTGGATCAGCCATGGCCTATACGGTTACGGCACAAGCTGCGCTGAAACTGCAGACTGCCTTGCTGCCGATGTTTCTGCCCTATGACATTGCCCTCGAACGAGGCTGGGCGCATGGGGTCAAGGTTCTTACCACGGCTAAGCCTCTTGCGCGCCCTCAACCACAGAAGAGCACAATCGGCAGTTACGGAAGCACGAAACTGCCGCGCTACAAGCGCCTGACAACAGCAGGCTTCCGAGGCGTGGATTATGTGAGGCGTGCCGCCTACAGCTTCTACGCGTGACGCTCTTTTGCCAATCTTTCAGTCGCACTGAACAAGAGCAGGGAGACCACTGCGGCATAAAGAATTATGTTTCGCTCGGTGAGAAATACGCCGTGCAATGACCCATAAAGCAGCACGGTCGCGTATAGCAGAACAGTTGCCTGTCTGATTTCCGATGTGCCGACCTGCATCAGACGCACGAAGACTGTTCCCAGCATGAACAGCAATGCGGCCAAGCCGACTACTCCGCGGATACGTGTCTCATCCAGCAGGAAATTGTGTACGTGATTGAAAGATATCAGCCGCGAACGATGCTCTTCGGGAACCGCTTCACTGATCTCTTCCATTGATTGGACCGCACCAAGCCCGAAAATCGGGTGCTGCCGGATCACTTCTAACGCAGCGTCCCATTGCATGAAGCGAATATTGGTGCTGCTTAACTCCTGCGAATCCGAGAATGCGGTCTCGATGTCAGCAATCGTATAGGCAAACCTCTCCTGCACCGCATCGCCAAGAACGAAGCCGCTGCCTCCCACCAGGAGCAAAACGACCGTAAACTGCGCCAAAACCCAATTTCTGTGAAGCCTGCGTCTGCCTTTCCACCAGGAGAAGGCATCAATAAGCAGCGCGAACAGCATAATCGGAAGGAGCGCACGCGTGCCGGTCATCAATAGCACGAATCCGGCGAGATAGATCCAAAGGCGACTGTTGGGCAGGAACGCATAATCCTTGTCGAGTTCCACACGCGCGATGACTCCGCCGACCGCGATCAGGAAAGCTGCACTCGCTGCATTGCCTCCAAATCCGATGCGCGTACCTGTCGAGAAGAATTCCCAAACACCAAGCAAAAGCGCGGCGGCGAGCCCCAGACGAGCCCCCAGAACCAACCAGCGAAGCGGGTCGCGAACCAGGACCAGGCCTACTGGTAGGAAAATGCCGAAGGCAAAGAGCAGTGGATAACTTTCGGCCTGAAGCTCGGCAGGATCAGGCCACTGGATAAGCGCTATAGCGGTACAGACGAGAAGGTAAATTATCACTGGAATTGCATAGGCACGCGGTATCCGCCTTGACGAGCGATGACGCCCCGCAACCAGCCAAATACCAATACCTGCGAATATTGAAAGGAGTATGATTTCGGGCCCGAAGTCTACGATCAGACATGCGATCGCAAACGCGAAGAGCGGTCCGTCAATGCGACGACGCTTCAGGAAAAACTTGTACAACATTGCTGGTACGAACTCAGCTCTTCTAACGGAAGCGTCGCGTCTAACACGGTTGCGAGCGCGCGTCACCGCTCATTGCAAAGCGAACATCCCGCCAACCAAAACCGCTTCTGCTGCCAGTATACCCACGATCACGCGTTTTCCTGCGAGGATGTAGCTTGCGAAACCGGCCACGCCTGCGCCGATGCGTAGCGTTAGCGGCGTGCTGGCCAGGGCGCCAGTGGGGAAGACGACCAGATTCGCTATGACGGCTGCGACAAGTGCGGTGGCGATGCAGCGTACCATGACCAGCATCTGGGAGTCTTCGGAAAGCTTGCCGCCCAGGAAGACGCCGAGGAAGCGCCAGGCATCCGTGGCGAGCCATCCGCCGATCAGGATGAAGATGAAAGGCCACCACCAGCTGTCATAGGCTTGGAAAGTCATGCGCCGTTCCCTCGTTTCACCAGCACCAGGTGGATGGCGAAAGCTGCAAGTCCCGCAACGAGACCGGAGGCGAGCAGATCGAAGCCTGGGACGAGAACATGGAAGACCGGCCCGACCGCCAGGCCCAGCAGCATTGCGTATTTTGCGGCAGCTTCCCGGGCGGACCCCCAAAGTGAGGTTAGGAAATACATCGGTGTCAGGAAGAACAACGCTGCGGAAACGGCTGGGGGCAGTCGCCCTGCCAGTACAAACACCACGCCGACAACGACCATGTTCGTCAAGACGAGGCTGCCGCCCAAGCCGCCATAAAATGCGGTGCGGTATTCGCGCGGCACGTGGCGAAACTTCTCCATAGCCAGCACCCAGGAGGTCACGGCCACGAAGTGCGACAGGAGATACAGCACCCATTTGCGGGTATGTTTCGCCCGCATTTCCGGAACGATGGCAACAACCATGGGAGCCAGACGCACCGAGGAAAGTGCAACGGCGAAGGCTGCGGCAGGCAGGCTGTTGTTTGCGATCACAGCTCCCACAAGCACCACCTTGGCTGGCAGCGCCCAGACAACACCGGTCATGAAAACCGTCTGCGCCAGGGTAAGACCCGCGTCGCGCGCGAGGCCTGCAAAGCCAACAAATGCGCTGGCAAGTATAAGCGCAGGAATTGAAATGGCCGCACGCGCACCACGCATCATCCAGAAGGCGGTGGAACGGTTTGCGACCTGATCGGCAGTGCTCGGAGAATCCATCACCACCGCAAATATCATGCTCAGTCGCCAGATGCGACCTGATCTATGGTGGGCCGTTTAGCTCACACGCATCAAACTCCATGAGCCAATTACCGGGCAATAAAAAAGGCGCCGGAGATGCCCCAGCGCCTTTATCTATGGTTTGAACCAACCCGGTCCGCCTAGTCCTTGCGTGGAAGCTGGGGCACCAGGCTGCGCTTGGGCGGATCCTTCGGGTCCGGCTTGGCGGTTGCTTTTGTTGCCTTCGCCTTCTTCGCCTGCGTCTTGCGCTTCGGCTTTGTGGCCGCGCTTTCCCGCTTCGGCTTCACTGGTGCGTCATCGGGAATGGTTTCAAGCTTCAATGCGGGCAAGCCAGCGTCATCCTCGCCAAGCGTGACACGGACGGTACCGCCCTGCTTCAGCTTGCCGAAGAGTACTTCTTCCGCCAAGGGCTTCTTGATGTGCTCCTGGATCACGCGACCAAGCGGGCGGGCGCCCATCTGCTCGTCATAACCCTTGTCAGCCAGCCATTTGACGGCCTCGTCGGACAGCTCGAAGGTGACGCGGCGTTCGGCCAGCTGTGCCTCAAGCTGCATGACGAATTTGTGCACGACCTGATGGACGACCGGCACAGGCAGCGCACCGAAGGGAATAACCGCGTCGAGACGATTGCGGAACTCCGGCGTGAAGAGGCGGTTGATCGCCTCCATGTCATCGCCTTCGCGCTTGGACGAACCAAAGCCGATCGCGGGCTTGGCCATATCGGCGGCACCGGCATTGGTCGTCATGATCAGGATGACATTACGGAAATCGATGCTCTTGCCGTTGTGGTCTGTCAGTTTGCCGTGATCCATGACCTGCAACAGGATGTTGAAGAGGTCCGGATGCGCCTTCTCGATCTCGTCGAGCAGCAACACGCAGTGCGGATGCTGGTCGACGCCATCCGTCAGAAGGCCGCCCTGATCGAAGCCGACATAGCCTGGAGGTGCACCGATGAGGCGGCTGACCGTGTGGCGCTCCATATATTCCGACATGTCGAATCGCAGAAGCTCAACACCAAGCGACGCAGCGAGCTGTTTTGCAACTTCGGTCTTACCCACGCCGGTCGGGCCGGAGAACAGATAGGAGCCAATCGGCTTGTCCGGCTCGCGCAGGCCTGCCCGTGCCAGCTTGATCGAGGAAGCAAGGGCAGAGATAGCATTGTCCTGACCGTAGACCACGCGCTTGAGCTCTTCCTCAAGACCAGCCAGCACCTTCTCGTCATCCGCCGAGACGGTCTTCGGCGGGATGCGGGCCATGGTGGCGATGGTGTTTTCGATCTCCTTCACGCTGATCGTCTTGCGGCGCTTGGCTTCGGGCAGAAGCTTCTGCGACGCACCAGTCTCGTCGATCACGTCGATCGCCTTGTCCGGCAGCTTGCGATCACTGATATAGCGTGCAGAGAGCTCGACTGCGGCCTTCACTGCCTCATTCGTGTATTTCACCTTATGGAAGTCTTCGAAGTAAGGCTTCAGCCCCTTCATGATCTCCACGGCATCTTCGACCGTTGGCTCGTTCACGTCGATCTTCTGGAAACGACGCACCAGCGCACGGTCCTTCTCGAAGAACTGGCGGAACTCCTTGTAGGTGGTTGAGCCGATGCAGCGGATCGCGCCGGAGGAAAGTGCGGGCTTCAACAGATTGGATGCATCCATCGCACCGCCAGATGTCGCGCCAGCGCCGATGACCGTATGGATCTCGTCGATGAAGAGTACGGCGCCCGGATAGTCCTCCAGTTCCTTGACGACCTGCTTCAGGCGTTCCTCGAAATCACCACGGTAGCGGGTACCGGCCAGAAGCGTGCCCATATCGAGCGCGAAGATGGTTGCATCCGCCAAAACTTCCGGCACATCGCCTTCAACAATGCGCTTGGCAAGCCCTTCCGCGATTGCGGTCTTGCCGACACCCGGGTCACCTACATAGAGCGGATTGTTCTTGGAGCGGCGGCAAAGCACCTGGATGGTGCGGTTGATCTCGCTCTCGCGGCCGATCAGCGGATCGATCCGGCCTGAACGCGCCTTGTCGTTCAGGTTGACGCAATAGGCGGTCAGCGCATCCTGCTGCTTCTTCTTTCCGCTATCCTCGCCTTCCGCGCCTGGAGCATTCGTGCCTTCTTCCTCGGCCCCGCGTGGCGCGCGGGTTTCGGTGCTGCCGGGGCGCTTGGCGATGCCATGGCTGATATAATTGACCGCGTCGTAGCGGGTCATCTGCTGTTCCTGAAGGAAATAGGCAGCATGGCTCTCGCGCTCGGCAAAGATCGCAACAAGAACATTTGCGCCGGAAACTTCCTCGCGACCGGAGGACTGGACGTGGATCACCGCACGCTGGATTACGCGCTGGAATCCGGCGGTGGGCTTTGAATCCTCGTCATAACCCGTAACGAGATTATCGAGTTCGCTGTCGATATATTCGAGAACGGTTCGGCGCAGCTCATCAAGGTCCACATTGCAGGCACGCATGACGGCAGCCGCGTCCGCGTCCTCGATCAACGCCAGAAGCAAATGCTCCAGCGTCGCATATTCGTGATGGCGCTCATTGGCATAGGTCAATGCCTGATGAAGCGCTCGTTCTAGCCCTTGCGAGAATGCCGGCATTCTAACCTCATTTCTTCTCCATCACGCATTGCAGCGGATGCTGATGCTGACGGGCAAAATCCATGACCTGAGCCACCTTGGTCTCGGCCACTTCGAATGTGAAGACGCCGCACTCGCCTACACCGTGATTGTGGACATGCAGCATTATGCGCGTGGCTGCTTCCCGGTCCTTCTGGAAAAAACGCTCCAGAACATGAATGACGAATTCCATGGGAGTGTAATCGTCATTCAGCAGCAAAACTCTATATAGGCTCGGCTTTTTCGTTTTCGACCGAGTCCGCGTAATTACAGCCGTACCGCGGCCGGCTTTATCGCCTTCGTCGTCGCTACGGCTCATCCGCAAAGCGTCGCCTGGCATGTTCTTCTCGCCGATCGTCACTCTTCCCATCATTCCCGCCACTGCTGTTACCGGCAGTGACATGTAAGAACTCATCATTGGATTTTAAGGCCTTCCTGCGCGCTGACAATATGCATTCGCCTCACCTCCATCTCAAATTTTTGAAGAAGGCAGCCGCATATTGGCCAATTACATTTGTGCGAAAACACTCGCTCCGCCCACAAACCGCCCGAATATTCTGATGTGAGCCTGTTGCGTCAAATAATGATCCAAAGCGGACAAAATTTTTGGCGAATCCCGTTCTCCCTCTGAAGAATTAGATAACCATAAACGGATTGGTAAGAAGCCGTGCCCTACCGTCAGGTTGAATGGGTTCTGGCGTCAGAGAGGGAGGCGTCGGATCGAGCCAATGTAAATGGGTGCGGTAGTGCGTCGAGCAATTGCAAATTTCGCCAAACAGATTCGTTCTCTCACGAAGTCGGCACTGGTCGCTGCAACGGCAGGAACTCTTCTGGTTTCCGCTGCGACACAAGCCAGTGCCAACCCGAAATATGCGGGGCTTGTCATCGATGCCAAGACGGGTGAGACCCTCTATCAGGACAGCGCGGACGAGCTTCGTTACCCCGCGTCGCTGACCAAGATGATGACGATCTACATGGCTTTCGAGGCCATGAAGTCCGGTCGCATCAACAAGAACAGCCGCGTTCCGGTATCGAAAAATGCCGCGGCGGAGCCGCAGACCAATATCGGTCTTCGTGCTGGCACGGCCATCACCGTTGATCAGGCAATCCGAGCGCTTGTCACGCGTTCGGCCAATGATGCCGCGACCGCGCTCGGTGAATTCCTTGGAGGCTCCGAGGACGGATTTGCCCGCATGATGACGGCAAAGGCCCGTCAGCTCGGCATGAAATCCACGACCTTCAAAAATGCCCACGGACTGCCGAATTCCGGTCAGCGCACGACCGCGCGAGACATGGCGCGTCTGGGCATCGCGCTGCGCGAGCATTTCCCGCAATATTACGACTATTTCTCCACGCGCAGCTTCACCTATAACGGCCGCACCTATGGCAACCACAACAATCTGCTCGGCAGTGTTCGTGGTGTCGACGGCATCAAGACCGGTTATATTCGCGCTTCCGGTTTCAATCTCGTCTCTTCGGTCAATGCCGATGGCCGCAGCATCGTGGCTGTCGTGATGGGTGGACGCACAGCCCGCACCCGTGACGCTCACATGCGCGAGCTTATCGCCCGCTATCTGCCGAAGGCATCGCGTGGTCGTGATCGTGACCTTATCGCCAAGGGCCCCGCCACGCAGGTCGTGGCAGCAGCCATGCTGCCCGGCTCGGCCGTGCCGGTTCCTTCAGATCGCCCGGATGCGGTACCCGTGACTGCATATGCGCAGGAGCCAAAACCCGTTACGGCCTCTGCCTTTGCGTCTGCTGTAGCGAACAAGGCTGAAATTGATCCCGTGTCCACCGCCTCCACGAAGGCCAGCGGCTGGGTTATTCAGATCGCTTCCATGCCAACGCATGAGGATGCGATGCGCCGTCTGGAGGAAACCAAATCGGCAGCCTCCTCGATCCTGGCGCAGGCCAAGCCATTCACCGAAGTGTTCGAGATGAAGGGCAAGACCTATTACCGCGCCCGTTTTGCAGGCTTCGAAGACAAGTCTGCAGCGTGGGGGGCCTGCGAGTCGCTCAAGCGACAGAAGGTCGCCTGTTACGCGGTACAGAACTGACCTGATCAGCAGAAAATTGAAACTGTGTTCGAGTAAAGCGTAAACGGAGTATCGTCAGTGTCTGCCCAGGAG
Source organism: Nitratireductor sp. CH_MIT9313-5 (assembly GCF_037029545.1). Lineage (NCBI taxonomy): Bacteria > Pseudomonadati > Pseudomonadota > Alphaproteobacteria > Hyphomicrobiales > Phyllobacteriaceae > Nitratireductor > Nitratireductor sp. CH_MIT9313-5. The sequence goes on along the minus strand of NZ_JAYMER010000014.1, from coordinate 178,971 downwards.
AATGTCCCGAGCCTCATTGATACGCGCGGCAAGAAGGGGCGATCCGCCCATGTCGGGATGAACGCGCTGCATCAGGCGGCGGTGGGCCTTTCGGATTTCCGCCGCGGAGGCTCCCGGTTCAAGACCAAGGATCTCGTAGGCCTCCTGCTCGGTCATGGCTCCCGCGCCATGCGCGCTTCCCTGCCCCTCACCACCGTCAGAGTGAAAGCGTTCGCGCCAGACGGGAAAGCGGCCGTCAAGATAAGTCTCTAGCAATTGGAGGCTCTCCTGATCACTCAGGAGGGCCTCTCTTAATTCCAGCAACTGCTCTTCGGTCAGTTCCGACAGTGCGCGACCTTCGAAATCACCGGCCAGCACATGCCCTTCCAGGTCGCCGGTATCATGATCCAGCTCCATTTCCAGATAGCTGGTGCGAACGGACGACCTCTGACCTTGTGACGGCTTGGCAGCAGCCCTTCGTCTTTGCAAGCCATACCAGGCGAATGCTCCCGACAAGGCCATTCCTCCAAGACCGGCACGTCCGGTAAAAAGCATGGCCACGCCGAATATACCCAGAAGCACGGGGCCGATGAGGCGGATGGCGTTTGATAATTTTGCCGGACTTGCCTTCAGAAAAAGCGTGCCGAGCAGCGCCATGACGAGCAGCGCGCCGAATAGGTAGAAGGGTACGATCATCCCGGCTTGCGCCCCAAATGTTCAAGCATCAGTCGGTCCTCGGGCTTGTTGCGTGCTTCAAGGGCACGCAGGCCCCCGCTCGCATAGACAGCCACGGAAGACAAAAGTCGCGCAAGTTCGCCGGCGGCATTGCGGTCGAACCGGAACCAGGCGCCCTTGGACAGCCTTGCGAATTCCTTGAAGGCAGTGGTCACGGCGCCGTCATGTCCTTCCTGAAAGATGAACAGTGGCACCCCCTTCAACCCCATCTCGCCCGCCTTTTGGGCAAGCAGGTCCACATTCTCTTCCATCGCATCGCCGATAAAGACAACGGCATTGACCTTCTCGCGCGCATGCTCTCGCAATGCGTGGGCGAACACCTTGCCGATCTGGGTCTGACCGCCGCGACAGTCGATCCGCGTCATCAGGTTCTTGAGCGTGGTCGTGTCGGACACAAATTTGGAAGACCTGCATTCGCCGAAGCCACGATAATAGACAAGCTGCACATTCAGGCTGTCCTTCTTGCCGACGGCGTCGAACATTTCGGCCTGTATGGAGCAGGCAAGATCCCAGGTGGCCTGCCGGCTCATCGTGGCATCCAGAGCCAGGATCAGGCGCCCTGCCCCCTCACCCGCCCGCTTCGGCGCAAGGGCGCGTGCCTGACGCACGAACGCTTCCACTGCAGAGGCGCGTGTATCAGCACCACGGGAAAGCGGCTGGTTCTTGAGATCGGGCGGTAGCTTCTTGTCACGCATATAGCGAAGATGTGCCTCGCGGACGGGCAGCGCAAGGCCTGTGTGTCATCAAAGCAGGCCGAGTTCGTGAAGCTCGCGCTTTAGATGATCGGGCAGTGCGTCGTCCTCACTTGAGCCGCTCGCATCGCGCGGGGCATCTTCCGGCTTGAGGTAACGCCATCCCTGAAACGGTCTGCGCGGCTGCCACTCGGTGCGTATAAGCTCTGGTTCCAGGACGAGGTGACAGCGTCCGATGCCTTCGCTATCGGTAAAAGGCCGGATCTCCAGAAGCTTCTGACGGGCACGGACCATGCCCTTCATCACCCAATAGAGAGAACCGCCCTCAAGCTCTTCCATTCGGCGCGGGACCATCCGGGTCGTGTGTATTTGCTCGACGGGCTCACCGAGTTGGCGGCGCAAGGCGAGCCGGTCCTCGATCCAGCCTTCAAGCTGTTCGGGACTTTCGCAGCCCACGCAGAGTTTGATCAAATGCAAAGCCATATGCGCTTAGTTGCGCCTGACGGGCGCGAGGTCAATCTCTTCGCACATCACTTTCCACCGCGCTTTCAGCATTCCACGACATTGACTGCCAGTCCGCCCTGGCTTGTTTCCTTATAGCGCTCACTCATGTCATGGCCGGTCTGGCGCATGGTCTCGATGGCCACATCAAGGGAAACGAAGTGCTTTCCGTCGCCCTTTACCGCAAGAGAGGCGGCAGTGACCGCCTTGACCGCGCCAAGAGCATTGCGCTCGATGCAGGGCACCTGAACAAGGCCTGCCACCGGGTCGCAGGTCATGCCAAGATGGTGCTCCAGCGCAATCTCGGCGGCATTCTCGATTTGCTCGGGCGTGCCGCCCATCACGGCGGCCAGTCCGGCTGCGGCCATGGCGGAGGCGGAGCCCACCTCTCCCTGACAGCCTACTTCCGCGCCGGAAATGGATGCGTTGGTCTTCACGATACCGCCGATCGCAGCCGCGGTGAGGAGGAAATCGCGGGTGCCTTGCACATCGGCATCGACATGAAACTTCTTCCAGTAGCGCATTACCGCCGGCACGACACCGGCTGCGCCATTGGTCGGCGCGGTGACAACACGCCCGCCCGATGCGTTCTCCTCATTAACCGCCATGGCGAATACGGAAAGCCAGTCATTGGCCAGCAGCGGATTCGGTTTGTTCTGCTGCCAATCTTCCTCCAGGCGCGCATGAAGCTGTTTTGCACGGCGGCGCACCTTCAGGCCACCTGGCATGATGCCTTCCCGGGAAAGCCCGCGCTCGATACAGGCGTCCATCGCATCCCAGATGCGATCCAGCCCCTCGTCGAGCTCCGCCCGGCTTCTAAGCACTTCCTCATTGGCGCGCTTCATCTCGGCGATGGTGAGCCCTGATTCCTCGGCCATGGCAAGCATCTGCTGCGCATTGGCGAAGGGATATGGCACTTCCGGACCGGATGGCGGACGATCGGCGGCCTGCTTCTGACGCTGCAGCTCTTCTTCGGTGACCACGAAACCGCCGCCGACGGAATAGTAGACGCGGCGCAACAGAACACGGTCGTCAGCATCCAGAGCCTTGATCACCATGCCATTTGCATGGCCGGGGAGCGGCTGCTTGCGATCGAAGACTAGATCGTGTTCAGGATCGAAATCATAGGCCGGATGACCCTCCGGATGCACTTTGTGCTCCTCATGAATGCGGGAAAGCAGCGCCTCGCTTTCGTCCGGGTCGACAGTTTCGGGCCGCTGTCCCGCCAGCCCCAAAGTGACTGCGCGGTCGGTCGCGTGTCCCACACCCGTAAAGGCCAGTGACCCATGCAGACTGACAGCCAGACGCGCGATCCGCGCACCTTGGGGTCGTGGCCATTTGTCTTCGGCAATCTCGTCCAGAAAGCGTGCGGCAGCCGTCATCGGCCCCATCGTGTGGGAGCTCGACGGTCCAATGCCGATCTTGAACAGATCGAATACGGATAAAAACAAGCTTTCTCCTCCAGCTCATCAGAGCGCGGTGCGGGTCTCTCCCCGCGACATGCCTCACATCTAACATGGTCGCGGCAAGCCTTGCATCCAATAGCGTCTGGTCCAGAACCGAGGGCGCTCAAAGCGGATATGCGGGATTGGAGAAGTGAAAAAGCAACGAGGCGCGATCCTTTCGGACCGCGCCTCGATGAAACTCACATTTCTTGGTGCTGTTACCGCTGAGCGATCATCGCTGCAGATTCGCTACCAATGACAAGCCATGCAAGCAGAATTACGCCAGCAAGCCCAATCACTGCCTTGGCGGTTACGCCCCAGCAGGATTTCTGAACGGTTTCGTCCATCAATTTCCCGTGTGTTGTTGTCAATGCGAAGAGCACCATCCCCCGGCCCCATCGCGTAAGTGCTCAGATACTCCTCCCCCATGTGCGTTGCAACATCAAAAGCGGCGCAATGGGGGCAAATCCCGCGTCATATTAACAATCAGCCATGTTGATATGAGCAAAAACAATGACTTAAAGCGATTGTAATATTTATCAAATGTAAAGGGATCGGGCGCAATTGCGGCAAAAATCTGCGCACCTGCCCGCGTTGCTCACCGCTCTGGCAACAGAGTCGGGGTCCGGCCTGTGAGGCGGTAGGCGAACAGACCGATCCATTCCCGCAGTCCGGTGGTGGTGTTGGCCAGACTGTCGAGCACATTGTCGTGGCTCAGGCCGATGCCTTCCCGCCCCGTAGTCCGGTAGTCAGCAGGCCAAGGCACCACGTCAAATCCTTGCGCGCGGAACAGGGCCACTGATCGCGGCATGTGAAACGCGGAAGTGATCAGAAGCCAGGTCTGGCCGTCGCCTGGCTGCACCAGTTCGCGGGTAAAGCGGGCATTTTCGAATGTGTCGCGCGAGCGGCCTTCCAGCCTGATGCGCGCGGGGTCTACGCCCAACCCCTCGAGCAGGCGGGGTGCGGTTTGCGCATCGCCCTCACCTTCCAGAAAAACCGAACCCGATCCACCTGAGACGATGACGGGCAATGTCGGGAATCGGTGCGCCAATATGGCAGCTTCCACGAAGCGGTCCGCCGAGGCGTTGAGTTCGTATCCACCGCGGGCGAGATTGATGGCGCCCTCAAAGCCACCGCCAAGGACGATAATGCCAGCAACGGTATCGGGCACATTGGAGGGGCGCTGAAACCGCTCTTCCAGCGGCTGCAGGAGCAGCGCGCCCAATGTGGTCCATCCGGACAGGGAAAGAACGAGAAACGCTGCTGCTGCCGAGAATGCGCCAAGCCTTCGCCAGCGCAGCAGCGAAAACACCGCACCGGCCAGCGCAAGGAACATCGCCAGATTGAAGGGCTGCACCAGGCCCCAGAAGATTGCTGAAGCCAGGTGAAACATTCAGTTGCGCTCCAAACGCGTCTCTACAGGCTTACCACCAACGCTTCGGCTCGAAGCGGCCTGCTGCCTGCTCGATGACATGAGCCGTGCGGAAGAGGGTCTCTTCCTCGAAGGGCTTGCCGATAAGCTGAAGACCCAGCGGAAGACCTCTCGCATCCAGACCTGCAGGCACGGAGATGCCCGGGAGGCCTGCCATGTTCACTGTGACCGTGAAGATGTCGTTGAGATACATCTTCACCGGGTCGGACGCCATTTCCTTGTCGGCAATGCCGAAAGGCGCCGACGGCGTGGCCGGTGTGAGGATCGCATCAACGCCTGCGTCGAATGCCTGGGTGAAATCCTGCTTGATGAGGGTGCGGACCTTCTGCGCTCGCAGATAATAGGCATCATAGTAACCGGCGGAAAGCACGTAGGTGCCGATCATCACGCGGCGCTTGACCTCTTCGCCGAAGCCTGCTGCGCGGGTCTTCTCATACATGTCGGCAATATCCTTGCCGGGCACGCGCAGGCCGTAGCGCACGCCGTCATAGCGCGCGAGGTTGGAGGAGGCCTCTGCGGGCGCAACAATGTAATAGGCCGGAAGCGCGTATTTCGTGTGCGGCAGCGAGATATCGACGATCTCCGCACCGGCATCGCGCATCCAGTCGATGCCCTTCTGCCAAAGCGCTTCCACCTCGTCGGGCATACCGTCGACGCGGTACTCCTTCGGGATACCGATTTTCAGGCCTTTGACGGACTGGCCTATGGCCGCCTCATAGTCCGGCACGGGCAGATCAACCGAGGTCGTGTCCTTCGGATCAACGGAAGCCATGGAGCGCAGCAGAATCGCAGCATCGCGCACGTCGCGCGCAATCGGCCCCGCCTGATCGAGCGAGGAGGCGAAGGCGACCGTGCCCCAGCGCGAGCAACGGCCATAGGTGGGCTTGATGCCGACAGTGGCCGTGAAAGCCGCGGGCTGGCGGATGGAGCCGCCGGTATCGGTGGCCGTCGCACCGGCGCAAAGCGCTGCGGCGACGGCAGCGGCCGAGCCCCCCGACGAGCCGCCCGGCACGAGCTTTTCGTCGCTGCCATCCGCTCGCCACGGATTGACGACCGGGCCGTAATAGGAAGTCTCGTTTGAAGACCCCATCGCGAACTCGTCCATGTTGAGCTTGCCCAGCATGACCGCGCCGTCGGCCCAGAGATTGGCGGTGACTGTGGATTCGTAGCGCGGCTCGAAACCGTCGAGAATATGGCTGCAGGCCTGGGTGTGCACGCCTTCGGTGGCGAATAGATCCTTCACGCCCAAGGGAATGCCCTCAAGCGCGCCTGCCTTGCCAGCCGCGATCTTCTCGTCCGACCGTGCTGCCATTTCGCGCGCCTTGTCTTCCGTCACGCGCACATAAGCGTTGATCTTCTCATTCGCGCTATTGATGGCGCTCAGATAGGCATCGGTAAGCTCTGTCGCGGTGAACTCGCGGGCGACAAGCTTGTCGCGGGCTTCGGCAATGGTCAGCTTTGTCAGGTCGGTCATGAAATCTCGTCCGCTTGGGAACAGCCAGAATAGCTAGATGGAATGAAGCTCGCGCCTACTCGACAACCTTCGGCACCATGAAGAAATTGTCTTCCGATGCCGGTGCATTGGCCACCACATCGTCGGCCTTGTTGCCGTCCGTCACCTCGTCGGGGCGCAGGCGCATGGTGGTCGGAATGGCGGAGGTCATCGGCTCCACGCCATCCACATTCACTTCGCTCAACTGCTCGACAAAGCCAAGAATCTGATTGAGTTCACCCGTCATGCGCTCGGCATCGGCATCCTGTACTTCGATGCGTGCAAGATGGGCCACGCGCTTGACGGTATCGATATCTACGGACATTTCGCTGTTTCCTCAGCCCAGGCACTGGATGGCACGGGCTATAGTCGCGCCGGCCATCCCATGCAACTGCCTCACCACAAAAAGCTAGAGCGTGAAGGGCTTGCCCTTCTCCGGAAGAAGCACCTTGGAGGGTGCGCCTTCCATGGCATCCACGAATTTCTGCGCATCCTGGTCGATGATCGGGAACGACCCGAAGTGGCAGGGAATAACCGTCTCGAAGGTAAAATAGCGCTGGCAAGCGAGAGCTGCGACAGCGCCACCCATGGTGAACCGGTCTCCCACCGGAACGAGGCCGATCTGCGGCTGATGAAGCTCCTGAATGAGTGCCATGTCGCCGAAAATGTCCGTATCACCCATATGATAGAGCGACTTGTCGTCGGGGAAATGCAGCACCAGACCGGCCGGATTGCCGAGATAAACAGCGGGCCCGTCACCGCTGGAATAGGATGAGGAGTGAAGCGCGTTCACGAAAGTGGTGGTGAAGCCACCGCAATCCACCGTGCCGCCGTGATTGCCGGGGCTGATCTTGTCCTCGGCCACGCCTTGGGAAACGAGGTAGCTGCAGAGTTCGAAATTTGCCACCAGCATCGCGCCAGTCTTCTTCAGAATTTCCACCGCATCGCCGACGTGATCATTATGCCCGTGTGTCAGAAGCACATGGGTTACACCTTCTGCCGGTTCTTCCCAGCCACCATCCCAGGCGGGATTGCCGGTGAGAAACGGATCGATGAGGATCTTCGCGTTGCCTGTCTCTACGCGGAATGCAGAATGTCCATACCAGGTGACTTGCATGATAAAGCTCCTCGATTGTTTGTGCGCGCAAGGATAGAAGCGCGGCCATAGGTGTCAAAGGCCATGGATGGTGATTGCAGTTGGAAATCGTAACTCTTGAAGAACTGATCGAACGGCTGCCTGCAACAGGTTCATTGATGGGCCTGGATCTCGGCACCAAGACAATCGGCGTCGCCGTCTCCGATCTTGGCCGTCGATTTGCCTCACCCCGGCCGGTCATCATGCGCAAGAAATTCACCCAGGATGCAGAGCAGCTCCTGAAACAGATGGCACAGGAAAAGGTGGCGGCAATCGTCATCGGCCTGCCGAGAAACATGGACGGGACCGAGGGTCCGCGCGCCCAGTCGACACGCGCCTTCATTCGCAATCTGTCGCCGAAGAGTGATCTGCCAATCGTGTTCTGGGATGAGCGGCTTTCCACGGTTGCCGCCGAACGTACACTTCTTGAGATGGATGTTTCACGAGCCAAACGCAGCGAGAGGATTGATTCGGCCGCCGCCTCGTTCATCCTGCAAGGCGCGCTTGACCGGCTTCACGCGCTTGGAGCTGCCCGCTGAAGCACTTTCTTTTGCGCTAGCCAGGCCATGATCTTCTTGCGCCGACGGAATGCGATGATGGCCAGAAGTATCGCGCCGTCGACAACACAGGCTCGCGCCACCATAGGTGCGATCGTGTCGGGGTCGATGCCAAGGATCTGCCCATAGATGCCGAAGACGTGGTCATGGGCCTGGCGCGTAAAGATCGGCGTCCCCAGCCCCACATCGTTATAAGCCAACAGATACCAGCCCCAGAACAGGCTCATCGGTATGACGAAGAAGATGAAGAAATAGCGCATCAGTCGCCGCTCCCTCTCGGAGGGGCCAGCCGATCGACCATTGAGCCGTGGGCTGCCTTGAGGGCCAGAATGCGCGCGGCGCGCTCCTGTTCCTGCACATCTGCAACCTCTGCATGGTCGTGATCGGTCGAAAACCAGCGAATGGCCAGATAGGATGCCATCAACGCCGCCATGGCGGAAAGTGCTGCAGAGGCGACATCCATCGGATCGACCGTCGTCACCGCGCCTGCAAGGATGGAGACCATCAGCGCGAGAACGCCAGTGCCGAAGGCCATATCGGCAACCTGCGGCAAGGCCAGCACATCCTCAAGCGTAGATAGCGTGGTGAACAGCAGCCAGGCGAACAGTGCTGCCGCGAGTGCCGGCACGAGGGCCAGGAATGCCTGCAGGAGTCCCTCGGCCACCCCGCCCCCTTCGAAGAAGAGGCTATGGGCAGATAGCAGACGCGTGGATGCTCCTATGGCGAAGAACGCCATCCAGAACAAGGACACGCTGATGTGGATGCTGCGCGACATGATCGACTCCCGTTGAGCTGAAAGTGGCGCGCAAGGGTTGCAACTTCAATGATAACCTTTTGTTAACCTTAACTGCAGCAGCCCGCGCTCATCCCTCGGAAGGATAAAGCATCTCAAGGATGGTTGCCGCGTCGTGACGCGCGTCAAGCATCCCATATGTGCCGCGCCACTGACCTGCCAACCGGGTTTCGATGAAGGCATCGGCCACCTGCCCTGCTCCCATGCGGCGCAGTTCCGCAGCAGCGGCTGCAAGCGCAAGCTGCTCGGTGAGGATTCGCGCAGAGCCCACATCGCTCTGACAGACGCTGATCGCCGCCTTCAGCACCTCGACCGTGCCCTTGCCCTTCGGCCCCAGATCCTGATGAATGGCTGCAAGAACATCGTCGAACAGAGTCGCGTTGCGACCGATCACGCGCAGAACGTCCAGCGCCATCACATTGCCGGACCCTTCCCAGATCGCGTTCACCGGTGCCTCGCGATAATGGCGCGCGAGCGGCGTTTCCTCCACATATCCGGTGCCGCCCAGGCACTCCATCGCCTCATAGGTGATGGCGGGCGCGATCTTGCAGACCCAATATTTCACCACCGGCGTCATGGCGCGCGCGAATGCTGCTTCGGCCTTGTTGTTTGCCGCCTCGTCGAAGGAACGCGCCAGCCGGAAGGACAGCGCTGTTGCCGCAGCCACATCAAGGGCCAGATCCGCAAGCACACGCTGCATCAGGGGCTGGTCGAACAGCCTGTCACCAAAGACGGTACGATGGCGCGTGTGGTGGACGGCTTCGGCGAGGCTCGCGCGCATCAGGCCCGCAGACCCCAACGCGCAATCGAGCCTTGTCAGCGTCACCATGTCCATAATTGTGCGAATGCCGGCACCTTCATCACCGACGCGATAGGCAAGCGTGTTGTGAAACTCGACTTCGGACGAAGCATTGGAACGGTTGCCGAGCTTGTCCTTCAGGCGCTGGAAGCGGAAGCCATTGCTTGCGTTGTCGTCCGTCACGCGCGGCGCGAGGAAACAGGTCAGGCCCTCCTTTGCCTGCGCAAGCACCAGAAAAGCGTCACTCATGGGCGCGGACATGAACCATTTGTGACCGTTGATCCGGTAAAGATTGCTTCCGGCCGGTTCCGCAGTGGTGGTGTTGGCGCGCACATCGGTGCCGCCCTGCTTCTCGGTCATGCCCATGCCGATGGTCACGCCCTGCTTCTGGCTGGCGGGGCGATGGGAGTGGTCATATTTGCGGGCAATGACTCGCGGACCCCAGGCGCGGAAGAGATCAGGCGCGGACATGAGAGCTGCAAGCGAGGCGTTGGTCATGGTCAGCGGGCACAGATGCCCTGATTCAAGCTGGCCGGTGAGGAAGAAGCGTGCCGCACGCACCTGGTGGCGCTGGCCCTTCTCTCCCGCACTGTCTTCCCACACCGAAGAGTGAAGCCCAGTCTGAACCGAGCGGCGCATCAGTGCGTGATAGGCCGGGTGATATTCGACGATATCGGCGCGCCGACCATAGCGGTCATGCGTTTTCAGAACCGGCGGGTTTTCATTGGCAAGCCGCGCCAGATCCAGCGCTTCGGGCGTGCGAACAAAGCGTCCAAGGACCTCGAGTTCCTTGCGCACCTCCTCGGAAAACCTTTCGCCCGCCTGCAGTGCCAGCGGATCGGTGCGCCAGGCATTTGTTCCGCTGAGCGGCGGCGGCTGGTTCGTTACCTCGTGATTCACGCTTCAGGTCCTTCGGCTTCGAATGTGCACGCGGAGAATCCGCATCTTGTAGCACAAGCCTAGTGCATGTTTCTTTCCGCAATGAAAACAGGGGGAAATCATCATGCATCACATGCAACAGCTTGCCCGCTCGCGCTCGCGCGCATATAGCAACGGCTTGAGATGACACAGCAAAGCCCCCTTCCCCTTTACCCGCACCGACATCTGCTCGGCATCAAGGGGCTGTCGCCCCTCGATATCGAGCTTTTGCTTGATCGTGCGGACGCCGCGGTCGCCCTTTCACGTCAGTCGGAGAAGAAATCTTCGGTCCTGCGCGGGCGCACCCAGATCAACCTCTTCTACGAAGCCTCGACGCGCACGCAGTCGTCTTTCGAGCTGGCCGGAAAACGGCTTGGCGCGGATGTGATGAACATGTCAGTGGCAAGCTCATCGGCAAAGAAGGGCGAGACACTGCTCGATACGGCCGTCACGCTCAACGCGATGCGCCCCGACATTCTTGTCATCCGCCATGCGGCTGCCGGTGCTGCGGCACTTCTTGCGCAGAAGGTCGGTTGTTCCGTGGTCAATGCCGGTGATGGTGCGCATGAGCATCCTACACAGGCGCTGCTTGACGCGCTGACGATCCGCCGCGCAAGGGGTCGCATTCACGGGCTGACGGTGGCGATCTGCGGCGACATACTTCACTCCCGCGTTGCGCGATCCAACATCATTCTGCTGAATGCCATGGGTGCGCGGGTGCGTGTCGTCGCGCCATCGACGCTGCTGCCCTCGGGTATCGGCCAGATGGGTGTCGAGCCATTCACACGTCTTGAAGAGGGCATTGCCGGTGCCGACGTTGTCATGATGCTGCGCCTGCAGCGCGAGCGCATGGCTGGTACCTTCGTGCCATCAACGCGCGAATATTTCCGTTTCTTCGGCCTTGACGCCAAGAAGCTGAGGGCAGCGGCTCCCGACGCGCTTGTCATGCATCCCGGCCCCATGAATCGCGGCGTTGAGATTGCCTCGGAAGTCGCAGACGGTCCCCAAAGCATGATACAGGAGCAGGTGGAGATGGGCGTCGCCGTACGCATGGCCGTCATGGAAGCGCTGCTCGATCCCCGACGCGATGCGGAGGGAGCGAAGCCATGAGCGCCACCCTTTTCAAGAATGCGCGCATCATCGACCCATCCCGAAAGATGGAAGAAGATGGTGCCGTGCTCGTTCAGGACGGCAAGATCGCCGCTTCGGGTGCCGATGCGCTTAACCAGGGCGCACCGGAAGGGGCGAAGATCATCGACTGTCGCGGCGCGACCATCATTCCCGGCCTCGTGGATGCGCGGGTCTTCGTTGGCGAGCCGGGTGCGGAACATCGCGAAACCATAGCCTCGGCCAGCAATGCCGCGGCAGCGGGTGGCGTCACTTCGATCATCCTCATGCCGGATACGGATCCCGTCATCGATGATGTGGCACTGGTGGAGTTCGTGCTGCGTACCGCACGCGAGACGGCCAGCGTTCACGTCCATCCCTCCGCTGCCATTACCAAGGGATTGCGCGGCGAGGAACTCAGCGAGTTCGGCCTGCTTCACGACGCAGGGGCCGTTGCGGTGACCGAAGGCCGCAAGACGCTGTCGAGCGCCCAGACCATGCGCCGCGCGCTGACCTATGCGCGTGACATGGATATCGTGGTCTCCCACAGCACGCAGGATAAGGATCTCGGTGCTTCGGGCGTGATGAATGAGGGGCTTCTGGCAAGCTGGCTTGGCCTTCCCGGTATTCCGCGCGAGGCAGAGGCCATCCCGCTGCAGCGTGATCTCATGCTCGCTGCCCTTACCAAGGGTCGCTATCACGCCGCGGAAATCTCCACGGAAATGTCTGCAGCAGCCATTCGTCAGGCGAAAGATCGCGGAAGCCGCGTGACCGCTGGCGTGAGCATCAACCATCTGAGCCTGAACGAGAATGATATCGGCGAATACCGGACGTTCTTCCGCCTTTCGCCGCCGTTGCGCTCCGAAGATGACCGTCAGGCGATGATCGCGGCACTCAAGGACGGCACGATCGACATTATCGTCTCCTCCCACGATCCACAGGATGTGGACACCAAGCGCCTGCCTTTTGCGGAAGCCGCATCCGGCGCGATCGGGCTGGAGACGCTTCTTTCAGCAGCGCTGCGGCTCTATCACAATGGCGAAGTACCGCTCTCGCGCCTGATCGAAGCGCTCTCGACGGCACCAGCACGCCTGTTCGGCCTCCCCGGCGGCACGCTGAAGCCCGGTGCGCCGGCTGACTTGGTCGTACTCGATGTCGATGCACCATGGCTTGTGCAGGAAGCCAATATTCGTTCATTGTCGAAGAATACGAGCTTCGAGAATGCACGCATGCAGGGCAAGGTCTTGCAAACTGTGGTTGCAGGCCGCACAGTATATACGGCCTGACCCGCTGGCTGGGCCACAATAAGGGGAGCGGAACATGGACATGATGACGGGGAGCGGTCTGCTGTTGATGATCGCGGCTCTGGCTTTCGGCTATCTGCTCGGCTCTATACCCTTTGGCCTGGTTCTGACGAAAATGGCCGGCCTCGGCGATATTCGCTCGATCGGCTCCGGCAATATCGGCGCGACCAATGTGCTGCGCACCGGCAACAAGAAGCTCGCCGCACTGACGCTTGCCCTTGATGCCCTCAAGGGTGCTGTTGCCGTGCTGATCGCGGGCGCATTCGGTCCTGTCGCAGCGCTTGTTGCAGGCTTCGGTGCCTTTCTGGGCCATCTCTATCCCGCATGGCTTGGCTTCAAGGGCGGCAAGGGCGTTGCCACCTATCTGGGCATTCTCATCGTGGTCACGTGGAAAGGGGCACTTGTCTTTGCCATTGTTTGGCTCGGGACGGCCTTTGCGACACGTTACTCGTCCCTTGCGGCGCTTCTTGCAGCCATAGCCGTGCCGCTGGGTCTCTTCATGCTGGGCATGAATGCCCCTGCAATCCTGTTCTTTCTGATGAGCCTTCTGGTCTTCATCAAGCACAGGCAGAACATCTCCCGCTTGATGAATGGCACCGAATCCAAGATCGGAGCCAAGGGATGAGTGTCGGCCGCGCGCGCCGCCTGTCCGACAGACAGCGTCTCGCGTGGCTCCGCCTGATCCGGACCGACAATGTCGGCCCCGCAACCTTCCGCGACCTGATCAACCGGTTCGGCTCTGCCGAAGCGGCACTGGAAGCCCTGCCAGAACTTGCCAAGCGCGGCGGCGCGCGCAAGCTGCGCATTCCACCGGAGGCGGAAGTGGTTGCGGAGATCGAGCTGGCGCAAAGACTCGGCGCCAGTTTCATCGCCATAGGCGAGCCTGAATATCCGCCGCTTCTGACCGGCATAGATCATCCACCCCCAATCATCGCGGCACGCGGACGGCTTGAGCTTTTGCGCGAGCCGGCGTTCGGAATTGTTGGCGCTCGCAATGCCTCGCTTGCCGCGACCAAGCTTGCCCGGCGCTTTGCGGCTGAGCTTGGCAGGGAAGGATTGATCCTCGTGTCGGGCCTGGCGCGCGGCATTGATGCCGCCGTTCATCAGGCCAGCCTTGCCACCGGCACGATCGGCGTGCTCGCAGGCGGGCTCGACAAGCCCTATCCGCCGGAAAATGACGCGCTGCATGCCGCCCTTTGCGAAGAAGGCGTCGTCCTCAGCGAAATGCCCTTTGGCTGGTCGCCGCGCTCTCGCGATTTTCCAAGACGCAATCGCATCGTGGCGGGATGTTCCTATGGATTGCTTGTCGTGGAAGCTGCGATCCGCTCCGGCTCGCTCATCAGTGCACGGCTTGCCAACGAAATGGGGCGTCTGGTCTTTGCCATTCCCGGCTCTCCCCTCGATCCACGTGCAGCCGGAACGAATGGCCTGATCAAGCAAGGTGCAAGCCTTGTCACCGAAACCCGGGACATTGTTGAAGCACTGGCACCGCTCATCGGAAAACTGCCGCCCAACTACCAGGGCGCTGAGGAACCGCCCGATCTTTCCAGCGCGCCCGCGCCGGAAGATGATGACCGCATGCGGGTTGTTGATGCCCTGACGGTCGCCCCCGTCGAGGTGGATGAGCTGATCCGCTTCACCGGGCTGATGCCCGCACAGATCGCGCTCATCCTTCTCGAACTGGATCTCGCCGGGCGTATAGAACGCCATCCCGGCGGGAAAGTGTCACTGTTGATGCAAGGGGACTAAAGCGCTTCCGCCCGGGCGCTCCTGCCTGATCGTGTCGCTGCACTCGATGTAAGCCATCTCGATGAAGTAGGCGAGCATCTCGCATCTCTCGGACTTGGCCATGCCCAAAAGCTGACCAAGCATGGCCTGAAGATATTCGAGCGTCTCCGCCTTGTTCCGTGGACCAGCCTGCATTGTGCCCACACTCCCATGCCTGTTGGCGATCGAAACCGCCTCAAGCCCCCTCAACATCAACATTATTACCCCGTTCGCATGCCCTTTTCGTCTTGGGACCCAGCCTAGTGACAGGCATGGTTTATATACTAATAAATGTAATTTTAACGCAATACTCGTTTTAATTGCATAAGCGTTCATTCCGGACGTTTTTGGCCCCCTGCTCTTGACCACGAGGAAAAGCGCAGCCATGTCACGCGGAACAATTTGAGCATCTGCCAACGAGTTTTGGCTGGAAATCAGGCCCCGCGAGGTATTGCCAGCGCATGGAAGTCGTCATTGTCGAGTCGCCCGCCAAGGCGAAAACCATCAATAAATATCTGGGCAAGGACTACAAGGTTCTGGCCTCGTTCGGCCATGTCCGTGATCTTCCTGCCAAGGATGGCTCCGTTCTTCCCGACCAGGATTTCGAAATGTCTTGGAGCGTGGACAGCCAGTCGGCGAAGCGTCTAAGCGACATCACCAAGGCGGTGAAGGATGCCGACGGCCTCATTCTCGCAACTGACCCGGATCGCGAAGGTGAAGCGATTTCCTGGCATGTGCTCGAGGTTCTGCGTCAGAAGCGGGCCTTGAAGGACAAGCCAGTCAAGCGCGTGGTCTTCAACGCCATCACCAAAAAAGCGATCCTCGACGCTATGGCAGAGCCGCGCGAGGTGGATGCTCCGCTGGTGGAAGCCTATCTGGCGCGCCGCGCACTGGATTATCTCGTAGGCTTCACGCTCTCACCCGTCCTCTGGCGCAAATTGCCCGGTGCGCGTTCGGCCGGACGCGTCCAGTCGGTCGCGCTGCGGCTGGTCTGCGACCGCGAATCCGAGATCGAGCGTTTCATCCGCGAGGATTATTGGCAGCTTGCCGCCCAACTCAAGACGCCGCGTGGCGACGAGTTCGAGGCACGTCTGACGGAACTTGACGGCAAGAAGCTGCAGAAGCTTTCCATCAAAAGTCAGGAACAGGCTGACGAGATCGAGGCCCTTCTAAAGAGTGCGTCCTACAAGGTACTCTCGGTCGAGGCGAAGCCGACCAGGCGCAATCCGGCCCCGCCCTTCACAACATCCACGCTGCAACAGGCAGCGTCCTCGCGCCTCAGCTTCTCCGCCTCGCGCACCATGCAGGTCGCACAGCGCCTTTATGAAGGTGTCGATATTGGCGGCGAGACCACCGGTCTCATCACCTATATGCGTACCGATGGCGTTCAGATGGCACCCGAAGCGCTCGATCAGGCGCGCAAGGCCGTCGCCAATACCTTTGGCGAACGCTATCTGCCGGAAAAGCCGCGCTACTATTCGGTCAAGGCCAAGAATGCGCAGGAAGCGCACGAAGCCATCCGTCCGACCGATTTTTCGCGCACGCCCGACCAGGTGCGCAAATATCTGGATGCCGACCAGGCTCGCCTCTACGAGATCATCTGGAAACGCGCGATCGCTTCCCAGATGGAAGCGGCACAGATAGAGCGCACCACGGTGGAGATCATGGCCGATGACGGATCCCGCAAGGCGGGACTGCGTGCCGTTGGCTCGGTCATTCGCTTCGAAGGCTTCCTCGCCGCCTATTCCATCGACAAGGAAGATGGCGACGATGACGAGAACTCCAACCGACTGCCCGAGATCAACCGGGACGAGGATCTGGAGCGTCGGGAGATCAAGGTCTCCAAGCACACGACAGAACCGCCGCCGCGCTATTCGGAAGCTTCGCTCATCAAGAAGATGGAAGAGCTCGGCATCGGCCGCCCGTCCACCTATGCCGCGACGCTGAAGACGCTGGAAGATCGCGACTACGTCACCATAGACAAGCGCCGCCTTGTGCCGCAGGCCAAGGGCCGCATCGTCATCGGTTTTCTGGAAAACTTCTTCCGCCGCTATGTGGAATACGACTTCACGGCGGATCTCGAAGAACAGCTCGACAAGATCTCCGACGGCCAGCTCGACTGGAAGCAGGTTCTGCGCGACTTCTGGAAGGACTTTTCCGGATCGGTCGAAGACATCAAGGAACTGCGCGTCACGGAGGTTCTGAACGTTCTCAATGAAGAGCTCGCGCCTCTGGTTTTCCCCGAGCGGGAAGACGGCAGCAATCCGCGCATCTGCCCGAAATGCGGTACCGGAAATCTCTCGCTGAAGCTTGGACGCTATGGCGCATTTGTTGGCTGCTCCAACTACCCCGAATGTGGCTTCACCCGCCAGCTTGGCATGGAAGGTGAAGGCGGCGATGGCGCAGGCGTAGACGGTGACAAGGTTCTCGGCAACGATCCCGAGACCGGTGAAGAGATCACGCTGCGCACCGGTCGCTTTGGCCCCTATGTTCAGCGCGGCGAAGGCAAAGAAGCCAAGCGTTCAAGCCTGCCGCGCGGCTGGCAGGCTGCGGCCATGGACCTGGAAAAGGCGCTGTCGCTTCTATCGCTGCCGCGTGAGGTTGGCCTGCATCCCGAAACGGGCAAGCCGATCTCTGCAGGCATCGGCCGCTATGGTCCCTTCCTTCTCCATGATGGCGCCTATGCCAATCTGGAATCGGTGGAAGATGTCTTTACCGTCGGCCTCAATCGCGCGGTCACTGTCATTGCCGAAAAGCAAGCGAAGGGCGGTGGACGCGGCCGCGCAAAGGCTGCAGCGCTGAAGGAGCTCGGCGACCATCCGGATGGTGGCGCAATCACTGTCCGCGACGGGCGCTATGGTCCATATGTGAATCATGGCAAGGTCAATGCCACGCTGCCCAAGGGCAAGGACCCGCAAGAGGTCACGCTTGAAGAGGCGCTGGAACTAATTGCGGCCAAAAGCGGTAAGAGTGCGAAGGCGAAAAAGAAGCCTGCGGCAAAGAAGTCCGCAACGAAGAAAACGGCTGCAAAGCCCAAGGCCACCAAGAAGGCCAAGACGGAGTAGAAGGATTGGCGCGCAAGATATCTGGCTCGAAGAGAAAGAATGCAGAGCCGACGGGCGGATCGAGATCCGAAGCTCATCTGCCCTCCCGTGACGAGGTCTTGCGCTACATCACCGAAAACCCCGACCGGTCCGGCAAGCGCGAGATCGCCAAGGCCTTCAACCTGAAGGCCGGCGACCGCGTCTGGCTTAAAGACCTGCTGCGCGAGTTGCAGGACGAAGGACACATCAAGAAGCGCCGCAAGAAAATGATGCGTCCGGGCGCCCTGCCCCATGTGGTCGTTCTCGACATCTTCTCGCGTGACACCGAAGGCACGCTGCTCGCGCGTCCGGCCGAGATGGATGATGATGCGGACATTCCGCCGCCCATCGTGGCCATCCGCAGCCAGAAACGTTCTGCCGCAGGTGTCGGGGATCGGGTTCTGGCGCGCGTTTTCCCCGCCGATGACAGTGATGGCCCGCCCTATTCGGGCAAGGTCATGAAGGTGTTCGAGAAGAAGAAGCGCTCGGTGCTTGGTGTTCTCGCCCGCACGAAGTCGGGCGAATGGCGCCTGGAGCCGGTGGAGCGCAAGCAGCCGGAACTTGAGATCGATGCCGACCAGCTTAAGGGCGCCAAGGAAGGCGATCTAATCGAAGCCGAACCGCTGACGCGCAACAAATATGGTTTGGCCAAGGGGCGCGTCACGGAAGTCGTGGGTTCGCTGAAATCCGAAAAGGCGGTTTCGCTGATTGCGATCCATGCCCACGAGATTCCGCATGTGTTTCCGCAATCGGTGCTGGAAGAAGCGGAGAATGTGGAAGAAGCCAGCCTTTCCGGTCGTGAGGACTGGCGCAAGATACCGCTCATCACCATCGATCCGGCCGACGCCAAGGATCATGATGATGCAGTCTATGCGGAAGCGGACACGGATGAGAACAACAAGGGCGGCGTTATCGTCACCGTGGCGATTGCCGATGTCGCGGCCTATGTGAGAACCGGCTCGGCACTCGACCGTGAAGCCTTGCGCCGGGGCAACTCAGTCTATTTCCCGGACCGCGTGGTGCCTATGCTGCCCGAGCGTATTTCCAATGATCTATGCTCGCTGCGTGAAGGCGAAGCGCGGCCTGCAATGGCAGTGCGCATGCGCTTCAATGCGCAAGGACGCAAGGTGGATCACAGCTTTCATCGCGTCTTGATGCGCTCGGCCGCCAAGCTTTCCTACCAGCAGGCTCAGGCGGCTATTGACGGCGAGCCGGACGAGAAGACCGGTCCGCTCCTCGACACCATTTTGAAGCCGCTCTGGGAGGCCTATGGCATTCTCAAGCGCGGGCGTGCGGCGCGTGAGCCGCTGGAACTCGACCTGCCGGAGCGCAAGATCGTGCTCAAGGAAGACGGCACGGTGGACCGGGTATACGTGCCCCCTCGCCTCGACGCGCACAAGCTGATCGAGGAATTCATGATCCAGGCCAATGTGGCCGCGGCGGAGACGCTGGAAAACGCGCGCAAGCCGGTCGTCTACCGCGTTCATGATGCGCCTTCGCTTGCCAAGCAGGAATCGTTGCGTGAATTTCTCGGTACTATCGAGATCTCACTGGCACGCGGCGCATCGCTCAAACCCGCGCAGTTCAACCAGATACTGGAGCGGGTGCGCGAGACCGAGCAGGAACAGCTCGTCAACGAAGTGGTGCTGCGCTCGCAGAGCCAGGCTGTCTACGCCACCGAGAACCTCGGCCATTTCGGGCTCAATCTGCGCCGCTACGCACATTTCACCTCGCCGATCCGACGCTATGCCGATCTGCTTGTACACCGCTCTCTGATTACGGCCCTTGGCCTTGGGAAGGATGGCTTGCGCAAACAGGATGAGGCGCAGCTTGCCGAATATGCCGCACTCATTTCCACGACCGAGCGCCGCGCCATGGCAGCGGAGCGCGAAACCGTGGACCGGCTGATTGCCGAACATCTTGCGACACGGCGCGGTGAGGAGTTCCAGGCGCGCATTTCGGGCATGGCAGGTGCTGGCATTTTCGTCCAACTGCCGCATTTTGGCGCAGACGGCTTTGTGCCCATATCCACTCTTGGCAACGACTATTATATCTACGACGAAACGCGCCACGCCATGATCGGCGAGCGCAGCGGGCTGGGCTATCAGCTGGGCGACATGGTTGATGTGCGCCTGGTTGAGATTGCTCCGTTACAGGGCGCGATGCGTTTTGAAATGTTGAGCAAACCGGCAAAACTGCCCGGCTCGACAAAGTCGTTTCACAAGGCCCGGCGCGGGCGCGATGCAAGCGCGCGGCGCAGGGGCAGAGCCTCGACACGAGGCAGGAGGTAGTTATGAAGCAGCAGCTATTCGGCGGCGACAAGTCAAAGCGCCCGCAGCGCCCGCTCTACGAAGCCATGCGCCGCGGTTTCTTCGGCAAATGTCCCCATTGCGGTGAGGGCAAGCTGTTCCGCAGCTTCCTCAAGACCGTAGACCACTGCCATGCCTGTGGCGAAGAGATGTCCCACCATCGTGCAGATGATTTGCCGGCCTATCTGGTCATCTTCATTGTCGGTCATGTTGTGGTGGGTGCGTTCATGGGTGTTGAAGCCATGACGAATTGGGGGCTGTGGGCTCATCTGGCGCTGTGGGTGCCTGTTACCATCGTGATGTCGCTCGCATTGATCGGGCCAATTAAGGGTTCTGTGGTGGGCCTGCAATGGGCCTACTACATGCACGGTTTCGGTGGCGAGGATGACGGGCCAGCTGCGCATGGGTGAAGCGAAAGCCTCATCTGCCACAAGCATGGCCGGCCTGTCCCGCGAGCAGGTCGACAAGGCGGAGTCGAAGGATTTCGCCCTGGGTCCCGGCCCCTTGCGCCCCAAGGATGCCGCAACGCTCATTCTCATCGACCGCGCAGGGTCCGAGCCGCGCGTCCTCATGGGACGCAGGCACCAGCGCCACACATTCATGCCCGGGCGTTATGTTTTTCCCGGCGGCAGGACCGATCCCGGCGATGGACGTATCCGCATTTCCGCGGCGCTGCATCCCGCTGAGGAGGCAAAACTGCGTGCGCGCGCAAACCGCCTCACCGCCACAAGAGCCCGCGCCATAGCGATGTCGGCCATCCGGGAAACTTATGAGGAAGCAGGCCTGCTTCTGGGGCGTCGAGGCCGTTTCCTCACCCGCAGTCCCCAATGGCAGGTTTTTGTGGAGGCTGGCATAGAGCCCTGTCTCGACCGGCTGCGTCTGATCGCGCGTGCCGTCACGCCTCCCGGGCGCGTGCGGCGCTATGACACACGCTTTCTTGCCGCCTTCCGGGATGATGTCGCCGTGGAGCTTGCCGATGGCGGGCCGACGGATGAGCTCGAAGAAATTGTCTGGCTGCCGATTCCCGAAGCGATCGAGCACGAGATCCCGATGATCACCCGTACGGTGCTGCTAGACCTTCAAAACCGGCTGGAGAAGGACCCGGACCTCACGCCCGGCAGCAAGGTCCCCTTTTATGCAATGCGGCGGAACGTGTTCAAGAAGGAGCTGCTCTGACAGGAGGAATCACGGCCCTATGGTTCAGTGCCTGAGGGCTTTTCTGAACCCGTGGAGCGTCACTGCTATTGGGAAAAATCCCAACTTCCTGCGATCAGACTGCCTATCAAAGGCTTCTCTTTCACCGGGAGGCTTGACATTTCTGGCCTTCCCTTTATGTCTCGCGCCGAGATTTCACGCGAACCTTTTCATATGGGCGTCGCGTTCCACCCCTAGAGAAAATGGATTTGTGACATGGCCAAGGCCACGACCATCAAGATCAAACTCCTGTCGACGGCCGACACTGGCTTCTTTTACGTTGCGAAGAAGAACAGCCGTACCATGACCGAGAAGATGACAGTGCGTAAGTATGACCCGGTCGTACGCAAGCATGTC
This sequence comes from Nitratireductor sp. CH_MIT9313-5, assembly GCF_037029545.1. Taxonomy (NCBI): domain Bacteria; kingdom Pseudomonadati; phylum Pseudomonadota; class Alphaproteobacteria; order Hyphomicrobiales; family Phyllobacteriaceae; genus Nitratireductor; species Nitratireductor sp. CH_MIT9313-5. Next base: position 157,372 of record NZ_JAYMER010000014.1, on the reverse strand, counting down.
GAGTTCAAGGAAACGAAGATCAAGTAATTTCCCTCAGGGAGTTACCTGCTTCTGCAGACGGCGCCGCAAGGCGCCGTTTTTCGTTTGGGCTGTATGCAATACCCACCGTGCAGCACCTGACACGTCGCATTGCCACGCCTACGGTATGTGAGGTGGAGAAAAAAAGGGGGCCGGCCGACAATCTGGCAGCGGTACGAGGAGGCCACTGTTACGCCAGCGCCGACCGGCCAACCCCACGGACCCAGGAGATGCGGCGGACCTGAGCATCATGGGGTATCTTTACTGGTGTAGGGAAACTTGATCCGTAAACACCAGTGATTTCGACAGGACAGTCGCGCAATAATCGCGCAAAATCAACACTTACTTAACCATTGAGAAGGCCCAAGTTTAATTAAGGTAAACCTGTAACCATAGATTCGGCGAATCGGGACCTCAGGCTGCAGGTGCAACCACACGGTTGCGGCCCGAACGTTTCGCCTCGTAGAGCGCTTCGTCGGCGCGCTTCACAAGTTGCTCCAGGCTATCGTCATCCGTGCCGCGCGATGCAGCCACACCGAGGCTGGCGGTCACGCTGATGGCAGGCTTTCCCTCTGCAGGGCGGAACCCCTCGCCTGCTATCTCGCCCCTTACGCGTTCTGCCACGCGCTCGGCCACGGCAAGATCCGTCTCAGGCATGACAACGACGAACTCCTCACCACCGTACCGGCATACCAGGTCGATGGCCCGCAGCGTCTTACGCAATCGCGCAGCGAATTCGCGCAGGACGGCATCGCCACCGTCATGGCCCCAGCTGTCATTGATCGTCTTGAAGCGATCAATATCGGCGAACATGATCGACAGCGGCTTGTTGCGTGCGCGGGCGCGGTCGAAAAGTGTCTGGAGATGGCTGTCGAGATAGCGACGGTTATGCAGACCCGTAAGGGGATCAGTCACAGCCATCTCAACGGTGCGGGCAAAGCTTGAACGCAGGCCGTCATTGTAGCGCTTGCGCCTGATCTGCGTGCGCAGACGGGCGACAAGCTCCTGCTTTTCGATCGGCTTGACCAGATAGTCGTTGATGCCAAGCTCGAGGCCGCGCACCACCGTGTCTTCTTCCTCGCCATCGGCCAGAAGCACGATCGGGATTGAACGCGTGGACTCGAGGGCACGCAGATGTGCGCAAAGACGCAGAGGATCGTGACTGCCAAGGCGCGTTGACACGAGAATGCATTCCACGCCCATCCCGACCGAGCCGAACGCAAATTTCTGCGGATCGGAAACTGTTTTCAGATCAAACTGGCCGCGAAGCATTCGCGCGATACGATCGGCAGAAGCGCCTTCCTCCTCAACAAGAAGGACGCCGGGTGTCGGGCCTTCTTCAAGGCGGTTGGCCTGCAGTATCTGCTCGATCTCAATGTTGCGCGTGGTCTCTGCACGAAGGCGGAGTTCGTCGGTCAATGCCTTCAACCGCGCGAGACTCTTCACCCTGGTCACGAGTTGGAGGTCGTTGACCGGCTTGGTGAGGAAATCATCCGCACCGGCCTCAAGCCCGCGGATGCGTTCTTCCGTTCCGTCCAATGCGGTGACGATGACAACCGGAATATGTGCCGTAGAAGAGTCAGATTTCAGTCTCTCGCAGACCTCGAAACCGTCCATGCCCGGCATCATGATGTCCAGAAGAACCACGTCGACGCGGCTGCTTTCGCAGATATCGAGTGCGTCTTGGCCGCTGCGGGCAGTGACAACGTCGTAATATTCCGCCGTCAGCCGGGCTTCCAGAAGCCGCAGATTCGCCGGCACGTCATCAACAACTAGTATCCTGGCGGTCATCTCGGCTCTTGCTCCGTTTCGTGCCTGAATGCTGTCAGGCGTCTCCCAGATAGGACTTGATGGTCTCGATAAAGCTGGGAACGGAGATCGGCTTGGATATATAGGCCTCGCAACCGCCCTGGCGGATGCGCTCCTCGTCGCCTTTCATGGCGAAGGCCGTGACCGCGATCACTGGAATGTCGTGCAGTTCGTCATCCTCTTTCAGCCACTTGGTGACCTCCAGCCCGGAAACTTCCGGAAGCTGGATATCCATGAGGATGAGGTCAGGGTGATGTTCGCGGGCAAGATCAAGCGCATGAAGCCCGTTGCGCGTGCGCACGGTCTCGTATCCGCTGGCCTCGATAAGGTCACGGAAGAGCTTCATGTTGAGCTCGTTGTCCTCGACTATCATTACCTTTTTCGGCATCGAACCCCCGACCTGTGAACGCTCCCTTGCGGGAAACATTCATGGTGCTCCCGCTGCCTTAATGCCATCAATAGTTTTACGAAACGGTAATTGCTGTGATTTTCCGGCATCTATTGCTGAACCGGCCTGTGTTCTGGTTGCACCCGGCCATCGCGTGTGCACCTTATCCAGCCATACCCAGCACCGCAATCATTGCATAACCACCAGCCGAGAGCCTTCACTATGCAGCAGGATCAGGCCGAAGCACTTGCCATCCAGGCCCTTGCATTCATCGCATCCGATCCGGAGCTTCTTCCGCGTTTCCTGTCGTTGACCGGGATAGAGGCAGATCAGGTCCGGCAAGCGGCGCGCGAACCCGGTTTCCTCGCAGGCGTGCTGCAGTTCATTCTGGCGCACGAACCAACGCTCATGCGCTTCAGCGAAGAGACGCAGACGGACCCTGCCCTTGTTTCGCGTGCACTCAACGCCCTGCCCTTCGGCGACAACAGATACGAACAATCGATCTGAGCCGCGCTTCTTGTCGCAAACAGAGGCTGGGGGTAGATTGCCTGTTCCATTTTCGTTCCGGCGCTTGAACGCATGACCTCGCCCCAGCCCAAGGCCCTCATCTGCCGCGACTGCCTGACCCTGGAACCGGGAAAGGACAGGCGATGCCGTGCCTGCGGCAGCCCACGCATCCTGCGGCACAAGGAACTTGATGCGCTGTCCATCGCGCATATCGACTGTGATGCATTCTACGCATCGGTGGAGAAGCGCGACAATCCCGACCTGCGCAACAAGCCGGTGATCATAGGTGGCGGAAAACGCGGTGTGGTTGCCACGGCGTGCTATATCGCTCGCATCCATGGCGTGCGCTCGGCCATGCCGATGTTCAAGGCGCTGGAAGCCTGTCCGGAAGCAATCGTCATCAAGCCAAATATGGAGAAATACGCCGCTGTCGGCCGCCAGATTCGGCAGATGATGGAAGACCTCACGCCGCTGGTGGAGCCGCTTTCGATCGACGAGGCCTTTCTCGATCTGTCAGGCACGGAAAAACTGCATCATGCGCCACCGGCGGTCGTTCTGGCGCGATTTGCCGCACAGGTGCAAAGCGAAGTCGGCATCACCGTTTCGGTGGGCCTCTCCTATTGCAAGTTCCTCGCCAAGGTCGCCTCGGATCTGGAGAAGCCACGCGGGTTTTCCGTCATCGGCCGAGAGGAAGCGGTGGCGTTCCTCGCGGAAAAGCCGGTCACGACCATCTGGGGTGTGGGAAAGGCTTTCGCAGCCACGCTTGAGAGCGACGGCATCAGAACCATCGGCCAGCTTCAGTCGATGGAAAAGAACGATTTGCTGCGCCGCTATGGCAGCATGGGAAGCAGGCTATATCATCTGGCGCGTGGCGAGGATGACCGCGGCGTCAGCCCGCGCGGCGAAGCGAAAAGCGTATCATCCGAAACCACCTTCAATCACGATATCGCGGCGTTGGACGAACTCGTCCCCGTTCTGCGCGGACTGTCGGAACGGGTTTCAGAGCGCCTGAAGGCGAAGGAGATTGCCGGGCGCACCATCGTCCTGAAGCTCAAGACCGGTGATTTTCGCCTGCGCACCCGCAACCGCCAGCTTTCCGACCCAACCCGGTTGGCTGACCGCATCTTTAATACGGGGCTCGAACTCCTCAAGCGCGAGGCGGACGGGACGCGCTTCCGCCTGATCGGGATCGGGGTGGCCGACCTAACCGACGCCTCGCGCGCCGACCCGCCGGATCTCGTTGACACGCTCTCCCACAAGCGTGCGCTCGCCGAAGGTGCAATGGATGCGCTGAGGGCGAAGTTCGGGCGCGAGGCGCTGGAGACGGGCTATACCTTTGGCAAGCGCCGCAAACCGGCGGAGAAGAGCGAGCCGCAGTAGCAACCCGCGGTTGCCATTCGAGCCCGCCCTGCCTAACCTGCCACCATTGGGGTCCGGAGGGTTGGGCAAATGAGAGTTTTACTTGCAGCGGCGATGGTGCTCGCCGTATCGACAGCGGCATTCGCGGAAGGCTATCAGACACGTCAGTCGCCGCATTTCGGCTACAGCACGCTGAAGCTGGCAGATGATTTCCATCTGACGACCCTCTGCACGGTCTCCGGCGGCACTGTGCAGGAGCGGGCGCAGGATTTTCTGGCCTTTGCTCCTTTCATCGGGCCGGAGCTTGCACGAAAGGCAGAAGCCGTAACGCTCGGCGATGGCGAAGCGGCCTGCGGGCTGAAACACCATCGAAGTGCCTCCATTGTCAGCCGCCATGCGAAGACCAAGGGCTTCGCGCTGAATATCAAGACCTGGGCGAATGGAGCCGAAATTGGCGGCGGCAAGCCATGGGCCGCCTGCAATCGACGCCCCGTCAATTTCTTCGGCCTGTGCTATGAGCGGATCGAGCTTGGCAACAACGCGAACAGTGCGAAGGCGGACGGTGTGAGCGCCTGTATCGAGACGGAGCTTCCAGACGGCCAGGGTGTCGTTTCGCTGGTAGCCTATGCGGGTGCAGTGCCTGACGCCGTCAAGGCCGCTGCCACAGACGAGGCAAGCGCCTTGAGCACGACGCCCTGCAAGAGCCGCAGCTTCTGAAACGCCGCTACTGGACCAGCTCGACCTCGACCACCCCGTCCACTGCCCGCATGGCCGCTGCCATTTGGGGTGAGACGCGGTAGCGTTCGGGCAGGCCCACCTCGATCTCGCCAGCACCATCGGGCTTGATAACGATGAGGCTCACCTGCGTCTCGCCGCGCTGGTTAAGATGGGGTGCTATCGCGGGCAGCGGCTCGTCATTGCGCACATAGATGCGCAGTGCCTTCTGCATGCGGCTGGCCTCTTCCTCCAGCGATTGAACGCCCTGCACGCGCAGCGATACGCCTTCGGGCCGGTTTTCCGCGCCCACCATGATGACGACCGATTTGCCGGGCTGGAGAAGCTCGCGGAAAGCGTGAACGGTTTCGGAGAACATGACCGCCTCGAACTGCCCCGTCGCATCGGAGAGCTGGACGATCCCCATCTTGTTGCCGGTGCGCGTCTTGCGCTCCTGATAGGTGTTCACCGTGCCGGCAAGGCGGCCGGCGGATGCCCCCTTCTTCACAGCAAGCTGAAACTCCGCCCAGTTCTGCACGCGCATCTTTTCCAGCACATCGGCATATTGGTCGAGCGGATGCGCGGAGAGATAGCAGCCCACCATCTGGAATTCGCGGTGCAACTTTTCTGCAGGAAGCCACGGAGCGGTCTGGGGCAGATGCAGTTTTTGCGGCTCCAGCGCGGCGGAACCAAAAATGTCGCCCTGCCCCATTGCCGCATCCTGTGCGGCGCGCTGGGCCATGCCCATCAACCGGTCGACACCAGCAAAGAGTGCCGCGCGGTCATGACCGAAACAGTCGAATGCACCGGCCTGGATAAGACATTCGAAGACACGTTTGCCGACGATCTTCGGGTCCACGCGCGCGCAGAAGTCCTCTAGGCTCTCGAAGGGCTTTTCTTCGCGTTTTTCCACGATGTGCTCGACAGCCGCATCGCCCACGCCCTTGATGGCGGCCAGAGCGTAATAGATCCTGTTCTCGCCCACCTCGAAAGCGCGGTAGGAAGTCTGCACCGACGGCAACACCACCTCGATGCCAAGCCGCATCGCATCGCGGCGGAAGTCGTTCAGCTTGTCGCTATTGGCCATGTCATAGGTCATGGATGCGGCGAGGAACTCGACCGGATAATGCGCCTTCAGATAGGCCGTCTGGTAGGAAACAATCGCATAGGCCGCCGCGTGCGACTTGTTGAAACCGTAGTCTGCAAATTTGGCCAGAAGATCGAAGATGAAATCGGCCTGCTGCTTGGTGACGCCGCGTTCGGTGGCGCCCTTCACGAAGATGCCGCGCTGCTTTTCCATTTCCGCGCGGATCTTCTTGCCCATGGCGCGGCGAAGCAGGTCAGCTTGTCCGAGCGTGTAGCCGGCCAGCTCCTGCGCGATCTGCATCACCTGCTCCTGGTAGACGATAACGCCCTGCGTCTCCTTCACCAGGTGGTCGATCTTGGGATGGATCGAGGCGATTTCCTCTTCGCCATGCTTGCGCGCATTGTAGGTCGGAATGTTCTCCATTGGACCGGGACGATAAAGCGCCACCAGCGCGATGATGTCCTCGATGCGGTCGGGCTTCATGCCGATCAGCGCCTTGCGCATGCCGACCGATTCCACCTGGAACACGCCGACAGTCTCACCGCGCGAAAGCATCTCATAGGTCTTGGGATCGTCGAGCGGGATCTTCGACAGATCGATCTCAATGCCGCGGCGGCGGATGAGCTTCACCGCCGTCTCAAGAACGGTCAGCGTTTTCAGGCCCAGAAAGTCGAACTTGACGAGGCCGGCATCCTCGACCTTCTTCATGTTGAACTGGGTGACCGGCATGTCCGAGCGCGGGTCGCGATACATCGGCACCAGTTCATAGAGCGGGCGGTCACCGATCACGATACCGGCGGCGTGGGTGGAGGCGTGGCGGTAAAGTCCTTCAAGCTTCTGCGCGATATCCAGAAGCTGGCCGACAATCGGCTCCTTCTCCACTTCCTCGGCAAAGCGTGGCTCGTCCTCGATCGCCTTGGGCAGCGGCGTGGGATTGGCCGGGTTTGATGGCACCATCTTGCACAGGCGGTCCACCTGCCCGTAAGGCATCTGCAACACGCGGCCCACGTCACGCAGCACCGCGCGCGCCTGAAGCGTTCCGAAAGTTATGATCTGGCCGACCTGCTCGCGCCCATATTTCTGCTGCACATAACGGATCACCTCCTCGCGGCGGTCCTGGCAGAAGTCGATATCAAAGTCCGGCATCGACACGCGGTCGGGATTGAGGAAGCGTTCGAAGAGCAGCGAGAAGCGTAGCGGGTCCACATCGGTAATGGTCAGCGCGTAGGCGACCAGCGAGCCCGCACCCGAACCACGGCCCGGCCCCACCGGAATGTCATGGGCCTTGGCCCATTTGATGAAGTCCGAAACGATAAGGAAGTAGCCGGGGAACTTCATCCGTTCGATGATGCCGAGCTCGTAGTCCAGCCGCTCGACATATTCCTCGCGCGTATGGCCTTCTGCCAGCCCCTGCGCCTCGATCCTGCGCTCAAGACCCTCATGGGCCTGACGGCGAAGCTCCTCGGCCTCCGCCTTCTCGGCGGCTTCCGGGTCATCGATATTGGCACCTGCAAAGCGCGGCAGGATCGGCGCACGGTTCTTCGGGTAGTAGGAGCAGCGCAGCGCGATCTCGACGGTGTTGTCGATGGCTTCGGGAAGATCAGCGAAGATCTCGCCCATTTCCTTCTGGCTTTTCAGGAAGTTGTCGGGCGTGAGTCGGCGACGATCATCCATCGCGATGACAGCGCCCTCGGCGATGGCGATCAGCGCATCATGCGCCTCGAAATCCTCGCGCTTGGGGAAGAAGGCCTCATTGGTGGCGACCAGCGGCAGTTCATGCCGGTAGGCAAGCTTGATCGTGGCCGCCTCAATGGCGCGGTCATAGTTCTCGAGCCGTTCAAGCTCGACATAGAGCCGGTCGCCGAAAACCTTTTTCAGGAACAGAAGGCGCTCTTCCGCAATATCCGGCTTGTCCTCGCGCAAGGCCACTCCGATAGGGCCGCGCGGTCCACCCGACAGGCAGATAATGCCCGTATTATGCGCCTCAACCCATGCCTTGCTGATATGGGTGGCGGCACCGGGCTCATTGTCCAGATAGGCGCGGCTGACGAGCCTCACGAGGTTGGAATATCCCTCCTCCGTGGCTGCGAGCAGAACCAGAGGCTCATACTGCTCCACCTGCTTGTGGCGGTTGCCTCGGCGGATTTCCGACAGCGCATCATTGAAGGCAAAATCGAGCTGGCAGCCGATGATGGGCTGGATGCCTTCCTTCGTGGCCTTCTGCGCAAATTCCAGCGCACCGAACAGGTTGTTCGTATCCGTGATTGCAATCGCCGGGGCTTCGTCCTTGACCGCGTGGCCGATCACCTTGCCGGTCGGCAGTGCCCCTTCAAGAAGCGAGAAGGCGGAATGCACGCGCAGATGGATGAAAGGCCGCTCGGGCCGCGACGCTTCCCACTCCGCCTGTTTGCGGGCAGCCTCTGCCGCCGCACGGATGGGGTCGCGCGATTGCCTGTCACTGGCCATGCTGTCTTGCCACCACTTCAATTTCCGGATTCGTTCGTGCGGATTATGCGCGAATGCAGGTTTGGGATAAAGGCGCGGCGGTATTTGCCCACCGCTTATGCAACGGGAACTATCACACGGCCGGAAGCGTGAAGGCGATCAATATACGTCGCCCGCTCTCGCAGACATAAACATTAACAATGACTTAACGTCGATGCTGCGCCGATTTAATATATCAGCGATATATTTGCCTGAACTTACCCCAGACGACGCGGAGAGTTTCGAACTGCCGGGCTCAAGCTGCCAGCAGGGCATCGACGGCTGACGGCAATTGAGCCGACTTCTCGACGATAATGTCGGCTCCTGCCTCTTCCAGTTCCTCACGAGCGCCAAAGCCCCACAGAACGCCGATGGAGCGAACGTTGTTGGCTTTTGCCCCGATGATGTCGTGTTTGCGGTCACCGATCATGACGGTCTGCGAGGCCGAAAGGTTTTCCGTCTTCAGAATATGCGCCAGAAGTTCCGGCTTGTGCGCGTTGGTCCCGTCATGCTGCGATCCATGGACGGTGCGGAAGAAGCGGCGCAGGTCGAAATGGTCGATGATATGCTCTGAGTAGCGCTCCAGCTTCGAGGTGGCCACGAAGAAGGGCAGATCCTGCTCTCCGGCAATCGCTTCCAGGGCTTCCGGCACCCCCTCGATCAGTTCATTTTCGAATTTGCCGACTTCGCCATAGCGCTCGCGGTAGATCGCGACAGCATCGTTCACCCTGCCCTCGTCCGGATTGGACAGGAGTACGCGAAAACTGTCCCATAGCGGCGGACCTATGCACCAATCGAGCGTCGCTGGATCAGGGACGGCTTCGCCCATCCGCTCCAGCGCATAAGCTATACAATTGGTGATGCCGGTGAATGGATTGGTCAGCGTCCCATCGAGATCGAAAAGGACCGCACCCTCGCCGCTTTGAGCGCTCATTCAAACTCCATGATCACTGCATCGACAGCGAGACTGTCGCCGGGCTTTGCGTTGATCTTCGTCACCTTGCAGTCACGCTCGGCGCGTAGCACGTTTTCCATCTTCATCGCTTCCACGATGGCCAGCGTCTCGCCCGCTTTCACCTCCTGCTCCTCTCTCACATTGATCGTGACCACAAGCCCCGGCATCGGGCAAAGCAGCATATTCGATGTGTCGGGTGCCTGCTTGACCGGCATGAGGCGGTCGAGCTCTGCAGTGCGCGGTGTGAATACACGCGCTTCGGCTCGGATGCCCTGCCATGACAAGGCATGACCATTGAGAACGGGGCGCAACTGGACTGCCACTTCACGCTCGTTCAGCTTTCCGATCCACACGGCATCACCGGGGCGCCAATTCGAGGTAACGGTGAACTTCTTGCCTGAAACCTCAAGATCAAGCTCGGTTGGAACGGAAATCATGCCGTCGGTAATCGTCACCGGCAGATAATCCTCATCAAGCTTTACCACCCATTCACGGCGAAAGTCGCCGCTATGCGGGCGCAAACGGCCGGGCAGCCGGTCAAGGCGGTCGCGGCGCAGAAGCTCCATTGCCAGAGCAACCGCAGCAAGCACCTGTGCCTGCTCGCCATCGGGTGCGGGGATCGAGAAGCCGTCCGGATACTCCTCCGCGATGAAGCCTGTCGTCAGCCGTCCTTCGCGCCAGCGTTCATGACGCATGAGTGCGGCAAGGAATGGGATATTGTGCTCGATGCCATCGATCACGAAACGGTCGAGCGCTTCGGACATGGCGTCAATTGCAGTCAGGCGATCGGGCGCCCAACTGCACAACTTGGCGATCATGGGATCGTAGAACATCGAGATTTCCGAGCCCTCGGCCACCCCGGTGTCGTTGCGGATGACGATGTCGCCTTCGCGCCCCTCTTCCGGCGGACGGTAGCGGGTCAGGCGGCCTATGGATGGCAGGAAATTTCGCACCGGGTCTTCGGCATAGATGCGGCTTTCGATCGCCCAGCCGTTGAGCTTCACGTCATTCTGCGCGAGCTCCAGCTTCTGGCCCGCGGCAACCTTGATCATCTGCTCGACCAGATCCACACCGGTGACGAGTTCCGTCACCGGATGCTCCACCTGAAGGCGGGTGTTCATTTCGAGGAAGTAGAAATTGCGGTTGCGGTCGACGATGAACTCGACCGTGCCCGCGCTCTGATAATCGACCGCCTTTGCCAGCGCCACGGCCTGCTCGCCCATGGCCTTACGTGTTTCCTCGTCAAGAAAGGGCGAAGGCGCTTCCTCGACGACCTTCTGGTTGCGACGCTGGATCGAACATTCGCGTTCGCCAAGATAGATACAGTTGCCGTGGGCGTCGGCCAGCACCTGGATTTCGATATGGCGCGGCTCTTCCACGAACTTCTCGATGAAGATGCGGTCATCGCCGAATGAGGATGCGGCCTCGGACTTCGAGCGTTCGAAACCTTCGCGCGCTTCCGCCTCGTTCCAGGCAATGCGCATACCCTTGCCGCCGCCACCCGCGGAAGCCTTGATCATGACGGGGAAACCAATTTCAGCGGCGATCTTCACGGCATGATCGGCATCATCGATCAGGCCCATGAAGCCGGGGACGGTCGAAACGCCTGCCTCCGCGGCAAGCTTTTTCGAGGTAATCTTGTCGCCCATGGCCTGTATGGCCTTGGGCTTCGGCCCGATGAAGGTGATGCCCTCCTTTTCCAGCCGCTCGCAGAAGGAAGCGTTTTCGGAAAGGAATCCATAGCCCGGATGCACCGCCTCGGCCCCAGTCTTCCTGCAGGCCTCTATGATCTTGTCGGCGACGAGATAAGACTGGTTCGCAGGCGCCGGACCGATGGCCACAGCCTCGTCAGCCATTTCCACATGCACCGCATCGGCATCGGCTTCCGAGTGAACCGCAACCGTGGCTATGCCCATCTTGCGCGCCGACTTGATGACCCGGCAGGCGATCTCACCGCGATTGGCGACCAGTACCTTCTTGAACATCTAGGATATTCTCCCCCGCAGTTTATGACGCTGCTCCTTGAATGTAGAAATACATTTCCGAATCGTCCGCGTCATACCTTTTTCATGCGTACCGGCTTTGCCGAGCATAGCAAACGAGGCGATCCATGAAGGAGACTGGCCTTTGACCAACCAATCCGCAGCGAGCGGCAAGCCGACAATTTATGTGGATGCCGATGCCTGCCCCGTAAAGGCCGAAGTGGTGAAGGTTGGCGAGCGGCATGACTTGCTGGCGGTGTTCGTCTCCAATGGCGGCCTGCGCCCTTCCCGCGATCCGCTCGTGCGCCATGTGGTCGTGCCCGGCACGCCCGATGCGGCAGATGACTGGATCGTGGATGAGGCCAAGGCGAACGATATCGCCATCACGGCAGATGTTCCGCTCGCTGCCCGCCTGGTGGAAAAGGGCCTGCATGTTCTGGGCCCCACCGGCAGGCCGTTCACGCCGGAGACCATCGGCATGGCGGTTGCCATGCGCGATCTGAAACAGGATCTGCGCGAGAGCGGGGCAATCAAGGGCTACAATCCGGGCTTCACCTCCCGCGACCGCTCGCAATTCCTTCAGGCACTCGACCGCACCGTTCGCCTTGCCAGCAAACTGCAAAACTAAACTGGGTATTGCATAAAGTTTCCGCACCATCGCCTGATAAAGCGGCGTGACAATTGTGCGCTCCTCCGCTAGTTTCCGGCCTGTCCTGGGCCTTGAAGCCCATACCGTTTGCGGGAGAGAGCAGCGACTTGCTGCCGCCGAAGGGGAAATCGCCCGAAATCTCTCAGGCAAATGAACCGTAAACGGGACGGACACTCTGGAAAGTCGGGACATTGCTCCCGCGCCGAAGGTGTAAGCGGGTTCTTCTGGAACTTCCGCGAGTCTCTCAGGCTTCCGACAGAGGGGCACGAACAGCCGCCGTCGCGGCTGCGTGCAGCTTTGAGGGAACCATGAGTGACCAGAAATCCCTGATTCATTTGCCGCTGGAAGCGGTTCACGAGGAAGCCGGCGCGCGTTTCGGCGCTTTTGCCGGCTGGCGCATGCCGCTCACCTATCCCGCCGGCGTGATGAAGGAACATCAGCACACGCGTGACGAAGCGGGCCTGTTCGACATTTCCCATATGCGCATATTCGAGGTGAAGGGCGCAGGTGCCGTCGATTTCCTCAACCGCGCCTGCCCGCTTGACGCCGCTGCGCTCGAGACAGGCCAGTCGAAATATACGCTGCTTCTCAACGACCAGGCAGGCATTATCGACGATCTGATCGTCACCCGCCTTGGCACGGATCGCTTCTATATCGTTGCCAATGCGGGCAATGCGCAGAAGGACGAGGCGCAGTTCAAGTCCATTGCCAAGGACTTCGATGTCACATTCGAGAAGGTCGAGCGCGTCCTGCTTGCGCTGCAGGGTCCGGCTGCCGAGGATGTACTGGTCAATGCGGGGCTTGACCTCTCCGACCTCACCTTTATGACCGCCGTCGAGCCGCGTGAGAACTGGTTTGCCGCACGCTCCGGTTATACCGGTGAAGACGGTTTCGAGATCGCGCTACCGGCGGATGAGGCCCAGCGTTTCGTCTCCTCCATTCTGGCTGACGAGCGTGCCATGTGGATCGGCCTTGCCGCGCGCGACAGCCTGCGCCTTGAGGCCGGTCTGTGCCTGCACGGGCAGGATCTCGACGAGAACACCGATCCGGTCAGCGCGGCTCTTCTCTGGGCGATCCCGAAAAGCGTGCGCGAAGATGGAAACTTCGTCGGCGCGGAAGCATTCCGCCGCATCCGCGCAGAGGGCGCGAAGGAAAAGCGCGTTGGCCTGAAGCCGGAAAGCCGCCAGCCCGTCCGCTCGGGCGCGCCGCTGATGGATGAAGACGGCAATTCCATCGGACGCGTGACGTCCGGTGGCTTCGGACCATCTGTAGGCCATCCGGTGTCGATGGGTTATGTCGCAAAGCCGCTTGCCGAAATCGGCAACAAGGTTTTCGCCGAGGTTCGCGGCAATCGTATTCCCATGGAGATCGTCTCTCCCATTTTCTCACCACATCGCTATCGCAAAGGATAAGGACTGATGAGCAAGACCTATTTCACTGAAGATCACGAATGGCTCAAGGTCGAAGGTGAGACCGCGACGATCGGCATTACCGACTATGCCCAGGAGCAGCTTGGCGATCTGGTTTTTGTCGAGCTTCCCGAGACGGGCAAGGCGCTTTCCAAGGGTGACACCTGCGTCGTTGTCGAGTCCGTGAAGGCTGCTTCGGATGTCTATGCACCGGCTGATGGCGAAGTGACCGAAGTCAACAATGCCGTCGAGAGCGATCCCGCGCTCGTCAATTCGGCTCCCACCGGTGAAGGCTGGCTGTGGAAGATGAAATTGTCCGATACCTCGCAGCTTGAGGGTCTGATGGACGAAGAGGCCTACAAGGCCCATATCGCTTAAGGAACATGGCTGAGATGACCGCGAATTTTGCCGCCCGCCATATCGGCCCGCGCGCTGATGAAACCAAGGCCATGCTCGCAGCGCTGGGCGTGCCTTCCCTTGAAACGCTGATCACGCAGGCCGTGCCGAAAAAGATCCGGCTCGACCGCGCGCTCGACCTCCCGCCCGCAGTGGGTGAAGCCGAAGCGCTTGCCGAGCTTGGCGCGATCATGAGCGAGAACCGCGTTCTCAAGAGCTTCATTGGTGCGGGCTATCACGGCGTAAAGGTTCCGCCGGTCATCCAGCGCAACATGTTTGAAAACCCCGCCTGGTACACGGCCTATACGCCTTACCAGTCGGAGATCAGCCAGGGCCGTCTGGAGATGCTTTTCCATTTCCAGACGCTGGTGACGGAACTGACCGGCCTGCCGGTCGCTTCCGCCTCGCTTCTCGATGAAGGCACGGCCGTCGCCGAAGCTGTCGGCATCGCCTGGCGTCATCACCGCTCCAGCCGCAACCGCGTGGTTCTGGCAGGCCAGCTTCACCCGCAGACGCGGGACGTGGTGGAAACCCGTGCTGAGCCACTGGGCATGGAGATCATCGAAGGCGAAGCCGACGACAATACCTGCGCGCTGATCGTGCCATGGGCGGATACGCTGGGTGTCTATCACGATCATTCCGGGGCAATCGCCAAGGCGCGTGAGGCTGGAACCATTGTCATCTTTGTGGCCGATCCTCTGGGGCTTCTCCTGTCGAAGACACCGGCTGAACTGGGTGCGGACATTGCCGTTGGCTCCATGCAGCGCTTCGGCGTGCCGATGGGCTTTGGCGGGCCCCATGCCGCCTATTGTGCCGTTGCCGACAAGCTGACGCGCCTGATGCCAGGCCGCCTCGTCGGCCAGTCGAAGGATGCGCATGGCCGCCCGGGTTACCGTCTGGCACTTCAAACACGCGAGCAGCATATCCGCCGCGACAAGGCGACCTCCAATATCTGCACCGCCCAGGCGCTTCTGGCAAACATGGCAGCCGCCTATGCTATCTGGCATGGCCCTGAAGGCCTTAAGTCCATCGCTGCGCGCGTCAACGCCTTCGCCTCGCGTCTTCTTGAAGGTGCGAAGCAGGCGGGCATCGAGATTGCCGGTGACGTGGTTTTCGACACGGTCACGCTAACCATCAAGGGCAAGGCGAAGGAGCTGGCGGAAAAGGCCGAAGCCGATGGCCGTCTGATCCGTGTGATCGACGCCGACCGCGTTGCGATCTGCTTCGACGAGGCTTCCACGGAAGAAGACCTCACCGCCCTCGCCTCGCTTTTTGGCATCAAGGCACCTGCCGAGGCAAAAGCTGCGGCACCAGCCGCACCGCGTAGCGACAGCTTCCTCACCCAGCCAGACTTCCACGCGCACCGCTCCGAAACGGAGATGATGCGCTATCTGCGCAAGCTGGCGGACAAGGATCTGGCTCTCGACCGTGCCATGATCCCGCTCGGCTCATGCACAATGAAGCTGAATGCTGCCGCCGAAATGGCGCCGGTGAGCTGGAACGAGGTGGCCAATCTCCACCCCTTCGCTCCGGAAAAGCACAGCGTTGGCTATCGCCGCATGATCGATGATCTCGACAAGTGGCTTTCGGAGATCACCGGTTTCGATGCCTGTTCGCTCCAGCCCAATGCCGGAAGCCAGGGTGAATATGCCGGCCTTCTGGCCATTCGCCACTATCATCAGGCGCAGGGTCAGGGCGAGCGCGATGTCTGCCTGATCCCGACCTCCGCCCACGGCACCAATCCGGCTTCGGCCTCCATGGTTGGCATGCGGGTGGTTGCGGTGCGCTGCGACGATGACGGCAATATCGATTTCGACGACCTGAAGGCGAAGGCAGAGCAGCACGCCGAGCGTCTGGCAGCCCTGATGATCACCTATCCTTCCACGCATGGCGTGTTCGAGGAAGGTGTGCGTGACATGTGTGCAGTGGTTCACGAGAACGGCGGACAGGTCTATCTCGACGGCGCCAATCTCAATGCCATGGTCGGCCTCTCGCGCCCGGGCGATCTGGGTGCGGATGTCTGCCACATGAACCTGCACAAGACCTTCTGCATCCCGCATGGCGGTGGTGGTCCGGGTGTGGGTCCGATCGGCGTGAAGGCGCATCTGAAGCCCTATGTGCCGGGTCATGTGGCGCTTGGCACGAGTGACGCGGTTTCGGCAGCGCCCTTCGGCAGCGCCTCGATCCTGCCCATTACCTGGATGTATATCCGCATGATGGGCGGCGACGGGCTCAAGCGCGCGACCGAAATGGCAATCCTCAACGCCAACTATATCGCACACCGCCTCAAGGAGCATTATCCGGTGCTCTACAAGGGCCGCAACGACCGCGTGGCGCATGAATGCATTCTCGACACGCGTGTCTGGAAGGATCGTGCAGGCGTTAGTGTGGAAGATATCGCAAAACGTCTGATCGATTACGGATTCCACGCGCCAACGATGTCCTGGCCGGTTGCCGGAACGCTGATGGTGGAGCCGACGGAATCCGAGCCAAAGGCCGAGCTTGACCGCTTCTGTGACGCAATGATCTCCATCGCGAAAGAAGCCGCACGCATCGAAAGCGGTGACCTGCCGAAGGACGACAACCCGCTGGTCAATGCCCCACACACGGCAGACATTCTGGTTGCCGACGAGTGGACGCATCCCTATAGCCGCAAGGAAGCCGCCTTCCCGAGCGGCTCCATGGAGCCTGCGTCCAAATATTGGCCGCCGGTTTCGCGCGTCGACAATGTAGCGGGCGACCGCAATCTCGTCTGCGCCTGCCCGCCGGTCGAGGCAATGGCGAGCTGACGCCGCAAATATCGGTGCCGCAGAAGCACACTGCGGCACCGAAAGCCCTGTTTTCCACGGCTGCAGCAGTGCGCCGCATTGAATGACAGGCTCTTATTCCCTATTCATCCAGGTCATGCTGTATAAGACTTCGTCTTGAAGAACCGCGCTAAAGCGGCTTGACGCCACTTATGCACAAGCACTGAACACAACCGGAACAGACTTCGCCTTGCCTTGGAAACCATGGCAAAGTGGGGAAGTGATTCGCGGGGATGAGAGCAGAATTAGCGCCATGGATGACAATAACGATCTGTTTGCCGGACTGAGCCAGACGACGCCCGAGCGCGTGCGCCAGCCCGAGCCTGCGCCTGCTTCCTCCGCTCCGGCACCAGCCGCGCCTTCATCACCAGCAAAAGCGAAGCCTGCCCCCGCACAGCCGCGTGACGGTGGCGACTACAGCGCGGCCGACATCGAGGTCCTGGAAGGTCTCGAACCGGTTCGCCGTCGCCCGGGCATGTATATCGGCGGCACCGACGACAAGGCGCTGCACCATCTTTTTGCCGAAGTCATCGACAACTCGATGGACGAGGCCGTTGCCGGACATGCCACATTCATCGAGGTGGAGCTGGGCGCAGACGGCTATCTCTCCGTCACTGATAATGGCCGCGGCATTCCTGTCGATCCGCATCCCAAATTCAAGGACAAGTCCGCGCTGGAAGTCATCATGACCACGCTGCATGCGGGCGGCAAGTTCGACTCCAAGGTCTATGAGACCTCCGGTGGCCTGCATGGTGTGGGTGTCTCCGTGGTCAACGCGCTGTCCGAGCTTCTGGAAGTCGAGGTCGCGCGCAACCGCCAGCTTTACCGCCAGACATTCTCGCGCGGCCTGCCGCAGGGCGGGCTCGAGAAGCTTGGCGACGTTCACAACCGCCGCGGCACCAAAGTGCGCTTCAAGCCGGATGAGCAGATATTCGGCAAGGGTGCGAAATTCGAGCCTGCACGCCTCTACAAGATGGCGCGTTCGAAGGCCTACCTCTTCGGCGGTGTCGAAATCCGCTGGGTCTGTGATCCCGCCCTTATCGGCGAGAAGGACGAGACGCCGGAAAAGGCCGTCTTCCACTTCCCCGGCGGGTTGAAGGACTTTCTGGAAGCTTCGGTGAAGGGCGAATATCAGGTCACCAAGGAGATCTTCGCCGGACGCAGCGAGAAGCGCGGCGGGCATGGTGCGGTCGAATGGGCGATCACATGGTATGGCGGCGACGCTGCGCTCAATTCCTACTGTAATACCGTGCCGACACCAGAAGGCGGAACGCATGAAAGCGGCTTCCGCAACGCGCTTTTGCGCGGCCTTCGCCAATATGCGGAACTGACCGGCAACAAGCGCGCCTCCATCATCACCTCAGACGACGTGATGATTTCGGCAGCCGGCATGTTGTCCGTCTTTGTGCGTGAGCCTGAATTTGTCGGCCAGACAAAGGACAAGCTCGCAACCGCTGCTGCCACGCGTATCGTCGAGAACGCGATCCGCGATCCTTTTGATCATTGGCTGGCAGAAAACCCGCAGGAAGCTTCAAAGCTTTTGGACTGGGTCATGGCTCGTGCCGACGAGCGTCTGAAGCGCCGTCAGGAGCGTGAGGTCAACCGCAAGACCGCCGTGCGCAAGCTGCGCTTGCCGGGCAAGCTTGCCGATTGTTCCTCCAACCAGGCAGCAGGTGCAGAACTGTTCATCGTCGAGGGTGACTCGGCTGGCGGCTCGGCCAAGCAGGCGCGCAACCGCAAGAACCAGGCTGTTTTGCCATTGCGCGGAAAGATCCTGAATGTTGCGAGTGCAGCCTCGGGCAAACTTGCCTCCAACCAGCTTATTGCAGACCTGATCCAGGCGCTAGGCTGCGGCACCCGCAACAAATATCGTGAAGACGATCTGCGCTATGAGCGCATCATCATCATGACCGATGCCGATGTCGACGGCGCGCATATCGCCTCGCTGCTCATCACCTTCTTCTATCAGGAAATGCCGCAGCTCATCGAAGGCGGGCACCTCTATCTTGCCGTGCCACCGCTCTATCGTATCAGCCAGGGCGGCAAGACCATGTATGCGCGTGATGACGCCCACAAGGAAGAGCTTCTGCGAACGGAATTCACGGGACGCGGGAAGATCGATATCGGTCGCTTCAAGGGTCTGGGTGAAATGCTTCCCAAGCAGCTCAAAGAGACCACGATGGATCCCGAACTGCGCAACCTGCTGAAGGTGGAGATAGCCGAAGGGCATGAAGCCACGCGCGAAGCGGTCGACTCCCTTATGGGCACCAAGCCCGAGGCCCGTTTTCGCTTCATTCAGGAACGTGCGGAGTTCGTCGAAGAGCTCGACATCTAGGTGGCTCCGGGCGGGAAGTGAGCATTCCTGCCCTTCCTTCGCGCAACCTGCTTCAAGCGGCGGCAAGCTCCAGCGCCTGAAGACGCGCATTGCGCCGTAGCTGTTCGAGATGGATCTGGCGAAGAAGACGCGTCAGTTTCTCGGCTTCATCGCTGCCTTGAGCTGAATCTACTGCCTGCAGCATCGACCATGAGACCTCCTGCGGACCGGCCATGCGGTTTCCGCGCGCAACCTCACGCCAGATGTCGAGAGCGATGAGCAGTGGCGCATGAGTGATGGCGCTCAGTCCGGCGCGCTTGAAAAGCGCGGCAACGGCCGAATGTCGTCCGCGTGCCAGAAGCGCAGTCACGCGGTCCACATCCTGACCGGTGATGGCCGCAAGTGCCACGCGGAAGAAATCGACTTTTCCGTGAGCGACGATCCGCACCAGAAATCCACTGGTCAGTTCGCCACGCAGACGTAGATGCTCGACAAGTGCTTCGTGCTCCTCGTCGGCGACACTCTCGATCAACGTGACGGAAGCCCGGGTGCACGCGTCCCTTGCGATCAGACTGGCGCGCTCCTCACCCATCAGAGCCTTTACGAGCGGCAGTGCCGAAAGCGCGTTGCCCGTGGCCTCGACAAGGAGGTGGCGGCAGTCGGCGGGAAGATTCGGGTTGCGGGACAAGGCTTCACGAAGCGGGCCGATCGCGCCAAAGCGCTCGATCATGCGGCGAAAACTGAATGGTGCGATTTCAGCGCCTTCATTGCCGGCAAGTGCGGTACAGGCTTCAACACTTCCCACTTCCGCCACTGAAGCGCTGAGCGAGCGGGAGAGCTTCGGTCGCGAGGCGGTCAGCGTCTGCACTCTTGCACAGCCAAGGGCGACGCGGTCGATGAGTTCCGCGTCCGAGAGAAGCGGCGATCGGGCGAGCACCGGTGCTGCAACTTCCACTTGGTCGGCGGCGAGTGCCGCGATGATGTGCGTTGGTGCACGTACACTGAGGGAAAGCGTTTCAGCCAGTGCCAGGCGGACCTTTGTCGAACGATCATCGAGAAGAAGCGTCAGGGCAGCCTCGGCTGCCAGACGGTCGTCGAATTTCAGTTCGCGCTGTACGAAGGCTCGCGCGAGTGCTGCAGCGGCGTCTGCACGCTCCTGCGTCTTTGCCGTTTCGAGCCATTTCAGAAAGTGCTGGATAACAACCACGCGACATCAACTCCCGCCAATGATGTTCACGGTAGCAGCCATTTCTATACGAATGGTTTACCATAAGTGCGCTGTTGCGAAGCTTTCTGCCGATGCTTATCAATTCACCCAATTTCGCCAATGGGAGGATAGCGCGATGGCAGGTCTTTACCTGGACGAATTCGAACCGGGCATGGTGATCAAGCATACGCTGCGCAAAAGCGTGACGGAAAGCGACAACATGATGTTCTCCGTCATGACGCTTAACCCGCAGCCACTGCATATAGATTTCGATTTTGCGGAGAAGTCGGAATGGGGCAAGCCGCTGGTCAACTCGCTCTTCACGCTTGGACTGATGATAGGCATCTCGGTGCATGACACCACGCTTGGTACCACGATCGGCAATCTGGGAATGACAGAGACGGTTTTCCCTCACCCGGTTTTCCATGGTGACACGATCCGCGTGGAGACCGAGATCAAGAGCGTGCGCGAATCGAAATCGAAACCTGACCGCGGAATCGTCGAATTTGAACACCGCGCCTACAATCAGGACAATGTTCTGGTAGCGCGCTGCGTGCGCCAGGCCATGATATTGAAGAAGCCAGCCTGAGCGGGGAGACAAATCATGCGTTCATTGCTCTTCGTTCCTGGTGATTCCGAGCGCAAGATGGAAAAGGCGCTCACGAGTGGCGCCGATGTGCTGATCCTGGACCTTGAGGATTCCGTTTCGGCGGCAAACAAGCCGGCGGCGCGCGAGATCACTGCCGCTTTCCTTCGTGAACATGCGGGCCAGGACAACCCTGCGCTTCACGTCCGTGTCAACGCGCTGGACACGGAGCTAACGCAGGCGGATCTTGATGCGGTGATGGGCGCGGGACCGGTCGGCATCATGCTTCCCAAGGCCGAGGGCGGAGAAGATGTGGCGCGGCTGGCGGCGATGTTGCGCGTGAGCGAGGCGGAGAATGGTCTGGAAGATGGTTCGACGACCATCCTGCCCATCATCACCGAAACGCCGCGTGCGGTCCTCAATGCCGGCAGTTATCACAATGTCAGGGAGCGGCTCGTCGGGCTGACATGGGGAGCCGAAGACCTGTCGGCTGCAATCGGTGCAAGGGCGACCCGCGACGAGGCAGGAAACTATACACCGGTCTTCCAACATGCGCGCACGGTCACGATCCTGTCTGCCAGTGCGATCGGTGTTGCTGCGGTGGACACGGTCTATCCGAATTTCCGCGATGAGGAAGGTTTCCGTCGCGACTGCATTGAAGGCGAACGCGACGGCTTTACCGCACGGATGGCGATCCATCCCGCGCAAGTGCCGATCATCAACGAGGTTTTCACCCCCTCGCCCGAAGCCATTGAAAAGGCTCAGCGTTTGCTCAACGCCGTATCGGCCCAAGGTGATGCAGGGGTGATTGCGCTCGACGGCGAAATGATCGACCGCCCTCACATCGTGCGCGCCGAACGCGTGCTGGCGCGCGCCCGGGCCGCAGGCGCGCTCTAGAGGCGTTCAGCCCTCGCCACGCTCGCTCCAGCGCGGGCGGCGCATGGCGAAGGTCTGGGTTACGGCCGTGTAGTCCATGTATCCGAGACGGGCGAGCGTCTGCGCCTTCGTGACATCGAACATCCCGTCAACGAGCATCGCGTCGTCCATATGGATACCGACGACTTCGCCCATGACGACGGTCACGCCGGCATGCGCTCCATCAAGCCCCTTGGGCTGCAGCACGTCCACCACCTTGCACTCCAGCGCGGCTGGAGCCTCGGCAACGCGCGGGGCGGAGATGTGATGGCAGTCGGCCTCCGTGAGCCCCGCCACCTCGAACTCGTTCACACCTTCGGGCGCATCTATGGCCGACAGGTTCATCTGTTCGGCGAGCTTCCGGCTGACGATATTGACGACGAACTCACCGGTCTCAGCAGCAATCGCGCAGCTGTCCTTCACTCCTTCAGACGAGAAGAGCACCAGATGCGGATTGGTGGAGATGGCATTGAAGAAGGAGTAAGGCGCGAGATTGGCCGTGCCATCCTTTCGCCGCGTGGAAATCCAGCCGATGGGCCGCGGCGCGACCAGCGCCTTGAAAGGGTCATGCGGCAGGCCGTGACCCGCCTTCGGTTCGTAAAACATCAGGCTTCCACCCACGGGCCGGAATAATCGCGCACCAGCTCATTGTGATCGGGGCGCACACGGTCGGGCACATTGCCCTCGTGACGGCCAAGATGAATGAAGCCAACCACCTTTTCATGCGGCGCAACACCCAGAAGCTCCTTGCCCTCGGGAATGTCGGAGTACCAGTTCGTGATCATGTTGGTGCCGAAGCCAAGCGCATTGGCAGCCAGCATCAGATTATAGGCAGCCATGCCTGCTGAAAGAAACTGTTCCCATTCGGGGATCTTCACGTGGTCTTCCACGGCACATACGACGCCGATCACCAAAGGCGCGCGCGAAAAGCGCGTCAGCTCCTGCTCGCGGCGTGCGGGCGACAATTCCCCTTCCCGCTCCTCGGCCAGAACCGCAAGCATCTCGCCGACCTTGTGGCGCATGTCGCCGCGATAGAGAATGAAGCGCCATGGGTTGAGCTTGCCGTGATCAGGCACGCGGCTTGCTGCCTTCAACATCGTGTCGAGTTCTTCAGGCGTTGGTTCAGGGCCGCCCAGTTCAGGGATAGGAGCGGAGCGACGGCTCATGAGGAAGTCGAGAACAGCCTTGTTCAACGCGTGGGTCTCCATTGTGTGGAAGCTTTGATGTGCCGGAGGTTTAACGGCAAAGAGAAGCCTTGAAAATGCCACCTGATTAAGCTTCAACGCAAGGCATGAGCTACTTCCACATCGTTCTGCGCAGTCTTTGCGTTATCATTGCCCTCACCATGGGTCTTGTCGGCGCGAATGCGCAAGACGCGGAAACACCCGAACTTGATCTGGAAGTGCCGGGAATTACGGAATATGCAGCGCCCGACAATCCGGCTTCGCTTGCAATCGGGGCCAGTGGATCGGTCATGCTTTCCGCCCAGTTGACCGAGGATGGCGAGGAGATCCCCAAGGGGCTCGTCTGGCGGGTCTTTTCACCCGTCCCTGGACCCGATGGAAAATTGCCCTTGGTGGCAACAGCCGAAGGTGGCACGGAGATATTCGACCTGCCTCCCGGAAGCTATCTCGTTCACGCCGCCTATGGGCGTGCCGGGGCCACCAAACGCATTACGGTCGGTTCTGAGGACAAGCGCGAGGTCTTCGTGCTTGATGCAGGCGGGTTGAAGCTTGACGCTGTGCTTGCCGATGGCGGGCGCATACCTGCCAACCGTCTGCGCTTTGCGATCTACGAAAAAGACCCGGATGCCACGGGCGAGCGCCCGCTCATCGTGCCGGATATCAAGCCGGGTTCGGTGGTGCGGCTCAATTCCGGCACCTACCATGTCGAATCGACCTATGGCTCGGTCAATGCCGTCATCCGCTCCGATATCCGCGTTGCAGCCGGTGAACTGACCGAGGCGACCGTGGAGCATCGCGCAGCCCAGCTCACCATGAAACTCGTACGCGAATCCGGCGGTGAGGCCATCGCAGACACGGCCTGGTCTATCCTGACCGAATCCGGTGAGATCGTGCGCGAGATGGTCGGAGCCTATGCGAGCATGGTTCTGTCGGAGGGCGAATATACCGTTGTGGCCAAGAACCGCGACCGCATCTATCAGAAGGATTTCACGGTGATCCCCGGCCGCAATCGGGATGTGGAGCTTCTGCCCGAAGACCTTGTCGAGACACCCGGCGGCTTCACCGACTGATTTTTCCTGCAATCAACGCAAAGAAAAAGGCCGATGCAGTCTGCACCGGCCTTTTTTTTCTTGTCATCATGAAGCCTTGCGGCGAACCAGATCCGGAGGCGTTGCCTCCTCGCTAAGTTTCGCCAGCGCTTCGTCCAGCGTCATTGAAGCCTGATCGCGGGAACCGAGACGACGGATATTGACCGTGCCCTCCTCGGCCTCGCGCTTGCCGCAAACCAGGATCACCGGGACCTTGGCCATGCTGTGCTCGCGGACCTTGTAGTTGATCTTCTCGTTGCGAAGATCGGTCTCTGCAAGAAGCCCTGCCCGCTTCAGCTTGTTTGCAACCTCGATCGCATACTCGTCAGCTTCCGAGGTGATGGTTGCCACGACCACCTGCAGCGGCGCGAACCAGAGCGGGAAATGGCCGGCGTAGTTCTCGATCAGGATGCCGAGGAAGCGTTCCATGGATCCGCAGATGGCGCGGTGGACCATGACGGGCTGCTTCTTCTCCGAATCCTTGTCGATATAGAACGCGCCGAAGCGTTCAGGCAGATTGAAGTCGATCTGCGTCGTGCCGCACTGCCACTGTCGGCCGATGGCGTCCTTGAGCACATAGTCGAATTTCGGCCCGTAAAACGCGCCGTCGCCGGGATTGATCGCCGTCTTGATGCGACCGCCCGAACGCTCGGCAATCTGCTCCAGAACGCCCGACATGATCTCTTCGGCATGATCCCACAGCGCATCATCGCCGACGCGCTTTTCAGGACGCGTGGAGAAATAGACCGTGATCTCCTCGAAGCCGAAATCGGCATAAGTGGAGAGAATCAGATCGTTGATCTTCAGGCATTCCTCGGCCAGCTGGTCTTCGGTGCAGAAGATATGTGCGTCGTCCTGCGTGAAGCCGCGAACGCGCATCAGACCATGCAAAGCGCCGGAAGGCTCGTAGCGATGTACGGCACCAAATTCGGCAAAGCGAATAGGCAGATCGCGGTAAGACTTCAAGCCATGCTTGAAGATCTGCACGTGACCCGGGCAGTTCATCGGCTTCAGCGCGAAGGTGCGCTTGTCCTCTGCCTCTTCATCAGCGCAGGTAACCGCGAACATGTTCTCCTTGTACCAGCCCCAGTGACCGGAGGTCTGCCAGAGCGAGTTGTCAAGAACCTGCGGTGCGTTGACCTCTTCATACTCGCCTTCCAGCCTGCGGCGCATATAGCCGACGAGATTCTGGAACATGCGCCAGCCCTTGGAGTGCCAGAAAACAACGCCCGGCCCTTCCTCCTGGAAATGGAACAGGTCCATCTCGCGCCCAAGGCGACGATGGTCACGCTTCTCGGCCTCTTCCAGCATGTGCATATACTGGTCAAGCTGCTCCTGCGTCTGCCAGGCGGTGCCATAGATGCGTGTCAGCATGGGATTGTTGGAATCACCGCGCCAATAGGCACCGGCGACCTTCATGAGCTTGAAGGCCTTGCCTATCTGGCCGGTGGAAACCATGTGCGGACCTCGGCAGAGGTCGAACCAGTCGCCCTGCGCATAGATCTTCACATCCTGGTCTTCCGGAATGGCGTCGATAAGTTCGACCTTGTAGGCCTCGCCCTTCTCCTCGAAAACCTTCTTGGCCTTGTCGCGCGCCCAGACTTCCTTGGTGAAAGGCTTGTTGCGCGCGATGATCTCCGCCATCTTCTTTTCGATTTTCGGGAAGTCGTCGGGCGTGAAGGGCGTGTCGCGGGCGAAGTCGTAATAGAAGCCGTTTTCGATGACCGGTCCGATTGTCACCTGCGTGTCCGGCCAAAGTTCCTGTACGGCCTCGGCGAGCACATGGGCGCAGTCATGACGGATCAGTTCAAGCGCACGTGGATCTTCGCGCGTGATGATCTCGACCGCACCTGCCCGGCCGATCGGGTCAGCCAGATCGCGCACGTCGCCATCCAATGCGTAGGCGACTGCCTTCTTTGAGAGCGACTTGGAGATGGACGCGGCAAGCTCGCCACCGGACATTCCGGCGTCGACTTCGCGGCTCGAACCATCGGGGAAGGTAATGGAAATGGCATCAGCCATGAGGTTTCTCCTATCCAGTCCCGCCAACGAGCGCGGGTGGTGATGAAGTGTATGGTGCGGAAGGCGGTTTAGCGGCTGTGGTGCCGGGGGTAAAGGGGATGAGAAGCGAATAGAGAAAAGTGAATGGGGAATGGGGAATGGTGAATGGTGAATGGTGAATGGTCGCTCCTGCCGGACATGCCGTCACCGGAGGATACGGCAATTCCCTATTCCCTATTCCCTATTCCCTATTCCCTATTCGCTCTTCACTCCGGCACCCGATCTATCCCGCTCGTGCCCCCCGGACCGCATCTTGCGACGCGGCGGAGCGATAGCCATCCGCCGCGCATGAGGCCGTGGCGTGCAATCGCTTCATAGGCGTATTCGGAACAGGTTGGCAGGTGACGACAGGTGTTTCCAATGAAGCCTGAAAGGGTAAGCTGGTAGAGGCGCACGAAGCCGACACCAAGCACCCGCCCGGGCGTCTTGCGCCATGGCCCCTGCCAGTTGCGGGAATAGGTTTTGGTCATGGCACTCAGGCCGCCTGCCCGGCTCTCGCCTTCTCGATCTGCTCAATGCAATCGACAACCGCATCGAAGGTCAGAAGCGTGGAAGCATGACGCGCCTTGTAGTCACGCACCGGCTCCAGATATTTCAGATCCGCAAAACGCCCTTCTGGCGGCGTGCCATTTTCTTTCAGCATCCGTTGCATGATCCGGCGGAGCTCTTTCAGCTCCGCGGTTGATGCTCCCACCACGTTTTCGGCCATGATGGAAGAGGAAGCCTGCCCAAGCGCGCATGCCCGCACTTCATGCGCGAAATCCGTGACCACGTCGTCTTCAACGCAGAGATCCACAAGAACCGTTGAACCGCACAGTTTCGAGTGCGCCTTTGCGGTAGCATCAGGGTTTTCCAGGCGCCCGACGCGCCCGATATTGCCCGCAAAGGCCAGAATTTTCGCGTTATACACGTCGTCGATCATGATTTTCCGGTCCCGGGCCTGCTGGGGCAACACGCATCCGCCCCTGCACCTTTAACAAAAGCGCCTGAGCCGTTATATAAGTACGGCTACCGGTTGAGGGCAAGGAGGCGAAGGCCATGCTCCACCGGGCCGCATGCCGCTTTCGGGACTGACGCAAAGAGTTCGTCCGCGCCCGTGAAAGGATGTGACCGTTCAACTCGTCCCGGCTTCGATCGGGACTACGGGAGACGCCTTTATGGACGCAATTCTCAAATCCCAAAAACATGCAGAGATTCCCCCCAAGGCCACGGCTGATGCCGCTGCTACAGTGCATGCAATCCGTCCGGATCGTTCCGAGGTGGAAAAGGCCGTTCTGACGCTTCTTCGCTGGATTGGCGAAGACCCCAAGCGCGAAGGACTCATCGAGACGCCAGCGCGCGTGGCGAAAGCCTATGCGGAAATGTTCTCCGGCTATGAGCAGGACGCGGCGGAAGAACTCGGTCGCACCTTTGAGGAAGTCGCGGGCTATGACGACATCGTGCTCATGCGCGATCTGTCGTTCCACTCCCATTGCGAGCACCACATGGTGCCAATTATCGGCAAGGCCCATGTCGCCTATCTGCCCGACGGCAAGGTGGTCGGTCTTTCTAAGATCGCCCGCGTGGTCGACATCTATGCACGCCGCCTGCAGACGCAGGAGGCCATGACAGCGCAGATTGCCGGCGTCATCCAGGACGTCCTAAAGCCGCGTGGCGTCGCCGTCATGGTTGAGGCAGAGCATATGTGCATGGCAATGCGCGGCATCCGCAAGCAGGGCTCAACAACGATCACGACGCGCTTTACCGGCGAGTTCAAAAACAATTCCGAAGAGCAGCAGCGCTTCTTCTCGCTTATCCGGGGCTGATAGACCGCATGAACGAAATTGGTTTTGCGCCTCCCCCTGCGGACAAGAAACTTCTTGAACAGGGGCAGGACTTCACCCCGCGTTTCGACGAGAAAGGTCTCATCACCACCGTTGTCACCGACAGCGACAGCGGGCGGCTCCTGATGGTTGCCTTCATGAACGCGCAGGCACTGGCGCTTACGCTTGAGACCGGCATCGCACATTACTGGTCGCGCTCACGCAACAGCCTTTGGAAAAAGGGTGAGACGTCCGGCAACATGCAGCGCGTCCATGCAATCGAGAGCGATTGCGACCAGGATGTCCTTCACCTGAAGGTGCATGTCGAAGGAGATGGCGTTTCGTGTCACACTGGCGCGCATTCCTGTTTCTATCGTCAGGTTGAGCTCGTCGACGGCCACCCTCGCCTTGTGGGCGGAGCGCATCTTTCACAAAAGTGATGGGTGCCACAGCGCAACCGGCATAGCATCAAGAGCGTTTATCCCTCATTCACCACCTTGCGCTATACTGCGCGAGGATGAGGAGTTTCCGATGCTCGACTGGGCCTCCATACGCAACAGACCGGTGGAACGTGAACCGGTCAAACCGCCTCCGGATCTTCAAGAGCCGGCAAAGCCTTCGCGACATGGCATCGCGCTTGCTCTTGGTGGTGGCGCTGCCCGTGGCTGGGCCCATATCGGCGTCTTGCGCGCACTTGATGAAGCAGGCGTGCGCATCGACATGATCGCCGGCACCTCGATCGGTGCGCTGGTTGGCGGTTGCTATCTTGCCGGTAAGCTTGATGAACTCGAGGAGTTTGCCCGCTCGCTGACCAAGCGCCGCATTCTAGGCCTTCTCGATCTCAATTTCGGGGGCAGCGGTCTTTTCGGCGGCATGAAGCTGACCACGCGGATGCAAGAGCATCTGGAAGGCATTACCTTCGACGATCTTTCAAAACCTTTCGTCTGCGTGGCTGCGGAAATCCGCACCGGCCATGAAATCTGGCTCTCTTCCGGTTCGCTGATCACCGCCATGCGCGCTTCCTATGCGCTGCCAGGCGTATTCGAACCGGTTGTCTGCAACAAGCGCGTCTTGATCGACGGGGCGCTGGTCAATCCAGTTCCCGTATCGGTATGCCGCGCGCATGAGCAGCCGTTGGTGGTGGCTGTAAACCTGCATTACGACCTTTTCGGTCGTGCTGCGGTCATCAAGCATTCTGCCGATCTGCCAGAAAAGGAAGGCAAGCCCGCCGACGGTACCAAGACGCCGCTGGTCGTCGACAGAGGTCCCAGCCAGCGCGATGCGCGCCTTGGCATTACGGGCGTGATGGTTGAAGCCTTCAACATCATCCAGGACCGGATTTCGCGCGCTCGCATGGCCGGTGATCCGCCAGACCTGTCACTGCAGCCCAAGCTCGGGCATATCGGTCTGACGGAATTCTATCGGGCGGACGAGGCCATCAAGCTTGGCTATGATGCCACCAAGGCACAGCTGGAGGAAATGGACCGCCTGATGACGGTTCTGGGCTAGCGCCCGTCCACTTCTGCCGCGTCCAACAGGCGAAGCTGAACCGAGCGCGTGCCATTCCAATGGTTGAGCGACAGCGTGCCGGCTGCGTGGATCGTGGCACCCCGGCGCGGCAGCAGGAATTGACCCAGATCGCTTTCAGCAGCGCGAAAGGCGATTGCCGGAAGCCTTGCGCCTGATTGCGATTGCAGTTCCACCTTCACATGTCCATTGCCGACCACCCGAACATCGGAAATGCGGTGGCGAGGAACGGCGATGATGGGTGCGGGATGTCCCGCACCGAAGGGTCCCGCCGCCTCAAGCCGCTCGTAAAGCTCGATGGTCGCGCCATTTGCAGCAAGGGCGGCATCGATCTTCAGGCACTCGGCATCGCGCAGTTTCGAGACAGAGTTTTCCGCCTTTTCGTGGAAAAAGGCACGCAGATCGCCCAGCTTCTGCTTCTCGACGGTAATGCCAGCGGCCATGGCATGACCGCCGCCCTTCACGAGAAGCCTTTCCTCAACGGCCTCGCGCACCAGCTTGCCGAGGTCAAACCCGGATATGGAACGACCCGAGCCTGTGCCCTTGCCATTGACGTCGAAATGGATCGCGAATGTCGGGCGGCGGGCGTGGTCCTTCAGTCTTGAGGCGATCAGGCCGACAATGCCGGGATGCCACTGGTCGCTGGCAGTCACCAGCACTGCCGGTCCGTCCCCATGGGCAAGCTCGGCATCGGCTTCTTCCTTCGCCTGTGCAAGCATCTGGGTTTCCATCGCCTGGCGCTCCTGGTTCAGCCGGTCGAGCGTCTGGGCAATCTGATCGGCCTCGCCTGCCTCGTCGCAGCAAAGCAATGTGGAGCCAAGCGCGGCATTGCCAATACGTCCACCGGCATTGATGCGCGGGCCGAGCAGGAAACCGAAGTGATAGGGGTTCAGCGGTTCGCCAATGCGGGAGACGCGCGAGAGCGCTGTCATGCCCGGAGACTTCATCTGGCGGGCAGCCAGAAGTCCCTTCACCACGAAGGCCCGGTTGACGCCAACCAGCGGTACCACGTCACAAACTGTGGCCATCGCCACAAGGTCGAGCATGGACAGCATGTCATAAGGCGAGGTCGCGCATTGGCGTTCGCGCAGGACGCGGGTGGTGCGCACCAAGGTCAGGAAAACCACGCCGGCCGCGCAGAGATGCCCCTGCCCGGAAAGATCATCTTCGCGATTGGGATTGACCACCGGCACGCCTTCGGGAAGCGCGCCACCTACCTGGTGGTGGTCGAGCACGACCACATCCGCCCCAGCATCACGTGCCGCTGCAATGGCTTCCGCGCTGTTTGTCCCGCAATCGACCGTGACGATCAGGGAAGCGCGGGAGGCAAGATCGCGCATGGCATCCGGATTGGGTCCGTAGCCTTCGAATATACGGTCGGGAATGTATATTTCGCCGGAAATGCCGTGATGCTTCAGGAACAGCTTCATCATGGCCGATGAAACCGCGCCGTCCACGTCATAGTCACCAAAAATCGCCACCTTTTCGCGTCGCAAGACGGCGTCAGCGATGCGGGAGGCTGCCGCATCCATATCGGTCAGTGATGAGGGATCGGGCAGAAGATCGCGGATGGATGGAGCAAGGAAGCCAGTTGCATCATCGACCCCGACGCCACGCCCTGCCAATACACGCGCCACGATATCCGGCAGGCCATGGCTTTGCGCCATGGCAAGAGCCGCATTTTCCGCCCGCGGATCGAGCCGGTGCACCCAGCCCATCCCGCGCGCGGATTTCTTCACATCGAGAAAGAAGCGCTTTTCGCCCGTCACTTCACCACCACCTTTTCCAGATGGTCATGTGAAAGCTGACGGGCGCAATTGCAAGTCCGGCTCTCGATCAGAACTTGTCGAGGTCCTGGTGGCGCGCCTTGATCTCACGCACCGTGCCCGAAGACGAGCGCATCACGATCGTATGGGTCTGGATGGAATCGCGGGCGAATTTCACGCCGGCCAGCAGATTGCCGTCGGTGACACCGGTCGCCGCAAAGAGCACGTCGCCGGAGGCCATTTCTTCCATGCGGTAGACCTTGGCCGGATCGGAAATGCCCATCTTGGCAGCACGTGCCACCTTTTCCTCGGTGTTGAGCTGCAGGCGTCCCTGCATCTGGCCGCCAATGCAGCGCAAGGCAGCGGCTGCCAATACGCCTTCAGGCGCGCCGCCGATGCCCATATAGATGTCGATGCCGGTCTCGTCCGGGTCGGTGGTGTGGATCACACCCGCCACGTCACCATCACCAATAAGGCGGATGGCAGCACCGGTCGCGCGCACTTCCTCGATCAGGCGCGCATGGCGTGGACGGTCGAGAATGCATGCGGTGATCTCCGAAACCGGTACGCCCTTGGCCTTGGCCACTGCCTCGATATTCTCTGCCGCAGGCGCGTCGAGATCAACAATGCCTTCGGGGTAGCCCGGGCCGACCGCGATCTTTTCCATGTAAACATCCGGCGCATAAAGCAGGCTGCCGCGCTCGGCGATCGCGATGACGGCCAAGGAGTTCGGCAGGTTCTTCGCGCAGATCGTGGTCCCCTCGAGCGGATCAAGCGCGATATCGACCTCGGGCCCCTCGCCCACGCCGACCTCTTCGCCGATATAAAGCATCGGCGCCTCGTCGCGCTCGCCTTCGCCGATCACCACCGTTCCCTGGATCGGCAGTCGGTTCAGCTCCGAACGCATGGCGTCCACCGCCACCTGGTCGGCCGCCTTCTCATCACCACGCCCCCGCAGTCGTGCCGCAGCCACGGCAGCACGCTCGGTCACGCGGACAAGCTCAAGGGTGAGAATCCGGTCCAGGCCGGCCTGTGGGGTCTTGGGCATAAAGGTCATGTCCTTGGTTCTCCAGATGGCAATCCTGCTCTTCAAGCAGCTGCACGCATTCGGGTTCCTTCTGACAAAGAGCAGGTTGCACGGCAAGTGCCAGCGCCTGTTGGCAACAGTTATGAATCGATTAGATGCGGGTGGGAGGTGGGGAATGGTGAATGGTGAATGGCGGCCTTCCCCGCACCTTCCGTCATCCCGGCCGAGCGGAGCGAGAGCCGGGACCTAATGAGAGGCTGGGCCGGTATCCGCAGAAGGGGCAGGTGGTTGTGGCAGGGGCTTAGGCGAGGACCGGGCCCCGCTCTATGACGTTCTGCCAATGGGTCCCGGATAGCCTAGCGGCTTCCGGGATGACGGGAGATGGGCGTGCCATTCGCGTCGTCCCGGCCGAATGGAGCAAGAACCGAGCCCCCCGCTCCTCCCCGATCTGCCGAGATAGCGCAGGTTTCCGGGAGGTCCTGTTGGATCAGGCCGCGCGCTCGATGCGGATGACCTGTGCCTTGTCGACGAGGTGACCGTCCTTGGTGATGCCGTCGACGGCCTTGCGCACGGCGGCTTCGGTGGTTTCGTGCGTGACGAGGATCACCGTCTTGTGCTGCTCGGCGGTGGCGTCGCCGTGCTGGACGATGGATTCCAGCGAAATCTCGCTGTCGGCCATGCGCTTGGCGATTGCGGCGAAGACGCCGGTGCGGTCGTGGACGGTCAGGCGGATGAAGTAGCCGCCCGCATGGGAGCGCATGCGGGCGCGTTTGTAAGGGGCGAGTTCCTTAGCAGGCCAGCCGAAAACGGGGCCGTGCTGGAAGCCGGGGCGGCTCTTGGCGATGTCGGCGATATCGCCGGTGACGGCCGAGGCGGTCGCGTCGCCGCCCGCACCCGGTCCTGTCAGAAGGAGTTCGCCGAGATAGTCGGTCTCGACCGCGACCGCATTGGTGACACCGTGAACCTGCGCGATGACAGAACTGGTGGGCACCATGGTGGGATGCACACGCTGCTCAATGCCGCTGTCGGTCTTCACCGCAACGCCCAGAAGCTTGATGCGGAAACCGAGATCGGAAGCCGCGCGAATATCCGCCTGGGTGATGTTGGAAATGCCTTCCATATAGATGTCATCGGCGGAAATCTTGCAGCCGAAGGCAAGGCTGGTCAGGATCGACAGCTTGTGGGCCGTGTCGTGACCTTCAATATCGAAGGTCGGGTCGGCTTCAGCGTAGCCGAGACGCTGCGCGTCTTTCAGGCAATCCTCGAAGGAAATCCCCTCGGCTTCCATCCTTGTGAGGATGTAGTTGCAAGTGCCGTTCATGATGCCGAAGACGCGGCTGACCTGATTGCCGGCCAGCGCCTCGCGCATGGTCTTGATGATGGGAATACCGCCTGCGACAGCGGCCTCGTAATTCAGCAGAACGCCCTTCTTTTCCGCGGCTGCCGCCAGTGATACGCCGTGGCGCGACAGAAGCGCCTTGTTGGCGGTCACGACATGCTTGCCCGCTTCGAGCGCGGCCTTGACGGATGCACGTGCGGGGCCATCCTCACCGCCAATCAGCTCGACAAAGACCTCTATGTCCTGCGAGCGTGCCAGCTCGACCGGGTCATCGAACCACCTGGCTTTTGAAACATCCACGCCGCGGTCGCGATTGCGGTCGCGGGCGCTGACGCCGGCAACGACGATCTCGCGTCCGCACTGGCGGGTCAGCTCTTCCGCCTTTGCTTCAAGCATTCGAATGACGCTGGCCCCAACGGTACCAAGGCCGGCGATTCCAATGCGCAAGGCGTCTGCCATGGGGGATGTCCCTCCAGTTCTTCAGGTTATTGCAAATTGATGGAGCTTGCCGGCGCCACGTCTAGCGACGCGCGGCGAGCGAAACGACGTTGTCTGCGCTTTCGCTTGCAGATGCAAGGAAGCGCTTGATGGAGCGGGCTGCCTGACGGATGCGATGCTCGTTTTCCACAAGGGCGATGCGAACATAGTCGTCGCCATGCTCGCCGAAACCGACGCCGGGAGCGACGGCCACATCAGCCTTTTCGACGAGCAGCTTGGAAAACTCCAGTGATCCCATCGCGCGGAAAGGCTCGGGGATTGGTGCCCAGGCAAACATGGTGGCAGGCGGCGGCGGAACATCCCAGCCGGCGCGCGCGAAGGAATCGACCAGCACATCGCGGCGGCGATGATAGATCTGGCGCACTTCCTCGATCTCAGTGCCGTCCGAATTCAAAGCTGCTGCCGCGGCAACCTGAATGGGGGTGAAAGCACCGTAATCCAGATAGGATTTCACCCGCGACAATGCCGCGATCAGCCGCTCATTGCCCACCGCAAAGCCCATGCGCCATCCGGGCATGGAGAAGGTCTTGGACATGGAGGTGAATTCCACCGCAACATCCATGGCGCCCGGCACCTGCAACACCGAAGGTGGCGGGTTGCCGTCGAAATATATCTCCGAATAGGCCAGATCCGACAGGATGATGATGTCGTGCTTGCGCGCAAACGCCACCACGTCCTTGTAGAAATCCAGATCAGCCGTGAAGGCCGTCGGATTGGCCGGGTAGTTCAGGATAAGCGCGAGCGGCTTGGGGATTGAATGGCGCACAGCGCGCTCAAGCGCAGGAATGAAGCCGTCGTCGGGTTCGGCCTGCATGGAGCGGATGACTCCTCCCGACATGATGAAGCCGAAAGCATGAATCGGGTATGTGGGGTTCGGACACAACACCACGTCGCCTGGCGCGGTGATAGCCTGCGCCATATTGGCGAAACCTTCCTTTGAGCCGAGCGTGGCTACGATCTGCGTTTCGGGGTCAAGCTTCACGCCAAAACGCCGGGCGTAATAGGCCGCCTGTGCACGGCGCAGGCCGGGAATGCCGCGTGAGGAGGAGTAGCGGTGGGTGCGCGGGTCCTTCACCACATCGCACAGCTTGTCCACGATGGACTGGGGCGTCGGCAGATCGGGATTGCCCATGCCAAGATCGATGATGTCTGCACCACGCGAACGCGCGCTCGCCTTGAGCCGGTTAACCTGCTCGAACACATAAGGCGGGAGCCTGCGGACCTTGTGAAACTCTTCCATGATGGTCTTCCGTGGTGGTGATTTCATGCTTCTTATACGCCTTCGGCGCCATGCGAGATAGGGCGTTTGAAGGCGTCAGCGTTCGGCGGAGGGGTAAATTATTGCCCCTGGGTCGCCTCGATCTGGGTCAGCTTTGCGCCGGCATGGCTGCGCGCGAGGCGACGAAGGCGGGCCTGCTCTGCGCGGGCCGCGGCTGCCGAAGGGCCACCTGCCTGCGCTCGCCGTGCCGTTTCCAGCTCCGCCGCAAGCGCTGCACGCTCGGCATCGTCGATCTGGTTCGTTGCGGCAACCGGCGCGACGTTGAGATTGGGATAGCCATCGGGCTGCGTTGCGTAACCAGGCTGAAGGGCTGCATCCGGTGCGGCATCGGCAAGATTCGCTCCACCACAGGCGCTCAGCGCCGGAAGCACTGCCGCAATGGCGGCCAGAGCGGCAATTCGTGTTAAATTTGCGCGTCTTGCAGCGATTTTCATATTGTTTTCCCGATGCGCGCACTACTGTGCCTGACGAAGGAGAGACTCCTTTTGCTTCAATATGTCAACATGGCGCCCGAGCGAGGTCCAGCGCGAATATGAATGACGACGGCAGGAAAGCAGGTGGCGCGGATCAGGATCCGTTCTTCATGCGCGATCCGGAAAAGCTGGCCGCCAATCTTGCGCGCACGATAGAAGAAGCTGGCAAGGCTGCGGGTTTCTGGAGCCGGGCTCGTGAGAGCGGGATGGTCAGCGATTCCAGCTTTGATCCCTTCGCCGACATGCTGCGCGTCTTTGGTGCGCTTGGCCAATACTGGTTTGGAGAACCCTCCCGCAGTTTCGAGGCGCAGACGCGGCTTTTCACCGCCTATATGGGCGTATGGATGCGCTCCATGCAGGAGCTGACCGGCCAGGCCGAGCCGGACAAACCCGATACAAAGCGGCCCGACAAGCGGTTTCACGACCCCGAATGGGTACAGAATCCGTTCTTCTCCTTTCTGCGCCAGATCTATGAAGTCACAGCTCGCTGGGCAGAGGAGCTTGTCGAGAGGGCAGATACGCTTGACGATCTGACCCGGCTGAAAGCGCGCTTCTATGTGCGCCAGATCGTGGACGCGATGGCGCCGACCAATTTCGTCGTGACCAATCCCGCCGTGCTGCGCGAAACGCTCAGAAGCAATGGCGAGAACCTAGTTCGCGGCATGGAGATGTTTGCCGAGGATCTGCAAAAGGGCGGCGGCATTCCCCGGCTGCGCCAGTCGGATCTGGGAGCTTTCGAAGTTGGTGAAAATCTTGCCACGACGCCGGGCAAGGTCGTCGCCCGCAATGAGCTGGCCGAAATCATCCAGTACGCGCCGACAACCCAGACCGTGTTGAAGCGCCCTCTCCTGATCGTGCCGCCATGGATCAACAAGTTCTACATTCTCGACCTCAACGAGAAGCGCTCATTCATTCGCTGGGCGATATCACAGGGGCATACGGTTTTCGTGATCTCCTGGGTGAATCCCGATGAAAGCCATCGTGCGAAGGACTGGGATGCCTACATAGCCGAGGGCATCGAGTTTGCGCTGGACACGATCAAGGCGCGCACCGGCGAGGACGAGGTCAATGCCATCGGCTATTGCGTCGGTGGCACCCTGCTTTCAGCAGCACTGGCCCTGATGGCGGACACGGGCGATAAACGCATCGCGTCGGCCACGCTTCTCACCACGCAGGTCGATTTCGCCGATGCGGGCGACCTCAAGGTCTTCATCGACGAGGAGCAGTTGCAGGCCCTGGAAGAGGCCATGGAGCGCAAGGGCTATCTGGAGGGCGGGCGCATTGCCATGGCCTTCAACATGCTGCGCGCCCGCGATCTCATCTGGCCCTATGTGGTCAACAACTACATGCGGGGCGAACCGCCCCTGCCCTTCGACATGCTTTACTGGAATTCTGATTCCACCAATCTGGCGGCGGCGAACCACACCTATTATTTGCGCAACTGCTATCTGGAGAACAATCTGTCTCGGGGCCGGGCGGAGCTGCGCGGACGCAAGCTGAAGCTTTCCAGCGTTAAGATACCGATCTTCAACCTGGCGACAGCCGACGACCATATTGCGCCGGCCCTGTCGGTCTACAATGGCAGCCGGTTGTTCGGCGGGCCGGTGGAGTTCGTGCTTTCCGGCTCCGGGCACATTGCAGGTGTGGTCAACCCGCCTTCCCAGCGCAAATATCACTACTGGATCGGAGAGGTTCACGACGAGGGATTCGAGCGCTGGCTGGAAACGGCGGAAGAGACCGAAGGCTCCTGGTGGCCGCATTGGCAACAATGGGTGGAAGCGCAAAATGACGAACGAACGCAACCCAGACCATTCACTTCCGCCGATGAAAAGCTTGAAAACGCACCCGGCAGCTATGTGCGCATCCGGGTGTGATTGCCACAGGTTTGAAGCTTGCGCGAGCCTTGCCTAAAACCTGCCGTTTTTTGCGGGCGTGTTGCAGCAACCGGAGAGATTGGTTACCAGTTCGTAACCGTTCGGTGCGTAATGCACTGCCACGATGTCGCGGGGGCGCATTTTCCCGCTTGTTGAAA
Source organism: Nitratireductor sp. CH_MIT9313-5 (assembly GCF_037029545.1). NCBI lineage: Bacteria > Pseudomonadati > Pseudomonadota > Alphaproteobacteria > Hyphomicrobiales > Phyllobacteriaceae > Nitratireductor > Nitratireductor sp. CH_MIT9313-5. The sequence goes on along the minus strand of NZ_JAYMER010000014.1, from coordinate 119,710 downwards.
GCTGAGAGGAAAGCCGTTTGGCCTTGGTCAATTCGCGTTTCAAAGCCGGAAAAGCGAATACGCGTCTGCTTGCAGGCGTGGCTCTGGCGTCCCTCCTTCTGGCGTCCTGTTCAGCCGGCATCGATTCTCCCGCCCAACTTGGGCTTCTGCCCGAGAATGGCGCGGTCGAGACCTCCGGTGAACGCTCGCTGCTTTCCGGTGGCGCTGATCTTACCCCCTCACAGGTTGTCGAACAGGGTTTTGCCACTGCCGAGGTCGTACCCTCAGCGCGCCCTCAGGAAGAGGCAGAATCTGCGGAGGCCGCACCGCAAGCGACAGTGGCCAATGAGGCTGTGACGCCGGAAGAACCGACTGCGGAGCAAGTGTCCGAGGTGGCTACCTCATCCGAAGCACCTTCTCCGAGTGAAGCTGCGGAAGCAGTCTCAGAAGTCGCAGATGATGCTGGCGATGCGGCGGAAGAAAGCAAGCTGGCGGCAGAGCTTTCAGAACAAAAGAAGCGAGGCTTCCTCTCCTCCTTCTTCTCCTCAACGTCGGCCAATGCGAAGACACAGGCGACACAGCCTCTTCTGGCTGCCGCCAAACCAGCACCCGAGAAGCCGCAGGAACCGGCAAAGCCTCTTATCCAGCTATCTTCGCCCGAAGATGGCGGATCCGACGGCATCCTTCCAGGTGTGCGACAGGGAGGACAGCTTTTCGAAATCAGCCGAAAAGCCAATGTCGATGACGACAGCGATCTGGACCTTTACGAATCGGAAGCTCCCATTCAGGTGGCCTCGGCAGCCGGCCTTGCACGCCTTGCGCCCAATGGCTTGCTTAAACAGCGTGAGAGCGTTGACGTTTCCTGCCTGAAGCCGGCGCTGGTGAAGATGGTTCGACAGATCGAACAGCGCTTCGGCAGCCGCGCGATCGTTACATCTGGTTACCGCAGCCCAAGCTATAACAAGAAGGTTCGCGGCGCGCGCAACTCGCTTCACATGTATTGTGCGGCCGTGGACATTCAGGTCAAAGGCGTCAGCAAGTGGGATCTCGCCAAATATGCGCGTTCCCTACCTGGTCGTGGCGGTGTTGGCACCTATTGCCATACCAATTCGGTTCATGTGGATATCGGGCCTGAGCGCGACTGGAACTGGCGCTGCCGTCGCAAGCGCTGAACGACGTTAAGAGTAGCGGCTGATACCGAACTTGCCGAAGCCTTGCCGATCCACCCCAGGGAAGCTGGCATGCCGCCTGATTTTTCAATTCCCAAGGAAGTCGAAAGCTATATCGCTCGCGTTGAGAGGCATGTGCCCGGAGTGCGGGACATGCAGCGTATGGCAGGTTTGCTTTTGGCTGAAAATCAGCGGTCGGAAGCAGACATACTGGTTCTGGGTGCCGGCGGCGGCTTGGAACTAAAGGCGTTTGCCGAAATGCATCCCGGCTGGCGCTTTCATGGTGTTGACCCGTCTGCCGAGATGCTCGATCTGGCGCGTGCGACCGTGGGTACGGAAAACATGCAACGCGTCGAACTCACGAAAGGCTATATCGAAGATGCACCCGACGGTGCTTATGATGGTGCAGCCTGCCTTCTGACACTTCATTTTCTCGAGCGTGAGCTTCGTCTGGAAACGCTTCGACAAATGCGCCGAAGGCTTAGAACAGGTGCGCCGCTGATTGTCGCGCATCACAGTTTTCCGAAAGAGGACGGCGGGCAAGATCGGTGGCTGCAACGCAATGCCGCGCTTCTTGTCTCGGGCGGCTTCGACCCGGCCAAAGCGGAGGCAATGATCGAGGTCATGAAGAAGCAGCTTCCCGCCCTTTCGCCAGGAGAAGATGAATCACTGCTGAGAGAAGCCGGATTCGCGGATATCGAGTTGTTCTATGCCGCCTTCACCTTCAAGGGATGGGTCGCGCGGGCAGGCTGATGGCTCTCTTGCGCTGCGCCAGAGCAATTTCCACAGCAGTTCCGCCCCCGGTTTCTGCGGGGTTGCGCCATAATAAATCGCTGCTGGCAAAAAAATTTGTCACAGAGGCTTCAAACCGGGTTGCCGACCGAAAAGAACCCCACTATAAGCCACCTCGTCTTGAGCGCGCCCATCGTCTAGCGGTCTAGGACGCCGCCCTTTCACGGCGGAAACACGGGTTCGAGTCCCGTTGGGCGTACCAAGATTTAATTCCCGAAAAAGCAGACTTCTCGGCGACAGCTGCTAGCTGTCCCGCTTCGCCTTTGGCGATCTTCCGAATGTCCGGTCACGCCCGGTCCGCCGGATCTGCGACAGGGTGCGCCGCACCACATCCGCCCTCTCCCAAGGCAGGTCCTGCAGCGGATTGTTGTCGATCTGCGCGACCTGCCCGGTTTGCGTATCGATCACCGACCAGGCGCCCTTTCCATCGTCGACACAGACATAGTCGGGGAACTCATTTCCCATTTGGGCCTCCACTTCACATGCACGCATGCATGGCAGGTGAACGCAGTTTTGGGCACAAAAGTTGCGTTTGGGGGCGCTGAAGCAGTTCGGCGGACTTGGGCAACTACTGGTACATCGGCAGTCCGGATGTCCAGATGGCAAGGCCGATGATCGCGACGAAGATCCAGAACAGCGAGTTCACGAGCATGCGTACGAGGTCGCGGTTTTCCTCCCGCGAGATGCCAAGCCAGTCCGAAACCAGATCACCGGGAAAAATGAACAGCCACAGGATCGCGTCGTAGATTCTCTTCATCGAACCCCTCCCGGTTTTAAGTAGCCATGCGCCTGGGTACCCCGGCGCTGTCTCGCGGATTGTTCGATATCGTAGGCAACAGTTTCACCCACGCACATGCGGTGAATTGACTGGCACTCCCGTTGGCTGCCTGTGGCTCAGCCGGTACGGGCGTCCTCCACAATCATCTCGGCGGCCTTCTCCGCAATCATCATGACAGGTGCCGCGGTGTTGCCGGACACGATGTTCGGCATGACCGACGCATCGACGACGCGCAGAGCTCCAAGCCCGTGCACGCGCAGGCGCTCGTCCACCACGGCATCATCCCCCTGCCCCATGCGAGCGGTACCGACGGGATGAAATATCGTGGTCGCAATATCGCCAATGCGCGCCAGCAGTGTCTCGTCATCCTCGATGTCAGGGCCGGGAAGAAGCTCCAGCGGCTCATAGGGCTTCAAAGCCTGCGCCCTCATGAGCCTTCGGGTCAGGCGGATTGCCTTCAGTGCCACCTCACGGTCTTCCGGATCGCTCAGATAGTTCGGCCGGATTTCGGCGGGTGCCGCGGGATCTGCGGAGCGTGCATGGACGCTGCCGCGGCTTTGCGGTCGCAGATGACAGACAGAGGCCGTGACAGCGGGGAAAGGATGAAGCGGCTCGCCAAGTCGATCGGTGCTGAGAGGCTGGACGTGATATTCCAGGTCAGGTGTTTCCATGCGGGGATCGCTGCGGGTGAATATGCCAAGCTGGCTTGGAGCCATCGAGAGAGGTCCGGAACGCTTCAGCAGATATTCGAGTGCAAGCCCCGTCTTGCCAACGAGACCGGCGGCTCGCTGATTAAGCGTGAGTGCATTGGAAATTCGGTAGACGCTGCGTATCTGAAGGTGGTCCTGCAGATTTTCGCCCACACCGTTCAATGCGTGGCGCAAACGCAATCCAAGGCGTGAGAGAACATTCGGATGGCCTATGCCCGAAAGCTCCAGAAGCTTTGGCGTGTTGACGGCACCAGCCGAAAGGATCACCTCTCCCTTTGCACGCGCGATGCATAACTGGCCCTTGCGGCGAAAGAGAATACCTGTCGCCTGCCGCCCCTCCAATATGACCTCCCGAACCTCCGAGCCGGTCAGGACAAGCAGATTGTCGCGGCCAAGTGCGGGTTTGAGAAAGGCTTTCGCAGCGTGCCAGCGCACACCGCCGCGCTGGTTGACCTCGAAATAGCCAGAGCCTTCATTCGTGCCGGTATTGAAGTCGTCGCTCCTTGGAATGCCCAGCTCTTCGGCGGCATCGCGAAATGCATCCAGGATCGGCCATGAGAGCCGTTGTCGCTCAACGCGCCACTCTCCACCTGCCCCGTGATGCGGTGAGACGCCGCCGTGATAGTCCTCGTGGCGCAGGAAATAAGGCAGCACATCGTCCCATCCCCAGCCTACATTTCCCTGTTGACGCCAGCCATCGTAATCGGCGGCCTGTCCACGCATATAGATCATGCCGTTGATGGCAGAGCAGCCGCCAAGGACCTTGCCACGCGGATAGTTGAGGCTGCGCCCGTTAAGGCCGTTCTCGGCCTCCGTCTTCAGCATCCAGTCCGTGCGTGGATTGCCCATGCAGAAGAGATAACCGATGGGAATATCGATCCAGTGATAGCGCGCGCTTCCACCTGCTTCGAGCAGCAGGACCCTGTTGCGCGGGTCGCGGCTCAGCCGATTGGCAAGGACGCAACCCGCTGACCCTGCGCCGACGATAATATAGTCGAACTCTCCCTCTTCGCGCATGAATGCCTTTCTCCCCCCCGACATCTGCGTGTCAGGCACAGTAGCAGCTTAATTGCCGACGAAAAGACAAAGCCACTTGTGGTCCAGCCGCTGTGCACCTGATGGACAGAGGCGGCTTGCGGTTTGACGGCATCTGCTGCGGGCATGATAAAGGCAGCGACATTTATTCAAGGCAGCGACGAAGGCAGCACGAATGGCTCTGGCAGTTCTGGACCGGGCAGCGCGACAGGCCCATTGGCTCCTCGTGGCCGGACTGCTCATCGGCATTGCCTCTCCCACCCTCGCCTTGATGGCAAAGCCGTGGATTGCGGAGATGATCGCGGCCATGCTTTTTCTGGCTGCCCTGCGGGTGGGGCCAAAGCGCCTTATCGGTGCCAAAGCGGATTTTTCCCGATCCCTCGGCGTGGCCTTGATCCTGCAACTGGCTCTGCCTGTCGCGCTTTATTTCATGCTGTCAGCTTCAGGTATCAGCGGCCCTCTCCTGCTGGGGCTGATGCTCATGTCTGCGGCTGCACCGATATCGGGCAGTCCCAATCTGGCGATCATCATGGGAGGGGACCCTGCTCCGTCGCTGAGGCTGCTTGCCGTGGCGACGGCGATCCTGCCGCTCACAGCCATCCCCGTTTTCTGGCTAAGCCCGGCTCTGGGAACACCCGCCGAAATCTTCGCGGCGGCAGCGCGGCTTCTCGCCGTCATCGCGGTTGCGGTAACAGCAGCCTTTGCCGTTCGCGCAAAGTTCCTGCCCGACCCCGATCAAAACCAGACGCGCATGATAGACGGCCTGTCAGCGATTCTCATGGCGGCCGTCGTTGTGGGGCTGATGTCGGCTGTCGGAGAAGCGCTGTTTGAAGATCCGCGTGCATTGGCGTTCAACATGGCGGTGGCCTTTGCGGCCAATCTGCTCCTGCAGATCGCAGCGCTGATCGTGGCGCGGCGCTTCTTCAACGGTGCTGATGCCGTTGCCTTTGCCATTGCCGCAGGCAATCGCAATATCGCGCTTTTCCTGACGGCTTTGCCGGCAGCCGTCACGGACCCGCTGCTCCTGTTCATTGGCTGCTTTCAGGTGCCGATGTATCTCACCCCCATGATGATGGGACGAATCTACCGACGCGTGACCGCAAGGCAGACCTCATGAAATTCGACCCGCCGCTGATCGAGGCGCGTCTTGTACGCCGCTATAAGCGCTTTCTTGCCGATGTGATCCTTGAAGACGGCAGGGAAACCACCGTGGCCGTGCCCAATACCGGCTCCATGTTGGGGCTCACGACGCCCGGCTCGCGCGTGCTTCTATCCCGCTCAAGCAATCCGAAGCGCAAATATGCCCACAGCCTGGAAGTGGTGGAGGCAGACGGCATCTGGGTGGGCATCAATACCGGCCTGCCGAACAGGCTCGCGCGTGAAGCGATCGAGGCGGGGATTGTGGGTGATCTTGGCGAATACCCGGTCATCCGGCCCGAACAGAAATACGGCGAGCGCTCGCGCATCGACTTCCTGCTTGAGCATCCCGAGCGGCCTTCCGCCTATGTCGAGGTTAAGAATGTCCACTTCATGCGCGAGGCGGGACTGGCGGAATTTCCCGATACGGTGACGGCACGCGGGGCACGGCATCTGGACGAGCTTGCAGAAATGCGCCGGCAGGGATTTCGCGCCATCATGCTTTATGTCGTGCAGCGGGGGGATTGCCACCGCTTCAGCCTTTGCGCCGATCTGGACCCCGCCTATGCGCAAGCTTTCGCGAATGCACGCGCTGCCGGGGTTGAAGCTTTCGCAATTGGGTGCCACATCAGTACAGATGGGATCACTCCCCAAGGCCTGATCGAACTGGAAATTTAAGCAACAATGGTCACTTATCTCGACGCCGAAACAGCACCGCTGCGCAATACGGGTCAAATCCGCCTCTATGGAGAGGAAGGGTTCGAAGGCATGCGCAAGGCCTGCCAGCTTACCGCGCGCTGTCTGGACGAGCTGGTGGACATGGTGAAGCCCGGCGTCACCACGGAAGCCATCGACCGTTTCGTCTTCGAATTCGGTGCCGATCACGGCGCAGTGCCTGCCACGCTGAACTATCGCGGCTACAAGAAATCGAGCTGCACCTCGATCAACCACGTGGTCTGCCATGGCATTCCCGACGCCAAGCCGTTGAAGGAAGGCGACATCGTGAATATCGATGTCACCTACATTCTCGACGGTTGGCATGGCGATTCCAGCCGCATGTACCCCGTGGGGCGCATCAAGCGCGCGGCGGAGCGGCTTCTGGAAGTCACGCATGAATGCCTCATGCGCGGCATCGAGGCGGTGAAGCCCGGTGCTCGCACCGGCGCCATCGGCCATGCGATCCAGACCTACGCTGAAGCCGAGCGCTGCTCGGTGGTGCGCGATTTCTGCGGCCACGGACTGGGCCAGCTTTTCCACGACGCGCCGAATATTCTGCACTATGGCAGCCCCAATGAGGGCGTGGAGATGCGACCGGGCATGATCTTCACCATCGAGCCGATGATCAATCTGGGTCGCCCGCATGTGAAGGTTCTGTCGGATGGGTGGACCGCGGTCACACGCGACCGTTCCCTTTCGGCGCAGTATGAGCACTCCGTGGGCGTCACGTCCGAAGGTTGTGAAATTTTCACGCTTTCACCTAAAGGACTCGACCGGCCCGGACTTCCCTCGTAACCTGTCCCCTCGTTCACACCGAGCGGGGGCGGTCCTATGGACAATGGTGACGAGCGGAACTTTTTTGCGGAGGGCCCGGCCCTTCTTGAAGGTCAAGGTGAGGCAAAGGCCAATCGCAGCCGCAGCTCTGCTCAAAGAGCACGGGCACGCAAGCATTATGAGGGCCATCGCGACCGGCTGAGAGCGCGGTTTGCCGAGGCGGGACCAGATGCGCTTGCCGATTACGAACTCCTGGAAATGTATTTGTTCCGCTCAATTCCGCGAGCAGACACCAAGGCACCGGCAAAGGCTCTGCTGGAGCGCTTCGGCACGATCGGCGAGGTGCTGGGCGCTTCTCCTCAATTGCTGACAGAGGTGCCGGGCATCGGCGAAGCCGTGGCACGTGATCTGAAACTGGTTGCGGCCATCACCCAGCGCATGCTGAAGGCGGAGGTGCGCAATCGGCAGGTGCTTTCCTCATGGAGCCAGGTCATCGACTACTGTCATGCGACCATGGCCTATGAAACGGTCGAGCAGTTCCGCATACTGTTTCTTGATCGCAAGAATGCGCTGATACGCGACGAGCAGCAGCAGACAGGAACGGTCGATCACACGCCGGTCTATCCGCGCGAGGTCGTCCGGCGGGCTCTGGAGCTATCGGCAAGCGCGATCATTCTGGTGCACAATCATCCCTCAGGTGATCCCACCCCGTCGCGCGCCGATATCGAAATGACGAAGATGATCATCGAGACCGCCAAACCGCTGGGCGTGACGGTTCATGATCACATCATCATCGGCAAGAAGGGGCATGCCAGTCTGAAGGGCATGCAGCTGATATAGCATTGTTTGCCTGCATCAATGCAAACTGCAGGTGGCATCTCCTGACTGCAGAACGGTATAGATGCACTGCCTCTTAACGCCGGACGAGATCTGCCCCCTTGCGCTCAACCCTCTACGCCCAACTTCTTGCCACTGCTCGTCGCCAGTGCCACGACAAAAGTCTGGCCGATGACCTGGTGCAGGAAGCTTTCCTGGCCGCGATCCTGGCCGGACGTACTGAATTTGAGTCTCCGGAGATTGCACGTTGGCTGACCGGCACCGTGCGCAACCAGGCAAAGATGCTTGCCCGGAGTGCAAGCAGACGACGCCGACGGGAGGGCCAATGGCTGTTCTTGAACGAACTGGACGAGAAGGTTGAGCAAAACAACACCACCAACTTTGTCAACGCCCTGCCGAAATCGCTCAAGGCTGTAGCGACACTCACGCTCTCAGGCCACAACCGGCGGGAGATCGCTTACCTGCTCGGGCTTCGGGATGCGACGCTGCGCCAGCGTATCGTCTCGCTCAGACGCAAGGCAATCCAGGCTGGCCTTGCAACGCCTTCGGAACTGCCGGGCCTTGAGCTGGACATTGCCTATGGCCGCATTCGCGGCACCTTGCTGCCAACCTTGTTGCGACTGCGTGGCACCTTCGCCAGTCATGATCCTGATGGCCATTTATTTTTGATACGGGGCTCACAAAAGTCCGATCGGCGGCAACAGGCGGTGCAATCCAACCAGGAGACCTGATCATGAAATTCAAACCGAAAAGCGCCAGCTTGGTCTATTATGTCAGCGACATCGCGCGCACAGAAGCATTCTACAACAAGACTTTAGGTCTCGAGCTTGAACGCATGGAAGGAGCAGAGCCCTATTGGCTACAGGGTGCGCTTGAAGGCGGGCTGGAGCTGATCTTCTTTCAGCAGGAGGGTGTGCGTGGAAACACCCCCGCAATCATCTTCACTGTCCACGACGGCGGTATCGACGATGTGGTCGCTGATCTCGCGGCCAGTGGCGTGACCATCGTAACACCGGTCAGCGAAGCCCCAGGTGGATGGAGCGCGGATTTTCTCGACCCGGATGGTTTCGGTCTGGGCCTGTGGCAATCGGACGACCTCCCGCGGTCACTAAGGTGACACCATCAGGGGCGCGCATTCAAACAATCAAGCGCATCGAGTGAGCGCCCCGTGATTCGCCATACGCACTCTAGCTCGCATTCTGCTTCAGCCAACGGAACCAGGCAGATTCGTCACCGCGGAAAACGTTGAGGTCGATGCGTCCCTCCACGCCCGCGCTCAGCCCGGAACCCGAATACTGCCAGAAGACCCATTCGCGGTTCGGATAAACCTTCGAGGGATGCTGTGCTACCGCACGGAGCCAGAACGGGTGATTGGGAAACTCGCCCTTGAGATTGTCTTCGTAGAAATCTGGGGCGGTGTAGATGATCGGGCGCTGACCGTAGTGCCGCTCCAGGCGATCGAGGAAGACCTGCATCTTCTCGATGATCTCCGCACGCGATGGCTTCCACTTGCAGCTCGACTGGTGATTATATTCGACGTCAAGTACAGGCGGGAGGGCGCCTTTCACCTTGGGCACGTTGCGGATGAACCATTCGGCCTGATCTTTCGCCGTGCGGCACCAGAAGAAGAAATGATAGGCGCCGCGCTTGATGCCTGCACGATCTGCACCGTCCCAGTTCTTCCGGAACATTGGATCGATATGGTCGATGCCGTCGGTGGCCTTGATGAACGCGAAATTGGCGCCATTCCTGCGCAGCGTTTCCCAATCGATCTCACCTTGCCAGCGGGAGACGTCAACGCCGTGCACCGCATGGTGCTGAGGCTGGATCTTGCCGAAATTGATCGGGTGGGCGTCGCGGAATTTGGGTGAAAAAACGTTCCCGCCAACGGATTTCGGACGGCTTTCGGGACGCGGGGCCTTCAGAAGCGCGACCTGCTCGAGTGCGGGCGTGTGAAGCTTCTCCGGCTCGGCAATGGCCGTCATGCCCGCCTCTGTGACGTGTTGTATCGTTTCCTGCGCCACGGTGCCGACGGCTTCGGCAGGCCGGGGGACCGATCCCGTCACCTCACCAGAAGGGGAACTCACATCCAGCGCGCTATCAATATTCCCTGCTCCGCAAGCAGAAAGAAGAAGCGAAAGCACAACAGGCTTCAGGACGGCACGAATACGCATGAACAACCTTCGGGAACGAGAAAAACCCGAGGCAGGATCTGATCCACCCCCAGATGCAGGGGATTGTTATGCGAGAGTCACCAATAAAGTTTGAATCAAGTTCTTAAGGATTGCGGCAGCGAAAAGGCAAGTTTCCGCTGCCGCGATATCAGGCGGGGCTCAAGCCTTATCGTACCAGCCGCCCATAACGACCTTGGTGGAGGCATTGGATGCCGCGACCTTTTCGGCAAAGGCTTCCACGTCGCTGTCGCGATAATGATAGGGGTAGACATGGTCGGGCTGGAACTCCGCCACGGCGGAAGCCGCCTGATCAATGGTCATCGTATAGGGCAGATTCATCGGCACGAAAGCGATGTAGATGTCTTCCAGCGCACGCATTTCGGGGATGTCTTCCGTATCGCCCGCAATATAGATGCGCTTGCCGCCGGTGGTCAGGATATAGCCGTTGTCGCGGCCCTTGGGATGATATTTCAGCCGCTCTTCGGTAATGTTGTAGGCTGGTATGGCCTCGATCGGCAGGCCGTCCACCTCGATACTGTCACCATTGGCCATGGAGGTCGCGCGCGCCTTCATGTCTTCGCCGAGCATCTCGAAGACTGCGGGGTTGGTGACCAGCCTCGTTTCCTCACCAACGAGCGTGGCAAGGGTTTCCGCGTCGTAATGGTCGCCGTGTTCATGGGTGATGAGGATGAGGTCTGCATCGGGCATGCCCTCATAGGCGGCGGCGCCGCCGACCGGATCAACATAGATAACCCGATCAGGAAGCTCCATGACAAAGGAAGCGTGGGAGATCGGGTGAATGGTGACCTGCCCCTCTTCAAGGGCATATGCATCTCCGCCGTCGAGCTGTGCGCGGGCGGTGGAGGGAAGTGCGAATTTGATTGCTGCGAAGGCGGTAACGCCAAGGGCGAGCGTGTGTCTGCGGGTGAGCTTCATGGAATTCTCCTGGTGCATCCTGCAGGTGAACTAGCGTAGGCAGGACAATCTTCCAGAAGTGGCGCGACGATGTCACGACAATAAAAGTTGATTGGGAGCGGCAAGTATTTTGCCGCTCCCCCAAAGCGTCTGTCTCAGGGACAGGGATTGCCGACCTTCTGGTGGATTTCGTCCACCGCCTTCTGCATCTCCTCCGTCCATGTCACGTCGGCGGAATCAATTGCTTCCTTCAGCTGATCCATCGTGGTCGCGCCGATGATGTTCGACGTGACGAAGGAGCGCGAGGTAACAAAGGCGTTGGCGAAAAGCGCGGGCGTCATGCCAAAGGAGCGGGCAAGATTGTTGTAGGCCACAAACGCCTCCAGAGCGCCGGGGGTCTCATAGCGCTGCAGCCGGTTGAACAACTGTTTACGCGAACCTTCCGGCAGTGCGCCGCCGTCATATTTGCCGGTGAGATAGCCCTGCGCCAGCGGCGAATAGGCAAGAAGCGACACGTCTTCGCGGGTGCAGGCCTCGGCCAGGTTTACCTCGAACAGGCGATTGACCAAATTGTAGGCATTCTGGATCGACTGAACGCGCGGACCAACGCCTCTGTCGGATTCGGCGAGGTAGCGCATCAGCCCCCAGGTGCTTTCGTTGGAGAGGCCGAGATGACGGATCTTGCCGGCCTTCACCAACTCGTCGAACACGGCCAGCGTCTCGGCAATCGGTGTTTCGTCTTCCAGCGGTGCAGGCACCTTGTTCATGCGGTTGGGGTTGGCGCCGAACATGATTTCACGCTCGGGCCAATGGATCTGATAGAGATCGATATAGTCGGTCTGCAGGCGCTTCAGCGACTTGTCGATGGCATCCATGATGTCTGCCCGCACGAGCTTTGACGGGCGATCACCGCGGAACCACTCATTTGCCGTACGTCCAACGACCTTGGAGGCGAGGATGACTTCCGAGCGCTTGCCAGTCTTCTTGAACCAGCTGCCGATGATGCTTTCGGTGCTGCCCTGCGTCTCGGGCTTGGGCGGGATCGAATAGAGCTCGGCCGTGTCGAAGAAATTTATCCCACGCTCCAGGGCGTAGTCCATCTGCTCATGGCCTTCGGCCTCGGTGTTCTGTTCGCCCCAGGTCATGGTACCGAGGCAGATTTTCGAGACGTGGAGGTCGGTGCGACCAAGCTGGCGCTTTTCCATCAGGCTTCTCCGGGATGAGGCGCGCGAGGGAGCTGCGCGCGGAAAGACGGTCTCGATATAATCATTGAAACGCGGAAGGCAAAGTCGCAGCGTCGATTCCCGGTACACCTTCTGCTGGCTCAAGCCATTTGTCTTGTTTCTGCCACAGCTATGACTACAACCAAGAGCGGCAGCCTGGCGGCCCCTGCCCTCGCATTCGGAATTTCACATTCCGGTCGCCTCAGAACATGAGAGTTTAAAGATGACGGCGCTGGCAACGGGCGCGGGCGCGCCACCGGTCAATCCATGGATTCGTGAAGCACGGGCAATGTTGGTTCTCGCCTGGCCAATGGTGCTGACCAATCTCGCGCAGACTGCCATGACGGCGACCGATGTCATGATGATGGGCCGTCTTTCCCCCGACACGCTTGCCGCAGGCACGCTGGGTCACAATTTCTATTTCCTGCCGGTGATCTTCGGCATCGGGCTTTTGACGGCCACCTCGCCGATGATGGCCAGCGCACTCGGGCGCAAGCAACGCTCCCTGCGAGATGTGCGCCGCACCGTGCGCCAGGGTCTATGGGCCTCCATCGCGCTTTCGATCCCGATATGGTTTCTGCTGTGGCACACCGAAATGGTAATGCTTGCCATGGGCCAGTCGCCGAAACTCTCCGCCCTTGCTGGCGATTATGTGCGCGCACTGCAATGGGCGGTCCTGCCCTTTTTCGGCTATATCGTCCTGCGATCCTTCATTTCCGCGCTGGAGCGACCGGGATGGGCACTGACGATTGCCTTTGTCACGGTGGCCTTCAACGTGCTGGCCAATTACTGCCTGATGTTCGGCAATTGGGGTTTTCCCGCGCTTGGCATTGTAGGTTCGGGTCTTGCCACCACGCTTTCCAGCACATTCCTGTTTCTAGGGCTGGTACTGGTTGTCGTGATCGACCGGAACTTCAGGCGCTACCAGCTTTTCGGCCGCTTCTGGCGTCCGGACTGGCCACGCTTCTTCGGCTTGATGAAGCTTGGCCTGCCTGTGGCTGCGATCCTCACCTTCGAAGTATCCATCTTCAATGCCGCAGCATTCCTGATGGGACTTATTGATGCCGTGTCACTGGCAGCCCATGCCATCGCTATTCAGATCGCCTCGATCTCCTTCATGGTGCCGCTTGGTCTGAGCCAGGCGGTGACGGTGCGTGTGGGCCGTGCCTTCGGCGCTCAAAACGCCGAGGGCATCACCCGTGCGGGCTGGACTGCGTTCGCGATGGGTGTCGGCTTCATGAGCCTGATGGCGCTTTTGATGTATGGCGCACCGCATCTGCTGATTGGAGCGTTTCTCAATCTGAACGATCCGGAGAATGGGGCCGTGATCGCAGTTGCCGTGACTTTCCTCGCGCTGGCTGCGCTTTTCCAGATCGTGGATGGTGCACAGGCGGTGGCAGCGGGAATGCTGCGCGGCCTCCATGATACGACCGTGCCCATGATCTATGCGGCAATCGGCTATTGGGGGCTTGGGCTGCCGCTCGGCGTTATCCTCGCCTTTCCGCTTGGATATGGTGGGGTCGGCATCTGGATCGGGCTGTTTACAGGCCTGGCCATCGTGGCGGTATTGCTCATCAGCCGCTGGCTGAAGCGGGACGCGCTCATACCTTTTGCGGCTTGACCCTGCGGCTTTTGGCTTCGTCGATCAGCATATTGGCCACCTGCATGCGGATGATCGCGCGCGCGCGCAGATGCTCTGGCACGCGGTCCGGGTGGTTGTGCTTGGCAAATTCGCGACGAGCGCGGTCAAGTTCCTCGGCGCGTTTTCGCTGCTTCAGACCAAGTTCGCGCGCAATATCGTCGGGCTCGATGGAAGGCACGGGCTCAGGCTGCGCTGCCTTCTTCTCCTCAAGAAACTCGCCATAGGCGGAGGCCGCGCGCTTGGTGTCGATGGTAATGCGCCCGGAATGCAGCTCTTCGGCAACAGCCAGATAGTCAAGCGTCGGCTGCAGCGATGCACCGTCATGCTCGCGGCCTGCCTCGGCCATCATTTCATCAAGCAAATCCGCGAAACTGGGACCGCTGCCTGCCATGCCTGGTGATCCTCTGCTGAAATTCCCGAAGGAACTGATTCAAGGCGTGACCCTAAGGTCTTGAAGTTTAAGAAAGTTGAACGGCTTTGGCGGCAATTGGATGCAATCGCGAGAGTGATTTTCCTCCATTCTGCCAGTGGAAAGCCATATTCGAGCTGCTAGATTGCCCCAGCGCTTCACCATGCGAATTCGGGGGTCTCCATGAAACGCCTATGCCTTTCGCTCGCCAGCCTTGCGATCATGTCCACTGCCCATGCGCAGACCCCACCCTATCTCGATGATCGCTCCACGCCGGAAGCATTGGTCAAGTCGCTCTACAATGCGATCAATCGAAAGGAATATGCGCGAGCCTATTCCTATTTCGAGACGCCGCCTGCGGCAGACCTGGACGCCTATGCTCAAGGTTTCGAAGGCACCGCACGCGTTGACCTGCGAACGGGAAGCGCGGTTCAGGTCGAGCAGGACGGAAAGCGGACCGTTCATCTGCCCGCAGCCATTGCGGCTCACCAGGAAGACGGCTCGAAACGTGTTTTTGCAGGCTGCTATGCGATCACCTCAAGCAGCGGCGAGGACGCGGCCTTCCAACCCATGCGGATCAGTTCCACACGCTTTTCATCCAGTGACGCGGAATTTCTCGACGCTGCGGTTCCCGAAGATTGCGCGGTTGAGGGCGAAGCGGTCGAGCAGGACAGTCTTGCGCAGCAGGCGCGCGATGTATTCACCACCGTCTATGGTGAGGCTTGCATGCGTGCGCGTGAGGAGGGGCTCGTCGAGCCCGAGGAATACACGATCAGCTATATCCTCCCATATGATACAGCGGATCAGCCCAAGCGCGAGAAACGCCTGTTTCGCTTCTTCTGCGATCGCGGCGCCTATAACGAAACCCATATCTATCTCGCCGAAAGCGACTTGGGTGGTGTTGTGCCGCTGCGTTTTGCGTCTCCGGATATCGTGGTGGATTACGAGAATGGCGATCCCGAGGGTGATGTCGAGGATATTCGCATCACCGGCTATGGCGCTCAGGACATGATGGTGAATTCCGAGTTCGATCCGCAGGAGCAGACGATCACCACATTTGCGAAATGGCGCGGCCTTGGTGACGCATCATCCAGCGGGATCTGGCTTTTCCGCGAAGGTGAATTTCACCTGGTGCAATTCTCGGTCGATGCATCCTATGACGGCGAAAGCAATCCGGAATTGCTGCTGGACTATTACACCGGACCCTGATCTCAGCCGCCGCCCAGCATCCAGTTGAGCGTGTCGCGCCAATCGATCATGCGGATGGGGGTGCCGTGGTTGCCGGTTTCAAAGCGCACCATGCGCACGGGATGACGCCTGGCTTTCAGCCGCTTGTAGAACTTTTCCACCTGGCTCACGGGAAAGACCGGGTCGCGGCTGCCATGCGCCAGCATGACCGGCACATTGGCCGTGAATGCGGGCGTGTGATCAAAGCCGTCATCCCACATGGAGCCAAGCAGAACCAAACCGCCAAGTCGGGTGACGAGATCGGCTTCGCGCGCCAGCCGCCAGCACAGCGCTCCGCCCATGGAGCCACATGCAATGATGACGGGAGCCTGTGGAGAGCGCGCAGCGTAATGGCCAACAAGCGCCATGACCTCAGCTGCGCCGCGGTCGGCGAAATCGGTAAAATCGGGCACGAGATACAGTCCGCCATTGCGGGTTGCCAGGTTCTTCAGACGATTGAAATTGCCGCCAAAGGTGAAGTCATCCGCCCCCTGCTTTCGGCTGCCGCCCTGCCCGTGCAGATAGAGAACCATGAACCGCGCACCGGCTTGCTTGCCGACGGCAAAATGGCGGATCGTGCCGAGATTGGTCTTCAATGACAGATCGCCCTGCTGGCGACGCACGCCTGTGTCCAGATAGCGCCGCTCGGCGCGACGCTCCGGTACGGCGTCACGCCCGTTGATGTCGCGCATCTCGTTGTAGTCGACGACGAGATAGGCCCCCGCATCGCGGCTCTCGATGATGCCTGGATAGGCGAAGAGCTGATCCTTGTATGGGCGGATTTCCGCCGCCTCGGCACTGAAGGAGAACAGCAGGATACCGGCCAGCAGGCGAAAGATCATCCGAAAATCCCTATTCAAGCGTTCCGCCTGCCGCTTCAAGCGCTTCGGGTGTATCAAGGTCAAGATGCGCGGCCCTGCCGATCTCGACATCTATGACCGGCAATTCAGTACTTTCAACGATGTGCCGCGCACCGGTATCGCCCTCAAGCTTTTCGATCTCGGGGAAAAGCGCGCGTGGAAGAATGACCGGATTGCCACGTTTACCGGAATGGGTCGCGCGGATGACCGCGGTTCCACCTGACTTGCGAAACGCATCGACCATAAGATCGATATGCGCAGTCTCCACCCGGGGCATGTCTGCGAGCATGACCAATATGGCATCACTTTCAGTCGGCAGAACGCGAATGCCTGCCTTTAGCGAAGAAGCAAGGCCGGAGGCGTAAAGCTCGTTCTCGGTGAAATTCACCGCAAGATCCTTCAACTCGTCCCGGATGCGGTTGGCTTCATGACCCACAACAACGCTGACACCTGAAAGGGTAGCTTTCTCAAGCATTTCGGCACTGCGGCGGACCAGGCTTTGTCCCTCCATTCGGGCAAGCAGCTTGTTGGCGGCGCCCATGCGGCGTGATTGTCCGGCTGCCAGCAGAAGCCCATGGACCTTGGCCGCCTGATGCCTGGGGCGTTCTTTTTCTCGCGGATGCGGACGCGAGGGTATCTCGCTCAACAGGCCGCCCACCCCCATTGCTGCAACGTCTTCCGCCCGCACCGGGATATCCGCAGCGATCCGGTCAAGGATCCAGTCGAAGCCGTTGAGTTTGGGACTGCGCGCGCAGCCCGGTGCACCAAGCACGTGCTTGTCATCCAGCGAACCCAAGACAAGCAGGTTGCCCGGATCGACCGGCATTCCCACGCGTTTTACCGTTCCGCCAGCGCGACGAATTGCTGCGGGGAGCACATCGCCCTCGTCGCAGACCGCAGACGCGCCAAATATCAAAATGAGATCGCTGTCCGCGTGCATTGTGCCGATGGCCTCGGCAAGAGCCTGCTCGGTGTGGGCCGGACGCGCTTCGCGAGTGATCCGGCTTTGCGATCGCGCCAAGCGGTCAGCAGTAATGGCAGTGGTCTTGTCCAGCACATTGGTCCTTGTGCCGGGCAACACGGTCTGGATCAGGCCGACCCGAAGAGCGCGGAAGGGGAACAGCGTAAGCGCGCGGTCCCGCAACGCATCAATGGCGATTGAGACCGTCTGCTTCGATGCCGCGAAGGGAATTATCTTCACCGTCGCAACCATCTGGCCAGCCTGAACGGCTGCATAGTCGGAGAGTGTTGCAAGCGTCACGGCGGGGTCAACGGCATTGACCTTGTCAACCACAGAGCGCTCCACACGCAGGATTCCCGCATCGCAGGCGTGAAGATTCACCCGTCCGGTGGATGGGGCCCGTGCTTCTATTCCTTGCGAAACCAGCGGCTCTGCCAGAAGGCGCGCAGCATCGTCCTCCGAAATATCAGCATCTTCCAACAAGGCGGCGATGACGACCTCCACCCCCGCCTCGCGAAGTTGCGCGATATCGTCCGCGTCGAGGCGGTGCGCCTTTTTCCATCGGCGTTGCCCCACGGTGAGTGTATGTGCAAGCACCGCGCCTTCAGCTTCGTCCAGAGGAAGTGGACCGAACTTCACGCCGCGCGCGCCCCAGCCACTTGCAGGCCTCGCTTGCGCAAAGCCTCAATGATCTGCGCCAGTGTGGCAACGGCGATCTCGGCCGGGTTCGCCGCTCCGATATCCAGACCGATGGGCGCATGGATGCGGGCGATCTGCTTGTCGCTCAATCCCGCCTGCTTCAGGCGCTCAACGCGCGCTTCGTGCGTCTTTCGGCTCCCCAGCGCACCCACATAGAAACAATCGGCCTTGAGGGCGGCTATGAGCGCATGGTCATCGATCTTGGGGTCATGGGTGAGAGCTGCGACTGCCGTGTAGGGATCAAGCGGTTCCTGCGCGAGTACCGTTTCGGGCCAATCGTCCGTCAGGCGCGTTTCCGGGAAACGGTGGGGCGTTGCAAAAGCCGTGCGTGGATCGATGATGTGCAGGTCGAAGCCGGAAAGCCGCGCCATGGGCGCCAGCGCCTGGCTGATATGAACCGCACCGATGACCACCAGGCGTGGCGGCGGCAAATGCGGATTGAGGAAGAATGTGCGCCCGTCGATCTCAGCGGTGAACGCCTTGCCCTGGCGAAAGGCGCGCAGCACCGCCTTGCCCAGAAGACCAGCGACCACATCGCTTTCTTCGATCACGCGATCGCGCCCGTCACCCAGATCGGTGACGTGAACCGCGGCTTGACGATTCATGCGCAAGGCATTGAGTTTCTTGAGGCTGTAGGGATCCATCTAGCCCAGACGCTCCAGGTAAACGCGGATACGGCCACCGCAGGAGAGACCGACGCGCCAGGCGGTCTCATCAGCCACGCCGAATTCGAGCATGCGCGGCTCTCCCGTTTCCAGCACTTCTGCGGCTTCGGCGATGACAGCACCTTCCACACAGCCGCCGGAAACCGAACCCGCGAAATTGCCATCAGCGTCAATCACGAGATGGCTGCCGGTCGGGCGCGGTGCGGAGCCCCAGGTTTCGATAACGGTGGCGATAGCAACATCACGACCGGATGCCATCCAGGCTTCCGCCGTTGCCAGCGGGTCCTGCGTCTGCATCACATTTTCAGCGTCTGACATGTACTCCTCCGGTTCCTGCAGTATGGGCCGGTGCATGAGGATTTGCCAAGTGTTTCCACGCCTTGCGATCACTCCCTGAAAGAGCGTCGCAAAGGTCGGAGATGGCTTCAAGCGAGTGGACGGGCCGAAGCTCATCCATATGAGGCAGCATTGCGCGCACCCCGCGTGCCTTCGGCTCGAAACCATCGAAACGCAGGAGCGGATTGACCCAGATCAACCGGCGGCAGGATTTGGAGAGGCGTTCGGTCTCACGCTCGAGCAGGTCAACGCGATCACGTTCAAGGCCGTCGGTCATGAGGATAACGGTTGCGCCCTGCCCCAGCACGCGACGCGACCAGTCCTTGTTGAAGACATGCAGCGCCTCGCCGATGCGCGTACCGCCTGACCAGTCTTCCACCGCCTTTGTGCATTCGGCCAATGCCTCGTCAGGGTCACGGTGGCGCAGCTGGCGCGTTAGATTGGTCAGCCGCGTGCCGAAGACGAAGCTGTGAACATGCCGGCGTCTTTCGCTCAAGACATGCAGGAAATGCAGGAAAATTCGCGAATACTGGCTCATGGACCCCGAGATATCGGCCAGCACGACGAGCGGCGCCTGAACGCTTCTGGGCGCGGTGAAGCGGGGCAGGATGAGGTCTCCGCCGGTGCGCAAGCCCTGGCGCATCATCGCCCGCGGGTCCATGCGCCGACCGCTCGCGACAGGCTGATGGCGGCGCGTCTTCACCCGGTCGTGGGGCATGATCATCTTGCGCATGGCGCGGCGGGCCAGTTCGAGTTCGTCAGCGCTCATCTGCGCAAAGTCGCGGCTACGCAGCACCTCGCTTGCCGACAGGCTGAAGCGCGCGTCGATCTCGATCTCGGTATCCGGCTCCTGTTTGCGCTCACGTTCAGGTGGCTTGGCCAGCGCTTCGGCTGCCCGCTTTTCGCCGCTGCGCGGTTTCTCGCGCTGCGCACCTGCCGGTGCGACGGGAGATAGCATCGCCAGCATTTTTTCCACCAGTTCGCGCGAGCGCCAGAACAGGCGGAACGCCTCGTCGAAAACGGCATGATCCTCATGCCGCTTCACGAGAACGGCATGAAGTGTCCAGTAGAAATCGTCCCGGCTGCCAATACCGGCGGCCAATACCGCGTTGATCGCATCGGTGACGGAAGCAGGCCCCACATTCAGCCCTGCATTTCGAAGCGTGCGGGCGAAGTGAACGATATTCTCGCCTAGCCGACCTTCCGGCTCCTCCGTTTCGACGATCTTGTTGCGAGGAACCATTCGCGCCTCAGTCCGCCGTGGCGAGTTCCGAACGCACTTCCTCCAGAAGACGTGCGCTTTCCCCCTCGCCCAGTCGCGCGATGTCATCCTGATATTTCAGGAGCACGCCCAGCGTGTCGGAAATGGTCTGCGGGTCGAGGGCGAGCCGATCAAGCTCGGTCAGAGCGGTCGCCCAATCGATCGATTCTGCCACACCGGGCACCTTGAACAGGTCCATCTGGCGCAGGCGCTGAACATAGGCCACGACTTCCCTTGAAAGCCGCGCATTTGCATCCGGTACCTTGCGGCTTACGATTTCCAACTCACGCCCGGCCTCGGGATAGTCCACCCAATGATAGAGGCAGCGGCGCTTCAGCGCGTCATGGATTTCGCGGGTGCGGTTCGTGGTTATGATGACGATGGGCGGCTCTGCCGCCTTCACCGTTCCAAGCTCGGGAATGGTGACCTGATAGTCGGAGAGAACCTCCAGCAGGAAAGCTTCGAAAGCCTCGTCCGTACGATCGAGTTCATCGATTAAAAATACGGGTGCAGCGCCAGCCTCGCCCGATATGGCTTCCAGCACCGGCCTGCGGATCAGGTGGCGCTCGGAGAAGACATTGCGCTCCATCGCCTGCCGATCCGCGCCGCCTGCCGCCTCTTCCATACGGATCTCTATCATCTGCGCGGCGTAGTTCCACTCATAGACCGCGGAGGAGACATCCAGCCCTTCGTAGCACTGCAGACGGATGAGACGGCGACCGAGCGCCTTGCTCAGCACCTTGGCGATCTCGGTCTTGCCCACGCCAGCCTCTCCCTCCAGAAACAGCGGGCGCTGCATGGTCAGGCTGAGATAGAGTACGGTGGCGAGCGCACGGTCGGCTACATAGTCGCCTGCCGTCAGAAGCGAGAGTGTTTCATCAATGGAGCGAGGAAGCGGGCGTGGCGTCAGCTCTGGCATTTCTGCTCCGGTTCTGGCGGCCAGAGGGGAGCTTCAGAGCACCTTGTAGCCGCGATTGTGGTAAAGAAGCGGCTTCACGTTATCGCCGATGCGCAAGCCTGTCACCTCACCGAAATAGATCCGGTGCGTAGCCATGTCCCTGGATTCCACCAGGCGGCAATCGAAAACGGCCAGTGCGTTCTTCAAGGTTGGCGCACCGCTTGAAAGCACATCCCACTCGGCCTGTGCGAAGCGCTCGTCTTGCGACTTTCCGTCGAAACCGGCGAAGGTATTGGAAAGCTGTTCGTGCTGCGCACCAAGCGTATTGAGCGCGAAAACACCGTTTTCCAGAAACGCATCGTTCTGGGGATTTTCGCGGTTGAGGCAGGCGAGGATCGTGGGCGGACTGTCCGATACGGAGCAGGCCGCGATGATGGTAACGCCGCGTCGCCCCGCCTTGCCATCAGTGGTGATGACATGAACCGCCCCGGCGAACTGCGCCATGGCGTCTCGGTAAAGCTGGGGTCCTACGTCGTTTGTTTTCAGCACTGCTCATCCTCGCAACAGCGATATAGGTCTTCGGCCCTGCGGTACAAGGCACGGGGCTTATGCGCGCAATAGCGTGTTGCACGCGGGGCAGCCAGCCTTTACCAGTGAGTGCGTTTACAGATTGCCATCTTTTCCACCCGAGCATGACCGGAAGATATGCGAATAGCGGCTCTTATTTTCAGCCTGACACTGCTTTGCCTGCCTGCTGTCGCACAGGAATTACGCCTGGGCATTGCAGCTCCGCTATCGGGAAGCTTCCAGATGTTGGGCGAGCAATGGGCCGATGGTGCGCGTGTGGCCGCCCAAAATGGCGGCACCACGGTGACCTTCGAAATATTCGATACCAGATGCGATGAGGATGAAGCGCCAGCATTGGCGGCTCGCATGGTGGAGGCAGAAGTGGATGCCGTGGCCGGATTTCTGTGCACACCGGTTGCAATGGCTGCTCTTCCCCTTCTTGCCGAGGCTGGCATTCCAGTCGTGACGCCAATTCGCTCGACAGGTCTGACGGATCAGCGCCAGCGCAGCGGTTTCGAGGTTTATCGCATCGGACCGCGCGCGGATGAGGAGCGCGCCGCTCTTGCCGATATTCTGACCGAGCGGTGGCGTGAGGCATTTTTCGCCATTGTGGATGACGGCACCATCTATGGCCGCGAACTGGCCGAGACCTTTCGTGCAAGTGCCGAAGAGGCAGAGCTGGAACCGGTTTATGTCGATACCTACCGCCCGCAACTTGAAAACCAGATCGGCCTTGTCGGGCGGCTGAGGCGTGCCGGCGCAAGCCATGTAATGGTCGGCGGGGATCGCACCGACATCGCCATTATCGCCCGCGATGCAGCAGAACTCGGCATGTCGCTGACGATAGCCGGTGGTGAAGCCCTGCGGGCCGAAAGCGGTGGGGTCCCGCTGGCCGAAGGCGTTTTGATGGTCGCACCGCCTCTTTGGGAAGATTTGGCGAGCGAACAAGCGCTGGCTGCCCTTGATGAAGAGACTGTTGAGCCCGCAGGTTATGTGCTGCCGGGCTATGCAGCAGCCGAAATACTGATCTCTGCTCATCGACGTGCGCAAGATGAAGGCGGCAATATTGCAGAAGTGCTCAAGCGCCATTCCTTTAACACCGCCATCGGCATCGTCTCCTTTGACGAGAAGGGCGACCGCAAACAGCAGCTTTACCGGCTCTACCGGTATGACGGGCTGGCTTTTCAGGAGATCGAGTAGGCACGATGCGGGCGGGGACAAAAAACAGCATCACCGACATTGCAGGGCTGAAGGTTGGTAACGCCGACGATGATCGCCTGAAATCCGGCAACACTGCCATTATCTGCGACACGCCCGCTGTGGCTGCCGTGCAGGTTCTGGGGGGAGCGCCCGGCACGCGCGAGACGGATCTTCTGGAGCCGCACAATCTGGTTGAGACGGTGGACGGGCTGGTGCTTTCGGGCGGCTCGGCCTTCGGTCTGGATGCGGCCAGCGGGGTGCAGGCCTATCTGCGCGAACAGGGGCGCGGCTTCGAAGTGGCAGGCCAACGCGTGCCAATCGTGCCCGGCGCAATCCTGTTTGATCTTGCCAATGGCGGAGCGAAGGACTGGGGTCGCTTTTCGCCCTATCGCGAGCTTGGTTTCGAGGCCGCGCAGAATGCCGCCGTGGATTTCGAGACAGGCTCTGCGGGAGCCGGCAAAGGTGCAACAACTGCGGGGCTGAAAGGCGGGCTTGGGTCAGCATCAACAAGGCTTTCAAGCGGTTTCACGCTTGGTGCGCTGGTCGCGGTAAACGCGCTTGGCAGTGCCACGATTGGCTCGTCGCGCCATTTCTGGGCCGCCCCTTTCGAACTGGATGGGGAGTTCGGTGGGC
The DNA here is from genome assembly GCF_037029545.1 of Nitratireductor sp. CH_MIT9313-5. Lineage (NCBI taxonomy): Bacteria > Pseudomonadati > Pseudomonadota > Alphaproteobacteria > Hyphomicrobiales > Phyllobacteriaceae > Nitratireductor > Nitratireductor sp. CH_MIT9313-5. The sequence continues at coordinate 96,112 of NZ_JAYMER010000014.1, read as the reverse complement.
TCGGCATGCCATCCCCCTTCCCTGCAGATGCACAAAGGCCCATCACGAAATTCTCCATGGACGGCAAAGCCCCCGAAGCCGGCTCGAACACGACGATCGCGGTTATTGCCACCGATGCGGCCCTGACGAAGGCGGAGGCGAAGCGACTGGCGATTGCCGCCCATGACGGTTTTGCGCGCGCATTGTGGCCCGCGCACACGCCGCTCGATGGCGATCTTGTCTTTGCGCTTGCGACCGGTTCCACGGGTCGAAAGCCCGATCTTGCCGAAGCGATCGAACTTTACGCAGCCGCCGGTGCCACCATGGCTCGCGCTATCGCGCGCGGCGTTTATGACGCGCAGCACGAAAAGGGTGATATCATGCCCAGCTGGCACCAAAGGCACGGCGCATGATTGCAGATTTCCGGCTCGCCTGCGACCATTTGGGCCAGCCAGTTGACGCCGGGTAACACAATTTAACCATTGTTTACCTTATGAGAACTGACGGTATCCTGTGGGGCGGGAAAAGGAACTGTTTCATGTTTTTCAACCGCATTTTGGCAGCCCTCGCGGCTGCATTGATTATTGCTACCTATTCCACCGGCGCTGCTCGCGCAGGTGACACGGCAACGCTCGAAGTTCTGGGCTTCAGCCCGGACGGCAAGATCTTTGCCTTCGAGGAATATGGCGTTCAGGACGGCTCCGGCTTTCCCTATGCCAACCGGTATTACATCGACACGCATAGCGACAGCTATCTGCCGGAGACACCCTTCCGGGCCATGCTTCAGGAAGATGGGGCCAGCGTCGAAGACGTGCGCGCAAAGGTAAAGGCCCTTGGCGAAACGATCATCGAAGATGACGCGCTTGCTGAGAATCCAGGCTTCATTGCCGGCAGCAACATGATTACTGAATTGTCTGCCGATCCGCACCGGATGCTGGTTCTGCCCAATTCCTACACATTGTCTGGCGCAGAAGCACTGGAGTTCCGCCTGGAGGAGCTGCCGATGGACAACGGATCATGCCACGGATTGGGCGAAGCAAAGGGCTTCCGGCTGCTGCAGGTCGCGCAAAAGCCGGGCGAGGAAACCGCACTCATCCATGAAGACAAAACGGTGCCGAAAAGCCGAGGGTGTCCTCTCGGCTACCGTCTGCACGGCGTAAGGCTGTTTTCGCCGGACGGAGCGCAGCCGGTCTATTCGGTGATGATTGCCATTCGCAAACTGGGCTTTGAAGGGCCTGACTACCGCTACATGGCGGTCACCGGCACGATGTGACTTGAGGTGCGGCCTGTCATGACTGACGCCCCACAGGCGACAAGAGCGGCAGGCCGCTCCAATCTGGATCTTCGGGTCGGGTCGATCCTTCCGGCCGCAATCCTCTGGTCGGCGGTTTGCGCCACGGCTGCCTGGAGCGGCCTTCTTCACTGGCAAACCGAAAGCTTGCGGCTGGTCGTGGTTGGCATATTCGCTGCTGGCGGTCTTCTGGCACTGCCGGCTGCGTTCATCGCCGCATATCTCGTTACGCGTTACCACCGCTTGAAGACACAAGCCTTCGCAGCCTTTTTTGTCAGCCTGACAATCATGACAATTGGCGCAACCGGCATGATCTTCGCGCTGGTCTATCGCAGCTATTATGCCGCCTGGCATGCGGAAACATTCAGCTATGTGTGGTTTCTGCAGCTTGCATTCACGACCGCCAGCGCGCTTTACCAATTCGCGACCGTGGGTCTCAGATTGTATTTTCCCCTTGGGTTTGTCGGCCTCTTCCTGTTCAGCCTGTGGTTTGCGCGCTCCTTCACATTGAGCCAACCTGCCTCCTCTGCTACGAGACAGCGCAACATTTCCCCTAAGGCAGGCTAAACGACATGATCCCTCGCTATTCGCGCCCCGAGATGGCGGCCATCTGGTCGCCGGAATCCAAGTTCCGCATCTGGTTCGAGATCGAGGCGCATGCAGCCGACGCCATGGCCGAGCTTGGCATCGTGCCCAAGGAAGCGGCCAAGACCATCTGGGACAAGGCTGGCGAGGCAGAGTTCGACATCGAGCGCATCGACGAGATCGAGCGTGAGACGAAGCATGATGTCATCGCGTTCCTGACACATTTGGCGGAGATCGTCGGCCCCGAGGCACGGTTCGTGCATCAGGGCATGACCTCATCGGATGTGCTCGACACCTGCTTCAACGTGCAGCTCGTCAAGGCTACGGATATCCTGTTGGATGATCTCGACCGTCTTCTCGAGGCGCTCAAGAAGCGTGCCTATGAGCACAAGGACACGATCACCATTGGCCGCAGCCATGGCATCCATGCCGAGCCGACCACCTTCGGCGTAAAGCTGGCACAGGCCTATGCAGAATTCGAGCGCTGCCGCGAGCGTCTTGTCAATGCGCGCGAGGAAATCGCGACCTGCGCAATTTCCGGTGCGGTCGGCACCTTTGCCAATATCGACCCGAGCGTTGAGGCGCATGTGGCCGAAAAGCTTGGCCTGAAGCCCGAGCCGGTTTCCACGCAGGTTATCCCGCGTGACCGCCATGCCATGTATTTTGCGACGCTTGGCGTTATCGCCTCTTCCATCGAGCGCCTGGCCACCGAAGTGCGCCACCTGCAGCGTACGGAAGTTCTGGAAGCGGAGGAATATTTCTCTCCGGGCCAGAAAGGCTCATCCGCCATGCCGCACAAGCGCAATCCGGTGCTGTCGGAAAACCTGACCGGCCTTGCCCGCATGGTGCGCGCTTACGTAACGCCCGCGCTTGAAAATGTGGCGCTGTGGCACGAGCGGGACATCTCGCACTCTTCGGTCGAGCGCATGATCGGTCCTGACGCGACCGTCACGTTGGACTTCGCGCTGCAGCGCCTGACCGGCATGATGGAAAAGCTCGTGGTTTACCCCGAAACCATGGAGAAGAACCTCAACAAGTTCCGTGGCCTTGTCCACTCCCAGCGCGTGCTTCTCGCACTCACGCAGGCGGGTGTGAGCCGCGAGGATTCCTACAAGCTCGTTCAGCGCAATGCGATGAAGGTGTGGGAACAGGGCGCGGATTTCCTTGAGGAACTGCTCGGCGACAAGGATGTGCGTGCTGCACTTTCCGAGGAGCAGATCCGCGAGAAGTTCGACCTTGGCTACCACACCAAGCATGTAGACACGATCTTCAACCGGGTTTTCGGCTGAAGATCGGATCGGGCGGAGATCAGGCGAACCTGATCTCCGTGCCCCATGGGTCTTGAAGGGAGCGGGCCTCACCGGCCCCCTCGCCCGTGAACAGCACATAGGATAACCCCGCGCGGTTGTGATCGCGCGGGCCCGCGCCAGCGCTTCGCCAGCTGTTAACGCCTACGTGATGATGATAGCCGCCAGAGGCCAGAAACTCAGCTTGGCTGCCATAGCGCGCCATCGTCTCCAGTCCCACGACCTCGTTCCACCACCGACCAGCCTGAGCCGGATCGCCGACGCGCAGATGGACATGGCCGATCACCGTGCCCTCGGGCGAGCCTGACCAGCCGGCATCGTCGGCAGGCAGGGTTTCCAGAAGCCCGTCCACATCGAGCGGCAAGGTCTTCATGGCAATCTGGTCGCCTTCCCACGGCCATTCATCCGCGTCGCGATCCACATAGATCTCGATGCCGTTTCCTTCCGGATCGGACAGATAGACGGCCTCGCTGACCAGATGATCCGACGCGCCTTCAAGGCGCAGCCCCTGCGATGCAGCGTATTTGAGCCATCGCGCAAGATCCTGGCGTTCTGGCAGGAGGAAGGCGGTATGAAAGAGGCCAGCCTCGCGCGTGTCATCGGGCACTGCGTCGGGCGTGGATTTGAGTGTCAGGAGCGTCTTCTCTCCTACGCCAAGCCTGATTTCGTCTGATTGCGTATCGATCTCTGTGAGGTCGAGAAGGCGCTTGTAGAACTCCGCCAGCGCGTTCGCGTCACGGGCGTTCAAGCCGACTTCCCCTATATGCAACGGCGTTGTGGCGGCGAAGGATTTGCGAGTCATTTCAATCTCCTGGGGCGCAGAGCGGACAAATCGATTCCAGTTCTTCGCGTCTCGATTCAAGCTGTGGGTTCCCTGCAAAGATGCTGAGCGTTCGGCGTCGAGACAATTGCCCAAAGCGAAGACAGGCTGTTCACCGATCGCGGCACCGGCCTGGAGCAAATGGGTTGCATGGAAGGGATGCACTGGCTAAATGCGGCGCCATGAAAGCCAAGGACGCAGATATTCTCATCATCCCCGGTTATACCAATTCCGGCCCCGATCACTGGCAGAGCCGGTGGGAAAAACGCATTGAGACAGCTCGGCGCGTGGAACAGGCCGAATGGTCAAAACCGGTGCGCGATGATTGGGTGAACACGGTTGCAGAAGCCGTGAACGAGGCGGAGAAGCCTGTCGTTCTCGTTGCTCATTCCCTTGGAGTGGCGACAGCCGTTCAGGCGCTCCCCCTGTTCAAGAAGCCTGTGGCCGGCGCTTTCTTCGTGGCGCCGCCGGATGTGGCCAACCCCAAGATTCGCCCGAAGCATCTGATGACGTTTGGCCCCTATCCGCGCGAGAAGCTTCCTTTCCCGACGATCGTCATTGCCAGCCGCAATGATCATTTCTCCAGCTACGAAGCTGCAGAAGACATTGCATCAGCCTGGGGTGCATTGTTGATGGATGCCGGTGAAGCTGGCCACATCAATACCGAATCCGGCTTTGGCCCATGGCCTGAAGGCTCGATGACATTCGCCAAATTCCTGGCCCATCTGTGACAGATGCGAAAAGCGCCTCCCCCGCCTTACGGGAGAGGCGTGCACTGGGCTAGCGGATGCTGCCACGGGCTGTAGCGATGAAGCTTTCCGCCCCCTTGGCCAGATAGCCAAAATCGCTGCCGAGCGCGAAGAACCGGTAGCCCATCCGGTGGTACTTGCCCACTTCACGCGGATCGGGACAATAAAGCGCTGCAAATTTGCCCGCGTTGATCGCCTTGGTGGCGATCTGTTCGATTGCCTCCATCATGTCGTCCAGTGAAGGATCGAGCTTTCGTCCGGAGCTCCAGGCGATCGAGAAATCGGCAGGACCGACGAAAACGCCGTCGATTCCTTCCACCGCGAGGATCTCGTCGACAGCCTCAAAGGCTTCGCGTGTCTCGATCATCGCATAGGCAATGGTTTCGTGGTTCTGCTGCTCCAGCCATTCCTGACCATTGCTTGCGCCAGAGCGCGGCATGGCGAAGACCGGCCCCCATGAGCGCTGCCCAAGCGGGGGATATTTCATTGCCGTCGCGAAGGCACGGGCATCTGCTACGCCGTTGATCATCGGAGCGATGACGGCTTCGGCACCGAAATCAAGCGCGCGGCTTGCCATGTCGAACCGTCCGACGGGGATGCGCACCACGGGATGGCAGACCTTGCGATCAATGGCACCCAGGGAACGGATGACACTGTCGTCGCTATGACCGCCATGCTGCATATCGAGCGTTATTGCCTCGAAACCGAGCCTGGAAATCGCCTCGACGGTCAAAGATTCGGGGATGCAGGACCAGGATGACAGTACCGTGTTGCCGGAACGAAGACGCTGCGCAAGTGTAGGCAAAATCATGCGTCAGCTCTTCACCTGATCAATTGCTACTTCGAGCAGTCGGACCATCTCGGCACGCAGATCCGCATCAGAAAGGCTGACGCCTGCCGCGTCGAGGTCAGCACGCACCTTGCGGAAAACATCCTCGTCGCCAGCCTCCTCGAAATCGGCTTTCACGACGTCGCGCGCATAGGCTTCCGCGTCTTCGTCCTTCTTGCCGATTTTCTCGGCCACCCAAAGCCCCAGAAGCTTGTTGCGCCGAGCCATGGCGCGGAACTTGGTCTCCTCGTCGCGTACATACTTGTTTTCAAATGCCCGTTCGCGCTCTTCCATGCTGCCCATAGCCTTTATCCTTCTTGTTGGTCTGCCGCGTACTCCCCGGCAGAATCCCACCACTGTTGGAATATTCTGCCTAAGTGACAGGCTGATCAAGGTCATTATGGGCCGGTTTGGCACCGCGGGTTATTTCCAGTTGACTTTGGGAAATGCGGATTGAGAAACCGCTCCAGTTGCGCTAGAGACCCCGTTGAAGCCACTGGGGCCTTTCTTTCAGCCGCGCCGGCATGTTCAGCATCACGCTCGAACCGGCGCCCTTTAGACCAGAGAAGCTCATGAACCGTCGCCGCCGCATCTATGAAGGCAAGGCCAAAATTCTTTATGAAGGGCCAGAGCCGGGTACGCTCATCCAGTTTTTCAAAGACGACGCGACTGCCTTCAACAAGAAGAAACACGAGATCGTCGACGGCAAGGGTGTACTCAACAATCGGATCTCGGAGTATATTTTCGAGCATCTGAACCGCATCGGCATCCCGACCCATTTCATCCGCCGCCTCAATATGCGCGAGCAGCTGATCAAGGAAGTGGAGATCATTCCGCTCGAGATCGTCGTGCGCAATGTGGCAGCCGGATCGCTCGCAAAGCGGCTTGGCATCGAGGAAGGCACCGTCCTGCCCCGCTCCATCATCGAATTCTACTACAAGGCCGATGCGCTGGACGACCCGATGGTCTCCGAAGAGCACATCACGGCCTTCGGCTGGGCAAGCCCCCAGGAGATCGATGACATGATGGCGCTTGCCATCCGCGTCAACGACTTCCTCTCCGGCCTGTTCCTCGGCGTCGGCATCCAGCTTGTCGATTTCAAGATCGAATGCGGCCGCCTGTTTGAAGGTGACACGATGCGCATTGTCGTGGCCGACGAAATCTCGCCCGACTCCTGCCGCCTGTGGGATGTCGCTTCCAAGGACAAGCTCGACAAGGATGTCTTCCGCCGCGATCTCGGCGGTCTGGTCGAAGCCTATCAGGAAGTTGCCCGCCGCCTCGGCATCATGAACGAGAACGAGCCCGCGAAGCCCTCCGGCCCCGTGCTCGTATCCTCGAAGCCCGACGACGAAACCCGCCACTAATACGAAGAGAGCGCCGTTCAGATGAAAGCCCGCGTAACTGTCACCCTCAAGAACGGCGTGCTGGACCCGCAGGGGAAAGCCATCCAGTCAGCCCTTGGGGGGCTCGGCTTTGATAGCGTAAACAGCGTGCGCCAGGGCAAGGTTTTCGACGTCGAACTGGCCACTTCCGACAAGGCTGCAGCCGAGAGCGAGCTGAAAGCCATGTGCGAGAAGCTTCTGGCGAATACGGTGATCGAAGACTATAGTATCGACATAACCTGAGGTTGTGGAAGGATACTCAGATGGCGGATGTAAGCACCGAGCTTGTTTATGAAGTTCTGAAGCAGGTTCAGCAGGAAATCCGCAATCTGGGGGACGGGCAGAATGAGGTGAGACAGGAGCTGATCTCCATCCGCGGCCAGCTCATCTCCATCAACCAGGACACGTCGAACATATACGGAATGCTTTCGCGCCAGGATGGTCGGCTCGACAAGATCGAGCGTCGCCTCGAACTGCAAGAACTGGCAGATCGCCCTCAGGAGCCATACGAACCGTCGCCATGAAATCAGCCATCATTCAACTCCCCGGCCTCAACCGCGACCGCGACATGATCGCGGCGCTGACGAAGATTTCCGGCAAGGCACCGACGGTGGTCTGGCAAACCGAGACGGAAATCCCCGATGTCGATCTGATCGCCATTCCCGGCGGCTTTTCCTATGGCGACTATCTGCGTTGTGGTGCGATTGCAGCACGCATGCCGGTCATGCGCGCGGTTGCGGAAAAGGCAGCCAGGGGTGTGAAGGTGATCGGCGTCTGCAACGGTTTCCAGATCCTGCTTGAGGCAGGGCTTTTGCCCGGTGCGCTGATGCGCAATGCGTCGCTGAAATTTGTCTGCCGCGAAGTGAAGCTTGAGGTGGCAAACGCCTCCACCGCTTTCACCTCTACCTATTCCCAGGGCCAGATCATTCGCTGCCCGGTTGCCCATCATGACGGCAATTTCCAGGCGGATGGCGAAACGCTGAAGCGCATCGAGGGGGAAGGTCAGGTTGTCTTCCGTTATGCCGAGGGCACCAATCCGAACGGCTCCATCAACGACATTGCGGGCATCATCAATGACGCAGGCAATGTGCTCGGTCTCATGCCGCATCCGGAGAACCTGATCGAAGCTGCCCATGGCGGGGACGACGGGCGAGGCATCTTTGCAGGTGTTCTGGAGCGCGCCGCGTGAAGCCTGCCCGCCACCAGCCCTTGCTTGCGGTGGCGCTTCTTGCGATCACCGCCGCACTCCTGCCCGGCTGCAACAGCGAACCTGTCGGCGGGCCGCTGGCGCTGACGGTTGAGGCCAATGACCCGGTCAAGACGCTTCAGCTCATCAACGAGAACGGCCAGCGCTGCTGGATCAAATCCGGTGGACGCGATTTCGCCGAGCTGCGGCTGATGCCGGAGCTCGACACACGCGTGGGGCGCCCGCGCCTGCTTGTCCTTTCAAGAAAGAGCATGCAGGGTCTGCCACAACTCGTCATCGAAGCAGCGGGCAGTCCGGTGAAAATCGAAACCTATGGTCCGCTCGCATCTACGGGTGCCGGTGCGCAGATCAATGCAGATATCATGCGCTGGTCCGCTGGTGCGAAAGACTGCAAGGCCTGAGGGTGCCATGACACGATTGCTGAATATTGGGGGCGCGGTGATCGGCATTGTCGCGCTGGTGCTCCAATTTTCGATAACCGTTCCTGCCTCACTGGAGGCGGGCCGCAGCCTTGTCGGCTCGATCGTCTATTTCTTCTCCTTCTTCACGATCCTGACCAATATTCTCGTTGTCCTTGTGCATGTGAGCGCCCTCACCGGACGACCCGTGGTCATGCGAAGACCTTCCTGGCGTGCCGGCACTGGCGTGGCAATTGCGGTGGTGGGCATCGTCTATCACGTCCTGCTCGCCGATCTCTGGCAGCCGGAAGGGTTGTTCTATGTCTGCGACATGCTCCTGCACTATGTGACGCCAGCTCTTTACGTGGTGTGGTGGCTGATGATGGCGGAAGGAAGCCTTGGCTGGCGTCATCTTTTCTGGTGGCTGGTCTGGCCTGTCGGGTACTCCGCCTATGCGCTTGCACGCGCGCCTATCGCTGGAGAAGTGCCCTACCCCTTCCTTGATATGGCGGTCATCGGCCTTCCGCGTGTGCTCATTGCCATTGGAGCAATCGCCCTTCTCTTCATCGCGGTTGGGATTGTCTTCCTCGCCTATGATTATTTCGTTGGACGCCGGCGCCGCCGCGCCGTTGTCAATGCCTGAAGCCCGTAGAGTTCTGAGATCATGTCCATACCAAATTCCGTTCCCATCACTGACGAGCTGATCGCCGCGCACGGGCTCAAGCCCGACGAGTATCAGCGCATCCTTGACCTGATCGGGCGGGAGCCGAGTTTTACCGAGCTTGGCATCTTCTCGGCCATGTGGAACGAGCATTGCTCCTACAAGAGCTCGAAGAAGTGGCTGCGCACGCTGCCGACGGACGGTGAGAAGGTCATCCAGGGGCCGGGCGAGAATGCCGGCATTGTGGATATCGGCGATGGTCAATGCGTGGTCTTCAAGATGGAGAGCCACAACCATCCCTCCTATATCGAGCCCTATCAGGGTGCTGCGACCGGTGTTGGCGGCATTCTGCGTGACGTTTTCACCATGGGCGCACGACCGATCGCGGCGATGAACGCGCTGCGCTTTGGCGAGCCCGATCATCCCAAAACGCGCCACATCGTTTCGGGCGTGGTGGCTGGCGTTGGCGGCTACGGCAACTCCTTCGGTGTGCCGACCGTTGGCGGCGAAGTGAATTTCGACAAGCGCTACAATGGCAACTGTCTCGTAAATGCGTTTGCAGCCGGTCTCGCGCGCACCGACGCGATCTTCTATTCCAAGGCCGAAGGTGTGGGCCTGCCGGTGGTCTATCTCGGCGCCAAGACCGGCCGTGACGGCGTGGGCGGTGCCACCATGGCTTCCGCCGAGTTCGATGCCGATATTGACGAAAAGCGCCCCACCGTTCAGGTGGGCGATCCTTTCACCGAGAAGTGTCTGCTTGAAGCATGCCTTGAGCTGATGGAGACGGGTGCTGTCATCGCCATTCAGGACATGGGTGCTGCAGGTCTGACCTGTTCTGCGGTCGAAATGGGTGCGAAGGGCGATTTGGGTATCGAGCTTGATCTTGACCAGGTGCCGGTGCGCGAGGAGCGCATGAGCGCCTATGAGATGATGCTGTCTGAAAGCCAGGAGCGCATGCTCATGGTTCTGCGGCCCGAAAAGCGTGATCAGGCCGAGGCGATCTTCCGCAAATGGGGCCTCGACTTCGCTGTGGTTGGCAAGACCACCGATGACCTGCGCTTCCGCGTGATGCATCAGGGCGAGGAAGTTGCCAATCTGCCGATCAAGGAACTGGGTGACGAGGCACCGGAATATGACCGCCCGTGGGTAGTACCGGCGTCACCTGCGCCACTTGGCGAGGTTCCTGAAGCAGATGTCGCTGAAGCGCTGATGAAGCTGGTTGGCTCGCCCGATCTTTCGTCCCGGCGCTGGGTCTGGGAGCAGTATGACACGCTGATCCAGGGTAATTCGCTGCAGATTCCAGGTGGTGATGCAGGTGTCGTGCGCGTGGAAGGCCATGAGACCAAGGCGCTGGCCTTCTCCTCCGACGTGACGCCGCGCTATTGCGAAGCTGATCCCTTCGAGGGCGGCAAACAGGCGGTGGCGGAGTGCTGGCGGAATATCTCGGCCACTGGCGCGGAGCCGCTGGCAGCAACTGACAATCTGAATTTCGGCAATCCGGAACGCCCTGACATCATGGGTCAGCTCGTGCGCGCCATCCAAGGCGTTGGCGAGGCCTGCCGCGCGCTTTCCTTCCCGATCGTGTCCGGCAATGTCTCGCTTTATAACGAGACGCTTGGTGAAGCCATTCTGCCGACCCCGACCATAGGCGGCGTAGGGCTTATTCCCGACTGGCAGCGCATGGGACGCATCGCCTTTGCGGGCGAAGGCCACACCATCCTGCTCCTTGGCGCGCCGGAGAACTGGGGTTCGCATCTCGGCCAGAGCATCTATCTGCGCGACATTCTGGGCCGTGCGGAAGGTGCGCCGCCCCCTGTCGATCTGGAGGCCGAAAAGCGCAATGGCGACCTCGTGCGCAAGCTGATCCGCTCGGGCGACGTGACCGCAGTCCACGACTGCTCCGACGGCGGGCTTGCGCTCGCACTGGCCGAAATGGCAATGGCGTCCGGCATTGGCGCACAGGTGGACAAACCGGCTGGCAGCGCGGTCGAAGCCTTCTATGGTGAAGATCAGGGTCGCTATGTGCTGACGGTAAAGGCTGACAAGGCTGATACCGTCATCGAAGAGGCCAAATCTGCGGGTGTTTCAGCCATTGTTATCGGCAAGACCGGTGGCGACAGCCTGACGTTGGGCAGTGCCGAAGCCGTTTCGGTCGAGCGTCTTAAAAATGCACATGAGGCGTGGTTTCCCGAATTCATGGGCGGCGCCTGACAAGCCTGTTCCCTGCTGGCCAACCCTCCTGCTAAAATCAGGCGGAGGGTGCCATGTATGACTGGAACGACCTAAAATATTTTCTTGCGGCGGTGCGACACGGTTCAACCGCCGCTGCCGCACGCAATCTCGGCGTCAGCCAGACGACAGTTTCTCGCCGGATCGATGTGCTCGAGCATGCGTTGGGCGGAAGGCTTTTCGAGCGCATGCCCGAGGGATTTCGCGTCACCCCGCTTGGAAGCGAAGTTCTGCCGGTCGCCGAACAGATGGAAGCGCTGGCGGATGCCCTTGGCAGTCGTGCACAGGCTCATGCGCGTTCGAGCAGGAAACATTTGCGCATTTCCACGACCTCATTGCTTGCCGTTCATCTGCTGCCGGAACTGGCCGCGCGCTATCGCACGGCGCATCCGGATGTAACGCTTGAGATAGACACGCGTGGAGCAGCCGCGGACCTCGTCCACGGTGAAGCAGACATCGCGATCAGAGTGGGAACTTTGCCGCCAAGTCCCGAGGTGTTGCGCGTTCGCCTGGGCACCAGCCTATGGGGTCTCTACGCATCAAGGGACCTCATCGGCATATGCGGGGTGCCCACGGAGGCAAGCGCGCTGGCCGACATGCCGGTGGTCGAGGGTGCTGGTGAGGTTGCCTCGATTGTACCGCTGAAGCGTCTGCGTGCTCTGCTTGGCTCCTCCCCTCCAGCCTATCGCTGCGACAGTCTGGAAGGCCTGTTGGCGATCATACGAAAAGGGTTGGCTGTCGGACCTCTTCCGGTCTGGCTTGCCAGCAGGGATGATCATCTGGTCAGACTTCCGCTGGTGGAGTGCGACACCGCGGCTCCGATCTGGATGTTAAGCCATGCGCGCAATCGGCATGTCTCCCACATCGATGGTTTCAGGAAGGCGGCAACCCGGTATTTCAAGGAGATGCGCCACCACCTTCCCGACGATCAGTCGCCGCCCCTTCAGGCAGCTTCCTCCTCAGAGGGTTTTGGGCCTGCAGCTACGGGAAAAGCCAGCTGACGAGCCTGCGCAGCGGCATCACGCACGCCCCAGCGCCTGGATATCTTCCCGTCTGTGATCTCGAACCATTCCATGGCGAGCAATTCATAGCTGTTGCCGGTGGGGTGGCTGAAGTCTAGAAACGGCGCTGTCCAGCGGCCGGTTTCGCGGAAACGAACAGCGGCTCGGTTGCCCTGGACCACGCAGTCCTCGACCTCCAGATGCATATTCAGCGAGTCATGAAGCTTCTGCCAGATGCGGGAGGCAAAATCGAATGCCCCCTTGCCCGTCACACCTTGGATCTCGCAATCTTCTGCGAACAGAGTGCGCAGCCGGTCAATGTCTCCGCGGTTCATCGCATTGACGTAGTTGTCGATGACGGCACGCAGGCCGTTTGCATCTATCTTCTGTGTCATCTTGTATTCCTCAACATCACCGCCCCAGCGGCGGCGCGTCCAGATGCGACAGAATGTGAACCTCTCTCAATCGAGATTGCCGCAGCCCCCCTCTGCAAAACTGTGGCCTGCAGCAAGGATTGGCGAGGCTCGATTGACCTTGGCTTGCCGAGCCGCCATATCTGAGGAAGGAATTATTTCAGGAGTAGAGTCACCCATGGCAATGCAAGCTGCCGAAATCGAGCGTCTGATCAAGGAAGGGATTCCGGATGCAAAGGTGACGATCCGCGATCTTGCTGGCGACGGCGACCACTATGCTGCCGAGGTCGTCTCGGAATCCTTCCGCGGCAAGTCACGCGTGCAGCAACACCAGATGGTCTATGATGCGCTGAAGGGCAATATGGGTGGTGCGCTGCATGCTCTGGCGCTCCAGACCAGCGTTCCTGGCTGAAAACCCCGCTTTCCGGCCTCACGCATTGCGCCATTGCGCGCGCTACAATAGATAGGGTCTGAACAGACAGACCATCCACTGCCGGGCCTTTAACCCGGACGAGAAAGGACAGACGATGAGCGGTATCAGCGAATTCATCGCAAATGAGATCAAGTCGAACGACGTCGTACTCTTCATGAAGGGTACGCCGGATTTTCCGCAGTGCGGTTTCTCCGGGCAGGTCGTGCAGATCCTCGATTATCTCGGCGTCGACTATCACGGCGTCAATGTGCTGACGTCGGACGAACTGCGCCAGGGCATCAAGGAATTTTCCAACTGGCCGACCATCCCTCAGCTCTATGTAAAAGGCGAGTTCGTCGGTGGTTGCGACATTATCCGCGAAATGTTCCAGGCAAGCGAGCTGAAGGACTTCCTCGCCGAGAAGGGCATCAGCGTCCAGAACGCGGCCTGATTGGCGGGGCTTCTACAGTTCAGTCGAACCAAGTCGCTTTAAATTTGGTTCGGAGTACTTATATATTGCTCCGGCGTGGCCCTATGGCCGCGCCGTTTTCGTCGGGATCATGATTTTTCTTCTCGACGCATGTCTTTCACATTTTTCCATTGCGCCTGCATGGCCTCCCCTCCCAAAAGCCACGCGACGCTTCCAGGTCTTTGGAGCACCAAATTCATGGCACAGCCATCCATTCATCCTGACATGCAGGCGAAGATGCGTATCGGGCGCGCGGAATTCATCACGCTTGCAGCCGCCCTCATGGCGCTCAACGCGCTTGCAATCGACATCATGTTGCCGGCTCTGCAGCAGATCGGCGCCGCGCTCGACGTGGTTGAAGAGAATGACCGACAGTTCGTTATTTCTGCCTATCTGATAGGCTTTGGCGGCGGGCAGTTGATCTATGGCCCCCTCACCGATCGCTTCGGTCGCCGCGGGCCGCTTCTGTTCGGGCTTGCTCTGTATATTCTTGCCGCCTCTGCGGCCATTTTCGCGCCGAGTTTCACCGTCCTTCTGGGGCTTCGCATGATCCAGGGCCTTGGGGCTGCAGCAACGCGCGTCATTGCCGTTTCCGCAATACGAGACGTGTTTGGCGGTCGCCAGATGGCTGAAGTTCTTTCCATGGTGATGATGGTCTTCATGGCGATCCCCGTCATCGCCCCCAGCCTCGGCCAACTCGTCATGATGTTTGGCGCCTGGCCCGAAATCTTCATGCTGATGGCCGGACTTGCCTTTGCCATAGCGGTCTGGGCCTATCTGCGCCTGCCGGAGACACTCGACGAGGCGGACCGGCGGCCGCTGGTCTTTTCGACTGTGTTGCAAGGCTTTCGCTATGTCGTCACCAGCCGTGTCGCGCTGTTCTACACGCTTGCCACGACTGCGATCTTCGGCGCGCTGTTCGGTTTCATCAATTCCGCGCAACAGATCTATGTCGACATCTATGGGATGGGTGACCTGTTTCCGATCCTGTTTGCGGTGGGTGCAGGCCTGATGGCGCTGTCATCCTTCACGAATTCTCGCTTCGTTGGACGCTTTGGCATGCGCCGCCTGTCGCATACCGCACTCGTCACATTCATCGCGATCAATGCGCTGTGGTTCGTGATTTCGCTCGCGGGACCCGTGCCCTTCCCGCTGTTCTTCCTGCTTTTTTCGGCCTCGATGTTCATGTTCGGCTGGATCGGACCGAACTTCAACTCCATCGCCATGGAGCCGCTCGGTCATGTGGCTGGCACGGCTGCCGCGGTGCAGGGCTTTACCACGACGCTGGGCGGCGCGCTTCTTGGCGCGATGATCGGACAGGCCTTCGACGGCACCCTGACGCCACTGGCCGGCGGCTATTTCATCGTCTCGACGGTGGGTCTGATTTTCGTGCTGATAGCCGAGCGCGGAAAGCTCTTCCAGGTGGTCAATCCGGCTGTGTAGCCGGATTGCCAGCCATTTCGGGCATCAGACTTGCAAAGTCGAAGAGGCCGCAATCCAGCAAATGGGAAGGGCGCACATTGGCGAGCGCCCGGATCATCGTGTCCTTGCGGCCAGGCATGCGTTTCTCGATGTCCGAGAGCATATCCTTCATCGCATTGCGCTGAAGCCCGTCCTGGCTGCCGCACAGGTCGCATGGAATGATGGGAAACTTCATGGCATCGGCAAAGCGCGCCAGATCGCTTTCCGCGCAGAAACTCAATGGCCGCAGCACGTTCACGTCACCCTCGTCATTGAGAAGTTTGGGCGGCATGGCCGCGAGCCTTCCACCATGAAAGAGATTCATGAAGAAGGTTTCGAGAATGTCGTCCCGGTGATGACCGAGCACCAGCGATGAGCAGCCCTCCTCTCGCGCGATGCGGTACAGATGACCGCGGCGCAGGCGCGAGCAGAGTGAACAATAGGTGCGGTTTTCCGGGATCTTGTCGGTGACGATCGAATAGGTGTCCTGATATTCGATGCGGTGTGGCACGCCGAGCGACTGGAGATATCCCGGCAGGATGTGCTTTGGGAAATTCGGCTGCCCCTGATCGAGATTGCAGGCCAGAAGCTCCACCGGCAAAAGCCCGCGCCATTTCAGATCGAGCAGGATCGTCAGAAGTCCGTAGGAATCCTTTCCGCCCGAAAGGGCCACCAGCCAGCGGTCGCCGGGGCGCACCATGCCATAATCCTCAATCGCCTGCCGCGTAAGCCGCAACAGCCGTTTGCGCAGCTTGTTGAACTCCACGCTAGAAGGCGCGTCGCGGAAAAGCGGATGAAGGCCGGCATCCTCGCCGTCCGTCTCGATTGTCTGGTGCATGGTCATCATGGCTTTCCCTTAATCCGTCCGCACCAAAAGAAAAAGGCCGCACGGGGCGGCCTTTCTCCAGAAATCGTAGAAGCGGACCAAATCAGCGCGAGTAGTACTCGATGACAAGGTTCGGTTCCATCTGGACTGCGAAGGGCACATCGGCGAGAGCCGGGACGCGGACGAACTTCGCGGTCATCTTGTTGTGGTCGGCTTCGACATATTCGGGAACTTCGCGCTCAGCGAGCTGAACGGCTTCCAGAACCAGCGCCATCTGCTTGGACTTCTCGCGAACCTCAATCACGTCGCCCGGACGGCAACGGAAGGAGGGAATGTTCACGCGGCGACCATTGACCATGACATGGCCATGGTTGACGAACTGGCGGGCAGCGAAGATCGTGGGAACGAACTTCGCGCGGTAGACGAGTGCGTCGAGGCGCGACTCCAGAAGACCGATCAGGTTCTCGGTCGTCTCGCCCTTGCGGCGGTCGGCTTCCTCGTAAATCTTGCGGAACTGCTTCTCGGAAATGTCACCGTAGTGACCCTTGAGCTTCTGCTTTGCGCGGAGCTGCTGACCGAAATCGGAAAGCTTGCCCTTGCGGCGCTGACCGTGCTGGCCGGGGCCGTATTCACGCTTGTTGACCGGGGACT
Organism: Nitratireductor sp. CH_MIT9313-5; assembly: GCF_037029545.1. Taxonomy (NCBI): domain Bacteria; kingdom Pseudomonadati; phylum Pseudomonadota; class Alphaproteobacteria; order Hyphomicrobiales; family Phyllobacteriaceae; genus Nitratireductor; species Nitratireductor sp. CH_MIT9313-5. The sequence continues at coordinate 79,442 of NZ_JAYMER010000014.1, read as the reverse complement.
TCGGGCGACCCCAGATATTTTCGCCAAGACGGCGATCGAGCTTGTACTTGGCTGAATGGCGCTTGCTCATCGCATTCCCTTTCAAATGTTTGCGCCCGGTACTTCAAGTACCGGGTGAAGGAAACGCGCCCTCCTCTGGCTCCCGTTTTGGAGAACCTGACAGGGCATTGCCTAACGCTTCAGGCAATCCCCACGGGACACGTCAATAAACAACGCGACAACCGGGTGGCCATCGCGCTGGTGGGTGAATAGGCTGGAATCAGGGCGGAGTCAACGCTCAAAGGGCCAGGAAACAGCCTTTTCAGGCCTGAAGCGCAAAACCAAAGCCGGTCATCAGCCGCGCCAGCGGCTTGGTGACATTGCCGGAGGTGACAATTGCCACATCGCGACCCTGTGGCTGGGCGTCAGGCAGTGGCAATGTAGAGGCCAGCAGGAGGGCGCGCCGTGCAATCGCTTCGGAGGTATCGATCCAATCCACCGGCCATGGCGCCATCTTGCGCATGCGGTTGACCAGAAAGGGATAATGCGTGCAGGCCAGCACCACGATGTCCGTGCGTCGCCCGTCCTTCTCCTGAAAACATGGGGCAATTTCGCGTGCGACATCGGCCTCTTCGACATGACCTTCGCGCATATATTGCTCGGCCAGTCGCGCCAGATTTTCGCTGCCGACCAGATTGACCTCGCAGCGCGAGGCATAGTCGCGGATGAGATCGAATGTGTATTGGCGGCGCACGGTGCCAGGGGTGGCAAGCACCGAGACAAGGCCGGAACGCGTGCGCTCGGCTGCAGGCTTGATGGCCGGAACCGTGCCGACAAATGTCTCTTCGGGATAGGCTGCGCGCAGATCGCTGATGACAAGCGTGGAGGCCGTATTGCAGGGGATGACGATGATGGAGGGCGCAAAGCGCGCGATCAGCTCGCCGAAAAGCGCGATCAGGCGCGCCCGCAACGCGTCTTCCTGCCAGTCGCCATAGGGAAATGCAGCATCATCGGCCACATAGACATAGGCGCGATCGGGCATCAGGATGCGGGCTTCCTTGACCACAGAAAGCCCGCCCACGCCTGAATCGAAGAAGAGGATCGGGCCTTTTGGGTTCATCAGTCCAGTCCATCCTCTTTCGCACGCTCTTCAGGTGCCCCTGCCCCGCGCGGATTTTTGGGCGAAAATCGTTCAAGCGAAGCAAGCACGCCGCGCAGCACGCCAAGCTCCTCCACCGTGAAGCGCGGGCGCGTGAAGAGCGCGCGCAGACTTTCGAGCATTCTGGGCTTCTTGTCGGCTGGGCGGAAATAACCGCGCGCTTCCAGCACCTCGTCCAGATAAGAGATCAAGCTTTCAAGATGCTGCTTTGTAGCTGGTGTCAGATCATGCTCGGGCGGCTTTACCCCGGCACCTGTCTGCTGCATCCATTCATAGGACATCAGGAGCACCGCCTGCGCGATGTTGAGAGAGGCAAAGGCCGGATTGACCGGGAAGGTCACGATCTCGTCGGCCAGCGCCACTTCCTCGTTGGTCAGCCCCCAGCGCTCGCGGCCGAAGAGAATGCCCGTTTTCTCGCCGCGCTCAAAACGACCGTGAAGTGCCTTTGCGGCTTCCGTCGGACCGCGCACGGGCTTGAAATTGTCGCGTGGGCGGGCGGTCGTGGCGAAGACGAAATTCAGGTCGGCAATGGCGTCGGCAAGGCTCTCGAAAACCGCCACGCCGTCGATGATGTGATCGGCCCGGCTTGCTGCCGCGCGTGCCTTTTCGTTCGGCCATCCGTCGCGCGGATTGACCAGACGCAATTCGCCCAAGCCGAAATTGGCCATGGCGCGCGCCACCATGCCGATATTTTCGCCAAGCTGCGGTTCGACAAGGATTATTGTCGGGCCTTCGCTCAGCATTTCGCGTTGTTTGTCTGTTCCTGCCATGGGGGCAAGCTGTTAGCGGCTTCTTCCGCTCACGACAAGCGGGAGCCTGCGGCTTCTCTGCTTCTTTTGATGTAGTAACCCGCTAACACCACCAGCCCCCTTCCCCGTGGAAGAATGCGAGCCTGTCGGAAACCAGGGAGGATGAGATGACGGGCAAGAAGATACTCATGATCTGCGGCGATTTTGTCGAGGATTACGAACTGATGGTGCCGTTTCAGGCGCTGCTTGCGGTCGGCCACAAGGTTGACGCGGTCTGTCCGGACAAGAAGTCCGGCGACCAGATCGCGACCTCGATCCACGATTTCGAGGGCGACCAGACCTATTCGGAAAAGCGCGGGCACAATTTCACGCTGAATGCGAGCTTTGAGGCCGTGAATGCCACCGATTACGACGCGCTGATAATTCCGGGGGGACGCGCGCCGGAATATCTGCGGCTGAACAGGCAGGTCATCGAGATCGTTCAGCACTTCTTCGAAGCTGAAAAGCCTGTGGCCGCCATCTGCCACGGTGCGCAGCTTCTGGCAGCCGCACGGGTTCTGGAAGGGCGCAAATGCTCCGCCTACCCCGCATGCGCGCCGGAAGTGGAACTGGCCGGTGGCGACTATCAGGATATTCCGGTTGATGGTGCCGTGACCGATGGTAACCTCGTCACAGCACCGGCCTGGCCTGCGCATCCCGCCTGGCTTGCGCAGTTCCTGGAGGTAATGGGCACGCGCATCAGCCACAGCGGCGAGAGCGGTGCACGGGCTGCGGCCGAATAGAAGCTGCCATAGCTGCCATAAATGACGGGCGTGGCCCTTCGCGCCCGTCCCTGGGAGGGAAAGTCATGTGCCATCTGTTCGTGGGAGCCGATCCAACGCTCTGGGAGAACGAAACCCGATCGCTCAGGCTTTCCGGCATGGCGACCAGTGTTCGGCTCGAGCGCTTTTTCTGGACGGTGCTTCTGGATATTGCCGAGCGTGACCATCTGACAGTCAGCCAACTTTTGCAGCGCCTTTATGCGGAATCGCTTGATGAAGGGCATGATCTGGATAATTTCGCCTCGTTTCTGCGCGTGTGCTGCGGGCGCTATCTGGCGCTTCAGCTTGAGGGTGAAATTCCCGCCGACCGTGACGTTACCATTCGCAGCATCGACGCCAAAGGGATCCTGGCGCGCGAACGCGACAAGGCGGCGCGGGCACGCGTGAAAGATGCGGTGGTTGGCGCGTCTCACCAGGCGTAGCGCTGAAGCGGTATCACCTGCCGACAAATTCCCATGGGGATGACGCGCGCGCTCGACCAATGGCCTGAGCCTCCACGCTTTGCGCTTTAGCGGCAGAATGCTATAGGGGCGCCGATACCTCACCCGGGGGGCACTTCGGGATTTCCTCAACATTTGCAAGCGTGGAGCTTTTTCATGGGCAAAATCAAGGTCGCGAACCCGGTCGTCGAGCTCGACGGCGACGAGATGACCCGCATCATCTGGCAGTTCATCAAGGAAAAGCTGATCCACCCCTATCTGGATATCGACCTGAAATATTTTGACCTGGGGATCGAGTCGCGTGATGCCACCGACGACCAGATCACGGTCGATGCAGCCAATGCCATCAAGGAACACGGTGTGGGCGTGAAGTGCGCCACCATCACGCCGGATGAGGCGCGCGTGGAAGAATTCGGCCTAAAGAAGATGTATCGTTCGCCGAATGGCACGATCCGCAACATTCTGGGCGGCGTGATCTTCCGCGAGCCGATCATCATGAAGAACGTGCCGCGCCTGGTTCCGGGTTGGACGCAGCCGATCATCGTTGGCCGTCACGCATTTGGTGACCAGTATCGCGCAACCGACTTCAAGTTCCCCGGCAAGGGCAAGCTCACGATCAAGTTCGTCGGTGAGGACGGCCAGGAAATCGAGCACGAGGTCTATGACGCACCATCTGCGGGCGTTGCGATGGCCATGTACAATCTCGACGACTCCATCCGCGACTTCGCCCGCGCTTCCATGAACTACGCGCTGATGCGCAAGGTGCCGTGCTACCTGTCGACCAAGAACACCATCATGAAAGTCTATGATGGTCGCTTCAAGGACATCTTTCAGGAGGTCTACGAGACCGAATTCAAGGAGAAGTACGAGGAAGCCAAGATCTGGTACGAGCATCGCCTGATCGATGACATGGTCGCTTCCGCCCTGAAGTGGTCCGGCGGCTATGTCTGGGCCTGCAAGAACTATGACGGCGATGTGCAGTCCGACACGGTTGCACAGGGCTTTGGTTCGCTCGGCCTCATGACTTCGGTCCTGATGACGCCGGATGGCAAGACCGTTGAGGCGGAAGCCGCTCACGGCACCGTGACGCGTCACTATCGCCAGCACCAGAAGGGCGAAGAGACCTCCACCAACTCCATCGCCTCGATCTTCGCCTGGACGCGTGGCCTCGCCCACCGTGCGAAGCTCGATGACAATGCGGAACTGGCGAAATTCGCCAATACGCTGGAGAAGGTCTGCATCGACACGGTCGAGTCCGGCTTCATGACCAAGGATCTGGCTCTTCTCATCGGTCCGGATCAGCCGTGGCTCTCCACCACCGGATTCCTCGACAAGATCGACGAGAACCTGCAGAAGGCCATGGCATAAGCCTCAATCGGCTCACCGAAACACAGAAGGCCGCGGAGCGATCCGCGGCCTTTTTCTATTATGGGATTAGGAGGCAGGCGCCGATGAGGCGCCCTTGCCTGTTCAGCCAGCCATGGCGGCCTTGACCGCATCGATGGCAGCCTGAGCCTGGGAGCCATCAGGGCCGCCGGCCTGAGCCATGTCGGGACGGCCACCGCCACCCTTGCCACCGATGGCGGCAGACGCTGCGCGCACGAGTTCAACGGCGGAAAAACGGTCGGTCAGGTCATCGGTGACACCAACTACCACGCTTGCCTTGCCGTCTTCGGAGGTGCCGACAAATGTGACGACACCGGAGCCCAGCGACTGCTTGCCTTCGTCAGCAAGCGGCTTGAGATCCTTGCCGGAGATACCTTCCACGACACGGCCGAGGAAACCGACGCCTGCCACATCCTCACGCTCGCTGCCGCCTGACTGTGCGCCGCCGCCGCCAAGGGCCAGCTTGCGCTTCGTCTCGTTCAGCTCACGTTCAAGCTTGCGGCGTTCTTCGACGAGCGAAGAAACGCGGGCGGTGACATCGGCAGGTGAAACCTTCAGGAGGCTTGCTGCTTCCTTCAGACGGCGCTCCTGCTCATCGAGATGCGCTCGAGCGGCAGGACCGGTCAGCGCCTCGATGCGGCGCACGCCCGAGGCAACAGCACCTTCCGAAAGGATGCGCACAAGGCCGATATCGCCCGTCGCGCGTACATGGGTGCCGCCGCAAAGCTCGATCGACCAGCTCTTGCCGGCGCGCTCGCCGCTATCGCAGAGGCCCATGGAGACGACGCGGACCTCGTCGCCATATTTTTCGCCAAACAGCGCGCGCGCGCCCTCGGCGATGGCGTCATCGACGGCCATCAGGCGCGTGACGACCTTGTCGTTCTGCAGGATGATCTCGTTTGCGCGATCCTCGATGCGGGAAAGTTCCTCATCCGTGATCGGCTTGGGATGCGAGAAGTCGAAACGCAGGCGGTCGGGTGCGACGAGCGAGCCCTTCTGTGCCACATGGTCGCCCAGCACTTCGCGCAGTGCCTCGTGCAGGAGGTGGGTGGCGGAGTGGTTGGCGCGAATGCGCTTGCGGCGCGCCGAATTCACCTTCAGCTCGACCTCGTCACCAAGGCTGACCTTGCCTTCGGCAATCTTGCCAAAATGCACGATCAGGCCATCGCCCTTGCGCTGCGTGTCGGTGATCTCAATGCTGAAACCTTCGCCGGAAATCACGCCCGTATCGCCAATCTGACCACCGGATTCGGCGTAGAAAGGCGTCTGGTTGGTGACGAGTGCGATGTCCTGACCAGCTTCAGCCTCGCGGGCCTGCGCGCCATCCACAACGATTGCGGTGACCACACCTTCAGCTTCTTCCGTCTCATAGCCCAGGAAGTCGCTGGCACCTGCCTCGTCCTTGACCGCGAACCAGACCGCTTCGGTAGCCGCTTCGCCGGAGCCTGCCCAATTGGCGCGGGCTTCGGCCTTCTGGCGCTCCATGGCGGCGTTGAAGCCTTCAAGATCGACCTTGATGTTGCGCTGGCGCAGCGCATCCTGCGTCAGGTCGAGCGGGAAGCCGTAGGTGTCATACAGCTTGAAGGCAGTCTCGCCGTCCAGTTCGGCACCCTCGCCCATTTCGCTTGTAGCATCGGCCAAGAGGTTCAGGCCGCGCGCGAGCGTCTTGCGGAAGCGGGTTTCCTCCAGCTTCAAGGTTTCGGTGATGAGCGCTTCACCGCGCACCAGCTCAGGATAGGCCTGGCCCATTTCGCGCACGAGTGCTGGCACGAGTTTCCACATCAGGGGCTCGTCGGCACCCAGAAGCTGCGCGTGGCGCATGGCGCGACGCATGATGCGGCGCAGCACATAGCCGCGGCCTTCATTGGACGGCAGCACACCATCGGCAATGAGGAAGGAAGAGGCGCGCAGATGGTCGGCGATAACCTTGTGGCTGGCATGGCTCTTGCCGGCCGCCTCAACACCGGTTGCCTCTACCGAGGCGCGGATCAGCGCCTTGAAGAGATCGATTTCGTAATTGTCATGCACGCCCTGCAGCACGGCTGCAACACGCTCGATACCCATGCCCGTGTCGATAGACGGACGCGGCAGGTTCACACGTTCATCCGGCGTGATCTGCTCAAACTGCATGAAAACGAGGTTCCAGATCTCGATGAAGCGGTCGCCATCTTCATCGGGGCTTCCGGGGGGGCCGCCGAGAATGCCTTCGCCGTGGTCGTAGAAGATTTCCGAACACGGACCGCAAGGACCGGTATCGCCCATGGCCCAAAAATTGTCGCTGGTCGGGATGCGGATGATCCGGTCGTCGGACAGGCCCGCAATCTTCTTCCAGAAGGAGGCTGCCTCGTCATCGGTGTGATAAACGGTGACCAGCAGGCGCTTGGCATCCAACCCGAATTCCTTCGTAACCAGGTTCCAGGCAAGCTCGATCGCGCGTTCCTTGAAATAGTCGCCGAAGGAGAAATTGCCCATCATCTCGAAGAAGGTGTGATGGCGCGCGGTGTAGCCGACATTGTCGAGGTCGTTGTGCTTGCCGCCGGCGCGGACGCATTTCTGCGCGGAAACGGCCGTCGAATAGGGACGCGTCTCCAGACCCGTGAACACGTTCTTGAATGGCACCATGCCCGCATTGGTGAACATGAGGGTCGGGTCATTGCGCGGAACAAGCGGTCCGGAGGGAACGATCTCGTGCCCGTTCTTCGCGAAATAGTCTAGAAAAGTCGACCGGATGTCGTTGACGCCACTCATGAATTTGCCTTTGCGAGAGACCTGGCCGGAATACGGCTGAACTGGAAGCCGCCTTTTAGCGGCTGCGCAATGCACTGTCCAGAAATCCGCGGTGGAGACCACTGTTCCAGACAAAAAGAAGGCACCGCTGGTGGTGCAGCGATGCCTTCATTCATGAACAGGTTGGTGGGAGGCTCAGGATCAGCCCTCGGCTGCGTCGTCCAGACCTTCATCCTTGCGCGCGTCGTCGAGGAATTTCTCGGCGATCAGGCCTGCATTCTGACGCAGGGCAAGCTCAACCTCCTCGGCCACGGCAGGATTTTCCCTGAGGAAGTTCTTGGCGTTCTCACGCCCCTGCCCCAGACGCTGGGAATTGTAGCTGAACCAGGCGCCCGATTTTTCGACGATGCCGGCCTTCACGCCCAGATCGATCAGCTCGCCAAGCTTGGAAACGCCTTCGCCATACATGATGTCGAATTCGATCTGCTTGAAGGGCGGTGCGAGCTTGTTCTTGACCACCTTCACACGGGTCTGGTTGCCGACCACCTCGTCGCGATCCTTGACGGAGCCGATGCGACGGATGTCGAGACGCACGGAGGCATAGAATTTCAGTGCATTGCCGCCGGTGGTGGTCTCCGGCGAGCCGAACATGACGCCGATCTTCATGCGGATCTGGTTGATGAAGATCACCATAGTCTTCGAGCGCGAGATCGAAGCGGTGAGCTTGCGCAGCGCCTGGCTCATCAGGCGGGCCTGCATGCCCGGCAGAGAGTCGCCCATCTCGCCCTCGATTTCCGCGCGCGGCGTCAATGCGGCCACGGAATCGACCACGATCACATCCAGCGCGCCGGAGCGCACCAGCGTATCGCAGATCTCAAGCGCCTGCTCACCGGTATCGGGCTGCGAAATCAGGAGATTTTCCAGATCCACGCCAAGCTTGCGGGCATAGACCGGGTCGAGAGCATGTTCGGCATCGATGAAGCCGCAAATACCGCCCTTCTTCTGGGCTTCGGCCACCGTGTGGAGAGCAAGGGTCGTCTTGCCCGAGCTTTCAGGCCCGTAAACCTCAATGATGCGGCCACGCGGCAGACCGCCGACGCCCAGCGCAATATCGAGGCCAAGAGAGCCGGTTGGAACCGTCTCGATCTCGACCACCTGGTCTTTGCTTCCCAGACGCATGATCGAGCCCTTGCCGAAGGAACGCTCGATCTGCGACAGGGCCGCGTCCAATGCCTTGGATTTGTCCACCGAATTGTCCTCTACAAGCCGCAATGAATTCTGAGCCATGATACAACACCTCTTGCCCGTCAATGGAGGCCTTTGCGGCCGATCGGTTCAGTTGGCTATTCGTACCTCTTTTGTTCTCATTTTGCAAGAGATAGTAAATATCTGTTTTAATTGAGTTATCCCAATTTGTTCTGCTCCTGTACTCAGAATGCAGCTCCCATAGAGAGGTCGGAATCATTTGAACTTGTCCCCTATGGATTTGTCGGCCCCTTCATAGTAGGCCCTCCAGCGACCTCGAATCGAGCCGGCCTGGAGGCCTGTGTTCCTTGAATGCTCCCATCATTTTTGCCATGGGTGGCGCGCATATCGACCGGCGCGGACGGGTGATCGGTCCCTATGTGGCCGAAGCTTCCAATCCGGGCGTGATACGGGAGGAAGTCGGCGGCGGGATTTTCAATGCCTGCTCGACCCTTTCCCGGCGCGGCTCATCGGTCCGCTTCTTTTCGGTGCGCGGGGGTGACAGCGGCGGTGAGGCCGTGGCACGGGCCATCGAAGAAGCGGATTTTGACGATCTGTCCGCGACGCATCTTGATCGACAGACGGCAAGCTACACTGCAATTCTCGACGGCAATGGCGACGTCATCGTCGCGCTTGCCGACATGGCGATCTATGAGGCGTGCCTTGAGCGCAATCTGCGCCGCGCCAAGCTGCGCGAGGCGATTGCGTCCAGCGATGCGATCTTCTGCGACGCCAATCTGCCGGAAGCTGCACTGGCCACGCTGATGCGGCATTGCGCGGATCAACCGGTTTTTGCCATCGCCATATCACCCGCCAAGGTCGTGCGGTTGCGGACCGTCCTCTCGCGGCTTTCCGTATTATTCATGAACCGGCGGGAGGCGAAGGCGCTTCTGGATATTCCACAGGAGAGCGACCCGGCGGGTGAAGCGCTTTGCGCGGGCCTGATGAAGGCCGGGCTTGAGGGCGGCGTCATCAGCGACGGCGGACATACGCTTCATGCCTTCCAGTCCGGCAGAATATTCACGCTCACGCCTCCGCCAGTGGATAAAATTGTCGATGTGACCGGTGCGGGAGATGCATTGGCCGGGGCCACCGTCGCAGCCATGATGCGCGGTGAACCCTTGGAGAATGCATTACTGGAGGGACTGGCAGCCTCCGCGCTCACGATCCAGAGCGACAAGGCCGTGGCGCCATTCAACACAGAGCAATTCGCGCAGATGCTGGCCGAGGTCGGTCAGGCGCAGACAGTTTCAGATGTGAAGGAGTACTGAGATGGCAAATGCCAAGGCCTTGATGGATATTCATCCGGAAGTCGCCGAAGCCGTCAAGGCCGGACGTCCGGTCGTGGCCCTTGAGAGCACGATCATCACCCACGGCATGCCCTGGCCGGAAAATGACGCCATGGCCGGTCGTGTCGAAGCCATCGTCCGTGAGGAAGGTGCCATACCGGCAACCATCGCCGTCATGAACGGACGGCTGAAGATCGGGCTATCGGAAGATGAGCGCAAGGCGCTGGCGCAGACAAAAGACGCGATGAAGCTCTCGCGCGCCGATCTTGCCTTCGCAATGGCCGAAGGCCGCGATGGCGGCACCACGGTTGCTGCCACGATGATTGCGGCGGCCTGGGCGGGAATAAAGGTCTTCGCGACAGGCGGCATTGGCGGTGTCCACAAGGGTGCCGAGACGAGCTTCGACATTTCCGCCGACCTTCCGGAACTTGCGCGCACACCCGTCATCGTGGTTTCTGCCGGGCCGAAGGCCATTCTTGACGGCGCGAAGACGCTTGAAGTGCTGGAGACCAATGGCGTCCCGGTGGTTTGCTATCAGAGCGATGTCGTGCCTGCATTCTGGTCGCGTCAATCGCCCCTGCCCGCGCCCTTGCGTCTTGACGAGCCGAAGGCCATAGCGCGCTTCCACTCGGTGCGGCAGGAACTGGAACTTGGCGGCGGCATGCTGGTGGCAAACCCGGTGCCGGAGAAGGACGAAATTCCTGCGGATGTGATGGCGGACTTCATCGCGCAGGCGCAGGAAGATGCCGAACGCCTGAAGATTTCGGGCAAGGAGGTGACGCCTTACCTGCTCGGTCGATTGCTTGAGATTACCGGCGGCCGCAGCCTGGCAACCAATATCGCCCTGGTGGAGAACAATGCCCGCCTGGCAGCAAGGATCGCCGCGGGCTTCTAAGCCTCAGCATCTGGCTTGTGAATGCAAAAAGGCCTGGCAATGCCAGGCCTTTTCATATCGGGATTAAGAAACGCAATTACTGCGTGACCGGAACCAGCTGGATCTCGACGCGGCGGTTCTGCGCGCGGCCTTCCGGCGTGGCATTCGACGCGATCGGCTGCGTCTCGCCCATACCGATGACCTCGAAGCGCTGCGAAGCGGCACCCTGGGCCATCAGATAGTTGGCGACAGAAGATGCACGGCGGCGCGACAGGTCCATGTTGTAGCCGTCGTCACCGGTGGAATCGGTATGGCCAACCACGTCGACAAGCGTCTGGTTATACTGCTTCAACACCAGCGCGACCGAATTCAGCGTCGGGTAGAATGCCGGCTGAATGTTGGCTTCATCGGTGGCGAAGGTGATGTTGGACGGCATGTTCAGGATGATGTTGTTGCCTTGGCGGGTAACACTTACACCGGTCCCCTGAAGCTGACTGCGCAGTTGTGCTTCCTGGCGGTCCATATAGGCGCCAACAGAACCACCCGCGAGAGCGCCGATACCGGCACCGATCAGCGCATTGCGGCGGTCATCGCCACCGGCCAGAAGGCCCACACCGGCGCCTGCCAGCGCCCCGAGCGCGGCACCGCCTGCCGTGTTTGAGATCTTCTGCTGGCCCGTATAGGGATCCGTGGAGGTCACGCAGCCTGCGGAAAAACCCGCGATCAGGGCTACGGCAACGGCTTTCTTAAGCATATGGGGTCTTCCTCTCCTGCGATTCGGGGCAAAACGGCCCTGTTTCAGGCGCTTTCTATCATAATTGGGGCAAAAAACTGAATGCAGCGCGGGAAGAGGGCAAAGAAGACGCTTCAATCGCCCTTGTAGAGCAGCCAATTTTTCGCAAAGCCACCCTTGGGCAGCTTGGAGAAGAGGCTGGTGCGGTTGCGGCCTGCACTTTTCGAGGCGTAAAGCGCTCGATCCGCCTTGGCGTAGAGATCCTCCGCATCGCTGGCTTCTGCCGCCATGCATACGCCAAGCGAAATTGAGATCGGGCCGAATTGCTGCGCGGTTGGTCCTACGGCAAACTCAGCCTGCGCGATGGCCGTTCGCGCGAATTCGGCAAGCTCGAAGACGCCGTTCTCGCTTTTGCCATCAACGACGATTGCAAATTCCTCGCCGCCGGTTCGTGCGACAAAGCCATTCTGGCCGACTTTCTGCGAGATAAGGTGAGCGACCATCTGCAGAACCTTGTCACCCACCGGATGACCGTGGCGATCGTTGAAGGCCTTGAAGCCATCGATATCGGCAAGGATCAGCGCGTTGAACATGACTTCGCGCCCGTCATTGTAGATTTCCGCCATGCGGCGGTCGAAGGCGCGTCTGTTCCAGACCCGCGTGAGCGGATCCGTCTCCGCCAGCCGCTTGTAGCGCGCCAGCTTGGTCTTCATGGCCTCAAGCTCTGCAGTCTTTTCCTGCATGGCTTTTGAGATCGTACGGCCCTGTTCGAGGGTGGAGTGGGTTGCCGCAGCCATGATGCCCACAACCTTCTGCAACACGTCACGCGATAGCGCACTCGGGCCATCCAATCCGCCAGCCGTCTTGTCGAGAATGGTGCAGAACTTTTCGATGGAGGTCTGCTCGCGCTCCATCAAGGCGAGGATTTCCGAAGTGTTCGCGCTGACCTGATCCTGGGCGGTCTGAACGATCTGGTCGCGACTGTTGGATGTGAAATATTTCTGGGACAGCTCATCAAGAGCCTGCTGGGTGGGTCGTTCGCCCAATTGCGAGAACTCCTGACAGAGATCCGCATTGGTGGCGGTTTCTACCGCATAGAATATCTCGTAATTTCGAGGCAGCCCCGTCACCCCCATCTGGCGCATGCGCGCCACGATCATGGATGCCAAATCAGGTTTACCTTCGCGTGCGCTTGCTGCCTGCAGCATATTCAGCACTACCCCCACAATGCGCATGGCCGTGCCATTCGCAATCTGCGACAAACACGCAGCCGGCAAAAAAACCAGCCACGCCTCGCTTCCCCTAGGTAAACCTTAGTATAGCCTGCCTAATGATGGGTTAACCCCGGTTGTTGCCTCACACGGGTTTATCCACTGTTACGTGCAACGGCAAATCCGGTCAGGTTTTGACACCCAGTTCGGCCAACCGCTCCACCACCGCCTCTTCCGCCTGATCAAGCTCGGAGAGCGTATCCTCAAGGTCGCGGCGCTTCTGACGCAGGGTCTCGCGCTTCTCCTCGATGCGCGTAATCATCAGGTTGAGCTGAGCCACCTCGCCCGGCGGGCTTTTGTATACCTGTATAATCTCGCGGATCTCGTTGATGGAGAAACCAATACGCCGCCCCCGCAGGATTTGGCGGATGAGATGGCGGTCGGAGGGACGGTAAAGCCTGGTGCGACCACGGCGTACAGGGTGTATCAGCCCTTCGTCCTCGTAAAAGCGCAGAGTACGCGTGGAGATACCGAATTCCCGTGTCAGTTCGGTAATCGTGTAATATTCGCGCATGCCCTGCCTTTCCTGCCCTCTTTGCAGGAGACAGTGCCACCTGATTTACGTAAAAGTCAATTCTGAGCCACTCCAAGCGGCCGGTTCTGCACGAATGTTCTGCTCTTTTCGCAGTTTTTTGCCCTGGAGCGCACCCCGCACCCATCTCTGCGGATCAAGGGCCTCACAGAAATCCGAACCACCAGGTTGCAAGTCCGAGAAATGCAAAAAAGCCGACCACATCTGTAACGGCGGTAACGAATACCGAGGAGGCGACCGCGGGATCGGCACCTACCTTGTCGAGCAGAAGCGGAATGAGGATACCGCCAAGCGCTGCAACGAACATGTTGATCACCATGGCGGCGGCGATAATGCCCCCAATATTCGGGTCTTGGAACCAGAGCCCTGCCACAAGTCCGATCAGGGTGGCGAAGATCGCTCCATTAAGGAGCCCCACGCCCATTTCACGGCGAATGATGCGGCCGGCATTGTAGATATCGAGATCGCGGGTCGCGAGCGCGCGCACGGTGACGGTCATGGTTTGCGACCCGGCATTGCCCCCCATGCCCGCAACGATGGGCATCAGGACGGCCAGCGCCACGATCTGCTGAATGGTTGCATCGAAGAGACCGATTACGGAGGCGGCAAGAAAGGCCGTGATCAGGTTGACGAGCAGCCAGGGAACGCGTGAACGCGCAGCGGTCATGACCGTATCGGAGAGTTCCTCATCACCCACACCGCCCATGCGCAGAAGGTCTTCTTCCGCTTCCTGCTGGATTACGTCGACAACGTCATCAATGGTGAGAACGCCGACCAGGCGCTCATTCTCATCCACGACGGCCGCCGACAGAAGATCGTATTGCTCGAAGATCTGTGCGGCTTCTTCCTGATCCATTGTTGCCGGTATTGCGTGGCGCGTCTCGCGCATCACATCCTCGATGCGCACGTTGCGTTTCGAACGCAGGATGCGATCGAGATCGACGGCGCCGACCAGCCTGAAGCCCGGATCGATCACGAAAACCTGGGAGAAATTGTCCGGCAGGTTCTGGTCATCGCGCATATAGTCGATGGTCTGACCGACAGTCCAGAACGGGGGCACGGCCACGAATTCGGTCTGCATGCGCCGACCGGCCGTCTCTTCGGGATATCCAAGCGAGCGGCGCAGACGGATGCGTTCGGTGAAAGGAAGCTGAGCCAGGATCTCGTCCTGATCCTCAGTCTCGAGGTCTTCCAGAATGTAGACAGCATCATCGGAATCAAGCTGCTGGACCGCCTGGGCGATCTGCGCATTAGGCAGGTTCTCGACAATGTCGAGGCGGATGGCCTCATCAACCTCGGTCAGCGCGGTGAAATCGAAGTCATCGCCCATCAGCTCCACTAGCGCACGGCGCTGTTCGGGCAGGAGCGCTTCCAGAAGATCGCCGATTTCGGATTGGTGGAGCGAGCTTACATCCTCTTTGAGCGTAAGCGTTGCACGGTCAGCGATGGCCGCGCCGATATGCGCCAGAAAATCGGAAGAGATGACACCGTCGGCATCATAGATGCCGGTTTCCTCGACGACTGGGGCTTCTTCCATTTCCGGCTGATTCTCGTTCAAAGGCACACTCCACTGGAGAGTTGGTTGCGCTGCACCTGCAGCTTCTCACCCTACAAGCTTAGCGCCCTCTAGCCCATTAGAAAGCCCGACAGCAACCCGAATGCGTACCGCAGGCGCACGACCCGTACTTGCTACACAAGTTATGGCTGTGGCCCGATACACGCAAAGGAGGATCAGCCATGATGTGGTGGAGAGAGGTATTGAGCGCCGGCGCCATGGTGCTGACCTTCGCAGCGTTTCTGCCCTATATCCGCTCGATCCATGACGGACGCACGCGCCCGCATGTCTTCTCATGGCTCTTGTGGGGTTCCACCACATTTGTCGTCTTCCTGGCACAGCTGGTAGACGGGGGCGGTGCTGGTGCGTGGCCCATCGGCCTCGCCGGGATCGTGACACTCTATGTCGCAGCGCTTGCATATTCGCACCGACACAGCGTGACGATCACCCGCTCTGACTGGTTCTTTCTCATAAGCGGGCTCAGCGCCCTGCCCGCCTGGGCTTTGACCGCCGATCCCCTATGGGCGGTTGTCATCCTGACCACGATCGACGTGATCGGTTTCCTGCCGACCTTCCGCAAATCCATTCATGACCCCTTCGCGGAGAATATGGGCTTCTATGCATTCACCACCGCGCGCAATGTGCTTGCGATGGCAGCACTGGAACATTTCAGCGCCACGACCCTGCTCTTTCCCGCGGTCACGGGATTTCTGTGCCTGATCTTCATTGCCGTGACGCTCGTCCAGCGGGGAAGGCATAGACGACACGGTTTACTTCCCTAAGGTTATTCTCTTTTGCGCGGTTTGCAGGCAGACTGACCCCATGGCACGTCAATCAAAATTGGGGGAACGACAAATGCCTGTGCTTGCCGACCGCTTCTTCAAACTCGCAATCATTTTCCTGATTCTGGGCATCGTGATGGGATTGCAGATGGCAATCTCGGGCAATCACAATGTCATCGGGCCGCATGCGCATACCAATCTGGTGGGCTGGGTGACGAGCGCGCTGTTCGGCGCCTATTACGCGCTCAACCCTGCAAAGGCAGAGCTGCGCCTGGCACAGATCCATTTCTGGACATGGCTTGTCGGCCTCGTGCTTCTGACGCCGGCGCTTTACATGCTTTATCTGGGTTATGGCGCGCTTGAGCCAGTAACGGCTTTCGGCTCACTGCTGCTCCTGGCGAGCGTCCTGATATTCGCTGCTGTCATGTTCAGAAGTGAAAGCGCATCCATGCCCGCCAGCATGAAGCCTGCCGAGTAGACGACGAGACCACCAACGGCCGCATCATCGCACCGACGAAAATCCGATCTTCGGAGAGGGTGTTGGTGCGGTCGAGAAGACTCGAACTTCCACGGGTTGCCCCACAGCGACCTCAACGCTGCGCGTCTACCAATTCCGCCACGACCGCACGTAACGAAGTGGCCAGCCCTGCCGGCCACGGAGGGGCATGTAGCAAATAGGCTCAGGGCGCACAAGCCTGAGATTGAATGATTTTTCGAAAAAGAAGCGGCTGGGGATATCCCTTGTCGTACGGCCTGCTCGCCCTGCCCCTGCAGGACTGGAACACACCGGTTGAAACGCTTAAGTAGGAGACAGCCAAGTGAGGCGCGACGCATGTCGGCGCCTGCAGCCAGTATCGGAGAATCCCCCCATGAGCGAGCTTGCCGAGGATCGGATCACCTTTCATCCTCAAGGCGCAAATGCGCCGGTTGAGTGGCGCGTTGAACCCGGGCTCACCGACTACGAATCGGCGCTGACATTCATGGAACAGAGAGCCGAAGCGATCCGCGCAGGCGAAGCGGAGGAACTGGTCTGGCTCGTCGAGCATCCACCGCTTTACACCGCCGGCACCAGCGCGAAGCCGGACGGCCTGGTGCAGGCCGATCGCTTTCCCGTCTACAAGGCTGGACGAGGCGGCGAGTTCACCTATCACGGCCCGGGGCAGCGGGTTGCCTATGTGATGTTGGACCTGAAGCGCCGCCGCGAGGATGTACGGGCCTTCGTGAAGGCGCTGGAAGAGTGGATCATCCACAGCCTTGCCAGCTTCAACATTCGGGCCGAGCGGCGCTGCGACCGCATCGGCGTCTGGGTTGAGCGCCCCGACAAGCCCCCTCTTCCCGATGGCAGCATGATGGAGGACAAGATTGCGGCCATCGGCATTCGCCTGCGCCGCTGGGTAAGCTTCCACGGCATTGCCGTGAATGTGGAGCCCGATCTCAGCCATTTCGGCGGCATCGTGCCTTGCGGCATTACCGGCTACGGTGTGACGAGCCTCGTTGATCTGGGGCTGCCGGTCACCATGGAAGATTACGATCTGGCATTGCGCCAGTCATTCGAGGACATTTTCGGTCCGGCACGCTGATCTGCCAGATCGGCTTGAACTGCGCGCGCGACCGGCACCTGATCTGAGCCGGACAGCAACTCCCTGCGTCGCTACCGAACCCATTCGTCCATTGGTCGATTCGACGAACGAACCAATCCATACGAGTGGACAGCGTTCCGCCTGCCGAAAGCTATGCGGTTCATTGCGCAATATGTTCCTTAGAGCGCGCCGATCCAGGTCGCGGCGACAACGATGAAAGAGCTTACAGCCACCAGCGAAACAACATCCTGAATGAGGTCGGTCATGGGTGTCTCCTGTGCATAAGATATTTTTGATCCTTGTATGATCCTTATATGTTCTTCTATTGTTCTCGTCAACCGGAGTGGGCGCTTCAAGGTGAACAAAGGGTTACACTGCGCTGCGTGGTAGCGCTTCGACAGGTGCTGGATCGTCAGCTGTGCGAGCTTTTCGCTGTCGCCGGAGCGCAGTCATTTGCGCTGGAGGCTTGGGGAGGTTTTGCGGCATCGAAGCCGCGAACTCTGATGCCAAGGACATAGCGTCATATACAGGAGACTTTGCTCCGGCGCGTGACACTGCACAGCCCAATGGGAGCCTTAGGAGGGTGAGCTTCGCGAGGTCTCTCGATCAGCGCTCCTGTCAGCGCGCTGCAAGCACTACCGCATGGCAGCCGCAGAGGCAGCATCTGCGACATGTGTCAGCATGCGCTTGGTGGCGAGCGTGTCAGTGGCCGCTTTTCACGTCGATCTCGACAATCTTGCCGTCGCGCAAGGTCACGCAGCGGTCCATGCGACGTGCGAGCTCCTCGTTATGCGTGGCGATCATTGCCGCAAGGCCTGACTGGCGCACCAGCGCTTCCAGCGCCTCGAAGACATAGCCCGCCGTGGCGGGATCGAGATTGCCGGTCGGCTCGTCGGCAAGCAGCACCAGGGGCGCGTTCGCCACGGCGCGCGCAATGGCAACGCGCTGCTGTTCACCACCGGACAGCTCTGCCGGACGGTGATCCGCGCGTTTGCCGATCTTCATGTAGTCGAGTAGCTGAACCGCCCTCGCCTGCGCCTCTTTGGGCGAAAGACCGGCGATGAGCTGCGGCATCATCACATTTTCCAGCGCGGTGAATTCCGGCAGGAGATGATGAAACTGATAGACAAAGCCAATCTCACGGCGGCGAATGGCCGTGCGCTTTTCGTCGGAGAGCGCCGTGCAGGGTTGACCGTTGACGATCACATCGCCCGCATCTGCATGTTCCAGCAAGCCTGCAATATGCAAGAGCGTCGACTTGCCCGTGCCTGATGGCGCAACAAGTGCGACCGTCTCGCCGGAATTGAGCGTAAAATCTGCACCTTCCAGAATGCGCAGAACCTTTGCACCCTGGGTGAACTGGCGATCAATCGCCTTCAGTTCCAGAACGGCTGTCGCCATTACTCGTATCTCAATGCTTCAACGGGATCGAGGCGCGAGGCGCGCCAGGCGGGGAAAATGGTCGCCAGGAAAGACAGGAGAAGCGCGATGATGACGACCGATGCCGTCTCGCCCGAATCCATGTCGGCTGGCAATGTGGAGAGGAAATAGACTTCCGGATCGAAGATCGTGGAGCCGGAAAGCCAGGAGAAGAACTGGCGGATCGATTCGACGTTGAGGCACAGGAGCGTGCCCAGGACGAAGCCGGCAAGCGTTCCCGCCACACCAATTGCTGCACCTGCCATGACAAAGATGCGCATGACCGCACCACTGGTCGCGCCCATGGTGCGCAGGATCGCGATATCGTGCCCCTTGTCCTTCACCAGCATGATCATGCCGGAGATGATGTTCATGGCTGCCACCAGAATGATCATGGTCAGGATCATGAACATGACATTGCGCTCCACCTCCAGGGCGGAGAAGAAAGTCTGGTTGCGCTGACGCCAGTCTGAAATGAGGAGCGGCTGGGTAAGCACGGAGGCAATCGCCTCTCGCGCGGCATCCACATTGTCCGGATCGTCGATGAAGACTTCCACAAGCTCCACGCGACCTTCCATATTGTTGAAGAGCTGCGCTTCTTCCAAAGGCATGAAGACGATGGAGGCATCATATTCCGACATGCCGACTTCGAAGATGGCGGTTACCGGGTAGCCCTTCACACGGGGCGTGGTGCCAAAGGGGGTCACGTCGCCTTCCGGCGCGACAAGGGTAATCGTATCACCGAGCGCAAGACCCAGGCGCTGCGCCATACGCGTGCCAATGGCCACGCCCTCGCCTGCCGCGAAATCGACAAGCGATCCATGGCGGATATTTTCCGACACCAGTTCCAGCTTGGTGAAATCCTCGGTGCGTATGCCGCGCACGAGCGCACCCGTGGATGCACCACGCGTGCCGGAGGCAAGAACCTGCGCCTCGACCAACGGTATAGCCAGACGCACGCCGTCAAGCTCCATAAGCCGCTCAGAGAGGGTGTCATAGTCTTCCAGAGGCAGATCGGTTGGCTGAAGGATCACGTGGCCGTTGATGCCGAGGATCCTGCTCATCAGCTCGGCGCGAAAACCGTTCATCACCGCCATGACGACAATGAGCGTTGCCACGCCTAGCATGATGCCCACGAAGGAGATGGATGCGATGACAGAGACCGCCGTCTCCTTGCGGCGCGAACGCAAATAACGCCAGGCAACCAGCCGCTCGAAATACGAGAAGGGTCCGCCCCCTTCTCCGGGTTTGGCGGTCACGGCCATTTAAGCGCCAAGCCTTTTTGCGACATCTGCGAGTGGCAGGGCTTCGCGCTCGCCTGTCTTGCGGTTCTTGATCTCGGCTTCGCCGGATTTCACACCGCGCGGGCCCACGACGACCTGCCAGGGCAGACCGATCAGGTCGGCAGTGGCGAATTTGGAACCGGCGCGCTGGTCGGTATCGTCATAAAGTACCTCGACACCGGCTTTGGTGAGCTCGTCGTAGAGCTTCTCGCAGGCATCGTCACAGGCTTCGTCGCCAACCTTCATGTTGATCAGTGCGACCTGGAAAGGTGCGACCGCTTCCGGCCAGATGATGCCATTCTCGTCGTGGCTTGCCTCAATGATCGCTGCCAGCAGACGCGACGGGCCGATGCCGTAGGAGCCCATGGAGACGAGATGTTCCTGACCATCAGGGCCAGTGACGCTTGCCCCCATCGGCTCAGAGTATTTGGTGCCGAAATGGAAGATGTGGCCGACCTCGATGCCGCGCGCGGAAAGCTGGTCTTCGCCTAGCACCTTCGACCATTCGCTCTCTTCGTGCATCTCGTCCGTTGCCGCATAAGGCGTGGTCCATTTCTCCACGATACCGGCGATTTCCGCGTCATCGGAGAAGTTCACATTCTCGTCGGGCACCTCCATCTGGAGGAAGGCGCGGTCGCAGAAGACTTCGCTCTCGCCCGTGGAGGCAAGAATGATGAATTCGTGGCTAAGGTCGCCGCCAATCGGGCCTGTATCCGCGCGCATCGGAATGGAATTCAGCCCCATTCGGGCAAAAGTGCGGAGATAGGCAACAAACATGCGGTTATAGGCCGCTTTTGCGCCATCATAATCCAGATCAAAGGAATAGGCGTCCTTCATCAGGAATTCGCGCGAGCGCATGACGCCGAAGCGCGGGCGCACCTCGTCGCGGAACTTCCACTGGATGTGGTAGAGATTGAGCGGCAGGTCCTTGTAGGACTTCACATAGGAACGGAAAATATCCGTCACCATCTCCTCATTGGTCGGGCCATAGAGAAGCTCGCGCTCGTGACGGTCGGTGATGCGCAGCATCTCCTTGCCGTAATCGTCATAGCGCCCGCTTTCGCGCCACAGATCGGCCGACTGGATGGTCGGCATCAGTATCTCCTGCGCGCCTGCGCGGTTCTGCTCCTCGCGGATGATCTGGTTGACCTTGTCGAGAACGCGCTTGCCGAGCGGCAGCCAGGAGAAGCTGCCCGCCCCCTGCTGGCGGATCATGCCCGAGCGCAGCATCAGCCGATGCGAGACGATTTCCGCCTCGCGCGGGTTCTCTTTGAGGATCGGCATGAAGAAGCGGGACAGACGCATCGAAATTATCCGTTACATGAGAAGCGGGCGCGGAATCATGGGCCCGATAAAACAGAGCCTGCGCTTATTAGCGATTTCGTAACGAATTGAAAACCCGAGCTTCACCGGGCCGAAGCATTCGCCTTGGGAATGGATAAGGCGCATGTCGATCACAAAACGTAACAATCGCACACAGGCGAAAATTTTTCGTGACAAGTTCGTGAAACTGAGTCTATGTTTCGTCCACACAATAAGAGGGCGGAGAAAAATCCGTCTTCACTACGCGGTCAAAGTCTTGGGAGGATAAGATCCTGGCGCGGAAACCCGCAGCCGCCGTGACATGAACGGAAACGGATCGGACGCGTTTAGTTTGCAAGGCTTCGAGCCTTGCATTTTTTTTGGCCCAAGGTCATTCGCCGACTAACACAAGGGCAGTATCATCTGCCCTTCTGCATCCCGCTGATCTGATGAGTAAATAAGCGTGCGTGGCTGGCAGCAGCCGCAAGGACAGGTGCCGCGCCGATCAGTCCAGCCCGGGGACCATGTTGGGAATGTCGTCGAAACTCAGGCCAAGTCCGCGTGTCAGGCCATAGAGTACGCCCATCACGATCAGGGTCAGGATCGTGGCGCGCAGAAAGGCCCTGCCTACATGTCGCCCACGGGGTGCGCTGGAGGTGGTGCCAAGCGTAACGTCGCCTTCATCATCCTGCGTGCGCAAGCCCACGGGCAGCGACAGGAACAGCATGATCCACCAGACGATCAGGAACACCGCGAGGAAGGAAATCAGGCTCATTCACCAGCTCCGCATGGGCTTGTGTGGAATTGGAAGCCAGAACCCGATCGGTCCTGACGCAGGGGCATGCTCTAGCACCGGCGAGGTGAAACAGCCACGTGACCGCCCGTCACACCTCTTCGAGTTCGACAAGCGTGCCGCAAAAGTCCTTGGGATGCAAAAAGAGGACGGGCTTACCATGGGCTCCGATTTTCGGCTCCCCATCACCCAGCACCCGCGCACCCTCTGCAAGAAGGCGATCACGCGCGGAACGAATATCGGGCACCTCGTAGCAGATGTGGTGCATGCCGCCTGACGGATTACGCTCCAGAAACTGCGCTATAGGCGAATTCTCGCCAAGCGGCTCCAGCAGTTCCACCTTGGTGTTGCCAAGATCGATAAAGACGACAGTGACACCGTGCTCGGGAAGCTCCTGGCGCTGGGACAGCGATGCACCAAGCGCATCGCGATAGGTGATGCAGGCCGCCTCGAGATCCGGAACGGCAATGGCAACGTGGTTGAGCTTCCCGATCATATGCCCTCTCCTACTGGGTGACGAAGACCGTCACGATCGGCTTTTTGCCCCAGGACTGGGCGGATGCGCCACGAACGGCACGACGCACCGCTTCCGCCACAAGGTCCAGATCGCGACGCTTCTGGCGAGGGATGGAGCGAACCGCCGAAATCGCCGATTCCGTCATCAGATCCTCGATATATGCGCCGCTGTCATCCTTTTCAGGCACACCGATGGCAACGAGATCCGGATCGCCGTCGAGATTGAGCTTGTCATCCAGCACGACATTGACCGCCACGTGACCGGCAAAGGACAGTTTGCGGCGGTCGCGCACGCCTACCTGCTCATCATCACCAATGATCTTGCCATCGCGGAAGATGCGACCGACCGGTGCCTGATCGATGATCTCGGCTGCACCGGGCGCAAGCCTCAACACGTCACCATTGCGGATCTGGGCGACTTCCGGAATACCCGCCTGGGCGCCAAGCGCACCATGTGCCACCAGATGCGCCGCCTCGCCGTGAACAGGCACGAGCACCTTGGGCTTCACCCATTCATACATCTGGCGGAGTTCATTGCGGCGTGGATGTCCGGAGACATGGACGAGCGCGTCCGTATCCTCGATGATCTTGATGCCCTGCTCGATGAGCAGGTTCTTCGTCTCAAGAATTGCTTTCTCATTGCCGGGAATAACACGGGAGGAATAGACGACGGTATCGCCCGCCGTCAGCGCCACATTGCGCATCTCGTCGCGTGCAAGCTTGGCGAGTGCCGCGCGGGATTCGCCCTGGCTGCCGGTACAAAGAATGACCGCGTTCTCGCGCGGGAGGTAGCCGAAGTCCTCTTCCGGCAGGAATGGCGGCAGGCCTTCGAGATAGCCCAGATCGGTCGCGACATCGATGACGCGCTTGAGCGAACGGCCAAGCACGAGCACCTGACGGCCTGCATCGCGGGCGGCTTCCGCGATGGAACGGATGCGACCGACATTGGAGGAGAAGGTGGTGACCGCAACGCGGCCTGCCGCCTCTTCGATGACTTCTCGCAGTCCCTTGCCGACGGCTTCTTCCGAAGGCGATTCGCCTTCACGCATCGCGTTGGTGGAATCACACACCAGTGCCAGAACACCCGCCTCCCCCAATTCCCGGAAACGCGCTTCATCAATGCGCTGGCCGAGCGATGGAGCGGGATCGATCTTCCAGTCACCCGTATGGATGACAGTGCCAACCGGGGTGGTGATTGCAAGCGATACGGGCTCGGGGATGGAGTGGGTCACATGGATCGCTTCGATGGAGAATGGACCAACATCGAAGGTTTCACCCGGCTTGAAGATGCGCACAGGCACGTCGGGTGCGTTGTGCTCGCCCTCGCGCTTTGCTTCCAAAAGGCCGGCGGTGAACGGGGTCATCCAGACTTCGGCCTTCAGGCGCGGCCAAAGGTCAAGAAGAGCGCCATAATGATCTTCGTGGGCGTGGGTGATGATGATGCCACGCAGGCGCTTCACCTCACGCTCGATGAACTGCGTGTCAGGCAGAACCAGATCGACGCCCGGCAGGTCGGGGCCCGGGAAGGTCACGCCGCAATCGACCACGATCCACTCGCGCTTGTCGCGAGGGCCATAGCCGTAAAGGCCGAAATTCATCCCGATTTCGCCGACGCCGCCCAAGGGGCAGAAGACCAGCTCGTTCTTATCGTTTGCCACGTTCTTTCACCTGTTCTTCATTGCCGCACGGAGGCGACAGCGCCAAAATGCACATCGCCTGCTGCGATGCGCGTGCGCGTTCCATCATTTTCCCGGATAACAAAGCGACAGCTTTCGTCAATGGTTTCAAACACACCACGGACGACCCGCCCGTCGACGCGGACGGCGACATCGCTGCCGAGACCTGCGGCCTTTTCAAGCCATCGATCGCGTATCGCAGGCAGGCCCTGTCCCTTGTCCCAGAGGCGATAATTTTGCACCCAACAGGCGCTCAACATTTCGAAAAGCTCTTCGGCTTTCAGACTTGAACCGAGTGCGGCGAGCGAGCTTGCCGGATATGGCAGCCCTTCCGGTGCCGCGACCACATTCACGCCAATGCCAATGACAACAGAAAAGCGCCCATCCTGCAGTATGGAGCTTTCAAGAAGAATTCCCGAAAGCTTTGCCCCGTCGGCAAGAACATCATTGGGCCATTTGAGCTGAAACAGCGGACGGGCATTTTCGTCCTGAGCATAGTCAGGCGCCATCCGCATCCGCAGTTCAGGTGCGGCCATTTCGAGGGCATCGGACAAGGACAGGCCCGCAACGAAGCCAAGCGAGGCCGCAATGGCGGGGTCGAGATCGTCCGCGAGGAGCAGCGAGGCTGCGAGATTGCCGTGGGGCGATGCCCAGTCGCGCCCTCGCCTGCCTCGGCCGCTGGTCTGCTGG
Organism: Nitratireductor sp. CH_MIT9313-5; assembly: GCF_037029545.1. Taxonomy (NCBI): domain Bacteria; kingdom Pseudomonadati; phylum Pseudomonadota; class Alphaproteobacteria; order Hyphomicrobiales; family Phyllobacteriaceae; genus Nitratireductor; species Nitratireductor sp. CH_MIT9313-5. Next base: position 54,641 of record NZ_JAYMER010000014.1, on the reverse strand, counting down.
AGTGCTGCAAGCCAAAGCGGGCCCCGCTCACCGGCAGCAGCCCGCTCAAGTCCCAAAGCATTGGTCGAACCGACCGCGTCGAAGCCCTCCAGGCGATAGCCTGCTTCGAGGGCTTCTGGCGCGAGCGTGAACATCAGCCTCTTAGAAGAAGGATGTTGCAGCGGCTTCGGCCATCAGTTCGACGGGTGCGCCGACGAGCATGTAAAACAGGACGAAGGCACCCGACAGCAGCATGACGAAGCGCAACTCGCCTGCCATTGGCTGAAATCCGCCAGCGGATTCGTCGAACCACATCACCTTCACGACACGCAGATAGTAGAAGGCACCAACGACCGATGCGAGCACGCCAATGACCGCGAGTGCGATCAGGCCAGCATCGATGGCTGCCAGGAAAACATACCACTTGGCCCAGAAACCGGCCATTGGCGGAATGCCTGCAAGCGAGAACATCATGATGGTCATGATGGTCGCCATCATCGGATTGGTCGAGGAAAGACCCGCCAGATCGCTTACCTGCTCGACATTGGTGTCGTTGCGGCGCATGGCGAGGATGATGGCAAATGTACCAAGCGTCATTGCCAGATAGATCAGCATGTAGACGGCAACGGCGCGAACACCAGCTTCGGAATTGGCCGAAAGACCAACAAGCGCGTAGCCCATATGGCCAATCGACGAATAGGCCATCAGCCGCTTGATGTTGCGCTGACCGATTGCAGCGAATGCGCCCAGCACCATGGATGCGATCGAGATGAAGACGACAATCTGCTGCCAGTCGACGGCGATCGGCTCGAAAGCACTCATGGTCACGCGCACGAGAAGTGCGACCGCTGCCATTTTCGGTGCAGCGGCGAAGAATGCCGTGACGGGCGTCGGGGCGCCTTCATAGACGTCTGGTGTCCACATATGGAAGGGAACGGCAGAGATCTTGAAGGCCAGGCCTGCGAGAACGAACACCAGACCGAAGACGAGGCCGAGCTGACGCTCACCGCCGCTGAGTGCTGCCGCAATGGCATCGAACTGCGTGCCACCGGTGAAGCCGTAGACGAGCGAAACGCCGTAGAGCAGCATGCCCGAGGAAAGCGCGCCAAGGACGAAATATTTCAGGCCGGCTTCGGTCGCACGGGCGCTGTCGCGGTTGATTGCGGCAACGACATAAAGCGCCAGCGACTGCAGCTCGAGGCCGAGATAGAGCGCGATCATGTCATTGGCAGAAATCATCAGCATCATGCCAAGAACCGAGAGCATGATGAGGACCGGATATTCGAACTTGTCGAACTTTTCCGCCTTGGCGAAGCCCACCGACATTATGAGCGTGACGGCCGCACCGATCAGCGTCAGCACCTTGAAGAAGCGCGAAAAGCCGTCGGAGACGAAGGCACCGGCAAACGCGTAGCCTTCGGTCGGGAAGATAATTATCCAGGCAATGGCGCCAAGGAAGAGCGCCACGGCAAGGCCGGTCACGGTCGTGTCGGCTCGGTCGCCTGAAAAGACGCCGATCATGAGGAGCAGCATCGCGCCGAGGGCAAGTGCCAACTCGGGAACGGCGAGGATCAGGCTGGAGGTCAGATCAAATGTCATCGTCTAGCGTTCCCGTTCAGTTTGCTGCGGCGGCTTGCGCCGTTTCGGCCGATACACCGACCTGGTTGATAAGCGCCTCGACGGAAGCTGCCGTCACATCGAGCAGCGGAGCCGGATAGACGCCAAAGAAAATCACCAGGATGACAAGCGGATAGAGGATGGTCTTCTCGCGCAGCGACAGGTCCGAAAGGCCCTTGAGGCTTTCCTTGGTCAGCGCGCCGAAGATCACCCGACGATAGAGCCAGAGCGCATAGCCTGCGGACAGGATCACGCCTGTTGCCGCGAAGAAGGCGACCCAGCTGTTTGCACGGAAGGCGGCCATCAGGGTCAGGAACTCACCGACAAAGCCGCTGGTGCCCGGCAGACCGACATTGGCCATGGTGAAGACAAGGAACACCACCGCATATTTCGGCATGTTGTTCACCAGACCGCCATAGGCCGCGATCTCTCGGGTGTGCATGCGGTCATAGATGACACCCACACACAGGAAGAGCGCGCCGGAAACGAGGCCGTGCGAGATCATCTGGAAGATTGCGCCCTGGATGCCCTGCTCGTTGAGAGCAAAGATACCCATGGTCACGAAGCCCATGTGAGCGACGGACGAGTATGCGATCAGCTTCTTGATGTCTTCCTGCATCAGCGCCACCAGTGAGGTGTAGATGATGGCGATGACCGACAGGGTGAAGACCAGCGGAGCCAGGTCGATGGAGGCGACCGGGAACATGGGCAGCGAGAAGCGCAGGAAGCCGTAGCCACCCATCTTCAAGAGGATGCCTGCCAGGATGACCGAGCCGGCGGTAGGCGCCTCGACGTGGGCGTCCGGCAGCCAGGTATGTACCGGCCACATGGGCATCTTCACCGCGAAGGAGGCAAAGAAGGCGAACCATAGCCAGTATTGCATGCCTGACGGGAAGACATGGGTCAGGAGCTGCGGGATATCGGTCGTGCCTGCATCCCAATACATCGCCATCATGGCCAGCAGCATGAGCAGCGAGCCGAGCAGCGTGTAGAGGAAGAACTTGTAGCTGGCATAGACGCGGCGCTTGCCGCCCCACACACCGATGATGATGAACATCGGGATGAGGCCGGCTTCGAAGAAGACGTAGAACATGACGATGTCGAGCGCGCAGAAGACGCCGATCATCAGCGTTTCCAGGATCAGGAACGCGATCATGTATTCCTTCACGCGATGCTCGATCGCTTCCCAGCTCGCCAGGATGCAGAAGGGCATGAGGAAGGTCGTCAGGATGACGAAGAGCATCGAGATGCCGTCGACACCCATGTGGTACTTGATGCCGGAGGCAAGCCATTCCTGCTTCTCAACCATCTGGAAGCCGGGCGCGGAATTGTCGAAGCCGATCCAGATGAAGAGCGACAGGATAAAGGTGAAGACGGTCGTCAGCAGCGCGACATTGCGGATATTGCGCCGCGCATTCGCGCCATCATCCCGGATAAGCAGGATGAGGAACGCGCCGACCAGCGGCAGGAAGGTGACCGTGGAGAGAATGGGCCAGTCGGTCATTGTGCCAAAATCCATTTCTTTATCATGGTGCTGCCGCCCCCGATGACGACGTCGCCGATATCAATCATTTTCAGAACGAGCCCCCGAGCATCATCCAGGTGACCAGTGCCGCGACACCGATCAGCATGGCGAAGGCATAGTGGTAGAGATAGCCGCTCTGCAGCTTGACCATGCGGTTGGTCACATCGACCACTCGGGCCGAAATGCCGTCCGGGCCAAGGCCGTCGATGACCATGCCGTCGCCCTTCTTCCACAGGAAGTGGCCAAGGCGCTTTGCAGGACGGACGAAGAGGAAGTCATAGACCTCGTCAAAGTACCACTTGTTGAGCAGGAAGGCGTAGAGGCCGCGATGCTGTGCTGCCAGTTCCTTCGGTGCTTCCGGTGAGCGGATATAGAATTTCCACGCAAGAGCCAGGCCAAACAGCATGGCGAAGAGCGGTGAGAACTTCACCCAGAGGGGGACCTCATGGAAGTCATGAAGGACATGGTTTTCCGGCAGCGTGAAGAGCGCGGTCTTCCAGAAGTGGTCGTATTCGTGACCGATGAAGAAGTCGTGGAACACGATGCCTGCAAAGAGCGCACCTGCTGCCAGGATGAACAGCGGAACCAGCATGACAAGCGGCGACTCGTGCACATGATGCATGACATCTGCGGAAGCGCGCGGCTTGCCGTGGAATGTCATGAAGATCAGGCGCCAGGAATAGAAGCTGGTCATTGCGGCGGCCACGACGAGAAGCACGAAGGCTACCGCGGCAACCGCATTCTCACCCACGAAGATGCCTTCGATGATCGCATCCTTGGAGAAGAAGCCGGCGGTACCGATAATCGTGCCGGGGATGCCGACGCCGGTCAGCGCGACCGTGCCGATGATCATCATCCAGTAGGTCTGCGGGATCAGCTTGCGTAGCCCACCCATCTTACGCATGTCCTGCTCGTCGGAGACTGCGTGGATGACCGAACCGGCTCCAAGGAAAAGCAGAGCCTTGAAGAAGGCATGCGTGAAGAGGTGGAAGATCGCCGCGCTGTAAAAGCCCGTGCCGAGTGCCACGAACATATAGCCAAGCTGCGAGCAGGTCGAATAGGCGATGACGCGCTTGATGTCGTTTTGCACCAGGCCGACCGTTGCCGCGAAGAAGGCGGTGAATGCGCCGACTGCGGTCACGACTGTCAAAGCGGTGTGCGACAGCTCGAAGATCGGCGACAGGCGCGCGACCATGAAGACACCGGCGGTGACCATGGTTGCGGCGTGAATGAGCGCCGAAACGGGTGTCGGGCCTTCCATGGCGTCAGGCAGCCAGGTGTGCAGCGGCACCTGAGCCGACTTGCCCATTGCACCGAGGAAGAGCAGCAGGCACGTCACGGTGAGCGCGCCACCCATGGTCAGCGTGTAGCCCAGGAAGGTCATTACCGTTTCACCGGCAGTCCCCTCCCCGCCTTCCACCGGAACATAGTTGGCGGCAGCAGCGAAGATCGTGTCGAAATTGACCGAGCCGAATAGTACGAAGACACCGAAGATGCCGAGAATGAAGCCGAAGTCACCGACGCGGTTGACGATGAAGGCCTTCATGGCAGCAGCGCTTGCCGATGGCTTCTTGTACCAGAAACCGATCAGCAGATAGGAGGCCAGACCCACGCCTTCCCAGCCGAAGAACATCTGCACCAGATTGTCAGACGTCACCAGCATCAGCATGGCGAAGGTGAAGAGCGACAGATAGGCGAAGAAGCGCGGGCGGTGCGGGTCGTGGTGCATATATCCGATGGAATAGATATGCACGAGCGCCGACACCGAGTTCACCACGACGAGCATGACGACCGTCAGCGTGTCGATACGCAGCGCCCAGTCGACCTGCAACGAGCCCGAAGAAATGAAATGCAGCACCGGCACGGTGAAGGTCTCACCGGAGCCAAAGGCTACGGTGAAGAACGCCACCCATGACAGGAGAGCTGCCACGACCAGCAGGCCGGAGGTGACATATTCGGATGCCTTGGCGCCAATCGACCGGCCGAAAAGACCGGCGATCAGAAAGCCTATGAGCGGAAGGAAAACGATCAGGTGATACATGTTCTTATGCGTTCCCTCTTCAGCCCTTCATCATGTTGATGTCTTCGACCGCGATGGAGCCGCGGTTGCGGAAGAACACGACGAGGATGGCAAGGCCGATGGCGGCTTCTGCGGCGGCGACTGTCAGCACGAACAGGGCAAAGACCTGGCCGACGAGATCCCCCAGCACGGCCGAGAAAGCCACGAAGTTGATGTTGACGGCGAGCAGGATGAGCTCGATCGACATCAGGATGATGATCACGTTTTTCCGGTTCAGGAAGATGCCGAACACGCCGAGCGTGAACAGGATCGCCGAGACGGTGAGAAAATGTGCGATACCGACTTCCATCGTCAGATGCCCTCGCCCGATTCAACCTTGCGGATTTCGATAGCGGTCTCCGGCGTACGCGCCACCTGAGCCGGAATGGACTGACGCCGCACGCCTTCCTTGTGGCGCAGGGTCAGCACGATTGCGCCGATCATTGCCACCAGCAGAACCATGCCTGCAATCTGGAAGAAGTGGATGTAGTCCGTGTAGAGAATGTCGCCGAGTGCCGCCGTGTTGTGGCGTTCGGCAATGTCTGGAATGGGCTTGGCAATCTCCGTCGCCACTTCCGGCGAGAAGGCGTAGCCGCCCAGAACAACGATCAGTTCGACTGCCAGGATTATGCCGATGACAGCGCCGATGGGCGCATATTGAAGAGCGCCACGCTTCAATTCGGCAAAGTCCACATCCAGCATCATGACGACAAAGAGGAAGAGCACCGCCACCGCGCCGACATAGACGACGAGCAGGATCATCGCCAGGAACTCCGCGCCGGTCAGCAGGAAGAGTGCCGCCGCATTGAAGAAGGTGACGATCAGATAGAGCACCGAGTGCACCGGATTGCGCGCGGCAATGACCATGAAGGCCGCCGCCACTCCAATAAAGGCGAAGAGATAGAAGAAGATCGCCTCAAGTCCTGTAAGCATGGTTCCCTCGGTACCTGACCCGCACCTGACGCGGGGCTGCCCCTAGTGAGTTCTGCCTTGCCCCAAAACGAAGCCCGGCAGGTTTTGCGTGTCTCTTAGACCATGAGGGGGCGCACATGAAGCGCTGACCCTCAGGTCCGTTCAGTTGTTCACCGGACAGAGTTCCGCCCGGCCTAAAAAGCCCTTCCCTTAGCGGTAGGGCCCATCAAGCTCGATATTGCGCGCAAGTTCGCGCTCCCAACGGTCGCCATTGGCGAGCAGCTTTTCCTTGTCGTAGTAAAGCTCTTCGCGGGTTTCCGTCGAGAACTCGAAATTCGGGCCCTCGACAATGGCATCCACCGGGCAGGCTTCCTGGCAGAAGCCGCAATAGATGCATTTCACCATGTCGATATCGTAGCGTACGGTGCGGCGGGTGCCGTCATTGCGGCGCGGGCCGGCCTCGATGGTGATGGCCTGCGCCGGGCAGATGGCTTCGCACAGCTTGCAGGCAATGCAGCGCTCTTCGCCATTGGGATAGCGACGCAGCGCGTGCTCACCACGGAAGCGCGGGCTGAGTGGGCCCTTTTCGTGCGGATAGTTGATCGTGGCCTTGGGCGCGAAGAAGTGCTTCATCGAGAGCACGACGGCTCCGAAGAACTCTTTCAGGAGCAGCGATTTCGCGGCCTGTGCAAGAGCTGACATTGTCATTCTCCAGCTTGGGTGGCGTTGATGACGACGCGCATCATGCAAGCCCCGTGATCTTGAGGAAGGCGGCGGTCGCCACCACCATGAAGAGCGAGATTGGCAGGAAGACCTTCCAGCCAAGGCGCATCAGCTGGTCGTAGCGGTAACGCGGCACGAAGGACTTCACCAGTGCGAACATGAAGAAGACCATCACGACTTTCAGCACGAACCAGATCAGGCCCGGCACCCAGGTGAAGGGTGCGAAGTCGAAGGGCGGCAGCCAGCCACCAAGGAAGAGAATGGTGGTGAGCGCGCACATCAGGACGATGGCAACATATTCGCCAAGGAAGAAGAGCAGGAACGGCGTCGAGGAATACTCGATCATGTGACCGGCTACCAGCTCCGATTCCGCTTCGACCAGATCGAAGGGCGGACGGTTCGTCTCGGCAAGTGCCGAGATGAAGAAGATGATGAACATCGGGAAGAGAACGAGCCAGTTCCAGTCGAGGAAGCTGTTCGGCAGGCCGATCATGGTGCCAAGACCGTCACTCTGCGACAGGACGATGTCCGTGAGATTAAGAGAGCCGACCGTCAGCAGGACCGTCACGATGACGAAGCCGATGGAGACTTCGTAGGAGACCATCTGTGCGGCAGAACGCAGCGCGCCGAGGAACGGATATTTCGAGTTCGAAGCCCAGCCGCCCATGATCACGCCATAGACTTCAAGCGAAGCGATGGCGAAGATGTAGAGAATGCCGACATTGATGTCCGCGATCGCCCAGCCTTCGCTGACGGGAATGACCGCCCATGTGGAAAGGGCGAGCACTGCGGCGACCAGTGGGGCAAGGATGAAGACGACCTTGTTCGCGCCGGACGGGATCACCGGCTCCTTGAAGACGAATTTCAGAAGATCGGCGAATGCCTGGAATAGCCCCCACGGGCCGACCACATTCGGGCCGCGGCGCAGCTGGACGGCGGCCCAGATCTTGCGGTCGGCATAAAGGATATATGCCACGAAGATCAGAAGCACCGAGATGAGGAAGACCGACTGTGCGAGGATCAGCAGGCCTGGAAGCACATAGCTGGAAAAGATGGATTCCATGGTCTCTCTCTATTCCGCCGCCTGTTTCAGTTCGCCGCGCGCAAGTGCGGAGCACTCGGCCATGACAGCAGAAGCGCGTGCAATCGGGTTGGTGAGGTAGAAGTCGGTTACAGGCGAAACGAATGCCGCGCCCGACATCTTCTTTGCAAGCTTCTTCAGTTTGGCAAGCGATGCCGCATTGCCCGCCTGGACGGCGTCGATGGCTGCCATATGCGGGAACTCCTCATAGAGCGAAGCGCGCAGCTGGGTAGCGGAGTCGAAGGGCAACTTGTGGCCGAGAACCTCCGAAAGTGCGCGGATGATCGCCCAGTCTTCCTTGGCCTCGCCAGGAGCGAAACCGGCGCGGGTGGTCATCTGCACGCGGCCTTCGGTGTTCACATAGGTCGCTGACTTTTCCGTATAGGTCGCAGCCGGCAGGATTACATCGGCGCGGTGGGCGCCTGCGTCACCATGGGTGCCGATATAGACGGTGAAGGCTTCACCCAGCGAAGCCATGTCGATCTCGTCAGCGCCGAGCAGGAACATGACATCCATGTTTCCACCCATGCCTGCAATGTCGCGACCGCCCTCGCCCGGCACGAAGCCGATATCGAGCGCACCGACGCGCGAAGCGGCGGTGTGGAGAACGGCAAAACCGTTCCATTCTTCGCCAACGGCACCGACGGCATCGGCAAGCTTTGCCGCCTGGCCGAGAACCGCTTGGCCGTCATCGCCCATCAGCGCGCCCTGACCGATGATGATCATCGGGCGCTTTGCGTTCTTCAGAACATCGAGGAAGGCGCCATTGCCTCCTGCCAGTTCGGCAAGCGTGTCGGAACCGGCGCCGAGCATTTCGTAGTCGTAGCGCAGGTCACCCGGATTGCCGATCACGCCGATGGGGAAGTCGCCCATGCGCCAGCGCTTGCGGATGCGCGCATTGATGACGGAGGCTTCGAAGCGCGGATTGGAGCCGATGATCAGCAGAGCGTCTGCCTCATCAATGCCCTCGATCGTGGGATTGAAGAGATAGCTTGCGCGGCCAAGGGACGGATCAAGCTTGGTGCCGTCCTGGCGGCAGTCGTGATTGGTCGAGCCCAGCGACTGCATCAGCTTCTTGAGCGCGAACATCTCTTCGACACCGGCAAGATCGCCGGCAATCGCGCCGATCTTCTCGCCGGAGGTCTTGGAGACGGCCTTGGCGATTGCCTGGAAGGCTTCTACCCAGGTTGCCGGCTGAAGGCGCTTGCCCTTGCGGACATAGGGACGGTCGAGGCGCTGCGTGCGCAGGCCATCCCAGACGAAGCGGGTCTTGTCGGAAATCCACTCCTCGTTCACCGCCTCGTTCACGCGCGGCATGATGCGCATGACCTCGCGGCCACGGGCATCGACGCGGATGGCCGAGCCGACCGCATCCATCACGTCGATGGACTGGGTCTTGGACAGCTCCCACGGACGCGCCTGGAAAGCGTAGGGCTTGGAGGTGAGCGCACCGACCGGGCACAGGTCGATGACATTGCCCTGAAGCTCGGACGTCATGGCCTGTTCGAGATAGGTGGTGATCTCCATATCCTCGCCGCGGCCTGTCGCGCCGAGCTCGGAAATGCCTGCAACTTCAGTGGTGAAGCGGACACAACGCGTGCAATGGATGCAGCGCGTCATGATCGTCTTGACGAGCGGTCCGATATATTTGTCTTCAACCGCGCGCTTGTTCTCGTGGAAGCGCGAGGAATCCACGCCATAGGCCATGGCCTGGTCCTGCAGATCGCATTCGCCGCCCTGATCGCAGATCGGGCAGTCGAGCGGATGGTTGATGAGCAGGAACTCCATGACGCCTTCACGCGCCTTCTTCACCATTGGCGTCTTGGTGAAGATTTCCGGCGTCTCGCCATTGGGGCCAGGACGCAGGTCGCGCACACCCATGGCGCAGGATGCGGCAGGCTTGGGCGGTCCGCCCTTCACTTCCACCAGGCACATGCGGCAGTTGCCGGCAACCGACAGGCGCTCATGGAAACAGAAGCGCGGCACTTCCGCGCCCGCTTCTTCAGCGGCCTGCAGCAGCGTGTAGTGATCGGGTACTTCGATCTCCGTGCCGTCGACTTTGAGTTTTGCCATTATCGCTGTCCGTTGCCTCTCGCCCTCACTAAGGGCTTGAACCTTTAACCTACTCCGCTGCCACCATCGCCGGTTCGGCGCGGTGTGCGTTGCGGGTGAATTCATCGATGCGCCGCTCGATCTCGGGGCGGAAGTGGCGGATGAGACCCTGGATGGGCCATGCAGCCGCGTCGCCAAGCGCACAGATCGTGTGGCCTTCAACCTGCTTGGTCACGTCAAGCAGCATGTCGATCTCATGCTTGTGGGCTTCGCCGCGCACGAGACGCTCCATGACGCGCCACATCCAGCCGGTGCCTTCGCGGCACGGCGTGCACTGGCCGCAGCTTTCGTGCTTATAGAAGTAGGAGAGACGGGCGATCGCCTTCACGATATCGGTGGACTTGTCCATCACGATGACCGCCGCGGTACCCAGACCCGACTTCAGTTCGCGCAGACTGTCGAAATCCATCGGCGTGTCGATGATCTGCTCGGCGGGCACGAGCGGCACCGAAGAACCGCCCGGAATGACGGCAAGCAGATTGTCCCAGCCGCCGCGAATGCCACCGCAATGGCGCTCGATCAACTCGCGGAACGGGATCGACATCTCTTCTTCCACAGTACACGGATTTTCCACGTGACCGGAGATGCAGAAGAGCTTGGTGCCCTTGTTGTTTTCGCGCCCGAAGGAGGAGAACCACGAAGCGCCGCGACGCAGGATGGTCGGTGCAACGGCGATGGACTCGACATTGTTGACCGTGGTCGGGCAGCCATAAAGACCGACATTGGCCGGGAATGGCGGCTTGAGGCGGGGTTGGCCCTTCTTGCCCTCAAGGCTTTCCAGAAGTGCGGTTTCCTCACCGCAGATATAGGCGCCTGCACCGTGATGGACGAACACGTCCATGTCCCAGCCGCATTTGTTGTTCCGACCCAGAAGCCCTGCGTCATAGCATTCGTCGATGGCGCGCTGCAGAGCCTCGCGCTCACGAATGAACTCGCCGCGGACATAGATATAGGCGGTGTGCGCACCCATGGCGAAGCCGGCAATCAGGCAGCCTTCGATCAGCGTATGCGGATCGTGACGCATGATGTCGCGGTCCTTGCAGGTGCCCGGCTCCGACTCGTCGGCATTTACGACGAGATAGTGCGGACGTTCGCCCTGCTCCTTCGGCATGAAGGACCATTTGAGACCGGTCGGGAAGCCTGCGCCACCACGGCCGCGAAGGCCGGAAGCCTTCATCTCGTTGATGATCCAGTCGCGGCCTTTCGCGATGATCTCGTTGGTGCTGTCCCAATGGCCACGCGACATGGCGCCCTTCAACGACTTGTCGAAGCGACCATAGATATTGGTGAAGATGCGGTCCTGATCCTGAAGCATCAAACTCTCCTCACCGCGGCTTCTTGCCGAAAACGCGGATATATTCGGCTTCGCCACCACGGGCCAGCGCGTCTGCCTGCTTTACCCAGTTGTCGCGATCAATGCGACCCTTGAAGCGCAAATATCCGTCGACCCAGTCGCGCTGATCCTGCGTCCAGGCAGCAATCTGCGCGAAGGTATAGATGCCCAGCTCGTTCAGGATGCCCTCGATCTTCGGGCCAACGCCTGAGATCATCTTGAGGTCATCCGGTTCAGCCGGACGGCGAATGCCTTCGGGTCGGCGCTCGTCATCAAGCGAAGGCTTTGCGGCCTTGTTGGGCGCAGGCGATTCCGGTCCCGGCTCGGGATCACGAACGGCCTTGGCCTTCTGCAATTCGGGAGATTCGAGCTCCGGTTCCTCGCCCTCAACGCGATGCCCATCGCTGTGATTGCGGGTCTTGACCGTCTTTTCGGTCTCTTCGGCCACGCGATCGGCCTGAACCGGCTTTTCCTTCGGCGCGTCAGCGCTTGCAGCCTTCTCTACCGAATTGTCGCTCTTGACCGGCGATGGCGACTTGATTGCGGGATCGGTCTCGCGCGCATCCGTTTCGGGCTTCGCGGCACGGGACGGCGGGACCTGGGTGTCGGCTTCTGCAGCACTTGGCTCTTCGGCATTGGCAGAGCCCTGCCAGTGCTTGCGCTTCACCGCCTGTTCGTCGGTGAGCGAGGTGAGGCCGGAGGCCGGAGCGGAATAGGTGCGGTCGATCTGGGGACCAGGCGTGATCGTATCGCCCTTGTCCGCCTCGAAAGCCTCAATGATCTCATCGAGCCGCTCAACCGTCAGATCTTCATAAGTGTCCTTGAAGATCATGACCATGGGAGCGTTGACACACGCGCCCTGACATTCGACCTCTTCCCAGGACAAGGTGCCTTCGGCATTGGTGTGGAAGGGCTCGGGATGGATCTTCTTCTTGCAAAGATCGATGAGCTCCCCTGCCCCGCGCAACATGCAGGGCGTTGTGCCGCAGACCTGGATGTGGGCCTTGGTGCCGATGGGCTGGAGCTGGAACTGGGTGTAGAAGGTCGCGACCTCGAGGACGCGGATCAGCGGCATGTCGAGCATGTCTGCAACATGTTCGATGGCAGCACGCGTGACCCAGCCTTCCTGTTCCTGTGCGAGCATCAAGAGCGGGATGACCGCGGAGTGCTGACGGCCTTCGGGATATTTAGCGATCCAGCCTTTCGCCTGCTCGCCCATCTCGGGAGAGAAAGCGAAGGAAGCGGGCTGAACGGCTTCGTCTGCAAGACGGCGGACTGACATTAGCGGTCTACCTCACCAAACACGATGTCGAGGGAGCCGAGCACGGCGGATACGTCGGCGAGCAGGTGTCCGCGGCACATATAGTCCATGGCCTGCAGATGAGCATAGCCAGGTGCGCGGAACTTGCAGCGATAGGGTTTGTTGGTGCCGTCGGCAACGAGATAGACGCCGAATTCGCCCTTCGGCGCTTCAACGGCGGCGTAAACCTCACCGGCAGGCACGTGGAAGCCCTCTGTATAGAGCTTGAAGTGATGGATCAGCGCTTCCATCGAACGCTTCATGGCCGGGCGCTTGGGCGGCACGATCTTGCCATCGGTGTTGGAGACCGGACCCGTGCGCTCGGAACCCAGAAGACGGTCCACGCACTGGCGCATGATCTTTGCCGACTGGCGCATCTCTTCCATGCGGATGAGATAGCGGTCGTAGCAGTCGCCATTCTTGCCGATGGGAATGTCGAACTCCATCTCGGAATAACATTCATAGGGCTGGCTCTTGCGCAGATCCCATGCGGCACCCGAACCGCGCACCATGACGCCGGAGAAACCGCGCGCCCAGGCATCATCCAGGCTGATCACGCCGATATCGACATTACGCTGTTTGAAGATGCGGTTGTCGGTCAGGAGATTGTCGAGATTCTCGACCGTCTTCAGGAACGGGTCGATCCAGTTGCCGATATCCTCGACAAGCTGATCGGGCAGATCCTGATGAACGCCGCCGGGGCGGAAATAGGCCGCGTGCATGCGCGCACCCGATGCGCGCTCGTAGAACACCATCAGCTTCTCGCGCTCTTCGAAGCCCCAGAGCGGCGGAGTGAGAGCGCCCACGTCCATGGCCTGGGTGGTGATGTTCAGAAGATGCGAAAGGATGCGGCCGATCTCGGAATAGAGCACGCGGATCAGCTGGCCGCGGATCGGCACATCGATGTCCAGAAGCCGCTCGATGGCCAGTGCATAGGCATGCTCCTGGTTCATCGGCGCGACATAGTCGAGACGATCGAGATAGGGCAGACCCTGCAGGTAGGTCTTGTACTCGATCAGCTTCTCGGTGCCGCGATGAAGCAGACCGATATGCGGATCGACACGCTCGACCACCTCGCCGTCAAGCTCCAGCACAAGGCGCAGAACGCCGTGAGCCGCCGGATGCTGCGGACCGAAATTGATGTTGAAATTGCGGACGGATGTTTCAGGCATGACGCATGGCCCCTTCGTGGCCAGAGCGAATAGCGAGTAGTGAATAGCGAATAGGGTGCGATTGCCGCATCATGTATTCTTCTCCTGCAACCGCCTGATCATGGTTCTGACCATCTTTCCTATTTCCTCGGTCGCCGCCAGCATCTCGCCCAGCTTTGGCTCACTCAACATGTTCAATCGAGACGCCAATATCAGATGCGTCTCCAGTTCTTTCAGCGAACCTTGAGCAACACGTAGAAACTGGATGAATGCGCCTGTCGTGTCTCGACCATGACCTTCTGCGATATTGGCTGGCACCGAGACCGATGCCCGCCTGATCTGCGAAGTCATGCCGAACTGCTCTTCAGCAGGAAAACCCTTCGTGACCTCGTAAGACTGAACTGCCAAATCCATGGCCATTCGCCAGACATGCAAGTCACGATAGGATGTTATCGGCAACGCCTTCCCCTACTCTCTACTCGCTACTCCCTATTCGCTAGTTCTCTGCCTTCTCATCCCCCGGCAACACATATTCCGTTCCCTCCCACGGAGAGAGGAAGTCGAAGTTGCGGAATTCCTGGCGCAGCTCCACCGGCTCGTAGACCACGCGCTTGGCTTCGCCGTCGTAGCGAACCTCGACATAGCCGGTCAGCGGGAAATCCTTGCGTAGCGGATAACCCTCGAAACCGTAGTCAGTCAGGATGCGGCGCAGGTCCGGGTGGCCGGTGAAGAGCACGCCATACATGTCGTAGACTTCCCGCTCGTACCAGTCGGCACCGGGGAAGACGTCGATGACGGAAGGCACGGGCGTGTCTTCATCGGTCGACAGCTTCACGCGGATGCGCTGGTTCTGACGCGGAGACAGGAGATGGTAGACCACCTCGAACCGCTTCTTGCGCGCCGGATAGTCGGCACCGGAAATGTCGATGAAGGACACGAACTGGCACTGAACATCGCTTTTCAGGAAGTTCAGCACATCGACGATGTCGCCGGCCTCGACTATCAGCGTCAGTTCGCCATAGGCCACAACTGCATCCTGGATCTGAGCATCCAGCTTCTCGGTGATATAGGCCGCCAGGTCCTTTAGCGCTTCGCTCATGACTTCAAACCTCAGCGCTCGATCGTGCCGGTACGGCGGATCTTCTTCTGCAGAAGAAGGATACCGTAAAGCAGTGCTTCAGCGGTGGGCGGGCAGCCCGGCACATAGATGTCCACCGGCACGATGCGGTCGCAGCCGCGCACAACCGAATAGGAGTAGTGGTAGTAGCCGCCACCATTGGCGCAGGAGCCCATGGAGATGACGTAACGCGGCTCGGGCATCTGGTCATAGACCTTGCGCAGAGCGGGCGCCATCTTGTTGGTCAGCGTGCCGGCGACGATCATCACGTCGGACTGGCGCGGTGAGGCGCGCGGCGCGATGCCGAAACGCTCCGCGTCGTAGCGCGGCATGGAGACATGCATCATCTCCACCGCGCAGCAGGCCAGACCGAAGGTCATCCACATCAAGGAGCCGGTACGCGCCCAGGTGATCAGCGCCTCCGAAGAGGTTACGATGAACCCCTTGTCAGAAAGCTCGTCATTGATGCCGGTGAAGAACGGATCATTCTCGCCAACCGGATTGCCGGTGTTCGGGTCGATCAGACCGCGCGGCTGGGGCGCGACGAGGGTCTTGTCATTCAATCCCATTCCAGCGCTCCCTTCTTCCATTCATAGATGAAGCCGATGGTGAGAACACCAAGGAACACCATCATGGACCAGAAACCCATCCAGCCCACTTCGCCGAAGGACACGGCCCAGGGGAAGAGGAAGGCGACTTCCAGGTCGAAGATGATGAAGAGGATGGCCACCAGATAGAAACGCACGTCGAACTTCATGCGCGCGTCGTCAAAGGCGTTGAAGCCACACTCATAGGCGGAAAGCTTCTCCGGATCCGGATTGCGATAGGCAACCAGGAACGGGGCAATCACAAGCACCAGACAGATGGCCAGCGCCACGCCCATGAAGATGATGATTGGTAGATATGAACTCAGTAGATCGTTCATTGTCCGACTTTCCGTTACCGGTTTTCAGCCCGGTTCCGTACTGGGGCTGTCGCGGACCTGTCGAAGCTGGAAATCGGCAGCGCGGCTCATGCCCATGTTGCAACGCGGCGAGGGTTAGCGCAGGCGCTTGAGCGACGCAAGTCTAACGTGGCAAAGTTTGGGCATAAGTGACTGATTGCGCCCTTTTCCACCGCGGTCACCTCACCTGTCAGGAGAGGAGCTTGGGCGGCTGGCCCTGCAGGGCCTGCGCGCATAGCATGGCTGAGGCAGGCGGGAGCAGTTTCATACATGCAGACAATCACCAATCTTCAGGCGCGTCGCATCGCGCTTTTGGCGCAAGGTTTTGGTGATGCTTCGCCAAAGGCGGTTGGCCGAACCCAACTTCTGAAGACGCTAAGGCGAATCGGACTGTTCCAGATCGACTCGGTCAATGTCGCGGTGCGCGCTCATTACATGCCGCTGTTTTCACGAATGGGTGCATATCCGCAGGCGCTGCTGGAAAGCGCGGGCAAGCGCCGCCCGCGTGCAACATTCGAATATTGGGCGCATGAAGCCTCGCTGTTGCCCGTTGAGGATCAGCCGCTTTTTCGCTGGCGGATGGAGCGCGCACGCAATGGCGAAGGGATCTATTCCGGGCTTGCACGCTTCGGAGAGGAAAAGAAGGACTTCATCAAAAGCGTTTTACAGCGCGTGGAGCGCGAAGGCCCCCTCACCTGCTCTGCGATTGAAGGTCACAAGGGGCAGGCCGGATGGTGGGAATGGTCGGATGCAAAGCGGGCGCTTGAATGGCTGTTCTGGGCGGGGCTCGTCACCACCCATTCACGGGGCACGAATTTCGAACGCATCTATGATGTGCCTGAACGCGTGCTGCCACCCGAAATCGCAGCCACCGACACTCCGAACCGGCAGGATGCGCAGCGCCAGCTGATTGAAAAGGCAGCGCGGGCGCTCGGCGTGGCGACCCAGGGCGATCTGCGTGACTATTACCGGCTTTCTCCAGCCGACGCCTATCCAAGAATAGAGGAACTTGTCGAAGAAGGTGTGCTGGAGCCAATTAATGTAAGAGGATGGCGCAACACGGCCTATCTGCACAGGGACGCCCGAAAGCCGCGCCCGGTGCATGCCAGGGCCCTGCTGGCTCCCTTTGATCCACTGATATGGGAGCGGTCCCGGGCGGAGCGCCTGTTCGGATTCCACTATCGGATCGAAATCTACACGCCCGCGCACAAGCGCCAGCATGGCTATTATGTCTATCCGTTTCTGCTTGGCGAATCGCTCGTGGCGCGTGTGGATCTCAAGGCTGACCGCAAGGCTGGCGTCCTCCTTGTCCAAAATGCTTCACTCGAGGCAGGAGCCGCAGCGGAAGAAACCGCCAGCGCCCTGGCTGAAAGCCTGCTTGAGATGTCCCGTTGGCTTGGCTTGTCCGGCGTCTGTGTAGCGGGCGAGCGTGATTTCTGTCTGCTGCTTGGCCACGCTCTCGACCGTGCATAGTAAAAACCGGATGCCAAGAGGCACCCGGTTTGAACAATGCCGAATCGAATCAGGGCCTTATTCGGCCTTCTTCAACTGACCCGGTGCGCAATCACGGGCGTGGTCGACATCGCCCATCTTCATGGCCTGACCCGGTGCAACTTTGCCAGCGGGATTCTTTACTGCGTCGTCACAGACCGAAGCGATGGTCTCATCGCTGACTTCACCTTCGACATTGGCGTCGGCATCTACCGTGGCCTCGCCCTCGGCATTTACATCAGCATCACTATCCGCAGCGACATCGGCATCGGCCTCTGCGCCTGCATCAATATCGGCGTCGGCATTCAGCTCACCGTCAGCTGAACCATCCGTATCGGCACCGGCATCAGCATCCGCCGTTGCATCGACAGAACCGTCCACGGAAGTGTCCGTGCCGCCTGCATCGGCGTCAGCCGTGGCGTCGGTCGAGCCGTCTGCCGTTGCATCAGTCGAGCCGTCGGACGTGCCAGCAGTTGCGGTCCTGTCATTGTTGACAGTGGAGCCGCCAGTGGCCGATCCGCCGGAAGCCATCTGCTGCATGACAAACTGGGTGAGCTCCTGCGAGCCGGTGGTCGCCGTGCAGTTTGCATCGCCGCTGGAGAGCTGGGCGGAAAGAACATTTACGCTTACATCACAGACATTGGCTGCGACATTCACCGGTACCTGTACCGTCACGGGGATATTGTTGTCCTCGACGTTGAGATCAACAGCGATGTCCTGCAGGACGTCCTGGATATTCACATTGACCAGACCTTCCAGCGAAGGCGTCGTCTGGGCGTTGGCAAGACCGGTAGAAAGGCCAAGGGCAGCGATCGAGAGAGCAAGACGTTTCATGTGTACCTCCTTTTGAAACTGCTCGTGACCCGCCGAACATCCCCACTGGAAGGATGTTCCAGCAGAGGGATGACGATATTTTTAGCTGGGTAAAGAAGCGTGCAGGTGACGGAGCAGCGGGAACCGTTGAGGCTGTTGTTCCGTTTCGCCAGCATGGCTGAAGATGATCCACACAGCATCAATGACATATTGGACCGCCTTCACGAGACGGCGGAGCATGAGAAAAAGGTCAGCGTCGGGCAGATGATGGATGCCTTTGGGCATCGCTCCTACGGCCCCTTTCTCATCGTCCCGCCCCTGATCGAATTTTCGCCTCTTGGCGCGATTCCCGGCGTGCCGACCGTGCTGGCGCTGATCATCCTGATCTTTGCCGTACAGATTCTCATTGGCAAAAAGCACTTCTGGCTGCCCGACTTCATCCTCAAACGCGCGGTATCGGCCGACAAGCTGGAGAAGGGTACGAAAAAGGCGCGTTCCACGGCCAGGTTCCTGGACCGCCACTTTCACGGACGAATGCGGTGGCTGACGACCAAGCCTTTCGTGCGTGTGGCTGCAGCGATCACCATCCTTCTCACTTTGGCCGTGCCGCCACTGGAGCTTCTCCCCTTCGCAAGCACCGGCCCAATGCTGGCGATAGCCACCCTGGGCCTGGCGCTTCTCGTGCGCGATGGAATGTTGATGATTCTCGCCTCGGTTATTGCGATCGCGGCTGTGGGCGCGGGCCTCTGGTTCTTCGTCGGCGGCTGACACCAAGGTTTCAAAGAGTTTCAGGAACAAACGAAAAAAGCCCCGGAGGGGCTGTCTTTTCGCAACGTGCTTACTTTTGAGAGAAAGCGGTAGCCACTTCACCGTGGTGGGAAGTGGCGCGAGTGACGGGGCTCGAACCCGCGACCTCCGGCGTGACAGGCCGGCACTCTAACCAACTGAGCTACACCCGCTTTTCGTTGGGCCGAAGCAGTGCGCCCCGGCGTTGTGGCGCTGAATTAGGGGGTATTCGTCCGACTGTCAAGCAGGTGAAACGCACTTTGCCGAATGAATTTTCAACAGGTCTAAAATCAACGCAAAAATCCACAATGGGACTTGCGATAATTTCAAGAAGCGCCTAAACGGACGGCCTTGCCAACGCGCAACAAGCGCGGGGCTGCAAGGGCGATTAGCTCAGTTGGTAGAGCGCTTCGTTTACACCGAAGATGTCGGGAGTTCGAGTCTCTCATCGCCCACCATTTCCCTAGCCTGCATTTACCGTGGAAACGAAGTTGCTGCTGCGAGCGGCAGGGTTTCCGCGCCCTTTTCATCTGCATGCACAAAGACCGCACATGCTGCCTTGCACATGCGGCCTTGTTCGCGCGGGTTTGAAGGGCTGCGGCTGGCTCTATTTGCCCCAGCGCAGGGCGAGAATATCCAGGTCACGCGCCAGTGAGACGAGACGCTCCTTCGTGCGTGCGCTCATCGGGCGCAGGGGGTGGCGCACATAATCCGAGCCGATCACGCCGCCTTCCTTGAAGATGGTCTTGCAGGCGCGCAGTCCGCATTGGCGATTCTCATGATTGATGAGCGGCAGGCAGGCCTGCCAATGTTCAAGCGCTGCAGCCTTGTCGCCTGCCAGATAGCTGGTCACGATGGGCTTTATCTTGTCTGGGAACATACCCGAGGTCATCGTGCCGGTGCAGCCGGCATCCAGATCGGCCAGAAGCGTCACGGCTTCTTCACCATCGAAAGGCCCCACCACATGCTCACCGGCAGCCTCGATGAGGGCGGCCAGCTTGTCGGCAGCGAAGGGGCATTCGATCTTGAAATAGCTGACCTGCTCGATCTCGCGTGCCATGCGTGCAAGCAGGGGGACCGGCAGGTTCACCCCGGAAAGCGGTGCATCCTGCACCATGATGGGTATGGAGATGGCGTCACTCACGGCACCGAAATGCTCCATGATGGCTTCGTCGTCAGCCTTGAGACCCGTGCCGTGATAGGGCGGCATCATCATGAGCATCGAGGCACCCAGTGCCTCGGCTTCGCGTGCGCGCGCGACTGCTATATTGGTGGAGAAATGGCTTGTGGTCACGATGACCGGCACGCGACCGCCCACATGCTCCAGGCTGAGGCGGGTCAGAACCGCCCTCTCCTCATCCGACAGCACGAATTGCTCGGAGTAGTTGGCCAGAATGCAGATCGCATCGGAACCCTGGTCAATCATGCAGTCGAGAACCCGGCGCATGCCTTCTTCATCGACACGTCCATCATCATGAAAAGGTGTGGGCGCGACTGGAAGAATGCCGGTCAGTGGCGTTTGCATCAAAATGCCTTTCGGTGATTACCAGTGAAATGGGGGAACGGTCACGCGTTTGCCAAGCGTGAAGGCGTCGGCGACATGGCGCATGGGTGCAAGATCAACATCGATCGCACCGGTGGGGATGAGTTCGGCGAATCGCGCATAAAGGCGCGGATATTCCGCATCGCCGCCCGAAGCCTTCTCCTTGCCGTCGATGAGAAGGCGTGCTCCGCCCTCGCGCAGCAGCATGGCGCCGCCATCCGTGTCGATTTCGATGTCCCAGAGCGGGCTTCCCTCTTCCAGCCAGTCGAACTCCGCTGTGATCGGAATGTCCGTCGGCGCCCGGAAACGCAGACTGGCCGCGATGGGCGTGTCCCGGTTCTCAGGGAACGACAATTCAGCGCGGGCCACATGTATGGCGAATGGCAGGATCTCGGTGAGCACTGACAGGCCGTTGATGCCCGGATCGAACACTCCCACGCCACCGGCTTCCCAGATCCACTCCTGGCCGGGATGCCAATGGCGCACATCCTCTTTCCAGTTGATTCTGATCGCGTCGATCCTGCGGTCGGCCAGCCAATCGCGTGCCGCATCAACCGCCGCCGCATGGCGGGAATGCCATGTGGCATAGAGGCTTACATTCTTCGACCTGGCCAGTTCGACAAGATCATGAACCTCCGACAGGGTGGCACCGGGTGGTTTTTCCAGCATGACATGGCGACCGGCCTCGAGCGCCAGACGCGCATCCACGTAACGTGCCTGCGGCGGCGTGCACAGGGATATGCAGGTTATGCCCGGTTCCGCGTCAAGGAGCTCGGCCAGCGTCCGGTAGGCGCGGGTTCCCGAGATTTCCGCATTGCGACTGGCGGTGGCTGCAAGTTCGAAAGCCTGGCTACGCTCTATGGCCGGCACATGCTGGTCCCGTGCAATCTTGCCAACGCCGACAATGGCGACCTTGTGTGTCTTCGCAACCATCACTCAGCCTCGCTTCTGCTTGTTGTAGACGTCGAAGATCACGGCAGCGAGCAGCACGAGACCCTTGATGACCTGCTGATAGTCGATGCCGATACCCATGATCGACATGCCGTTGTTCATCACACCCATGATGAAGGCGCCAACCACCGCACCAACGATCTTGCCCACGCCGCCCGACATGGAAGCGCCGCCGATGAATACGGCTGCGATCACGTCGAGTTCGAGCGCGAAACCTGCCTTCGGCGTCGCCGTGTTGAGACGTGCGGCAAAGATGAGACCGGCAAGTGCTGCGAGGAAGCCCATATTCACGAAGGTCAGAAAGGTCAGCCGCTCGGCGGGTATGCCCGAGAGTTTTGCAGCCTTCTTGTTGCCGCCAATGGCGTAGATGCGACGGCCCAGCGTGGAACGCTCGGTGATGAAGGCGTAGATGATGGTCAGGATGCCCATGGTGATGAGCACGTTGGGCAGCCCGCGGAAGGTGGAGAGCTTGTAGATCAGGAACATGAATGCGCCGGCAATGATGACATTGCGTGCAATGAAGAAGCTCTTTGGCTCATCTTCGATGCCATAGGCCTCATTGCGCTGACGCTTACGCAGGCCAAGCCAGATGATGCAGGCAACAACCGCACCGCCAACGGCCATGGCAAAGCCGTTCATGCGCTTGTCGCCGGTCACAGCCATGATGCCATCACCGATGAAGGGCAGGAAGTCGGGTATGAAGCCGGTCGACAGCGCCTGGAATTCACGCGGGAACGGGCCGACCGACTGACCTTCGAGAAGCCAGAGCGAAAGGCCGCGGAAGACCAGCATGCCGGCCAGCGTGACGATGAAGGAGGGAATGCTCCAATAGGCGACCCAATAACCCTGAGCCGCACCGATGAGCGTGCCCATCAGAAGGCAGGCGGGGATTGCGACCCACAAGGACACGTCCCATTGCACGATCATTACGGCAGCCAGTGCGCCTATGAAGCCCATGACGGAACCCACCGACAGGTCGATATGGCCACAGACGATGACGATCAGCATGCCGAGCGCCATGATGATGATGTAGCTGTTCTGCAGGAACAGATTGGTGATGTTGACCGGGCGCAGCAACGTCCCATCGGTAACGATCTGGAAGAAGACCATGATCGCGATCAGGGCGAAAAGCAGCCCGTATTCGCGGATATGTGAAGTAAGATAGCTGCCCCAGCTACGGGTGGTGGTGGCATTCGCGGTCACTGTCTCGGACATCGCGTCATTCTCCCTAATGCGTGACGATGAGCGACATGATCCGCTCCTGGCTTGCTTCATCGGCTGAAAGCTCACCGACAAACGCGCCCTCGTTCATCACGTAGATGCGGTCACACATGCCCAGAAGTTCAGGCATTTCCGAACTGATCATCACGACCCCTCGCCCTTCGGCAGCCAGTTCATTGATCAGCGTGTAGATTTCATATTTCGCGCCGACATCGATGCCGCGCGTCGGCTCGTCGAGAATCAGCACTTCAGGATTGGCGAACAGCCATTTGGACAGGACGACCTTCTGCTGGTTGCCGCCCGACAGATTGCCGACTTTCTGGAAGACGTGCGGCGTGCGGATATTCATCGCCTTGCGGTATTTTTCCGCCACGCGCACTTCTTCTTCGGGCTGGATAACGCCGTTGCGTGCAACAGCGGGAAGATTGGCAAGCGTGGTGTTGCGCACGATCTCGTCATCAAGCACCAGCCCAAGCCCCTTTCGGTCCTCTGTGACATAGGCAAGACCAACATCAATGGCACGCCCGACGGTCGACAGATCGACGGGTTCACCCTTGATCCGCACGGTACCACTGTGATTACGGCCATAGCTGCGCCCAAACAGGCTCATGGCAAGTTCGGTACGCCCTGCCCCCATCAGGCCAGCAATTCCGACCACCTCGCCGGCATTGACGTGGAAGCTGACATCGCGCACGGCCTGACGCTCGGCATGTTCGGGATGCGTCACGCTCCAGTTGTCGACTTCGAGCAGACGCTCATCGCGCGGGCGGCGCATGCGTGGAGGATAACGGTTTTCCAGGCTACGCCCGACCATGTCGCGCACGATGATCTCCTCGGAGAGATCACGTCCCCGCGCGTCGTGGGTCGCAACCGTAGCACCGTCGCGAATGACGGTGACCGTGTCAGCAACACGACGGACCTCGTTCAGCTTGTGGCTGATGATGATCGAGGTGACGCCCTGCGCCTTCAGTTCAAGAATCAGATCCAGCAGTGTCTGGCTGTCAGCCTCGGACAAGGCGGCTGTCGGTTCGTCCAGGATGAGAAGACGCACATCCTTGGACAAGGCCTTGGCGATTTCAACAAGCTGCTGTTTGCCAACACCCAGATCGTCCACCAGTGTTTGCGGGGGTTCGCTCAAACCCACTTTCTTCAAGAGGCCTTCGGTGCGGCGGTAGGTTTCCTGCCAACTGATGACCCCCTTGGTCGCACATTCATTTCCCAGAAACAGGTTCTCGGCAATGGACAGCAGCGGAACCAGAGCAAGCTCCTGATGGATGATGATGATGCCGGCCTTCTCGCTGTCATTCACCCCCTGAAAGCGGCAGACCTCCCCGTCGAAGATGATCTCACCCTCATATTCCCCGTAAGGATAAACGCCGGACAGCACTTTCATCAGCGTCGACTTGCCGGCACCGTTTTCGCCGACCAGCGCGTGGATTTCGCCCTCCTCAACGGACAGCGAGACATTGTCGAGCGCACGAACGCCTGGGAAGGTTTTCGTGATCGACCGCATTTCTAGCAGTACGGACATGGGTGTTGTTCTTTCCGGCGAAGACGGGCGAAGCCATCGAAGCTTCGCCCGGCCAGTACAAGTTGCGATTACTCGATTTCTGATTTTTCGTAGTAGCCGGAGCCAATCAGGACCTCTTCCCAGTTGCTCTTGTCCACGGAGACAGGCTCGAGAAGATAAGACGGAACGACCTTCACGCCGTTGTCGTAGGTCTCGGTGTCATTGATCTCGGGCTCACCGCCCTCGAGCAGTGCCTCGACCATGCCAACCGTGACGCGGGCCAGTTCGCGGGTATCCTTGAAGATGGTCGAATACTGTTCGTCAGCCAGGATCGACTTGACAGACTGCACTTCCGCATCCTGCCCGGTGACGATCGGCATCTGCGTGTCGCCGGAACCGTAGCCCACGCCCTTCAGCGAGGAGAGGATGCCGATGGAAAGGCCGTCATAGGGCGAAAGCACGCCATGGACGGTGTCGTCGGTATAGTGAGCGGAGAGCAAGTTATCCATGCGCGCCTGGGCAACCGCACCGTCCCAACGCAGCGTCCCGACTGTGTCCATGCCCATCTGGCCGGATTTGATCTCGATCTTGCCCTCGTCGATCAGGGGCTGAAGGACCGACATCGCACCATCATAGAAGAAATATGCGTTATTATCGTCCGGTGAACCGCCAAACAGTTCGACATTCCAAGGGGAGACATCGGGGAAGCGTTCTTCGAGACCTTTCACGAGCGATGTCGCCTGCTGAACGCCGACCTTGAAATTGTCGAAGGTCGCGTAATAGCTGACGTCACCTGAATCACGGATCAGACGGTCATAGGCGATGACCGGAATATCCAGTGCTGCGGCATTGGCCAGCGCATTCGACAGAGTGGTGCCGTCGATAGCCGCGATCACGAGAGCATCAACCTCCTTGGTGATCATGTTCTCGATCTGGGCGAGCTGATTGGGAATATCGTCTTCGGCGTATTGGAGATCGGTTTCGTAACCGGCTTCCTCGAACTGCTTGACCATGGACTCACCGTCCGAGATCCAGCGGGCCGAGGACTTGGTGGGCATGGCGATGCCGATCGTGCCCTTTTCCTGCGCCAAAGCGGATGGCGCACCAAGGCACGCCACCATGACCAGGGCTGTCAGCCCTGCGGTAAACTTCTTCATGATTTCCTCCCTGCGGCAAAGCGAGCCGCGACCTGTGCGATCTGTAACTACAACGCAGTTCGATCATTGCGCGCGTTGACTTGCCGTTCAAATAATATCTCATAGGAATGTCATAACCATTTTGGTATGCATCGCTCATGCGAAACCTAGCTTCCCGTCTCAGCCTCAAGCACCTGCGGCTGGTCACATCGATTGCCGAAACCCGGCAGCTTTCGCTTGCAGCGGATGCATTGGCCATCACACAGCCAGCCGCTTCACGCAGTCTGGCTGAGCTGGAAAAGATTGTCGGTCGTCCATTGTTCGACAGGCACCCGAAGGGCATGGAGCCAACGCCGGCAGGTGAAATTCTCATCAGGAACGCGAAGATATGTCTGGGGCAGATGTCTGCCGCGACAGCAGAACTGGAAGCACTTGAAGGCGGATTGGCCGGGACCGTGCGGGTTGGTGCGGTAACCGGTCCGGCGGTCCGTTTCGTCGTTCCCGCTTTGCAGAAGCTGAAGACAGAGGCACAGCGCACCGAGGTTTCAGTCAATGTCGCCCCCAGCTCCGAACTGGTCGACGGCCTCTTGCGCGGCGACTACGACATGGTACTTGCGCGGGTGCCGCCATATATCGATGCACGGCGACTTGATGTGCGACGCGGGCGGGTTGAAGTAGTGCGCTATCTCACCCGTGCTGACCACCCGCTGCAAAGTCGCCAAAGGGTCACTTACATCGATCTGGCCAATCTTACCTGGATCATCCAGGCCCGCGGCATGCCTATTCGCGAAGGTGTCGAGCAGGCCTTTATCAATCGTGGACTTCCCGTTCCCAAGGATAGTGTCGACACGGCCTCGCTGCTCGTCGCACTCAGCTATCTGCGGGAATCGGATGCGGTCGCGGCCATGACGGAAGAAGTGGCTGAACTTGTAGCCCAGACCGGCAATGGCGAGATCAAGGAGCTTCCTTTCAAGGAGACGCTGATCCTGACGCCCTACCAGCTCATCATGCGCAAGGGGGTCCCGCTCAGCCCGATTTGCAGCCGCTTCCGGGATCTTCTCATTACCGAGCTTTCGCCCCGCGGATAAGGACTTCAGATTTACCAAGCGTCGAACTGTTGCTGTGCAAGAGGTAAAGTCAGTTTGCTGACTGACAGATTCAGTGATAGCTCAGATTATCCAGTATTCTGTTCCACTTAGGGAGGATCACGTGAATAGAAGACAATTTGCGATTTTCGGGGCGGCTTTGTGCGGGCTTGCCATCAGCGGCGTGGCATTGGCACAGCAGCCGCAGTTCTTTCGCATCGGCACCGGCGGAACGGCCGGCACCTACTATCCAATCGGCGGGCTGATCGCGAATGCGATCTCCAATCCTCCAGGCTCCCGTCCCTGCGAGGAAGGCGGTTCCTGCGGTGTGCCCGGCCTTATCGCCACGGCCCTTTCGGCCAATGGCTCGGTCGCCAATGTGAATGCGATCGCCGGTGGTTCGCTGGAATCGGGGTTCTCGCAGTCCGACGTTGCCACCTGGGCCCATAGCGGCACGGGCATCTGGGAAGGTCGCGACGCGGTATCGAATCTGCGCGCCATTGCCAATCTCTATCCTGAAACCATCCACCTCGTGGCAAGTGCTTCGAGCGGCATCGAGAGCGTTTCGGATCTCGCGGGCAAGCGCGTTTCGCTTGATGAGCCGGGTTCCGGCACACTGGTTGATGCACGCATCATCCTTGGCGCCTACGGCCTTTCGGAAGAGCAGGTGGAAGCACACTACCTGAAGCCTGACCAGGCTGCAGAGCGCATGCGTGACGGCGCCATGGATGCCTTCTTCTTCGTCGGCGGCTTCCCTGCAGGTGCAATCGCCGAACTGGCGAGCCAGCACGACATCAAGCTCGTCTCCATTTCCGGGGAAGAAGCGGATTCGGTGGTGAGCGAGCACGGCTTCTTTGCAGTGAACAAGGTGCCTGCCGGGACCTATGAGGGTGTGGACGAGGAAGTGACGACACTTTCCGTCGGTGCGCAGTGGGTAACGAGCGCAGAGCAGCCGGAAGAACTCATCTACGAGATCACGAAGGCACTCTGGAACGACAACACCCGCAAGCTTCTCGATGCCGGTCATCTCAAGGGCCGCCAGATCACGCTGGAGACGGCTTTGGATGGCGTTGGTATCCCGCTGCATCTTGGTGCAGAGAAGTTCTACCGCGAAGCCGGTGTGTTGAACAACTGATCCACCCACGCTGGTTCAATCATGCATCAAGGCCGGTTTCACCGACCGGCCTTGATCACCACCGTCTACGCGCGACCAAGGCGATCTGAACGAGGCTTTGCAGGATGGTTACACCGTCTGAGACCGAACGCGCGGAAGCGCTGAGCGAAGAGGAAATGAAAGCGCTGGAAGAGCGCTTCGATCCGGAAGTCCGCTTCAGGCCCTTGCCGTCCCTGCTGGGATGGGCCGCCGGTGGCGCGCTGTTCGTTCTCTCCTGCTACCACTACTACACGGCCGGGTACGGCATCCCGCAGGCGACCACCCATCGCGGGCTGCATCTTGCCTTCACCCTCGCCCTGATCTTCATATTCTTTACCGCCTGGAGCCGACCGACTTCGCCCAAGAGCGGCATTCTGAGCCCCTTCGGCTTTCCCCTGACCGACTGGCTCCTGGCCATCGCCGGTGCAATCTCCGCACTTTATGTGCCGTGGATCTTCAACGATCTCGCCTTTCGAGTCGGCGATCCACTGCCGATAGATGTCTTCATGGGGACGGTGCTGATCGCCGTATTGCTGGAGGCCACCCGCCGGGCGATGGGGTGGCCCCTGCCCGTCATCGCACTCCTGTTCATTGCCTATGCCTATTTCGGACAGGCCATGCCGGGTATCTTCGCCCATCCGGGTGCGAGCTGGAACAATATTGTCAACCACCTCTATCTGACGAGCCAGGGCATTTATGGCACCGCACTTGGCGTCATCTCGACCTATGTTTTCCACTTCGTGCTTTTCGGCGTTCTGGCAACGCGTATTGGCCTCGGCCAGCTCTTCATTGATCTGGCTTCAGCGCTTGCCGGGCGATATTCCGGAGGACCTGCAAAGGTCTCTGTCCTTTCCTCGGCCATGCTGGGCTCGATTTCGGGTTCGTCCATCGCCAATACGGTGACCACCGGCTCGCTGACCATCCCGGCCATGATTCGCATTGGCTATCCCCGCCACTTCGCCGCAGCGGTCGAAGCGGCAAGCTCCACGGGCGGGCAGATCACGCCGCCGGTGATGGGTGCTGTTGCCTTCCTCATGATCGAATATCTGGGAGTGCCGCTGACGACCATCCTGACCGCCGCGCTCGTACCGGCCTTCATGCATTTCTTCGGCGTGCTCGTGCAGGTGCATCTGGAGGCGCGACGGCGCGGCTTGCGCGGGCTTACAAGGGACGAATTGCCGGTTGCGTGGACGGTGTTCAAGGCGGGATGGCTCACCACCCTGCCACTCTTCGTTCTGGTTGCAATCCTGCTTTCGGGAAAGACGCCGTATCTTGCCGCCTTCTGGGGCATCACTGCCTGCCTTCTCGTGCTCGTCATCCAGAACTTCCTGCGCCATGACGTGAAGACCGCCATAACCCAGACAGTGCGCGAGACCTGGGACGGCATGGTCGTCGGCGCGAAATATTCGCTGTCCGTGACTGCCGCAGCCGCGCTTGTGGGCGTGATCATCGGCGTCGTCACGCTGACCGGCGTGGGCTTCAAGATTGCCTATATGGTGACCTCGGTCGCCGCTGGATGGGCGCAGAGCGTTCATGAAACCCTCGCCTTCCTTCCGGTTGAGATTGCAAGTGTCGCGACCCTGACCCTGCTGTTCACACTCATCATGACCGCGGTGGTCTGCGTGCTGATGGGGTGCGGCATTCCCACGACAGCGAACTATCTGATCATGATCGCGGTTGCCGCTCCCATTCTCAGCCTGCTTGGCGTGCAGCCAATCGTGGCGCATTTCTTCGTCTTCTATTTCGGGGTTCTGGCAGACATAACCCCGCCGGTCGCACTGGCCGCCTATGCGGCGGCAGGCATTGCCGGTGCCAATGCGTTCAAGGCCGGCAATACGGCCTTCCGCCTCGGCATGGGCAAGGCCCTCGTTCCCTTCGTGTTCGTCTTCTCCCCTTCCATGCTTCTGGTGACCGACAATTTCAGCTGGAGTGAATTCTTCCTTGCCACCATCGGCGCCATGCTTGGCATCTGGATGCTGTCGGCCGCCTTCGCGAACTGGTTGATGGGTCCGTTGCGAACCTATGAGCGCATTCTGCTTGGCTTTGCCGCACTGCTGTTCGTCGCGCCGGACCTTTACGCCACGATTGTCGGAGCCGTTCTGGTTGCTCCGATCATTCTGCGTCAGGTGACTGCAGCCAGATCTGCGGCTGCAAACTGAACATCCAATCCTTGCTGACTGACGATTGATTGAGCGCTTGCTCAATCAATCGCGGTTCATGCGACTGTTGATCGTCAAGAAACTGAAACAGTTCCGACATGGAGCTGTAACAAGAGAAGCCTAACTCCCGGGCCGCGAGATTACTCAGCGCAACCCCTTTGGGAGACAATTGATGAAAACGAAGCTTCTCTTGTCGGTCGGTGCCGTTCTCGGCGCTCTCACCGCACCTGCTCACGCAGAAACCGAGATCACCTGGTGGCACGGCATGGGCGGTGCGCTCGGCGAGACCGTGAACAAGATCGCCGCAGATTTCAATGAAAGCCAGGACGAGTACAAGATCACGCCTGTCTTTAAGGGCACATATGAAGAGACGCTGACGGCTGCCATTGCTGCTTTCCGCGCCGGCGAACAGCCGAACATCGTTCAGGTCTTCGATGCCGGTGCAGCCACCGTGATCGGCGCCAAAGGTGCGGTCGTGCCGGTTGAGGACCTCCTCAACCAGAATGGTGTCGAGTTCAATATCGAGGACTACATCGCCGGCGTTCGTTACTTCTATGCCGATTCCGACGGCAAGATGATCGGCATGCCGTTCAACTCCTCGACCCCGATCCTCTATTACAATGTAGAGGCGATGGAAAAGGCCGGTGTTACACCGCCCAAGACCTGGGAAGAGTTCGAGACCGTTACCGCTCCTGCTCTCAAGGAAGCCGGTTATACGCCGCTTACCCAGTCGCACATGCCGTGGATCTTCACGGAGAACTTCTTCTCCCGCCACAACCTGCCATTTGCCACCGAAAACAACGGCTATGACAGCGTGAATGTGTCGATCAATGCCGATGCGCCTGAGCTGAAGGCTCACTTCGAGAGCTTCAAGAACTGGATCGACAATGATCTGGCCGCTTTCTACGGCGCGGCATGGGACGACAATGCCAAGCCGTTCGAGGCTGGTGAAGTTGCGATGTGGCTCGGCTCGTCCGGCTCCTTCGGTGGCCTCGTCCAGAAAGCAGACTTCGACTTCTCCGCCACCTACCTGCCCTACTGGGAGAAGGTGACGAAAGAGCCGACGCAGACCTTTATCGGTGGTGCCGCTCTCTTTGCGATGTCGGGCCACTCGGATGAAGAAAACAAGGCGGCAGCCGAGTTCTTCCGCTATCTGACCTCGCCTGAGGTTCAGTATATGTGGCACCGTGAGACCGGCTATGTGCCGATCACGGAAGCTGCTTACGAACTCGCCAAGAAAGATGGCCACTACGAGAAGTTCCCGGCTGCCGAAATCGGCATCCAGCAGCTTCAGCTTCCTGCCGGTGACAACACCAAGGGCTATCGCATGGGCTTCTACGTCCAGATCCGTGACGTGATGAACCGCGAATATACCCGCTACCTGAACGGCGAAACCTCGCTCGATGACGCTTTCGCGACCATCAAGAAGGAAGCCGATGCGCTTCTCGAGCGCTTTGCGCAGACGCAGGGCGGCCAGGGCTAAGGCCTGCCACTCATCTGAGACAGGCGGCCATCCGGTCGCCTGTCTTGCCGCATCAGGCGGCATGTTCTTCCACATTCCAGATGCGAGTTGATCCGTGAAGCGCTCTCAGTTTTCACACATTTCGCTGCCGATCCTGCTGCTGGTACCGCAGCTCATCATCATCGGCGTGTTCTTCTACTGGCCGGCCTGGCGCGCGCTCCACTCCTCCTTCTATCTCGAAGATCCCTTCGGCTTCGGTTCGCAATTTGTCGGCATGGCCAATTACACGCGGTTGTTCACCTCCGCCGAATACATGAAGGTCGCGCGCTTCACGCTGTTCTTCACCGCGCTTGTCACCTTCCTCGCGCTCGCCATATCACTGTTGCTTGCAGTCAAGGCGGACAAGGTCATCCGTGGCGCGAAAACCTATCGCACGCTTTTGATGTGGGTCTATGCCGTGGCACCCCCGGTGGCTGGTCTGGTCGGCGTCATGCTGTTTGACCAGAATATCGGCATCATCACCGACTTCTTCGCCTTTCTCGGCTACGACTACCGCCTGGGTGTCAGCTATGCCGATACCGCGCTGGCCATGATCGTCGTGTCAGTCTGGATCCAGATCCCCGTCAATTTCATCTTCTTCCTGTCAGGACTGCAATCCATTCCGCGTCATGTGCGTGAAGCGGCGATGATCGACAATCCTTCAGGCTTTCGCCGCTTCTGGGAAGTCACCTTTCCCCTGCTGGCGCCGACGGCGTTCTTCCTGGTCGTCATCAACATCACCTATTCGCTGTTCGATACATTCGGCGTCATCGACACGCTGGTGAAGAACAACCCCGCCTCCAATCCGATGACCCTTGTCTACAAGGTCTTTGTCGATGGCTTCCGCGGCAATGATATTGGCGGATCCTCGGCGCAGTCTGTGGTGCTGATGGTGCTTGTGCTTGCCCTGACAATCTTCCAGTTCCGCCTGCTTGAGCGGCGGATCCACTATACTTGAGGAGGTCGTGATGGCCGTTGCAGACAGTATCATCTCCGTGTCACAGACCCATGAACCGGCGAGAGCCAAGCGCCGCGGCGTCAAGCTCTCGACCATAGCCGATCACGCCATCCTGATTGCCGGCGCGCTTTTCATGCTGGTGCCGGTCTATCTGGCCCTCACCACCGCCAGCCACGACGCGGTGCATATCCAGCGCGAGGGGCTGTCCTTTGGTTTCAGTGACGATCTGGTGAAGAACTTCGATGCAGCGCTTTTCGCCAAGGGCGGCTTCACCGGTGCCATCACCGGCACGACCATGCTCCTGAATTCATTCATTCTGGGCGTGGGCTTTGCGGTAGGCAAGATCGTGCTGTCGATGATCGCAGCCTATGCGATCGTCTATTTCCGCCTGCGCTTTGCCACCTTCGCCTTCTGGGCCATCTTCACGACGATCCTGCTGCCGCTGGAGGTGCGCATCGTGCCCTCCTACGAGGTCATCCAGGGCATTGGGCTGACGAACACCTATACGGGCCTGATCGTGCCGCTTCTGGCGTCTGCGACCGGCACCTTCTTTTTCCGTCAATTCTTCCTTTCCGTGCCCGACGAACTGGTCGAGGCTGCGCGGATCGATGGTGCGGGACCGGTCAAGTTCTTCATCGACATCCTCGTGCCGCTGTCACGCACCATGATCGCGGCCATCTTCATCATCATGTTTGTCTATGGCTGGAACCAGTATCTCTGGCCGACCCTCATCACCACTGAAGAAGGCCTGTTCACGCTGGTGCGCGGCATCCGCCAGATCATCCAGGCCATGGCCGAAGGCTCACAGATCCCAGAATACGGACGCATGATGGCACTTGCGATCATCGCAATGCTGCCGCCGGTGGCCATCGTCATCCTGTTCCAGAGCTGGTTCGTGAAGGGCCTTGTCGAGTCCGAGAAATAAGAAAGTACAGACAATGGCGAAAGTCAGCGTAAGCAATCTCTCCAAGACCTATGGCAAGGGAACTCAGGCGGTCAAACCCTGCAGCTTCCACATTGCCGATGGCGAATTTGTCGTTCTCGTCGGCCCGTCGGGTTGCGGAAAATCCACGCTTCTGCGGATGATAGCGGGACTGGAAGATATCACCAGCGGGGAGCTTCGCATCGGTGACCGCGTGGTCAATGACCTTGATCCCGCCGAGCGTGACATTGCGATGGTGTTCCAGAATTATGCGCTCTACCCGCATATGACCGTTGCCAAGAACATCGCCTATGGTTTGAAAAATCGCGGTACACCAGCGCCTGTGATCGAACAGAAGGTGCGTGAGGCTGCCGATATTCTCAACCTCACCGAATATCTCGACCGCAAGCCCGGTCAGCTCTCCGGGGGCCAGCGCCAGCGCGTGGCCATGGGACGTGCGATCGTGCGCGACCCTGCACTCTTCCTCTTCGATGAGCCCCTTTCAAACCTGGATGCCAAGCTACGCAACCAGATGCGCATCGAGATCCGCAAGCTGCAGCGCCGACTTGGCGTGACATCCATCTATGTGACCCATGATCAGGTTGAAGCCATGACAATGGCCGACCGCATCTTCGTCCTGAATGACGGGCGGATCGAGCAGGTTGGAACGCCGGCGGAGATCTATCACAAGCCCGCCTCCACATTCGTGGCAAGCTTTATGGGTGCGCCGCCGATGAACCTTCTGCCGGGCAACTACAATGGAAACGGCTCGGTTCTGCTCGATGACCAGACCGCAATCAAGATTGGCCAGGCAGCAAATCACAAGGGAGCGGTGCAGGTTGGCGTGCGTCCTGAAGATGTCGTCCTTGCCTCGCCGCGGGATGGCGTCCCGTTCCAGATCGATGTCGTGGAAGAACTTGGCGCGAACCGCCTTCTTCACGGCAATCTTGCCGGCCATCCATTCACAGTCAGTGTCGGCAAGGAAGCGGACGCCGCTCCCGGCATTTCGGGACTCCGCTTCGATCCTTGCGCCATTCACCTGTTCCATCCGGAAGAGGGGCATCGGCTATGACACCCACAGTCCGCAAATTGCCCGAGGTGACGCCGGATCAACGGCAGCGGATCAGTGATGCGCCGCGCACGCCCGACGCACATTCGGCGCTGATGGCTGAAGTTGATGCGATGAATGTGCTGCAGGTTGGCGGAAAAGGCTCCCTCCCCTTCCTGCCGTCCGGTTTCACCGTTGCTGCCTGGAATGTTGAGCGCTGCCTGTTTCCCGATCGCAGCGCTGAGCACCTGAAACCCTTCGGACCGCAGATCGTGCTCCTGTCTGAAATGGACAACGGCATGGCCCGCACCGGCCAGCGCGATACGACCGCGGAGATGGCTCAAGCGCTTGGGATGCATTTCGTCTATGGCGTGGAGTTTCATGAACTTGGCCTCGGTGGCGAGACCGAACGCAAATATTGCGCGGACGATTTCAACGCCCATGGCTGGCACGGCAATGCCATTCTTTCCGCAGCGCCCTTCGAGCGCGTCGAGCTGATCCGGCTCGATGAGGAGGGTCACTGGTTTTGCAGTGAGAAGGCCGATCCCGGTCAGCCGCGTATTGGCGGTCGTATGGCGGTGGCTGCAATCGTGCCGACGTCGGAGGGACCGATATGTGTGGTTTCAACACATCTGGAGAGCAATGCGGACGGATCATATCGTCACCGGCAATTTGAGCGATTGCTCAATGCTATCGACGCCTTTGCGCCGGACCTGCCGGTCCTGATCGGAGGCGACCTCAATACCGGCAATCACCTGCCGCCGGACTATGACTGGCGCAAGGAGACCCTGTTCAGCATGGCCGAAGCGCGTGGCTATGACTGGGGCCTCACGCCTGAGGGCATCACCACGCGCGCCAGCCTCATCAGCCCGCATGAAAACCGGAAGATGAAACTCGACTGGTTCGCGGCACGCGGCATGGGTGGCAAGCCAGCACGGCTTCTTCCGTCTCTGGACAGTGATGGCACGCCGCTGTCGGACCATGAATGTATTGTCGCGACGGTGGACTTGACCACTGCGGCTATCGGCCTTGGTGATCGCAAGGCTGTCGATTTATCTGCCTGAGCGCGTTCGCAGCAGCGCCACACAACGAAAAAAGCCGGGCGTACTGCCCGGCTTTTCCGTATTCGGCGTGGTGCCTGCGATCAGTTGATCGCGTCCTTCAAGCCCTTGCCGGCCGAGAACTTCGGCACGTTGCGAGCCGGAATGTCGACCTCTGCGCCGGTCTGCGGGTTGCGGCCCTTGGAGGCTTCACGGCGCGAGACGGAGAAGTTGCCAAAACCGACAAGCCGAACGTCGCCGCCCTTCTTGAGCTCATTGGTGATGACCTGGAAAACCGCATCGACTGCAGACTGGGCGTCACCCTTGGAAAGGTTCGCTTCTTCTGCAACGGCGGACACGAGTTCGTTCTTGTTCATAAAACTATAAACCCCTTCCTGATTACGACCGACGTTAAGACTCGCCGGTGAGGTGGGCAGTCTATTTAGAACGCATGCTCCAACCAAGCGAGAAATGCGCTTTGAGCGCCCGGAATCCCATGTTTTCCGCCACTTTCAGAAGAAAAGCCGGCCCAATTGGACCGGCTTTTGCAGATTTTCGTTTGACGGGCCTCTAGTGGGCGATGGTCGTGCCGCCTGATTCTTCGGCGACATCCACTTTCGAGGCCTCGGCGACCGGCTCAACCCAGTCTTTCAAGGGCTCCAGCTTGCGCGTCAGCGCATGTTCCAGAACCTCGCCGACACGGCTGACGGGGATGATTTCCAGACCGCTCTTCACATTCTCGGGGATATCCGCCAGATCCTTGGCGTTCTCCTGAGGAATGAGCACGGTCTTCAGACCACCGCGAAGGGCTGCAAGCAGCTTCTCCTTCAGACCGCCGATCGGCAGGACACGTCCGCGCAGGGTGATTTCACCCGTCATGGCAATGTCCTTGCGCACCGGAATGCCGGTCATGATGGAGACAATCGAGGTGGCCATGGCCACACCGGCCGACGGACCGTCTTTCGGTGTTGCACCCTCGGGCACGTGGACGTGGATGTCCTTGCGCTCGAAGACCGGCGGCTCGATGCCGAAGTCAACAGCACGGGAGCGGACGTAGGATGCGGCAGCCGAAATCGACTCCTTCATCACGTCGCGCAGATTGCCGGTGACGGTCATCTTGCCCTTGCCGGGCATCATGACACCTTCGATGGTCAGCAATTCGCCGCCGACTTCCGTCCATGCGAGACCGGTAACAACGCCGATCTGGTCCTCGCCCTCGGCCTCGCCGAAGCGATAGCGCTGGACGCCCAGATAGTCGGAGATGTTTTCCGCCGTCACGTCCACGCGATCCTTGTCGGTGCGCAGGATCTCGGTCACGGCCTTGCGGGCAAGCTTCATCAGCTCACGCTCAAGGTTACGCACACCTGCCTCACGCGTATAGGTGCGGATGACAGTCTGCAGTGCCTCGTCGGTGACGGAGAATTCGCCGTCGCGCAGGCCATGCTCACGGATCGCCTTGGGCAGAAGATGGCGCTTGGCGATCTCCACCTTCTCGTCCTCGGTGTAACCGGCAATACGGATGATCTCCATACGGTCCATCAGGGCCGGCGGGATGTTCAGCGTATTGGCGGTCGTCACGAACATCACGTTCGAGAGGTCATATTCGACCTCCAGATAGTGGTCCATGAAGGTCGAGTTCTGCTCGGGGTCGAGGACCTCCAGCAGTGCCGAAGATGGATCGCCGCGGAAATCCATGCCCATCTTGTCGATTTCGTCGAGCAGGAAGAGCGGGTTGGACTTCTTCGCCTTCTTCATCGACTGGATGACCTTGCCGGGCATCGAGCCGATATAGGTGCGGCGGTGACCGCGGATCTCGGCCTCGTCACGCACGCCACCCAAGGCCATGCGAACATATTCGCGGCCGGTCGCCTTGGCGATGGACTTGGCGAGCGAGGTCTTGCCGACGCCGGGAGGGCCGACGAGGCACAGGATCGGGCCTTTCAGCTTCTTCTGGCGCGCCTGCACGGCGAGATATTCGACGATGCGCTCCTTGACCTTTTCCAGACCGAAATGATCGTCGTCGAGAACCTCTTCGGCCTTGTGGAGGTCGTGATTGACCTTGCTTGCCTTCTTCCACGGAATGGACAGGAGCCAGTCGAGATAGTTGCGCACCACCGTCGCTTCCGCAGACATGGGCGACATGGTCGCAAGCTTCTTGAACTCGGCTTCCGCCTTCTCGCGGGCTTCCTTGGAAAGCTTGGTTTTCTTGATGCGGTCTTCGAGCTCGGCGGTCTCGTTGCGACCGTCCTCGCCCTCGCCAAGCTCCTTCTGAATGGCCTTCATCTGCTCATTCAGGTAATATTCGCGCTGGGTCTTCTCCATCTGGCGCTTGACGCGCGAGCGGATGCGCTTTTCGACCTGAAGCACCGAAATCTCGGCTTCCATGAAGCCCATGGCTTTTTCCAAGCGCTCGCGAACCGAGCGGGTGGCCAGCATTTCCTGCTTTTCAGGGATCTTGATTGCCAGATGCGACGCAACCGTGTCGGCCAGCTTCGAGTAATCCTCGATCTGGCTCGTGGCGCTGATCACTTCGGGCGAAATCTTCTTGTTGAGCTTCACATAATTTTCGAAGTCGGCAACGACCGAGCGCGCAAGCGCCTCGATCTCGACCTCGTCATCTTCCGGATCGGGAAGAAGCTCGGCATAGGCCTCGTGAAACTCGGAACGCTCGGTGAACTTGGTGATGCGCGCACGCGAAGCACCTTCGACCAGCACCTTGACGGTGCCATCGGGAAGCTTCAGCAACTGCAGCACATTGGCCAGCGTGCCGATATCATAGATGCCGCTGGCATCCGGATCGTCATCAGCGGCGTTCATCTGGGTTGCAAGCAGGACCTGCTTTTCCGCCCCCATCACCTCTTCCAGAGCCTTGATCGACTTGTCGCGCCCCACGAAGAGCGGCACGATCATGTGCGGAAACACCACGATGTCGCGCAAGGGCAAGACGGGGAAGAGAGTGTCACTGCCGATATTCGGAGTTTCTGTCATTGTTCTGCCTTTTCAAACCACGACCTCCCATGAGGCAAGCCGCGGACATTTTCAGACGAAGGAGCGCCCCGCTCCGACAAGGCTCGCATTCGCGACACCGGTCCGTTGACCCGGGGCACCCGCTCACTCCCTAGTTGGAGAGTGCGGGCGCGCATATCAAGGTCTTGACACCATGTCGCTCAATGCGGCGCGTGCCCATCCGGCCTTCAAGGTAGACGCGGATGGCCCAGGGTTAAAGAACTGAAACGCGGTTACAGGGAAACAACAGTGCAAAAACGTGAAAAAGGGCGGGAGAAAGCGGCACTACCGCGATCAGCCCCGCCCCTTGATGTCACGTCCTGCAATCAGGCGCTGACGCTGTCCTTTTCCTTCTCGCGCTCTGCATAGATGTAGAGCGGACGGGCATTGCCGGCCACGACCTCGTCAGAGATCACGACTTCCTGAACACCCTCGAGAGCGGGCAGCTCGAACATCGTGTCGAGCAGGATCGCTTCCATGATCGAGCGAAGACCACGAGCACCCGTCTTGCGTTCGATTGCCTTGCGGGCGATCTCACGCAGCGCGTTTTCGTGGAAGGTCAGTTCCACATTCTCCATCTCGAAGAGGCGCTGATACTGCTTCACAAGCGCGTTCTTCGGCTCGGAGAGGATCTGCACCAGCGCATCCTCGTCGAGATCCTCGAGCGTTGCCAGCACCGGCAGACGACCAACGAATTCGGGGATGAGACCGAATTTCAGAAGATCTTCCGGTTCGACCTGCTTGAGAAGCTCGCCGGTGCGGCGGTCTTCCGGCGAATCCACGGTCGCGGCAAAACCGATGGAGGTCTTGCGACCACGATCGGAAATGATGCGGTCGAGACCGGCAAAGGCACCGCCGGAGATGAAGAGGATGGAGGATGTATCCACCTGCAGGAATTCCTGCTGGGGATGCTTGCGTCCGCCCTGCGGGGGAACGGAAGCAACCGTGCCTTCCATGATCTTCAGCAGCGCCTGCTGGACGCCCTCGCCCGAGACGTCACGCGTGATGGACGGGTTGTCCGACTTGCGCGAAATCTTGTCGATCTCGTCGATATAGACGATGCCGCGCTGGGCGCGCTCGACATTGTAGTCGGCAGCCTGAAGCAGCTTCAGAATGATGTTCTCGACATCCTCACCCACGTAACCGGCTTCGGTCAGAGTGGTCGCATCGGCCATGGTAAAGGGCACATCAATGATGCGCGCCAGCGTCTGGGCCAGAAGCGTCTTGCCGCAACCCGTCGGACCGATCAGCAGGATGTTCGACTTGGCAAGCTCCACGTCAGGATTCTTGCCCGCATGGGCCAGGCGCTTGTAGTGATTGTGAACCGCCACGGAAAGCACGCGCTTGGCATGAGGCTGACCGATGACATAGTCATCGAGAACCTCGAGAATTTCCTGAGGCGTTGGCACGCCTTCGCGAGACTTCACCATGGAGGATTTGTTTTCCTCGCGGATGATGTCCATGCACAGTTCGACGCATTCATCACAGATGAACACGGTCGGGCCAGCAATGAGCTTGCGTACTTCGTGCTGGCTCTTGCCGCAGAACGAGCAGTACAGCGTGTTCTTGGAATCACCGCCGCTGTTATTGATCTTGCTCATTTCTCACGTCCTTTCAGTACCACCGGCAACCCCCAGAGATGGACAGTCCTGCCGGAAGAGAGAAGGGCAGAAGCCTTAAAAGGCAAGGCTGCACTTCGCCCAAATCCCGTTTTCCGAACGAAACACAAATCGGAAAGCGCGGCAACAGATCAATCTCCGCTTCAGAGTAGGAGATCGAAAATCAACATAGGCTTAACGTAGGTCGCCCCGTCCCCTGTGGGAACAGCAAATTGTGACGGAAATCGCACAGTCGGCGCGATTTCCCGTCTTTGCCTGCGCTTTCTACACAGTTGCCTAAAGTCGGCTCAGCTTTCAGCCGGCGTTTCCAGCGCTTCGCGAGAGGAAATGACCTTGTCGATCAGGCCAAATTCCCTTGATTCGTCCGCTGTCATGAAATGGTCGCGGTCGAGCGTCTTTTCAATGGTCTCGTAGTCCTGACCGGTGTGTTTGACATAAACTTCGTTCAGGCGACGCTTCAGCTTGATGATGTCCTGGGCGTGACGTTCGATGTCGGAAGCCTGGCCGGAGAAGCCGCCGGAAGGCTGATGCACCATGATGCGCGCATTGGGCGTTGCAAAGCGCATGTCCTTGTGGCCAGCGCAAAGCAGAAGCGAGCCCATGGAAGCCGCCTGACCAATGCAGAGGGTCGAAACGGCAGGCTTGATGAATTGCATCGTGTCGTAGATTGCCATGCCGCTGGTCACCACGCCGCCGGGCGAATTAATGTAGAGCGCAATTTCCTTCTTCGGGTTCTCGGCCTCGAGGAAGAGGAGCTGGGCGCAGACGAGCGTCGCCATGCTGTCTTCGATCGGGCCGGTGATGAAGATGATGCGCTCCTTCAGGAGGCGGGAGAAAATGTCGTAGGCACGCTCGCCACGGTTGGTCTGCTCGACCACCATCGGCACAAGGTTCATCGCGGTCTCGACTGGATTGGACATGGAAGGCCTTTCGGTTTTTCGGGCTAAAGAGCTGCCGAGCCTAAAGGCGGCAGATTCGGCTGTAATTCACACAATAGATAGGATGCAGCCTTGCGCTTGTGCAAGGCCCGTGCGCTGGAGGCGGCGACGGAGAAACGACTGTCACCAATGCGCGTTAGAAAATGGTTGACGCGAGACGCCCCTCGCCTGCCGCGAAGGGCGTCTTGCAAGAGGATCAGCTGTCGGGACCGACACGCACGACGAGCTTGCCGAAATTCTCGCCTTTCAACATACCGTAAAGTGCCTGCGGGGCTTTCTCCAGCCCTTCCACCATGTCTTCGCGATACTTGATCTTTCCTTCCTTCAGCCAGGCCTGCATGACCTTCTGGAATTCGGGGAACTTGTGGCCGAAGGTGTCGAAGATGATAAAGCCCTGCACGCGCAGCTTCTGCGTGAGGATCGTGCCGAGGATCAGCGGGGAGCGATCGGGGCCTTCTGGCAGCGAGGTCGCATTATACTGCGCAACCAGGCCACAGACAGGGATGCGGCCATGAGGATTCATTAGCGGGAGAACCGCGTCGAAGACCGCACCGCCCACATTCTCGAAATAGACATCGATGCCGTCAGGGCATGCTTCCTTGAGTGCTACCTTCAGATCACCTTCACGGCGATCGATACAGGCGTCGAAACCTAGCTCCTCGATGGCATAACGACATTTTTCCTCGCCGCCTGCGATACCCACAACGCGGCAGCCTTTAAGCTTGGCGATCTGGCCGACCGTCGCGCCGACCGGTCCGGTTGCAGCGGCGACCACCACGGTCTCCCCTGCCTTCGGCTCGCCAATAAATTCAAGCCCAGCCCAGGCAGTGAAGCCCGGCATGCCGAGGATTCCAAGCGCCCAGGAGGGGTTCGGTGTGTCGGCTCCCAGATTGATGACGCCCTCGCCATTGGTGATGCTGTAATCCTGCCAGCCGCCCTGGGAGAGCACCCAGTCGCCCTCGTTGAAGCGCTTGTTCTTCGAGGTCACGACGCGCGAGACGGTGCCGCCAACCATGGTGTCGCCGATTTCAACGGGGTTGGCATAGGACTTCGCGGCACTCATGCGTCCGCGCATATAGGGATCGAGCGAAAGATAGACAGTGCGCAGCAGCACCTCGCCATCGCCGGGCTGGGGGATGCTCGCCTCTTCCAGACGAAGCGTGTTGTCGTTCGGCTCGCCCTTTGGGCGTTCGTTCAAAACAATCCGGCGGTTCTTGTCGGAACTCTGCATGAAATCTCTTCCGCTAAAAATGAAGTTGAGACATCCCAACTATGCACTTTCGGCGCGATTTGAAGGGCCAGCGCGAAGAACCCGGTTCAAAAAAATTCAAGCCGGCCCTCGAGATGAGGACCGGCCTGAAAAAGTTCGCACGTTCAGAACTGTTTATCCGGCCTTGGCCAGCGCCTGCTCCAGATCGGCGATGATGTCGTCGGCGTTCTCGATGCCGATGGAAAGACGGATCACGTCATTTCCGGCACCTGCCGCTTCGCGCTGCTCTTCGGTGAGCTGGCGGTGGGTGGTGGAAGCCGGGTGAATGACGAGCGACTTGGTGTCGCCGATATTGGCCAGGTGGGAGAAGAGCTCGACACCTTCGACGAATTTCACGCCAGACTCGAAACCGCCCTTCAGACCGAAGGTGAAGACCGCACCTGCGCCCTTGGGTGAGTATTTCTTCATCAGGTCGTGGTTCGGATCATCTTCCAGACCGGGATAGGACACCCAGGCCACGCTTGGCTGATCCTTGAGCCATTTGGCGACCTTCAGCGCATTGTCGCAATGGCGCTGCATGCGCAAGGGAAGCGTCTCGATGCCAGTCAAAAGCATGAAGGCATTGAAGGGCGAGATCGCGGGACCAAAGTCGCGCAGGCCAAGCACGCGCGCAGCGATGGCGAAGGCGAAATTGCCGAAGGTCTCGTGCAGCTTGACACCGTTATATTCGGGCCGCGGCTCGGAGAGCATCGGATAGTTGCCGGACTTCGACCAGTCAAAGGTTCCGCCATCGACCAGAATGCCCCCCATGGAGTTGCCGTGGCCGCCCATGAATTTGGTCAGCGAATGCACGACGATGTCCGCGCCATGCTCGATGGGGCGAATGAGATATGGCGTGGCCATGGTGTTGTCGACGATCAGCGGCAGGCCGTGCTTGCGGGCAACTGCAGAGATTGCATCGAGATCGACGAAGGTGCCGCCTGGATTGGCGAGGCTTTCAACGAAGATCGCTCGGGTGCGCTCGTCAATCTGACTTTCAAAGCTCGACATGTCCTGCGGGTCGGCCCAACGCACCTGCCAGCCGAAATTCTTGAAGGCATGGCCGAACTGGTTGATCGAACCGCCATAAAGTCGCTTAGCGGCGATGAAGTTGTCACCCGACTGCATCAGATTGTGGAAGACGAGAAGCTGTGCGCCGTGGCCGGAGGCGGTGGCCAGTGCTGCCGTGCCACCCTCAAGGGCTGCTACACGCTCTTCCAGAACCGCCTGGGTCGGGTTCATGATGCGGGTGTAGATATTGCCGAAGGCCTTGAGCCCGAAGAGCGAGGCCGCGTGTTCCACGTCGTCAAACACATAGGAGCTTGTTTGATAGATTGGCGTGGCGCGAGCGCCGGTGGTGGGATCAGGTGCCGCACCTGCATGAACGGCGAGAGTTTCAAAACCGGGCGTGCGGTCACTCATGATACATCCTCCTTGGGAACAATTTGCGGCCATCAATACAGAGGCGCCGCGTGCAGGCAAAGAAGATTTGTCCAATTTCCAGAGGTCCGGCGAAACAAGATTGCTCGCCGGGACCGCGACGAGCCGCTAGCGCGGGCGGAGGCCGAAGCTCTGGAAGCCTTTGCGCAGCAACGGCTTCTTCGAGGAAATGACGCGGCTGTTGATGCCGTTCCAGCCAATCTCGCCGGAAAGCCGCGCATATTCGATCTTCGGACAGCGATCCATCACGACCTGAATGCCGGCCTCTTCCAGACGTGCAGCCGAAGCATCGTCCCGCACGGACAACTGCATCCAGACGACTTTGGGCAGCGGATCGAGTGCGAGCACCTCCTCGGCGATGCCCGGCACCGCACTTGAGGTGCGGAAGATGTCGACCATGTCGATCGGCTC
This sequence comes from Nitratireductor sp. CH_MIT9313-5, assembly GCF_037029545.1. Taxonomy (NCBI): domain Bacteria; kingdom Pseudomonadati; phylum Pseudomonadota; class Alphaproteobacteria; order Hyphomicrobiales; family Phyllobacteriaceae; genus Nitratireductor; species Nitratireductor sp. CH_MIT9313-5. Next base: position 10,809 of record NZ_JAYMER010000014.1, on the reverse strand, counting down.
GGGAATGTCTGCCAGACTGGCATAGGTCAGCGCGCCCGCGATTTCGCCGCCGGCATGTCCCGGATTGACGGGAAAGACCGTGTAGCCCTTGTCCATCATGTATTTGGTCACAAAGAAGCTCGGCCGCACATCCTTGGGCGAAGCGCCAACAACGGCTATCGTCCTCACGCTTCGCAGGATCTCGCTGATATAGCCGTCAGTGTAGTTGTCGTGGTTCATCTGCTAACGCTTAAATCCGAAATGATGACCGAGATACTCGAAAAGTTGCTCAGCGGCTTTCGCGTCAAACTGTAGCGACTGACTAACCTTATTGGGCATCTCGCGGCTATCGCGACCGAATGTATCGATCTGAATAAGCTTTCGGCCATCCTTCTCGAAAAGATACAGGCCGGCATCAACTGGGTCATGAAGCTGAACCCGATCCCGCTGTTTCAGTTCTATATTTTCTACACGTGCCATTTACTCGCCTTTCCATTCCGGCTTGCGCTTCTCGATGAAAGCGCCGATGCCCTCTTCCGCGTCGCGGGCCAGCATGTTTTCGACCATCACGCGGGCGGTGTATTCATAGGCCTCGCCCAAGCTCATTTCCACCTGCTCATAGAATGCTTCCTTCCCGATCTTGAGTGTCAAAGGTGATTTGGAAGCAATGGTTTGCGCGAATTTCATCGCAGTTTGATTCACCTCGTCGGGCGCGACGACGCGGTTGACGAGGCCAAAGGCATGGGCAGTCTCAGCATCGATCATCTCGCCGGTGAGCAGCATTTCCATGGCCTGTTTTCGCGAGACATTGCGGGAGAGCGCGACCATGGGCGTGGAGCAGAACAAGCCGATATTGACGCCCGGCGTGGCGAAGCGCGCGCCGCTTCCCGCCACTGCGAGGTCGCAGGAGGCGACAAGCTGGCAACCGGCTGCCGTCGCCACGCCGCCAACTGCGGCAATAACCGGCTTGGGATGGCGCACGATGGTCTGCATGAGCCTTGAGCAGAGGCCCATGGTGCGCGCGAAGAATTCGCGGCCGCGATCTTCATCCGCGCGATGCGCCGTCATCTCCTTCAGGTCATGACCGGCACAAAAGACCTTGCCTTCATGCGTTATGATGATGGCCCGCACCGCGTCGTTGTCGCGCGCCCTTTCCAAGGCACCTTGCAGCGCTTCCATCATGGCTATGGACAGCGCATTGGCGGGCGGGTTGTTGAGCGTGAGGATGAGCGTTGCATCCTCCTGCCGCGCCTCGACAAGGCTGATGGCTTTACCTGATGGGGTTTCGGCAAGCTGAGCCATTGGCTTCTCCTCCTCCAAAGCTTGAGCGGAGGCTAGCATGGGCCGCACACCGGTTTACAGGGCGAGCAAGGCTCTTTTCTTGGCACAGCCGCAGTGCCAGAATTGAGCGTGAGTGCGAGTGGAGGAGGCAACGCATGGACCAGAAGGTCAAGCAAGGCAGCACGATGACACCGGTGATGAATGCCGAAGAAGTCAACGCCTATCTGTGCGAGGTCTATCCGCAGCTCAATCACGAGCATTCCGAATATCGTGCGGTTGATGTATGGCCTGGTGGCTGTCTGGTGCGACTACAGGCCAGCGACCGCCATCTGCGCCCGGGCGGCACGGTCTCCGGCCCTTCCCTGTTCACGCTTGCCGATATTGGCGGTTATGTCTGCGCGCTCTCGCATATCGGCCGCAAGGCGCTGACGGTGACCACAAATCTGAACATCAATTTCATGCGGAAAGCGCCAGCAGGTGACATTGATGGCCGATGCTCGATCCTGAAGCTGGGGCGCAGCCTGATGGTGTTCGATGTGGCCATTTCCGTTTCGGGAAACAGTGACCTGGTGGCCCATGCCACCGGCACTTACGCGATTCCGCCTCAAAAATAGTGTGGTATTATTTTACCTCTTTTCTAATCTGTTGTTTTCGTTGATTGTTTTTGTCGCCGGGTCGTTTTTCGTGAATTGACTTGTTCGCTCCCGCTCTCTATAAGCCGCGCAGACTTCAGGTCCTGCATCTGGGGTTCATTCGAGGGCCTTTGAGCCATCGGTTGAAGCAACAAGAAACGCTCGAGCCACAAGGTTCGGGTCCAAGAGATTGGAAAACATCATGAAAACCTTCTCGCAGAAGCCTGCGGAGGTGGAGAAGAAGTGGGTATTGATCGACGCTGAAGGTCTCGTCGTCGGTCGTCTCGCCTCCATCGTCGCCAACCGCCTGCGCGGCAAGCACAAGCCTACTTTCACGCCTCACGTCGACGATGGTGACAATGTCATCATCATCAATGCCGACAAGGTCGTGCTGACGGGCCGCAAATACGACAACAAGAAGTATTACTGGCACACCGGTCATCCCGGCGGCATCAAGGAGCGCACGGCGCGCGACATTCTCGAAGGCCGCTTCCCGGAGCGCGTTGTCGAGAAGGCCATCGAGCGCATGATCCCGCGCGGTCCGCTTGGCCGTCGCCAGATGAAGAATCTGCGCGTTTACGCAGGTGCCGATCATCCGCACACCGCACAGCAGCCCGAGAAGCTCGACGTGGCTTCGCTGAGCAAGAAGAATGTAAGGGTCAAGGTCTATGGCTGAAATCAACTCGCTCCAGGATCTGGGGGCAGCAACGCAGGCAGCCCAGACCGAAACTGAATCCGCACCGGTGCATGTCCAGAAGCTCGACGCTCAGGGCCGCGCCTATGCAACGGGCAAGCGCAAGAACGCGATCGCTCGCGTTTGGGTCAAGCCGGGCTCCGGCAAGATCACCGTGAACGGCAAGGAATTTGCTGCCTATTTCGCACGTCCGGTTCTGCAGATGATCCTGCAGCAGCCGATCGTTGCAGCCAACCGCAACGGCCAGTACGACATTGTCGCTACCGTTGTTGGTGGCGGTCTCTCCGGTCAGGCCGGTGCTGTTCGTCACGGCATCTCCAAGGCCCTCACCTACTACGAGCCGGAGCTTCGCCCGGTTCTGAAGAAGGGTGGCTTCCTGACCCGCGACAGCCGTGTGGTCGAGCGTAAGAAGTACGGTCGCGCCAAGGCACGTCGTTCCTTCCAGTTCTCCAAGCGCTAAGCGTTACGGAAAACTCTGCAGTTTCGAGAAAGCGGGCCTTCGGGTCCGCTTTTTCTTTTTGGTCTTCCGAGAAAGTCTACTCAGCGGGCGTGGAGCTTTGTGCCGGCGACCTTGCGTTGATGCGCGCCAGTCGCATGACCAGACGGCGCCCCGGCTCTTCGACAAGATGGTAGAGAATTGCCGATGCGACGATGGTTGCGGGTATCGCGACGCCGGCCATAACCCACTGCAGGCCCGGATAGGGCTGAAGATAGCCACTCACGAGCTTGACCAGGAAGTGAATGGCATAGACGTGAACGAGATAGACCGAGTAGGACCAGTCGCCGATCCGGCGCAGCCATTCAATACGAGCGCTGAAGATGCCCAGGGCACCAGCCACGATCATGGCAGCAGGCACACCCCAAAGAAGAGACCGAAGGTCAGGCTCTACCGGGGCAAATTGCAGAGCGATCAGTGCCACTCCCACAAGGAACACCACAAGTGCCAGGAGAAACGGCAGTCTCCCGCGCTTGAAGGCAATGTGATAGACAAGGATGCCGAGCGCAAATTCCAGGATGATCGGGTCGAGGTAAAAGCGCGCGAGCAGCGCGTCGCTGTCCATCACGACACCCAGCCCCACGAGCATCGCCAGCATGACAATAACGCTGAACAGCGTCCGGTCCTTGAAGACGCGCAAGGCAATCATCACCAGGAGATAGAAGAACATCTCGTAATTGAGGGTCCAGCCGAGGATCAGTATCGGTGCGTTGCGCCCTCCCCCGCTGTCAAAAGGCAGAAAGAAGAGCGATGTGAGAAGATGCAGCGGATTGGCAGTGGTGCTGTTGAGAAGCTGGGGTGCTGCGAGCGCGACGGCAAAGAGCAGCAGTGTCAGCAGGTAGTAGAGCGGCGCGATACGCGCGAAGCGGCGCAGCATGAAGCGGTCGGCGGGGTCTGAACGCTTGGCTGCGATCATGGCCATGATGAAGCCGCTCAACACGAAGAAGATGTCGACGCCTACCGCGCCCCTGGCGAAAGAAATCAGGGATCGGGTCTCATCATGCAGCGCAATGACCAGATGGTAGAACACGACCAGAAAGGCTGCACCGGCACGCAGATATTGTACGGCATAGATCGTTGTGTCCCTGCCCGCACGCATATCAACAGGATCTTGGCTAGGCTTCAAAAGACTCTACTTCCCCTGCATTCTATGCCAAATCAGGCGCATCTGGTGGCCAAAGCCCCCGATATCGGCTGCCACACAAGGCGAACAGTCTAAGCGCCAATTCCTAACGATTGGCTTTGAGGTTCTGGCAGTGCAATAGAGGCTGCATCACACAGTTAACGGAGCGCGGATAATGCCCTCTCAGTCCATCGACAACGCCTTCACCGCCCGCAATCTGACGGGTGGTGCCAGCGACCCGACCTATGCGGGCGCGCTTTCCTTCATGCGTCGCAAGTTCTCCAAGAACCTCAAGGGGGCGGAAGCTGTTGTGTGGGGACTGCCCTTCGATTCCGCTGTCTCCAACCGCCCCGGTTCGCGGTTTGGTCCGCAGGCCATTCGCCGCGCGTCGGCCATCTTCGACAATGACCCGCAATATCCGTTCCATCGAGATCTTTTCGAAGACCTTGCGGTGATCGACTATGGCGACTGCCTGTTCGATTACGGTTATCCGCAGCGCGCGCATGGACAGATCCGGCGCGAGGCCGACAAGATCCTGCGTTCCGGAGCCTTCCTCCTCTCGCTGGGCGGAGATCATTCCGTCACCTGGCCGCTCCTGCAGGCGCACAAGGAAAAGCATGGCAAGCTGGCGCTGATCCAGTTCGACGCCCATCAGGACACCTGGCCCGATGACGGCAAAAGGGTCGATCACGGGTCCTTCGTGCTGCGTGCGGTGCGCGAGGATGTCATCGACGCCGGCCGCTCCATCCAGATCGGCATCCGCACCCATGCCCCGGAAGATTGCGGCATCCGCATCCTCCACGGCTATGACGTGGAAGAGATGCGCGCGCAGGAGATCGCTGACCAGATCATCGCCCATGTGGGCGAGGTGCCGGCCTATGTCACCTTCGATATCGACTGCCTTGATCCCGCCTATGCTCCGGGCACGGGAACGCCGGTTGCGGGCGGCCCCTCTTCGGCGAAGATCCTGTCGGTCCTGCGCAGGCTTGGGCCAGTGAACATGGTTGGCGCCGATATCGTGGAAGTGGCCCCCGCCTATGACCATGCCGACATGACGGCGATTGCGGGCGCATCCGTGGCGCAGCACTATCTCGGCCTTCTTGCGGAAAAGAAGGCCCGCTAACTGCTTCGCGAACCGATTCAGCGCCTTGATGGATTGATTCCGCTTTGCGCTTCATCCATCTGATTTCAGATTCTTTTCTTCGGCTTGAGACATGACTGCAAAAATCTTCATCGACGGCGAACACGGCACCACTGGCCTTCAGATCCGCTCGCGGCTCGAAGGCCGCAAGGACATCGAGATCATCTCGGTGCCGGTGGAACGGCGGAAGAACAAGGATGCGCGCGCGGAATATCTGGACAAGGCCGACATCGCGATCCTGTGCCTCCCCGATGATGCTGCGCGCGAGAGCGTTTCACTTATCCCGAATGACACGACCCGCGTCATTGATGCCTCGACCGCCCATCGCGTCGCCGATGGGTGGACATATGGCTTTGCCGAGATGGACGAGGCGCAGGCCAAGGCCATTGCAGCCGCACGCTTCGTCGCCAATCCCGGCTGCTGGCCGCAGGGGCCGATTGCGATGCTTCGCCCGCTCCTGAAGGCAGGACTTCTGCCGAAGGACTATCCCGTCACGATCAATGGCGTCACCGGCTATTCCGGCGGCGGGCGTCAGATGATGGAAGACTATGAGGCCAAGGGCGACGCCGCACCGCGGTACCTGCCTTACGGGCTGACGCTCAATCACAAGCATCTGCCCGAGATCAAGACCTATACCGGCCTGGATAATGACGTGATCATGCAGCCGGTGATCGGCAATTTCGCGCAAGGCATGCTGACGGCGATCCCGCTACAGCTCGGCCAGCTCGATCACGCGCCTTCGGGCAAGGACATCCATGCCGCCCTCGAGGCGCACTACGGCAAGTTGGAAAACAGCGCCGTGGAAGTCGCGCCCCTCGAAGAGCTGGAGCGCTCCCCTGCCCTCGACCCGCAGTCGCTCAACGACACGAACAATATGCGCATCCATGTCTTTGCCAATGACGCGCGCAAGCAGGCGGTGCTGATCGCCGTCTATGACAATCTCGGAAAGGGTGCCTCGGGCGCTGCCGTTCAGAACATGGACCTGATGCTTGGCCGCGTAGGCTAGGTTATCAGGACCGTGTCATGACCGCATGCTCGGGCGGATAGGCGCCCTTGCATGCACGCCAATGGGCAGCGGCGAAGCCGAGCACGACCAGCGCCATGCCCTGATGCACCAGTGCCCAGCCGAGCGGCACGACCATCACAAGCGTAATGATACCGACGAGCGCCTGTGCGACCACCAGAAGTGCCAGAACGACTGCCCGACGAGAGTGGGTTGAGCCTGCCTCTGCGGCCCAAGCCTGATAGACATGGACAAGCGCCAGAGCCAGCACCGTATAGGCACCAATGCGGTGGATGAACTGCACCGTCTTCGGGTTTTCGAACGGATTGATCCAGAAGGGTGACTGGACGAACAGACCGCCCGGCACCACGGCTCCGTCCATCAGCGGCCAGGTATTGTAGGTAAAACCGGCATCCAGGCCCGCCACCAACCCGCCGAGATAGATCTGGATGAGCACGGCCACGATCATCCAGCCTGCGAATTTGCGCGTGCTGTCGCCGGATGTGCCGCCCGAATGCGGTGCAAGCCCGCGCGCGATCACCATCGTCACGAGGAAAATCAGGCAGGCAATGGTGAGGTGGGTGGCGAGCCGGTACTGGCTGACATCAACACGGTCCACCAGTCCGGAAGCCACCATCCACCAGCCAACCGCGCCCTGCAGTCCGCCGAGTGCCAGAAGCCCCACGAGCTTTGGCTTCAGATGGCTCTCCAGACGCCCCGTAAACCAGAAGAAGGCCAGCGGCAGCGCGAAGACGAAGCCGACGCCGCGCGCCAGGAAGCGATGTGCCCATTCCCACCAGAAGATGGTCTTGAACTCGTCCAGGCTCATGCCCTTGTTGATCTGCTGGTATTCCGGGATCTGCCGGTATTTCTCGAACTCTTCCTGCCATTCAGCTCCGCTTAAGGGCGGGATCACACCGTGGATGGGTTTCCATTCAGTGATGGAGAGGCCGGAATCGGTCAAGCGGGTGGCGCCGCCGACGACAACGAGGGCGAAAATCATGACGAGGACGACGTAAAGCCAGGACCTGACAAGGAACCGGTTCCTTTCGGCCTTGAGCATCTTTTCGGCTGGTCCTGAAGTCGTTTCCATGCTTGCCATGACGTAAGATCGTCCCCTGCTTGCCTGCCGGTTTATTGAACCAGCGGCCTCTTGCGCGCAAGGGAACACGTAGCGTGACATGCAGTCGCGGTTGCGAATGGTTCAAATTCATATCATAGGAACCACACCGCAAGAGTAGAAAGGGTCCGGCACCTTGCCCGTAAGGCTGAAGAAATTCATTGGCATGATCGCGCTGATCGCGCTCGTTGTTCTCTACGCGCTGATCTCGACGGCGTTTGCTGTTGCCGTTCTCGCCGACAAGAGTGCCTGGACGCATCTGGCCTTCTATCTGGTCAGTGGCCTTATGTGGATATTGCCGGCCATGTGGATCATCAAGTGGATGGAAACTTCAAAGCGGCGCGAGAGCGAATAGGAAGGCTTGTTCATTTTTCGCTGCTATGATCGCCCAGGTAATCATGTTCAGGGGCAACGGTGATGGCGGCAGCCGGTTCTGGCGAGAACAGGTCGAGGCAAAGTGCAGCGAAGGAACGCCGCCTTGGCGTGACGCTTCATCCCGCTGACGAAGAAGGGCTGAGGCTGTACCGCGCGGCTGCATCCGCACTGACCTACGCTCCGCCGCAATCGCCCGAATGGACGGAGAGTTTTCTCTCAGTTGACGAAGCCGAAGGCCTGATCGCCATCTTTCGCGACGGAGACGAGCCGATTGCTGCCGTCGCACTTGAAATCATCCGCAGTCACCGCATTGTAACGGCACGCTTTCCCGGCGGCAGCCATGCCAATGGCAATTTCATGCCCTGCCACCGGGAACTCAGCGGCAATGGCGTGCTTCTCACCATGCTTGAGGCAGCGCTTGCCGACCATACCGCACGCATCGACATGCTTTCGCTTGAACGCCAGCGCGAGACGCTGGAGGGCGTGCGCAATCCTTTCTTGACGGCTGACGCATCGGCCAGCGCCGATGTTGCACTTGCGGTCGATCTGACTGGCGGGATCGACAAGGTCCTTTCGGGAAGTACGGGCAAACGCAAACGCAAAAAGCATCGCTCGCAAAGGCGCAAGCTTGAGGCCGCTGGCGGTTATCGCCGGTTCACGGCAGCCAGTGACGCGCAAGTTGAGCGGTTGCTCAATGCATTTTTCCGCATGAAGGCCGAGCGGTTCGGAAAACTTGGTATCAGGAATGTTTTCGAAGAAGCGCGGGTTCAGCAAGCGTTTCTCCAGCTCTTCAAGAGCGGTCTTGGCAGCACTCCGCCACGTTTTCAGCTTGATGGTCTGGAAGTGGATGGCAGGCTTCGCGCGGTTACCGGCTCAAGCCGCACTGAAACCGGCATCATCTGTGAGTTTTCCAGCTTTCTCGAAGACGATCTGGTCCATGCGAGCCCGGGAGACTTTCTGTTCCACGAGAACATCCTGGCAGCCTGCGAGGAAGGGCTTGCGCTCTACGATTTCAGCGTCGGGGACGAGTTCTACAAACGGCAGTGGTGCGATGTGGAACGACGCTATCGCGATCTCTTTATCGGCCTGACGGGCAAGGGCAAGGCGCTCGCGCGCAGCAAGCAGGTGTCAGCCGGGTTGAAACGCCGCCTGAAATCCAGCCCCGCAGCCATGCGGACATTCAAGAAGCTTCGCAGCCTTACGGGCAACTGACCGCGCTTCAAGCCACCGTGCGTCCCGGTGGAACGGATTCCGGCTCATGGCCGACCGGCGAGACCAGAACCGGGCTGCCAAAGCCCTCTTCCCTCAAGGCCTCTGCCGTCTCTTCGATGGCTTCGTCTTCCGGATCAATCAGGCTGACGAATATCTGCGTGTTGTCATCGGCAAGACGTTCGATGCCAGCGGCGTCGGTCACACCACATTCGACCAGAACGATCTCATAAGCCGTCGTCAGCGAATTCATGATCAGCGGCAGACGATCAATGCCTGAAAGTGCCCGCGCAGGATCAGCTGTGCCAATCGGAATGACATGACAGTCGGAATAGAGATCTGCGTGGATGATATCCGCGAACTGTGCCTCGGCAGCCAGTATATTGGTAATGCCGGCATAGGAGGTGGTTTCCAGCATTGGTCGCGAGGCGGCACCTGTCGAAGTAAGGTCGATCAGGAGGACACGCAGGCCGGTGTCGGCGATCTCACGCGCCACCAGAACCGCGGCAGCGGCGGCCTCGTCCCCTTCCGGTGAAATGAACAGCGCCCGCGTGACGCCGTTGGCAACAAGCCGGTCAGCGGCCTTTTCGATATCGAGGGCCGTCAGCCCGGCCGGTGTGGTCGGCACCTGCGTTGCCGGCTCCATTTCGAGCGGGCGCGGTGCAGGTGGCAGCTCTGGCGAAGGTGCAGCCGGTTTTGCCGCATCGGTCGCGGCAGAGGCCGCCATCGGTGCATCGGCCTCGCCCGGCACATAGGCTGGACGCATGGCACGACCGCTGAAGAGTTCGCGCAACAGAAGAACAATCGCGCCGACGAGCAGTGCCGCAACAAATGCAGCGATGGTCAGCGGCAGCACCTTCGGGAAATAGGCCTCCTGTGGGACAATCGCGCGGGAGAATATGCGCGCATCCACGGGCAGAAGATCGCGGTCGCGACGTGCCGAGGCTTCGCGGTAGCGGGTGAGATAGGATTCCAGCAGTTCGCGCTGTGCAGCGGCTTCACGCTCCAGGGCGCGCAATTCCACCTGCTCTTCGTCTGCGCGGGCGCTTTCGGCCTTCAGGCGGTTCAACTCGGCTGTCAGATCCTCTTCGCGCTGACGCGCTGTTTCGGCCCGCGTTTCAAGGCCGGTGATGATCTTGCGGATTTCGGAACTGATCTGCGCATCAAGGTCGGAGAGCTGCGATTGCAGCGCACGGATACGCGGATGATTGCCGAGAAGCGTGGTGGAGAGGTCAGCAATCTGCGCCTGCAGATCGACCTGCCGTTCACGAAGGCGCTCGACCAGACCCGATTCAAGAACATCAGGCAGCGTGTCGAGCGAACCGCCGCTTGAGAGGGCGCGACGGGCTGCCTCCGCATCGGCCTCGGCAGCGGCACGAGCAGCGCGCGCACGCGACAATTCGCTGGAGATTTCGGAAAGCTGCTGGGTTGCGAGAACGGTGTTGTTCTGGCCAATCAGAAGGTCGGATTCAGCCCGGTAGCGGGCGACACGTTCTTCGGCCTCGCGGACGCGCTCGCGCAGATCGGCAATTTCCGGTTCAAGCCATTCGGTTGCGTCCGCATTGGACTGCTGGCGGGCTTCGCGCTGATTTTCCAGATAAGCGTCGGCGATGGCATTGGGAATTGCCGCGGCCAGACGCGGGTCTTCCGAAGAAAAGCTGATGACGATGACGTGTCCGTCGTCAGAGGTTTTGAGCAGTTCGGCGGCCTGATCTAGTGGAGGCTCTGGCTCATCAGGGTTTTCATCTTAAGCGGC
>NZ_JAYMER010000013.1:0-1318 GCF_037029545.1 Nitratireductor sp. CH_MIT9313-5 | reverse complement strand
CATGCGGATTGCTTCATCGCGCACCGTCTCATCCTGCCCAGCCAGATCGAGCAGAACAGAGGATGCGACACCATTCTGGATCAGTAACTCGCGCGGTGTCAGCGCCTCGCCGCGGAAGGCGATGCGTTCAGCACAGTCGCCGGGAAAGAGTTTGGCAAGTCGTACATAACGCTGCACGTCACGGCGCGGCACCTGGCACTCGTTCGCAAGGAATGCGGTGAGCTCACCGACCTTCATATCCTGCGAAAGCTCCTCCCACAGATCACCAATGCGGAATGCCGCCTTCGCCTGCTGCACGCGCCACCTTGTGACGCTGTCTTTGACCTTGCTCAACTCCTTGCCGAAGAGCGTTTCCATCTCACGAGCATCGTCGCCATCATCTGCTGCATCCTGTTCGGCATCAGCTGCGTGCCCAACGTCTTCCGGCACATTGTCCATGCCGTCGATCGGTGGCACATCATCGAGCAGGATGTGCTCATGCTTGTCGTCTTGCCGAGATTTCAGCTCTTCCATTCCCGCCCCCACAGTTCGTTGCTTGCACCCATAGCGGGCAAAGAATTGCGAGGCGGTGAGAGAGATTGTTCAAATGCGACCGTTCTCGGAACTAAAAACGAGGTCACTGCCCATCGAGGCTCCGCAGCGTCACTATGTGAGTTTCTGTAATTCTGATTCCAAAACACGGAGTAATGGGGGGAATACAGAACAGTGCATCACCATGTGATCCGCAAAGGGCCAAGCACTAGCCGAAGCGGCGCATCCGGCGGTGGAGCACCCGCATGACCTGCTCCCTGTCATAGCCGTCCTCGACCAACCGTCGCCGGGCGTATCTAAGGATCCACTGCAGCGCCTGCGGATGGAGCGCGGGGTCACGTGCCGCAGCACTGGCAAAGGCAGCTACAGCCGCAGCAACAGCAACATCGATGGTCGAGGCTTCTGGCCGCCTTTCGGCCGCCAGTCGCGTCCGGTAGCGCTGCTGGCGCTCCCTGTGGGATGCATCATCTGACTTCACTGCTCGGGGCATACTCTTTCTCCTCTGTCCCGTCACTACGAGACAAGGATGAGGGAGACCCATGCAAGGAACAAAAGCCGGCGGAAGGCATGCGAGGAAGCGACTGCTGCACGAACAGCGACAGCCTCCCTGCCCTTCTCCCCGCGCACGTCGTTCGCCGGAGTAACGCTTTCGCCCTTCTCAGAATCGACTTCTGAGAGACCTGAATCGCTTGTCCGTGATTCAGAATCCGAAGATCTCAATTTATTTTAAAGTGAGATGCCTTGCCTGCACGTGGAGATGCATTCTTCAGCTGGCAGAATCGCTTTT
>NZ_JAYMER010000012.1:0-120501 GCF_037029545.1 Nitratireductor sp. CH_MIT9313-5 | reverse complement strand
CGCTCACGCGCCGCTCTGAATTTGAAACCAACTCAGTGGCGAACCCCAGCACTCGCTGCTGGCGCCGCCCGCCTCGTTGGTGAGCGGTGTATAGCCCCACCCAACCAAAACTGTCAACGACCAAATCCAACTTTTTTGAACTTTTTGCGACGCGGAAATCCGACCTTCATGTTTACTACGCATTTGCGGCTCCTGCTCACCTTGCGACAGTACCGGGGAGTTCGGAAAATGAATCCGGATCAATGGGTTAGACTCGGCTTCTTTCAGGTTTCCAGCGCGAGGAAGACGTACATCTCTGGCGCCTGAAGGGATTCCCGAGAGAGAAATTTGCACAGACCTGCCCGACCGGTCCCGAGCGCGGGTTCACCCCCCCCCTGAACAATGAGGTGGGTCGAGCGCGCTCGAGCTTTGCCAGATGTCTTGGATTGGGGCCTGATGAGCCCTTGATGCGGCGGGTGCCTGGAACACTCAGCATCAAGCTGCCGCTGTCCGGGTTGAACTGCTGCCTCGACACAAGCAGGCCGCCAGCGTTTTGAGTAATCTGATGGGCCCGGTTTGGCCTGTTGAAGAAGCAGCCCCATGCGAAGCGCAGATTGCCGCCTCGGCAAGCCTCAGGCGATTTCTGCTATATCAAGGGGAGCTTGAATGTCTGCCGCGGTAGCCGGCAGGTGCCACATGTTCTGCTTAAGAGCAGATGTGGTGCCCAGGAGAGGACTCGAACCTCCACGCCTCGCGGCACACGGACCTGAACCGTGCGCGTCTACCAATTCCGCCACCTGGGCTAGGTGCGCAGCCGATGTATGCGGACTGGCTGCTTCTGTCAACGCGGGAAATCGCAAAAAAGGAAGATTTGCCGTCTGTCGTCAGAGATGCCGGGCTTCTGGTTCAAACCATGGAGCCCGGCATGGATTTGTCCGGGCGATCAGCCCTTGAGGATTTCCGAGCTTGCCACCGTCGCATCGGCATTGAGACGGTAGATCGCCGGCACACCGGTGGCGATCTCTTTCTTGACGATCTCCTCGCCGGACAGATTGTCCAGCACCATGACGAGGGAGCGCAGGGAATTGCCGTGGGCTGCGACCAGAACCGTCTGGCCACGCAGCACGCGCGGGAGGATCTCGTTGATGTAGTAAGGCCAGACACGTGCGCCGGTGTCCTTCAGGCTTTCGCCACCGGGAGGCGGGGTGTCGTAGGAGCGGCGCCAGATATGAACCTGTTCCTCACCCCACTTCTCGCGCGCATCATCCTTGTTGAGGCCGGCGAGATCACCATAGTCGCGCTCGTTGAGAGCCTCGTTGCGGATCGTTTCGAGATCTTCCTGACCGAGCTCCTTGAGAATGTGGTCGCAGGTCACCTGGGCACGGGAGAGTACGGAAGTGAAAGCGATGTCGGGCTTGAAGCCCTTTTCACGAAGGAGGCGGCCGGCATTGCGTGCTTCCTCGTGGCCTTTCTCGGTCAGCCCCGGATCACGCCAGCCGGTGAAAAGGTTCTTGAGGTTCCATTCGCTCTGGCCGTGGCGGACCAGGATCAGCGTTCCCGACATCTAGTTCTTCCCTTCCTTCGATTGAGATTGTTGCGATCAGAGGCCAAGCACGTCGCGCATTGAATAGAGCCCGGGCTTGCGGCCATGTGCCCATTGCGCTGCAGCAACCGCGCCGCGCGCGAAGATTGCGCGGTCCTCGGCCTGATGAGAAAGCGTTATGCGCTCGCCGGTTCCTGCAAGAATGACGGAATGCTCGCCCACCACCGAGCCGCCGCGCAAGGTGGCAAAGCCGATGGAGCCGCCTTCGCGCGGACCTGTCTGGCCGTCACGAACGCGTACCGAATTGTCTTCCAGATCAATCGCCCGCCCCCTGGCCGCTGCTTCACCCAGAAGCAACGCGGTACCTGAGGGTGCATCGACCTTGTGGCGATGGTGCATTTCCAGAACCTCGATATCGAAGTCTTCAGCCGACAGCGCCTTTGCCGCCTGTTCGACCAGGATCGAAAGCAGGTTCACGCCGAGGCTCATATTGCCGGATTTTACGATGGTGGCGTGGCGCGCTGCCGCTTCGATACGTGCATCTTCTTCCGCCGTGCAGCCGGTGGTGCCGATGACATGGGCAATGCGTGCCTGTGCGGCATATCCTGCAAAGGTGACCGTGGCAGCGGGAGAGGTGAAGTCGAGGACACCATCGGCCTTGGCAAAGGCTGCCAGCGGATCATCGGTGATGGCGACATCGAGTTGGCCGACGCCGGCCAGTTCACCTGCGTCACGGCCCAGCATAGGTGCACCTTCGCGTTCAACCGCTGCGACTAGGCGAACGCCTTTGGTTTCCGCCACGGTGCGGATGAGGGTTTGGCCCATGCGCCCCGCGGCGCCGACCACCACCAGTCCCATATCGCTCACGGTCATCTACCTCCTCTTGCGAACCGCAGCTTGCGGCTCAGCCTTGTTCAATCCTCTGGCGTGTTGTTGTCCAGCAGGTTCTCGCCGCGTTGACGTTGCATGCGGTGGAAGCGGGCATAAACGCCGTTCTCCTGCATGACCAGTTCACCATGCGTGCCTTCCTCGACCAGTCGCCCTTCTTCGAGCACGACTATATGATCTGCATTGACGACGGTTGAAAGCCGGTGCGCAATGACGAGCGTGGTGCGCCCCTGCATCACGCGCTCCAGCGCTTCCTGCACCTTTGCTTCCGATTCGTTGTCGAGCGCGGAGGTCGCCTCGTCCAAAAGCAGGATCGGCGCATTGCGCACGATGGCGCGGGCAATCGAAATGCGCTGGCGCTGGCCGCCGGATAGGTTGGCACCGTTCTCCCCGACAAGCGTGTCGTAGCCATTCTCCTGCGCGAGGATGAACTCCTCGGCATTGGCAAGGCGCGCTGCTTCCTCGATTTCGGCATCGGTGGCGTCTGCACGGCCATAGCGGATATTGTCGCGGATCGTGCCTTCGAAGAGATAGGGATGCTGCGAGACATAGGCGATCTGCGAACGCAGCGAATGTTTGGTAACCTTCGAGATGTCCTGCCCGTCGATCAGTATGCTGCCACGGTCAAGATCGTAGAAGCGTTGCAGCAGCGCGAACAGGGTGGACTTGCCCGCACCCGACGGGCCGACAATCGCGGTGGTACGACCCGCATCAGCCTTGAAACTTACATCATTGAGTATGGGGCTCTCGGCGGAATAGGCAAAGCGGACATTCTCGAAGCGAACCTCGCCCTCTCGCACCTCCAGCGCCCTGGCATCTGCGGCATCGCGCTGTTGGGGCTCCAGGTCGAGCACCTCATAGATCATGCGCGCATTGACCAGAGAGCGTTCGATATTGACCTGCGTGCGGGACAGGCGGCGCACCGGGTCGTAGGCCAGAAGCAGGGCCGTAATAAAGGACATGACGGCACCGGGCGGTTCGGCACTTTGGGCGGCACGCCAGGAGGCATAGCCGATGACCGCTGCTATGGCGATGCCGGCCAGCATCTCGGTGATGGGCGCCATGCGCTCGGAAACGCGCGCGATCTTGTTGGAGCGGCCTTCGGCATCGTGGACGAGCTGCGCGATCTTCGCCGACAGCACATTCTCCATGGTGAAGGCCTTGATGACGGCGATGCCCTGCACCGATTCCTGCATGGCTCCCAGAAGCCGCGAATTGATCTCGACCGATTCACGCGTCACGCGGCGCAGCCGGCGCATCAGGTAATTGACTGCGATGCCGATGGGCGGGCCCATGACAAAAGCCATGAGTGACAGCAGCGGATCGGCCCAGACCATGACGGCGACGAGACCGATCAGCGTGACGAGGTCGCGCCCGATGGCGGCAACGGTCAGATTGAGCAGATCACGGACGCCCGTCACATTCTGGCTGATCTGGGCAGCCAACTGCCCGGACCGCGCATTGGTGAAATAGGGCATGCCCAGCTTCATCAGGTGGTCGAAGATGCGCTGCTGATAGC
This sequence comes from Nitratireductor sp. CH_MIT9313-5, assembly GCF_037029545.1. Lineage (NCBI taxonomy): Bacteria > Pseudomonadati > Pseudomonadota > Alphaproteobacteria > Hyphomicrobiales > Phyllobacteriaceae > Nitratireductor > Nitratireductor sp. CH_MIT9313-5. The sequence goes on along the minus strand of NZ_JAYMER010000012.1, from coordinate 116,572 downwards.
GAGCGACAATATTGTTACCGATACGCGCCAGAAACACGGCCTGGCCATAGGTGGCGAAGCCGCGCAAGGTGAAGGCGAAGACGATGCCGCCGCAAATCCACGGCACCAGTTCCCAGCGCTGCTCATAGAAAAGATCGTCAATGATGTAGCGCATGATCCATGCGCTGAAGGCAGTGGTGCCGGCGAGAATGAGCATGCAGGCGATGGCCCAGCCATAAAGCCCCAGATAGTCGCGCCCGTTTTCGGACATGACACGCCGGATGACCGCTACGACATCGCCGGGTTCGAAATCGTGCTTTCGCTTCCTGCCGAACAAATAACCGCTCTCATCGTGACGGCCCGTCAGGCCGCAAGGCTGCAATGCCAGCGCTATGCCCTATCGCGACCAGCCTTGCAATGGCGAGCCCTGACGCGGGCCCGCCTGGTGCAGTTTGAAGTCAGGTAGAAACCGCTGCGTCTCTCAAACCGCCTTCCAGCGGCGGCCAGCCGTTTCCACGCCGAAGCGTGCGGGCGTTCTTGCATAGGCTGCGATGCCGGTGAGCGCCGCCAGCGGGTGCGTGATAACGAATACGGGCATCTGCTCGACGAGTGCATTGTGCGGGGCCTTGTCTTCGAAGGCCTTGCGGAAGTGACCGTTCTTGAGGGCAGGCACGATCTTCTGAGCAATGCCGCCAGTGAGGAACACGCCGCCGCGGCTCATGAAGACAAGGCCGAGATCGCCTGCAAGGCGGCCGAGATAGGTGCAGAACAGGTCGAGGGTTTCGACTGCCGCTGCATCCTCCTTGGCCAGACCTGCGCCCGTTATCTCTGCCGGATCGGAGAATTTCGGTGTGTTTCCATCGGCCTTGCAAAGCGCGCGATACAGATTGACGAGGCCGCGTCCGCAAAGGATCTGCTCGGCGGAAATTCTGCCCTCAATCGTTTCCAGATGCGGAAATATCTGGCGGTCGCGCTCGGTGCGCGGTCCAAGATCGACATGGCCACCCTCACCTGGAACAGGAACCCAGGTGCGACGGGCATGGACGAGGCCTGCTACGCCAAGGCCCGTGCCCGGTCCAAGCACGACGCGACTGCCGGTGGTCTCCGCCTCGCCACCGCCGATCTGTTCCAGATGCTCTTCACCAAGAGCCACCACGGCCAGCGCCTGTGCCTCAAAATCGTTGAGCACGACGACGTCGCGGATGCCCATCTTTTCCATCATCTGGCGGGGACGCACGACCCAGTCGCAATTGGTCAGGTCGATCTCGTCGCCATCCACGGGACCGGCAACTGCGAGCACTGCCGAACGAGGCAGAATGTTCGTGTGGTCGAGAATGGCTGTCTGGATTGCCTCGTCGATCGTGGCGTAGTCTGCGGTCTGAACGACCGGGAACTCGCGGGGCTCGGCATAGGAATCCACCACGATGGCAAAGCGCGCATTCGTGCCGCCGATGTCACCGATCAGGATCGGAAATTCCAGCACCATGTCTTGGTCATTGGGATAAGGCATAGTCGCTCGATCAGGCTCCCTCGTTCGAGTCTTTCCATCCGGCACCCGCCTCATCCAGATTCCGGACAAGGATCTGCGCGGTCTTTTCATTCAGCGCCATCGGCACATCATAGACGATGGCAAGGCGCATCAGTGCCTTGACGTCGACATCATGAGGCATCGCGGTCAACGGGTCGACAAAGAAGATGACGAGGTCGACCTCGCGCTCCGCAATCAGCGCGCCGATCTGCTGGTCGCCGCCGAGCGGGCCGCTTTTCAGCCTGAGAATATCCAGGCCGGGACACGCTTCAGCGATGCGCCCACCCGTCGTTCCGGTTGCCACCAGATCACAATCGTCAAGAAACGCCCGATGCTTAACGGCGAAGGCAACGAGGTCGTCCTTCTTCTGGTCATGCGCGATCAGTGCGATCCGGCGTTTCCTCGGCATGGCGTCCTCGTCGTAGCGTTAAATCGGTTGAAGTCTATAGAGGAGCCCTGTGAATAAGAAAAGACGGTGAGGGAAAATGAAAAGGGCGCGGCGTTGGCCGCACCCTTCGATATGCGCTTTATACATGTTTTGTGAGCGTCAGCTCATGGTCTGGGCGAGGGGACCGGCACTTCACTGCTGCTCAGTCTTCTCAAGACTTCCGCCGGGCTCAAATGCTCGGCAGCCGCCGCGCGCGTTGCATTTGCGGGGATGACGCCTGGACGATCAACCGTCACAGCCGCTTCGGAAGCAGGCTCAGGCGCACCGAGAACGACACGGCAGGCATTGGGCAGAGCAGCCATGGTCATGACATCGCGGGCGCGGGGCTTCTGCGGCTTGTCCTTTGGAGCCGGCTTCCACGGTTCATCGGTGAACCACCATGCCAGGGACTGATCGCAGCCGGTTCCGCGCGGCGGCGGAGACTGCGGTTTGCAATTGGGCGAATCCGCCGGGCATCCGATGCGGATATGCACATGATAGTGATGCCCCCAATAGGGACGCACCTTGCGCAGCCAGGACCGATCGCCGGTTACCGTGTCGCAAAGCTTCTTCTTTATGCCCGGATGAACCAGCAGACGCTCGACATTGCTGTAGCTCGCGGCGTTGCGCAGCAGCGCTTCGTGAGCCTTCGTCCACTTGCTGTCGTCGACATAGAGCGTGCCATCCTTCAGCATGGAGATGGCGCTGACATTTTCCCGCTCGGCGTCGGTGTAGCGGCGGTTTGGCATCGGCGTCAGCCATATATCGGCATCAAGTCCGATCTGGTGGGACGCATGACCGGTAAGCATGGGGCCGCCGCGCGGCTGTGACAGGTCGCCGACCAGAAGGCCATTCCACCCGTCACGGTTGGCATCTACCGAAAGGCGCGTAAGCACTTTGATGAGTTCCGGGTGGCCCCAGCGGCGATTGCGCGAAAGACGCATTGCCTGCCAATGCGGGCCGTCTTTTGCCATGGCAAGACCGCCGGAAAAACAGCCTTTGGAATAGAAACCGTGTGCCGCAGGCTCGATGGCCGCAGGAAGCTTCTTTGAGCCGAACAGGTCCTTGGCCAGAGGCTCCGAACTGGCGTTGAAAGAAATTGCAACTGACGCAGCAAGGCTGACGCCGAATAAGGATTTACTCAAATATTTCCACATCTTCCCACTCCGGGTTCGTGGTGATCAAAACACAGCCATCATAACAGATTTCGTGGCAGTTACGTGATCATGCGCTTTCATCGGTAAACAGGGCTTTGAGACCAGCACGGTAATCCGGAAAGGCAAAATTGTACCCATCCCGTTTCAGACGGCTGTTGGAGACACGCTTGCACTCTCCATAGAAAGAGCGGCCCATCGGAGTGAGCGGCGCCTCTTCAAAAGGTATTTCCGGCGGGGGCTCGACGCCCAAGAGTTCTGCTGCGAATTCCACGACATCCTGTGGCGGTGCAGGTTCGTCATCGGCAATATTGTAGATGCCATTCGCGCAGATGTTCATCAGATGAAGCGCTGCACCCGCTATGTCCTCGACATGAATGCGGTTGAAGACCTGCCCCGGCTTGATGATCCGTCTTGCCTTGCCACTGCGCAGGCTGTCGAGTGCGCTACGACCGGGGCCGTAAATGCCAGCCAGTCGCATGATCGCCAACGGCACCTTCTTCTCGGCCGCATAGGCTTGCCATGCCTGTTCCGCTGCCAGACGCTGACGGGAGCGGTCGGAAACCGGATGGCACTCGGCGTTCTCGTCGATCCACGCGCCTGCATGATCCCCATAGACGCCGACCGTGGAAAGGTAGCAAAGCCAGGAGGCTGCCTTCAACTGCACGCCGCCCTTCTTGATATCCTGCAGCAAAGGGTCGCCCGATGTGTTCGGAGAGACGGAGACGACAATGGCATTTGCCGCTTCGAGTGCTGAGTGGAGGTCAGCCGAAAGTCCCTGCCCCGCTTCGTAAAGTAGGGGTTCGATGCCCATGTCATCGAGCTCTGCAGCTTTCTCCTTGCTGCGGGTCGTGCCTTGTTTGCGCGTCTGCGCGGGCAATGCGCGCGCGATGGCGCGGGCGGAATAACCGGCGCCTAGAAGCAGGACGCGCTTCATGCAGCGGCTCCTGCCAGCTTCCATTCCTCCAGAACCATTGCGTCTTCCTCATTCTGCATGGCGGCCAGGACACGCATGTTCTCTCCCGGAGTCAGGCGAGACAAGGCCCATACTGCCGCACCGCGCACCTGCGCATCCTCATCCTGCAACAGTGCCTCGCATTGCGGGACAAGGCGAGGGTCTTCGGAATTACCAGCCGCGATCAGGACATTGCGCACAAAGCGCCCGCGCCCGATGCGCTTTATGGGAGAGCCTGAAAAGCGCGCGCGGAAGGCAGCGTCATCCAGTTCCAGCAATTCTGCGAGTGCCGGTGCCTTCAGATCGTCACGAGCCTGCAGCTTCGCCTCTGCGGCTTCCTGCGCAAACTTGTTCCACGGGCAAACCGCCAGACAGTCATCACAGCCATAGATGCGGTTGCCCATGGCCTTGCGGAATTCGTGGGGGATCGGGCCCTTGTGTTCGATGGTGAGGTAGGAAATGCAGCGCCGCGCATCGATCTGGTATGGCGCGGGGAAGGCATTGGTCGGACAGATGTCAAGGCATGCCCTGCACGAACCGCAATGGTCGCGCTCGGACTGATCGGGCGCAATCACTGCCGTCGTGAAGATCGACCCCAGAAAGAGCCATGAACCGAATTCTCGACTCACGAGATTGGTGTGTTTGCCTTGCCAACCGAGACCTGCGGCTGCCGCAAGCGGCTTTTCCATCACCGGGGCGGTGTCGACGAAGACCTTCACATCTTCGCCCGCGCGCGCAGCGAGCTGGCCAGCGAGCTGTTTCAGCTTGCCCTTGATGATGTCGTGGTAATCACGATTGCGGGCATAGACCGATATGGCCGCACGATCTTTCTTCTCCAGGAGATCGAGCGGATTTTCGTCCGGTCCGTAATTCATGCCGAGCATGATGATGGAACGCACATCCTGCCACAGATTGCGGGGTCGCGCGCGGCGCTCTTCCGTCTCCGCCATCCATTCCATGGTGCCGTGGCGGCCTTCCTGAATGAACTCGCGCAGGCGCTCGGGCGTGTGGGGTGCGGCGTCGGGCGTGGTGAAAGCCACCACGTCGAAGCCTGCCGCACGCGCCTTCTCCTCCACGAAAGCACGAAGCCGGTCGGCTGGCGCCCCGGCACCCATGATCAGAAATCCAGGTCTGCGTAGTGGGAGGCGGGCGCCAGTCCGCGCACGCGATCTGTAAGAATGGAGCGGAAGGAAGGGCGTGACTTCATGCGGCTATACCAGTCGCGCGCGGCCTCATACTCGCCCCAGCGGATCTCGCCGAGATAGTCCAGAATGGAAAGCGAGGCGGCGGCGGCGATGTCGGCGTAGCTCATGCGTGGGCCGGCCAGCCAGTCGCGCGAGGCGGCAAGCCAGTTGGTGTATTTCATGTGCTGGGCGATATTCGCTCGGGCTGCACGAATAGCTGCGGAATCAGGAGCACCGCCACCCTGCGCGCCTGCCATCATCGGTTTCAGCGCTCGCTCGCGCACCAGATGCCGGGTCACGTCGCCATCGGTCTTGACGAGATACCAGTCAACCAGCCGACGGATTTCCGCGCGGTGAATGGAGTCTTCCGCCATCAGGCGCTTGTCGCGCTTGAAGGCGCCGCGCGTTTCATCAAGATATTCGCCGATAACCGTCGCGCCGACGATCGGGTGATCGCCTTCGGCCAGGAGCACGGGAATCGTGCCCGCCGGATTAAGCGAAAGGAACTCCCTGCGCCGCATCCATGGGCGCTCCTCAATTAGGGCAAGTTCTTCTCCATATTCGCCGCAGGCAATGCGCACGAATCGACTGGAGGCATATAGCGGGTGATGAAACAGCGTCAGCATGGGCTATGCACTATGGGAAACCTCTGGCCATTTCATGGCCTGAACGGTATTTCTCGAATCTCTCCCGTCTTGCGGGTGTCCCATCCGCTATAGGGGCAGTTCTCGACCCTGACAAGCAAGCCGACATAAAGGGTGTATCGTGGCCGACCAGACAATCGTGCAGGCGCTGGTGCTTGGTATCCTTGAAGGATTGACCGAGTTCATCCCTGTTTCTTCCACCGGGCATATTCTTCTGGCTGGCCATTTTCTGGGCTTCGAATCCACCGGCAAGGCTTTCGAGGTTCTCATCCAGTTGGGTGCGATCCTTGCCATTCTAAGCGTATATGCAGCGCGTCTGTGGCGCATCCTCATAGACTTTCCGAAGGACGAAGACACGAGGCGCTTTGTGTTCGGCGTTCTGCTTGCCTTCCTGCCAGCGGCCGTGATCGGTGTGCTCGCCTACAAGATCATCAAGACGGTACTCTTCGAAACGCCGATGCTGATCTGCATCATGCTGATCCTGGGCGGCTTCGTGCTGCTCTGGGTGGACCGCTGGGCACGCAGCCCGCGCTACCATGACATCACGAAATTCCCGCTCTCGATGTATTTCAAGATCGGGCTCTTCCAGTGCCTTTCCATGATCCCGGGCACGTCGCGTTCCGGCTCTACCATTGTGGGCGGCCTTCTTCTGGGTGCGGACAAGCGCGCGGCGGCGGAATTTTCCTTCTTCCTCGCCATGCCGACCATGGCCGGTGCCTTTGCCTATGACCTCTACAAGAACCACGAGATCCTGAGCGCTGCTGACGTGAAGATCATCGGCATCGGTTTCGTTGCCGCCTTCTTTGCAGCCGTGCTCGTGGTGCGTTGGCTGCTTGGCTATGTGTCGCGCCGTGGCTATTCGCTTTTTGGCTGGTGGCGCATCATTGTCGGGACGCTCGGCATGATTGGGCTTCTGGTTTTCGGTTAAAGAAAGCCAATCAGGCCACGCCGCAAAAGATCAACTGCAAGGATCGTCAGGCCGACCTTGAACCAGCGGCGGAAGGTCTCTTCCGGCAGGCGGTGCAGAAGCCGTGTTCCATAGATCGTGCCGAGATAGCCCGACAGGATCATCGCCGCCAGAAACGGTATCCACGAGAAAAAGGCAAAGCCCGCAGCGGCAAAGGCCAGAACCTTGAAGCCATGCTGCACGGTCATGCCTGCGGCATGGGTTGCCACGACGGCCTTGCGGTCATCTGGAATAATCTGCGCAAATACGGCGGCAAGAAGCGGACCCGTGGCACCGACGAACATGCCCGCCAGCGCGACAATAGTGCTGCCTATGGTCAGCCCCGCATGGCCGAGCTGCGCCACGCCCGGGATCTTCGACCATGTGACAACCAGCACGAAGAGCCCAAGGACGACCTTCAGCACCTCATCGGGCAACTGCACCACGAAGAAGGCACCGATGGCAGCACCAAAGAGGCTGCCAATCACGAAGGGCCCGGCGATGTCGTAGCGGATATTCTCGCGCTGATGCCAGGCGCGGCCCGTATTCGAGCCGAGCTGGATGACGCCATGAACCGGAATGAGTGCGGCAACGGGAATGAACAGCCCCAGCAGCACGAGCATCGACACGCCACCGCCAATACCGAAACTGGCCGTCAGTGCCGAGGTGAAGAAGCTGGCAAAAACCAGCAGGGCTGCGGGCACAAGCCCCAGCCCCTCAGGCAGCAGCGCCAGCGCCTCCAAGCGTCAGCCTCAATATTGCGGCTGGGTGAACTGACCCTGCGGACGATAGGTCCACAGATAGGTTGGCAGAATGGCACCAACCGAGTGCTGCGGGATGCCGAGACCTTCCAGTGTCAGGCCCTTCTTGTAAGCCTCGTCGGAAACGACATTGTCGCTTTCGAGCAGCCTGACCTGATCGAGTGTCAGAGGCGGCTTGGGCAGAATCCCAAGGATGCGACCCTGCAGGCGTGCCAGCGACCACGGAACGCTGACCAGAACGCGCTTGCGATTGATGACCTCAAGCATCTCTTCCATGCAGTCACGGAAGGTCATGACCTGCGGCCCGCCAAGCTCGTAGATAGCTCCGGGCTTCAGCTGGCCATCAACGGAGCGGGCGAATGCTTCTGCCACATCGCCTACATAGACGGGCTGGAACTGCGTGTGACCTCCACCGATCAGCGGCAGGAAGGGGGAGAAGCGCGCCATGTTGGCCAAGCGATTGAAGAAACCGTCTTCCGGTCCGAACACGATCGACGGACGCAGGATGACCGCCTTCTTGTCCACTTCCAGAACGGCCCGCTCACCTGCGGCCTTGGTGCGGCCATACTCGGCTGGCGAATTCGCGTCTGCGCCGATGGCGGACATATGGGTGATCGCGGCGCCGGCGGCCTTTGCAGCCTCGGCAACAGCACGTGCGCCTTCTGCCTGAACGGAATCGAATGTCTGGCGACCGCTCTCATGCAGGATGCCAACGAGGTTGATGACATGATCCGCGCCCTCCACTGCCCGGTCGACGGACCAGCGGTGGCGCAGATTGGCCTGCATGGCGTGAACCTGGCCCACATTGCCAAGCGGCATGATGTGAATTGCCGTGTGGGGATTGCGGCAGGCGACGCGCACGCGGTAACCGCGCTTGGCCAATGCCTGCACGACATAGCGCCCGATGAAGCCGGACCCGCCGAAAACGGTGACAAGCTTGGGTTTTTCGCTAATGGTCGCCATGTCGCTGAATACCTCTTCTACCAGTCTTGGGGCTACATAATCGCTTTCGCGACAAAGGCAAAGGCTTCATCGCCGCAAACTAGCCGTCTTGTGCCTGTTTCATCCCCAGCGCTGATGCCGGCAAAACTTGGAAAAAAGGCTTCCAGCCCCTATATATTTGACAGTTACGCTCTGCTGATTCGGCGAGCTTCACCAATAGCCCAAAGCGGCGCCTTCACAACGAAAGATTTTGATGAGCGACACGCCCGAAACACTCCCCGGCGAACAGGCTGAATACGGCGCAGATTCCATCAAGGTTCTCAAGGGCCTTGATGCCGTGCGCAAGCGGCCTGGCATGTATATCGGCGACACGGATGACGGCTCCGGCCTGCATCACATGGTCTATGAGGTGGTGGACAACGCCATCGACGAAGCCCTTGCCGGTCATGCAACGCTGGTGACCGTGACGCTCAATGCCGACGGCTCCTGCTCGGTCACCGACAATGGTCGCGGCATTCCCACCGACATGCATGCAGGCGAGGGAATGTCTGCGGCCGAGGTCATCATGACCCAGCTTCATGCAGGCGGAAAGTTTGACCAGAACTCCTACAAGGTATCTGGCGGCCTCCATGGCGTGGGTGTTTCCGTGGTGAACGCGCTTTCAAGCTGGCTGAAGCTGAAGATCAAGCGCAAGGGCAAGGTTCACGAGATGAGCTTTACCCATGGCGTTTCCGATGCGCCGCTGGCAGTGACGGGTGATGCGGGTGACGAGACCGGCACGGAAGTCACCTTCCTGCCCTCAACCGAAACCTTCACCATGACCGAGTTCGACTATGGAACGCTTGAGCATCGCCTGCGCGAGCTTGCCTTCCTGAACTCGGGCGTGCGCATCCTGTTGACCGATAACCGCCATGCGGATGTGAAGTCGCAGGAATTTCTCTACGAAGGCGGCATTGAGGAATTCGTCAAATATCTCGACCGCTCCAAGAAGCCGCTGATCGAGAACCCGATCGCCATTGGCGGCGAGAAGGACGGGATAACGGTTGAAGTGGCCATGTGGTGGAACGACTCCTACCACGAGAATGTGCTGTGCTTTACCAACAACATCCCGCAGCGCGATGGCGGCACGCATATGGCCGGTTTCCGGGGTGCGCTGACGCGTCAGGTCACCTCCTATGCCGACAAGTCCGGCCTCACCAAGAAAGAGAAAGTCTCGCTGACCGGCGATGATTGCCGCGAGGGTTTGACTGCGGTTCTCTCGGTAAAGGTACCGGACCCGAAATTCTCTTCCCAGACCAAGGACAAGCTGGTTTCCTCCGAGGTGCGCCCGGTCGTGGAAAGCCTCGTCAACGAGGCGCTCGGCACCTGGCTTGAAGAGCATCCCAACGAAGCCAAGACGCTGATCGGCAAGGTCGTGGAAGCGGCTGCAGCCCGTGAGGCGGCGCGCCGTGCGCGCGAGCTGACCCGCCGCAAGGGCGTGCTCGACATCACCTCCCTTCCCGGCAAGCTGGCGGATTGCCAGGAGCGCGATCCGGCCAAATCCGAGCTCTTCATCGTCGAGGGTGACTCGGCAGGTGGCTCGGCAAAATCCGGGCGTTCGCGGAAGAACCAGGCAATCCTGCCGCTGCGCGGCAAGATCCTGAATGTGGAGCGCGCGCGCTTCGACCGCATGCTGTCTTCGGACATGATCGGCACGCTGATCACCGCACTTGGCACGGGCATCGGCAAGGACGAGTTCAACGCGGACAAGCTGCGCTACCACAAGATCATCATCATGACGGACGCCGATGTCGACGGCGCCCATATTCGCACGCTTCTCCTGACATTCTTCTTCCGTCAGATGCCGGAGCTGATCGAGCGCGGTCACCTCTATATCGCGCAGCCGCCCCTCTATAAGGTGACGCGCGGCAAATCGGTCCAGTACATCAAGGACGAGGCGGCATTCGAGGAATTCCTGATCGATTCCGGTCTGCAGGAAGCATCTCTCGCGCTTTCGACCGGCGAAGTGCGCTCCGGCCAGGATCTGAAGCAGGTAATCGAGGATGCACGCGGCGTGCGCTCGCTGATCAACGGTCTTCACACGCGGTATGACCGCTCGGTGGTCGAGCAGGCCGCGATTGCGGGTGCGCTCAATGCTGCCGTTCTCGCCGATCCGGCACGCGCCGGCGATGCTGCAGCCCATGTGGCCGAGCGTCTCGACATGATTTCGGAAGAAACCGAGCGCGGCTGGGAAGGTCGTATCAATCCTTCTAATGAAGGGTCGGGTGGCTATCTCTTCGAGCGCACCGTTCGCGGCGTGCGCGAGGCGCATGTGCTGGACTCCGCCCTCATCGGATCTGCGGATGCACGCGCCATCGACCGCTATGCGACGCGCCTGCAGGAAGTCTATGAAAAGCAGCCCGTGCTCAAGCGCAACGACAAGTCGGAGACCATCTCCGGCCCCATGTCGCTGCTTGACGCTGTCTTCGCGACCGGCCGCAAGGGCCTGACCATGCAGCGCTACAAAGGACTGGGCGAGATGAATGCCGAGCAGCTTTGGGAGACCACGCTCGACCCCAATGCGCGTTCGCTTCTCCAGGTGAAGGTGAACGACGCGACGGATGCGGACTCGCTCTTCTCGCGCCTGATGGGCGACGAGGTGGAGCCGCGTCGCGAATTCATCCAGGACAATGCGCTGTCAGTGGCCAATCTGGACGTCTAGGCACAACCGCCTTGGACCACACTCGAAGGGGGAGAGCCTGCGGCTCTCCCCTTTTTACGTCAGGGAGCGGTGTGTGCGCGGGGAACAAAGCTTCTTCCCTGCCCGTTGCGCCTGCACGTCTTCCCAAAAGGAGTTTACCAATGACGACCGAGAAAGACATCGCCCATGTCTGGGACATGGTGGACGACATTGGCATCAGCATGCTGGTCAGCCGCGAAGGTGAGGTCATGCGTTCGCGCCCCATGGCAGCCTATTTCGACCGGGAGGAGGAGATGCTCTATTTCCTCACCGATGTGGCCAGCCACAAGGATGAAGAGATCGCGCGCGATCCCCATGTGACGCTCGCATTCGCCGACACGTCCAAGCAGAACTATGTCTCGATCACCGGCCTTGCAGAGATTTCCAATGATCGGGAGAAGATCCGCGAATTGTGGGCAACGCCGGCAAAAGCCTGGTGGGACAGCCCGGATGATCCTTCCATCCGCGTTCTGAAGATCACGCCACAGGATGCGCAATATTGGGATGGGCCAGGCACGGCCGTCGCCTATTTCAAGATGGCGGCTGCAGCCTTCACCAGTGCGAAGCCGGAGCTTGGCGAGAGCCAGAAGGTGAACTTCAAAGGCCACTAACCTGTCGCAGTCATACCGATTTCCAGAGCCGTTGCCGTAAGGCAGCGGCTCTTGTCGTCTCGGGCTAACGGGTGGAAAATGCTGCTTCTGCGCCGGGAGAATGCTCATGGGCGGGAAACTGACCGAGTGGCACGTGCTGGGCGGCTTGCTCGCCCTTTTGAGCGTGCTTTTTGCCGCCGGGTGGGTGACACGCAGCGATCCGGCACTGAGGCCGCCGCTGGAGATCGTGGGCGGCGGCTTTGTCTTCAACTACCGCGAGGCAGAGGCCTATTACGGTTTTGCGGCCGAGGTCAGACGCCCCCTGCCTCCCGGGTCCGTCCTTCAGGCCCATTTCGAGAATCCGTCGGGTGGCGATGATCTGGTGACGTCGGAGCGGATGAGTGCGCGTACGCGCCACTATGCCTTGCGCTCTCCGCCCCTGCGGGGGATCAAGGCCAATCGTCCATACAAAGTCACGATCCGCGTGCTCGACCGGACGCGCAACGATGTTCTGTTCCAGGTCGAGCGCCACTATGAGAGCCGCATATCCAGCGCTGCACTTCCTGAAATCCCGTTGACAGTGGGACCGGGGTATCACCGCAATCCCGCTGCCGACCCGGCATCGTCTCAACGGTAGCCGCAGGAAGCCATCTGGGAGGCGTAGCGCTGGGCGACGGCTGCCATCTTGGCCGCCGAATTCTTCATGCCCGCATTGCTCTTCCACACACCGCGCGCATAGCCGCCATGGCCCGCATAATATGCGAGGTAGAGGCTGTAGGCATCGTTCAGGGGAATGCCGTTCTTGCGGTGACTTTCAGAGTGGTACCAGCCAATGAAGCGGACTGCGTCTCCGAAATCGCTGCGCCTTGCGCCATAGCGCCCGGTCTTGCGGCGATATTCCTCCCAGGTGCCGTCCAGCGCCTGTGCGTAGCCATAGGCCGTTGAAATACGCTTGCCGGGTATAAAGCCCAGGATCTTGCGCCGCGGCGGACGCGCGCGGGCGCGGAAGGTCGATTCCTTGTAGATTGTCGCCATGAGGATCGGCACCGGAACGCCATATTCGCGCTCGACGCTTTTCGCCTCACGATACCAGTTGTTGATCCATCCGCCCTTCTGGCTAAAGACGGAACAGACATTGTCCGCACGCGTAGGCGCGGTTGCACAACCCGCCAGCGCGAGGAGACAAGCCAGGATTAGGATACGCATTACTCACCTGCAAAACAGAGACCCGACGCCTCCCGCCGCCCTTGCTACAGATTCGATACGCATTTGATTTAGATTTTGCTAACGGTTGCATTATCCACAGACCGCAAGCGCATAGGTTTAACTGCTGCTTAACCCTAATGACTCCATAACCGTCGCGTTAAGCGAGTGACGGTGATTCCCATGACAACTTACAAGATAATTCTATTGACCTGCGCGGCAGGTATGGCCACCCCTGCTGGAGCTCTGGCCGCTGAAGCCGACGCAGTGTTGTTCTCACTGCCCGACAAGTCAGTGATCACGGGAAGCGAAGCACCGGTTGCGGGCACCGGCAACCGCTTCACCGGCTCCATCAGCCTTCACGGAAGTGGGACCAGGTTCGAGGCAGAGGGCTACGAAGCCGAGGCAACGGAGTGGGCGCTGCGCGGCGCCTTGAACGCCGACTATGGAAATGGCTGGAACTTTCAAGCTGACGGTCACTATGGCCGCTCCGATGTTGAGGGCTTCGGAATGGACGAGCTTTCAGCCACGGCCCATGTCTACCAACGCGCCGATGATCGTTACGCTGCGGGTGCATTCGTCTCCGGCAGCCGTCTGGGCTCCGACCTGTTCGACGCTCTGGCTCTCTGGGGGGCCGATGAATTCGCACTTGGCTATCTTGCAGGTGGTGAAGCAGCTGCTTTCACCGACCAGATGACGTTTCATGGCTATGCGGGTTTCGGCACCCTGGATTATTCCGGCTTCGAACTTGGCAGACTGGCTGCAGGTCTTGGCGCAAGATTCTACGCCAATGACAATTTGCGCTTCGGTCTGGATGGCGAATATCAGCAGCTAAGCTATCTCGACCTCTCTGCGGAAATGTTCAGCCTGTCGGGTATCGCGAATTACCGACTGCCGGAACAGCCGGTCACACTCTACGGCGGCTATCGCTACAGCGATGTCAGCTTGCAATATGACGATACGGAGATTGCCAGCGCCGATGCTCACAGCATGCTGGCGGGCGTGAAGTTCAATTTCGGCTCCGCTTCCCTGAAGGACGAAGAGCGCAATGGCGCGATGTGGAACAAGCGCGGGCTTTCCTTCTAGGAGGAGGGCCTGACTGCATCCGCTTTGAAGAGTAGAAAGGAAATGGTGGAGCCAAGGGGAGTCGAACCCCTGACCTCTACAATGCCATTGTAGCGCTCTCCCAACTGAGCTATGGCCCCACGCGCGGCCCTTGCGGGCCTTAGAGGTCGCCGGACTTGCGCCCGGTTCGATGGCGGCTTCTAAACCCGCTTTCTGCTTAAATCAAGCGGGTTTGGAAGTTTTTTCACCGACCGCATCCGCCATGGCTGCGGTCGGCGCGGGAAATTAGCTTTCCTCGTCGTCGTCGCCGACGCTGATGATGTCTGAAACGTCGTCATCATCCTCTTCCTCGTCTTCGAGGAAGGTGTCGTTGTCATCGTCGCCGAGATCCACGTCATCGTCGTCGTCGTCGCCGAGATCGGGCAGATCAGTCGAACCCTTGGAGCTCGTTTCCTCGTCGGCGTCTTCAAGAGAAACGACTTCCGCGCCTTCGGTTGCCGCATCCTCATCGTCCACTTCCGGTTCGTCCACGGAGGTGTCGGACACGTCTTCAAAGAAGCTCAACGGATAGCTCTTGCCCGTATAGGGAGAGACGATGGGATCCTTGTTCAGATCATAGAATTTACGGCCCGTCTCTGGGCAAATGCGTTTTGTGCCAAGTTCAGCTCTAGCCACCGTGCTGCCTCATCTTTTCCGCCAACAGGCCCACCGCTTTTGCCCGTTTGTCTCTTGCGCAACAGGCAGAAGCGGGAGAAATCTCGCTCTTTGCTTTTCGGTCCCATAACCACAGAAGGACCGCCTGTCAAAGCATAATGAGGGGCATTTGTCAGGCTTTTTGCCAAGCCTTTCGGTAGCCTCTCCTCCAAGGGATGACCTTGCGAAAGTCGCATGCTAAGTGAGCGCCAGCTCAATCACGTTTAGAGTGGTACCGAATTCATGCATTCCAGCACGCCCTCCCCCGCCCTTTCCAGACGATCCGAAGCGCTCAAGGGAAGCGTGCGCGTGCCCGGCGACAAGTCGATCTCGCATCGCGCCTTCATGTTTGGCGGGCTTGCCGCAGGCGAGACGCGCATTACCGGCCTTCTGGAAGGCGAGGATGTGTTGCGCACTGGCGACGCCATGAAGGCCATGGGCGCGAGAATTGCGCGCGAGGGCAATGAATGGGTTGTGCAGGGCACCGGTAATGGCTGCCTGTTGCAGCCGGAAGCGCCGCTTGACTTCGGCAATGCAGGCACCGGCGCTCGCCTGACCATGGGCCTTGTCGGCACCTATGACATGGAAACCCGCTTCATTGGCGATGCCTCGCTTTCGCGACGCCCCATGGGGCGCGTGCTCAACCCGTTGCGCGAAATGGGCGTGCAGGTGGTTGCAGCGGAAGAAGGCGACCGCCTGCCGATCACGCTGCGCGGACCGCAACGCGCCGCGCCGATTTCCTACCGCGTGCCCATGCCTTCCGCGCAAGTTAAGTCGGCCGTTCTGATCGCCGCACTCAACACGCCAGGTATTACCACGGTGGTCGAGCCGGTGATGACGCGCGACCATACGGAAAAGATGCTGGCGGGCTTCGGCGCCTCGCTGGAAGTTGAGACCGATGGGGAAGGTGTGCGCCATATCCGCATCGAGGGCGAGCCGAAACTTACCGGGCAGGTGATAGACGTGCCGGGCGACCCATCGTCCGCAGGCTTCCCGCTTGTGGCCGCACTCATCGTGCCGGGCTCTGATGTGGTGATCGAGAACGCGCTGATGAACCCGACGCGCACCGGCCTCATCCTGACATTGCAGGAGATGGGTGCATCCATCGAGATCATGAATGCGCGCAAGGCGGGCGGCGAGGATGTTGCCGATCTGCGCGTGCGCGCGTCCGAACTGAAGGGCGTGACCGTTCCCGCCGATCGGGCGCCCAGCATGATCGACGAATATCCGGTTCTGGCCATGGCTGCGGCGCTTGCCGAAGGCGAGACGGTGATGGAAGGCCTTGAAGAGCTGCGCGTGAAGGAGTCGGACCGTCTGTCGGCTGTTGCCGACGGCCTCAAGGCCAATGGGGTGGATTGCACCGAGGGCGAGAGCACGCTTGCCGTTCGCGGTGTGCCCAGCGGCAAGGGGCTTGGTGGCGGCACGGTTGCCACGCATCTCGACCACCGCATTGCGATGAGCTTCCTTGTTCTGGGTCTTGCCGCCGAAAAGCCGGTGACGATCGACGACAGCGCGATGATCGCCACGAGCTTCCCCGAATTCATGGATCTGATGACGGGGCTTGGTGCGCGGATTGAAAAGGAGGCCGGAGAATGAGCACGAACAAGGTTGCAGCAGTCATTGGTGGTGGAAGCGGCATGGGCGCGGCGGCCGCGCGCAAGCTTGCCGAAAGCGGCTATAAGGTCGCCGTCATGTCGTCGTCGGGCAAGGGCGAGGCGCTGGGCCAGGAACTCGGCGGGTTCGGCTTCACCGGCTCCAATCGTGACCCGGAAGCGCTGAAGGCCTTTATTGACGGCACGATGGAGCGCTTTGGCCGCATCGACGCGCTGGTGAATGGTGCCGGCCACGGGCCGAAGGGGCCGGTGCTCGAGATTTCAGACGAGGAATGGCACGAGGGCATGGAAGTCTATCTCCTCAATGTCATCCGCGCCACGCGGCTCGTCACGCCGATCATGCAGGCGCAGAAGGCGGGCTCGATCGTCAATATCTCTACCTATGCGCTGTTCGAGCCGGAAGAGATGTTCCCGACATCGGGCGTCTTCCGCGCGGGGCTTGCCGGCTTCACCAAGCTTTTCTGCGACAGATATGCAGGCGACAATCTGCGCATGAACAATGTGCTGCCGGGCTTCATCGACTCTCTTCCGGAAAAGGAAGAGCGCCGCTCGCGCATTCCCATGGGTCGTTACGGCACGGCGGAAGAGGTGGCCGAGCTGATCCTGTTTCTGGCCTCGGAGAAATCCTCCTACATCACGGGGCAGAATATCCGCATTGATGGCGGCATCACGAGGTCTGTCTGAGGATGGCAGGAGCAGAAAAGCCACTCGCCATTGCCATTGACGGGCCTGCGGCTTCCGGCAAGGGCACGCTTTCGCGAAGGCTTGCGGCGGAGTTCGGCCTGCGGCATCTCGATACGGGGCTGACCTATCGCGGCGTTGCAAAGGCGCTCATCGACCGGGGCCTGCCGCTTGATGACGAGGATATTGCAGAGAAGGCTGCGCTTGAGCTTGATCTGGGCAGACTTGATCGCACCGTGCTTGCCGAGCACGGGATTGGCGATGCGGCGTCGAAGGTTGCCGTCATGCCGCGGGTGCGCCGGGCGCTGGTGGAAAAGCAGCAGCAGTTTGCCGCAGCCATGCCAGGCGCTGTTCTGGATGGGCGCGACATCGGCACCGTGGTGTGTCCCGACGCACCTGTGAAGCTTTATGTGACGGCGAGTGCCGAAGTGCGCGCCGAACGCCGCTACAGGGAAATCCTCTCCAACGGCGGAGAGGCGACCTATGAGCAGGTTCTGGAGGATGTGAAGCGGCGTGATGCGCGTGACATGGGCCGCGCCGACAGCCCCTTGCGGCCCGCACGCGACGCACACTTGCTAGATACGAGTGAAATGGATATAGAAACGGCGTTTCTTGAAGCACGCGCATTCGTTGAGAAGGCGCTGGCTGACGGAAACGACTGAAAACCGGCCTGCCCTTATCCTTCGCGCCGGAATTGCCGCCCTTGATGGGCGGCCAGAGCAACAGCTCGGATGACCGGCAGGCCCCAACGCAACGCAAACCACCGGCGCAGCCCCGCAAATGGGGCATATCAGGAGCTTCAATGTCAGAATTCAATCCGTCCCGCGACGATTTCGCGAGCCTGCTCGAAGAGTCGTTCTCCGCGAACGAGGCTGTCGAGGGTACCGTCGTCAAGGGCACCGTTACGGCCATCGAAAAGGACATGGCCATCATCGACGTGGGTCTCAAGGTCGAAGGCCGCGTGCCGCTGAAGGAATTCGGCGCCAAGGCGAAAGACGGCGAGATGAAGGTCGGCGACCAGGTCGAGGTCTATGTCGAGCGCATCGAGAACGCACTTGGCGAAGCCATGCTGTCGCGCGAGAAGGCTCGCCGCGAAGAGAGCTGGGTCAAGCTGGAAGTCAAGTTCAACAATGGCGAGCGCGTCGAAGGCGTCATCTTCAACCAGGTCAAGGGTGGCTTCACCGTCGATCTGGATGGTGCCGTGGCCTTCCTGCCGCGCAGCCAGGTGGACATCCGTCCGATCCGCGACGTTTCCCCGCTGATGCACACGCCGCAGCCGTTCGAAATCCTCAAGATGGACAAGCGCCGCGGCAATATCGTCGTTTCGCGCCGTACCGTTCTTGAAGAGAGCCGTGCAGAGCAGCGCTCCGAGATCGTCCAGAACCTCGAAGAGGGTCAGGTGGTCGAGGGTGTCGTCAAGAACATCACCGATTACGGTGCGTTCGTTGACCTCGGCGGCATTGACGGCCTGCTGCATGTCACCGACATGGCATGGCGCCGCGTGAACCACCCGACGGAGATCCTGAATATCGGCCAGACGGTCAAGGTTCAGATCATCCGCATCAACCAGGAAACGCACCGCATCTCGCTGGGCATGAAGCAGCTCGAGGCCGACCCGTGGGAAGGCATTGGCGGCAAGTACCCGCTTGGCAAGAAGGTTGCCGGCCGCGTGACCAACATCACCGACTACGGCGCATTCGTCGAGCTGGAGCCGGGCATCGAAGGCCTGATCCACGTTTCGGAAATGTCCTGGACGAAGAAGAACGTTCACCCCGGCAAGATCCTGTCCACGACGCAGGAAGTCGAAGTGGTCGTTCTGGAAGTCGATCCGGTCAAGCGCCGCATCTCGCTCGGTCTCAAGCAGACGCTGGAGAATCCGTGGGAGGCATTCGCCCGC
Source organism: Nitratireductor sp. CH_MIT9313-5 (assembly GCF_037029545.1). Taxonomy (NCBI): domain Bacteria; kingdom Pseudomonadati; phylum Pseudomonadota; class Alphaproteobacteria; order Hyphomicrobiales; family Phyllobacteriaceae; genus Nitratireductor; species Nitratireductor sp. CH_MIT9313-5. Next base: position 97,591 of record NZ_JAYMER010000012.1, on the reverse strand, counting down.
AACCATCCGTCCGGCTCCGTCGTCGAAGGCGAAGTCAAGAACAAGACCGAGTTTGGTCTGTTCATCGGCCTGGAAGGCGATGTCGACGGCATGGTGCACCTCTCCGACCTCGACTGGACGCGTCCGGGCGAGCAGGTCATCGAGGAGTACAATCGCGGCGACATGGTGAAGGCGCAGGTTCTCGACGTCGATGTCGAGAAAGAGCGCATTTCGCTGGGCATCAAGCAGCTTGGTCCTGACGCGGTTGGCGATGCGGTTGCATCGGGCGACCTGCGCAAGGGTGCTGTCGTGACCTGTGAAGTGACCGAAGTGAAGGAAGGCGGCCTCGAAGTCCGTCTTGTCGATCACGAAGTCGAAAGCTTCATCAAGCGCTCCGACCTGTCGCGTGACCGTGCAGAGCAGCGCCCAGAGCGCTTCTCCGTCGGCCAGCGTGTGGACGCTCGCGTCACCATGTTCGACAAGAAGACGCGCAAGCTCAACGTCTCCATCAAGGCGCTCGAGATTGCGGAAGAGAAGGAAGCCGTTGCACAGTTCGGTTCCACCGACGCCGGCGCATCGCTCGGCGACATTCTTGGTGCAGCGCTCAAGAAGCAGGGCAGCGACGACGAGTAATCGTCAAGCTACCAATACTTTTGCAATCAGCCCCTGCGGGAGTAATCTCGCAGGGGTTTTTTCATGGCCGATTTTTCAAACGCCCGTTTCGGGCACGCATTTCAAGACCGAAGGACATAGATGATGAAACAGAAAGCCAATGGCATTGGCGGCATCTTCTTCCGCGCCCGCGACCCGCAGAAGCTTAGGGAATGGTATCGCGAGCATCTGGGCGTGGGCGGCGAGTGCGAGGGCGTGTGGCAGCAGGAAAGCGGCTACACCGTCTTCGCCCCCTTCCCCGCCGACACCGACTATTTCGGCCGCGACACCCAGCAATTCATGCTCAATTTCCGCGTCAACGACCTCGACGCCATGATCGCCCAGCTCAAAGCCGCCGGCATTGAGGTTGAAACGCGGGCAGAATGGGACTCAGAAGTCGGCCGCTTTGCACGGGTCGTGGACCCGGAGGGCAACCCGGTGGAGCTTTGGGAGCCTGCGGTGGGGTGAGGGTGAATTAACGCGAAGCGCTCCCCAGACGCGTCAGGAGCTACTTATGCTGCCACCTCTTCTTTTGTGCAGTCGTGCGGCATTGGCGCGTGAGCTCCAGAATGTACTAAGGTCGTAAAGTCCCGAAGAGATTTCAACTTCTCACTATCCAGCGAGACCGTAGAGAGAAGTTCATGGACGAACTGCGGGCCGTGTTTCCCCATTTCTGGATAGAAGCTCTCTATCTCTCCGACTGGGACCACATATATGCCGATTTCACGGAGACCACGCAGGAGCTTTTCGAAATTTTTACGCGCTTCCCCACGCGGGATACCGTTTTCGCCCAATTTCTTGACCATATTCCACGCGCTGGTCTGCTTCATCATTTCAGTGATCTTGCTGCGCGGAAGTCGACCATCATCCCAATTATCTAAAAGCTCTACCAATTCTCGCGCAATTTCCTTCGGCGTCTTCGGTCGCACGCCACTTCTCACTGCTGCATCAACTTGTTTCCAAAGGGCTTTATGGTCATTCCACTCCCCCCCAAAGGCGCCTACCGTTTCCTTAACCAGATCCTCGTCCGAAAGAAAATCTATATCAAAAACTGCCTTGATCGGCACGCCAATCTTCCTCAAAACCGCAGCGACTTTCCTCACACCATGTTTCCCACCCACTGGGATATAAGCAGTATCTTGCCATGCTTCGCCGTTGGTCGGTGCGACGGAATCCGCAACAGCATTGAACAGGCGACAGTCACTGTCATCCTCGCAGAGGATAGCTTGCTCGTGGAATATGCTCTCCAATGCATTAGAGTATTTAAGCTCTGGCCGAGACCAAAGCTCTTTTATGACGTCTGGGCCTGCTTCCGATACGAAGTTCATGGCGCCCTCTCGCCTTATGCGCAGCACGCGCACATTGCCTTTTGTGCCTTCTAGAAAACCGCGCATAATGTCGCTGGAGTGAGTGGCGACAACAAGCTGTCCATCCATTTCTGAAGCGAGGATTTCGCCGAGCCGCCTCATCTGGGGTGGATGCAGGAATGCTTCAGGTTCATCGAGCAATGTTATATCACGGTGAACAGCTATCGTTTCAAATAGGATACCGGCAAAGCTCTTCATCCCATCGCCCTGCTGGTCTAGCAGCGGATTAGAGCGTACAGCTGCCACGTATTCTTCACCTACCCTGTCAGAATATTCGTGTGAGGGCTTATTCCCAACATGAATCGGCATGACACTTCCCCCGCGGTAATCGAACATCAAGTCGTGGGAGAACGCTCGTTTGAACAGGGTGCTTATTCGCTCCATTAGCGGAGTGTCTTGGAATAGAACATGCTGCGGTCGCGACATTTGGTCATGAGGACCAATGCTGCTCTGCTGATCGCATATGCTTAGTCTAGTTTTCGCATCAATTCTTTTGAGAAAACCACCTAATATTTCCCCCCTAAGATAATTTTTATCCCAATTTTTCACTGAATTCTCATGTATTACCCAATCTCTATAGTTATAATAACTATTTTTATACGCTGCACTTTCATCTAAAAATTCCTTTAAATCTTCAGAATTTCCCTTTTTAATAATCTTTATATCCTTAACAACAATCGATCTTGATCCATCTCCCTCTCTTGCCACTTGTTCAATTTCGCGTAGCGTTCGGGATTTACCACTGTTATTCGGCCCTACTAAGATAATCTTGTCACCCTCATTCACTAAGAGGGTTTGTCCGCTGGAAAATGTGACGCTACCGAGCGCAGCACTGATCTTCGACATCCGCTTCCCGCCTGATAAGATTTTCTCGTAAGACACACCAACTACAGGTAGATTACGCTCTACACCTCTAAAATTAGAAGACCTGCAGGGCGGGAAATTCACAGGTCATTTAAAACGCGTTCATAGTTTCGGCGCATGGGCGAGCGAGAGGCTGGCTTCCATGCGCACGACGGGTGAGATGACGAAGGGACCATCTTCGCGCTCCAGCCGCGCCATCAGAACTTCGGCATCACCTTCGCCAGCAAGAATGGCAACCACCACCGATGCGTCGATGAAGAGCATCAGTCAACGTCATCCCAAAGCTCATCCGTCTCCTGCGCATGATCGCCTGGCGCGAAGGGACCCGCCTCCTGTGCCATCGCCAGGGATTTTGCCAGTCGCTCGCGCATGGGCAGGCGGCGTTTTTGCTGGCTGATTTCGTGTTTCAGCGCGCGCTTTACCGCTTCGGACTTGGTGGTCTTGGTCAGTCCAACCAGTCCTTCGGCAAGTTTGTCGACTTCCGGGTCGTTGATGTAGAGGGGCATCGGGATATCCTCATTTCCTCACAATATATCCCAAAGCGGACACTAGCCCCAATCCCCCTCACCAATGCGGCGGTTTGGTCACGGGCACATCCGGCGCCACCTGTTCTTCCAGCGTCAGAAAGCGCTCGGTCAGGCGGTCGAGTTTCTTTTGCAGGGCGTCGATGCTCTTCCATTGCTCGGTGAGCTGGGTGGAAAGTTCCTCGATGGTCTTTTCCTGCTCGGCGGCGAGCATTTCGAGTTGTTCGATACGGTCGGTGGTCATTTCTGCAGGCTTTCGAGTGCTGCGCGCAGGGCCGGGTTGAGCTGTGCGGCCTTGCGGGTTTTTCGGTTCACATAGACATGGACGAAGAAGCCTTCGGCGGAGGCTTTCACTTCCTCGTTGCGGAAGAGCGCGATTTCGTAGCGCACCGAGCTCTTGCCCAGATGCGCAACGCGCAGGCCAGCGGTGATGATGTCGGGAAAGGCCATTTCCGCGAAATAGCGGCAGCCGGTCTCCACCACCAGACCGATCTCGGTGCTGTTGTTGATGTCGAGCAGGTTGTTCTCGATCAGCCAGCCATTTACCGCCGTGTCGAAGAGGGAATAGTGGACCACATTGTTCATGTGGCCATAGGCGTCATTGTCCATCCAGCGCGTGGGGATGGTGCGAAAGGCGCTGTAGTCCGCGCGGGTGGACGGCTCGGGGCGGCTTTCGCTCATCTCACCATGCCGCGCGATAGATGGCGGCTGCATCTTCCTCGCGCACGTCGCGCGGATTGTTGACGAGCAGGCGCTGCTGTTTCATCGCTTCGCTGGCAAGCTTCGGCAGATGCTCCTCGCCGATGCCGACCTCGCGCAGGCGGGTTGGCATTTCCAGCCGTCTGGAGAGGGCCGCAAGCTCCTCGATAAAGGCGGAGCAGAGCGCCTGTGCGCCCTCGCCTTCATCCAGATGCGGGAAGGCATCGCGGGCGATTTCGGCATAAAGATGCGCGGCATCGGGCGCGTTGAAGCGCAATACGTGAGGCAGCACCAGCGCGTTCGACAGGCCGTGGGGCACGTGGAATGTGCCGCCTATCGGATAGGCCAGCGCATGGACGGCAGCGACCGGCGAATTGGCGAAGGCCTGTCCGGCCAGCATTGAGCCGAGCAGCATCGCGCCGCGTGCTTCCTCATTGCCGCCGTCAAACACGGCCGTCTCGATATTGGCGCCCAGAAGCTGAAGGGCCTGGCGGGCGAGCATTTTCGACAGCGGATTGTTGTTGGCGGATTTCGAGGCATAGGCCTCAATGGCGTGCACCATGGCATCCACGCCCGTGGCGGCGGTGATTGCCGGCGGCAGGCCAAGGGTGAGGCGCGCATCCAGAATTGCGATATCCGGCAGGATCACGGGGCTTGAGACGCCGCGCTTTTCCTCCGCACCCACGGTGATGATGGAGACCGGCGTCACTTCCGAGCCGGTGCCGGCGGTGGTGGGCACCAGAACCAGCGGCAGACGCGGACCCTTGGCCTGCCCTACACCCCATGCCTCGTCGAGGTCTTCATTCGAGCCCAGAAGCAGGCTTGCAAGCTTTGCCACATCGAGCGATGAACCGCCGCCGAAGCCGACAACGCCGGTGGCTTGCGCCCTTCGCCCGGCTTCCACCGCGCGCTCCAATGTTTCACGGGAGGGATCGGCCTCCACCTCGTCGAAAAGGGTGACTTTTGCGCCCGCTTCTTCGAGCGATTTGATGGCGGGATCGGCGAGACCCAGCTTTCGCAGGCCCGGATCCGTGACCAGAAGGACACGTCTGCCCAGGCGTGAAACACTTATCGCGCCAAGACGGGTTGCCGCGCCCGCCTCGAAGACGATAGAGGGCGTGGTATTGAAGACGAAGGGTGAGGACGAAATCTTCATGGTCAGGGAAATTGACAATTCCCTGAACCTTTGTCGAGTGTAGTATGCAATCAAAGGCGGCCCACACCGGGTATCCTTAAAGCAAACAAACGACAATATACGGGGAAGAGCCCGCATGGCGGAAGCCGCAATCGAGCTCAAGGGCATATCGAAAAGTTTTGGTGCCGTGCGCGCCAACCGCGACATCGACCTGAAGGTCGAGGCGGGGACAATCCACGGGATCATCGGCGAGAACGGCGCTGGCAAGTCGACGCTGATGTCGATCCTCTACGGCTTCTACCAGGCCGATAGCGGGCGCATCTTCATCGGCGGGCGCGAGGTGAAGATCACCTCCTCCTCCGACGCGATCCAAAAAGGCATCGGGATGGTGCATCAGCACTTCATGCTGGTGCACAATTTCACGGTTCTGGAAAACGTGGTCCTGGGTGCCGAAGACGCGCCGTTACTCAACCGCTCCATCGCCAATGCGCGCTCGGAGCTTGAACGGCTGGAGCGCGATTACGGGCTGGAAGTCGATCCCGACGCCATTGTCGAGGAACTGCCGGTCGGCCTTCAGCAGCGCGTGGAGATCCTGAAAGCGCTTTATCGCGGCGCAGACATTCTCATTCTCGACGAGCCGACTGGCGTGCTGACGCCTGCGGAGGCCGATCACCTTTTCCGCATCCTTCGCCAGCTCAAGGACGAGGGCAAAACCGTCATCCTCATCACGCACAAGCTGCGCGAGATCATGGCCGTCACCGACAATGTCTCCGTCATGCGCCAAGGCCAGATGGTCGCCACGCGCAAGACGGAAGAAACCAGCGTCGAGGAACTGGCCGAACTCATGGTCGGCCGCCGCGTGCTTCTGCAGGTGGAAAAGGGCGAGGCAAAGCCCGGCGAGGTTCTGCTTTCGGTCAAGAACCTGACGGTGAAGGATTCGCGCGGCGTGACCATGGTGGAGAATGTCTCCTTCGATGTGCGCGCAGGTGAAATTGTGGGCATTGCAGGTGTGGCCGGCAACGGACAGACGGAACTTCTCGACACGATCACGGGCATCCGCAAGGCGGAGAACGGCACGGTGACGCTTGACGGCGCGCCGGTGGACCTTACGGGCGAAGCCGACCCTGCCGATCTGCGCCGGCGCGGCATGGCCCATGTGCCCGAAGACCGCCATCATGTCGGCCTCGTACTGGCCTTTGAAGAGAACGAAAACGCCATGCTCGGCTATCACGGGCAGGAGAAATACCGCAAAGGCATGCTGCTCGACATCAAGGCCATGCGCGAGGACGCGGTCGAGAAGATCAAGAAATACGACATCCGCCCACCCGATCCGCGCCTGAAGACAGCCAATTTCTCCGGTGGCAACCAGCAGAAGATCGTGCTGGCCCGCGAGATTGAGCAGGACCCGAAGGTGCTGATCGTCGGCCAGCCGACGCGCGGCGTGGATGTCGGCGCCATCGAATTCATCCACAAACGCCTGATCGAGATGCGCGATGCGGGCAAGGCCGTAGTTCTCGTCTCCGTCGAACTCGACGAGATCCGCTCGCTCTCCGACCGTATCCTCGTCATGTTCGCCGGCCGCGTGGTCGGCGAACGCGGCCCGGAAGCCACCGAAGGCGAACTCGGCCTGCTGATGGCCGGCGTTGAAGAAAAGGAAGCGGCGGAATGAGTGCGCCTTATGCGAAATTGCCCGCATGGGCTGATTACGGGCTGATCCCGCTCATCAATCTTCTGGTTGCCTTCTTCGTGGCAGGACTTGTGGTTCTGCTGGTGGGCGAGAACCCGCTTCGTGCGGCCATGATCCTGATCGACGGCGCATTGGGGCGGGGGCAGAACATTGCCTATACGCTCTATTACGCGACGAGCTTCATCTTTACCGGACTTGCGGTAGCGGTGGCGTTCCACTGCAGCCTGTTCAATATCGGCGGCGAGGGACAGGCCTATGTGGGTGGGCTTGGCGTGGCGCTTGTCGCGCTTGCCTTCGACAATATCCTGCCCTGGTGGCTGACCTTCCCGCTGGCGATTGCGGGAGCTGCCGCCTTCGGTGCGGCATGGGCCTTCATTCCCGCCTATTTCCAGGCCAAGCGCGGCTCGCATATCGTCATCACGACGATCATGTTCAACTTCATCGCCGCCAGCCTGATGGTCTATCTGCTGGTGAATGTGTTGAAGCCGGCCGGCCTGCAGGCGCCGCAGACGCGCACCTTTGCCGAAGGGGCACATCTGCCGAAGCTGAACTTCATGCTGGAATGGTTCGGCTTCACGATCCGTTCGGCTCCGTTCAACCTGTCCTTCCTGCTGGCGCTGCTTTCTGCCTTCGGTGTCTGGGTTCTCATCTGGCGCACAAAGCTTGGCTACGAGATCCGCATGCGTGGCCACAGCCCGAAGGCTGCGCGCTATGCCGGTGTGAGCGAGACGCGCATCATCATCATCACCATGCTGATTTCCGGCGCTCTTGCCGGCATGATGGCGCTCAATCCGGTTCTGGGTGATCAGCACCGGCTGCAGATCGACTTCGTAACGGGTGCGGGTTTTGTGGGTATTGCCGTGGCGCTGATGGGACGCTCGCATCCGGCAGGCATCGTGCCGGCAGCAATCCTGTTTGGCATGCTCTATCAGGGCGGTGCGGAACTTGCCTTCGAGATGCCCGGTATCTCGCGCGACATGATCGTCATCATCCAGGGTCTCGTCATCCTGTTTGCCGGGGCGCTGGAGCACATGTTCCGCCCCTCGGTGCAGGCGCTGTTTGCAGGGTTCAACGCGGCAGACCGCGATAGAAGCGACGCGCGAGGGGAGCGTGCCTGACATGGAATTCTTCGACACGCTGATTGCGGTTCTCGACTCCACCGTTCGCCTTTCCGTGCCGCTGCTGCTGGCCGCACTCGCGGGGCTTTATTCGGAACGTTCGGGCGTTTTCGATATCGGCCTTGAAGGCAAGATGCTGGCCGGCGCCTTTGCCGCCGGTGCTGCCGCTGCCGTCACCGCAAGCGCATGGATCGGTCTCCTTGCCGCAGTGGTGGTCTCGGTGTTCTTTGCGCTGGTGCATGGTTTTGCCTCCATTACGCATCGCGGCAACCAGATCGTTTCGGGCGTTGCCATCAACTTCATCGCGGCCGGCTCGACGATCATTCTGGGACAGGCCTGGTTCAGCCAAGGCGGGCGCACGCCGCTTCTGGGCGCGGAAGGTCGCTTCAACGCCATTCACCTGCCCTTCGCGGATGCAGTCCGTGACGTGCCGATCATCGGTCCGATCTATGCAGAGCTGATCTCCGGTCATTCGCTTCTCGTCTATGTTGCCTTCCTGCTGGTGCCCTTCACATGGTGGGTGATGTTCCGCACGCGCTTTGGCCTTCGCCTGCGCGCGGTCGGTGAAAATCCGGCTGCCGTGGATACGGCGGGTATCTCGGTTGCATGGCTGCGTTATCGCGCGGTGATGTGTACGGGCATCCTCACCGGCCTTGCAGGCACCTATCTGGCGCTGGCGCAAAATGCGGGCTTCGTAAAGGACATGACGGCAGGGCGCGGCTTCATCGCGCTGGCTGCCCTCATCTTTGCCAAGTGGAAGCCGGTACCGGTGATGTTTGCCTGCCTTCTGTTCGGTTTCCTCGATGCATTTGCGATCCGCATCCAGGGAACCCCGCTGCCGCTGATCGGGCGCGTTCCGGTTCAGTTCATGCAGGCACTGCCTTACATCCTGACCGTGATCCTGCTTGCGGGCTTCATCGGCAAGGCTGTGCCTCCGCGTGCGGGTGGCACGCCTTATGTGAAGGAGCGCTAGCCCATGGCGGAAGATCTGTTCGAGGCCGCGAAATCGGCCATGGCCAAGGCTTATGCGCCCTATTCGCGTTTTCCGGTCGGTGCAGCGCTTCGCACCGAAGATGGTCAGGTGCATTCCGGCTGCAATATCGAGAATGCATCCTATCCGGAAGGCTGGTGTGCCGAGACGACCGCGCTGGGGCACCTCATCATGGGTGGCGGCGGCAAGGTCGCGGAAGTGGCCGTGGTCGCAGAGAAGATGGAACGCATCATGCCCTGTGGCGGATGCCGCCAACGGCTTTCAGAATTCGTGACGGAGGATGCGGTCTTGCATCTTTGCACCACCGAAGGCGTGGTTGAGAGCGTGCCTTTCTCGTCCATTTTTCCACGTGGCTTTGATCTGGAGCAGAACCGGTGAAGGAAGCGGTTGATATTCTGACCGAGCGGCTGGCCGGCCTGATGCCGCGGGTGGCCATTGTGCTTGGTTCGGGCCTGGGCGGTCTTGTCGAGGAGGTCGAGAACGCGGTCCACATACCTTACGAGGAGCTTCCCGGCTTTCCGCACAGCGGCGTATCGGGCCATGCAGGCAAGATCGTTGCCGGCACGTTCCAGGGTGTTCCGGTGGTGATGCTTGCAGGTCGCGCGCATTACTACGAGCACGGCGATGCGGCAGCGATGCGTCCTGCCCTCGAGGTGCTGTGGGGCATTGGGGTGACCAGCCTTCTGCTTTCCAATGCGGCAGGTTCACTGCATACGGAAATGCCGCCCGGATCGGTGATGTTGATCGACGATCACATCAACTATTCGGGCATGAACCCGCTGATCGGCGAGCAGAGCGACCGACGCTTTACCGGAATGAGCGAAGCCTATGACCGCGATATGCGCGAGGCGTTGGCGAAGGCAGCGGAAACGGCCGATGTCACCCTTCATCGCGGCGTCTATATGTGGTTTTCGGGCCCGTCCTTCGAGACGCCGGCGGAAATCCGCATGGCGCGGACGCTTGGTGCCGACGCTGTCGGCATGTCCACCGTTCCCGAAGTCATTCTCGCGCGCTTCATCGGACTGAAGGTCGCCGCCTGCTCGGTCATCACCAATCTGGGGGCGGGCATGGCTGCAGGCGAGATGTCTCATCAGGAGACGAAGGACATGGCGCCACTTGGCGGCCAGCGCCTCGCACAGGTGCTGCGCGCCTATTTCGCCTCCGGCATGCACCGCGATGACTAGCCTCCTGCCGCAGGAGATCATCCGCCTCAAGCGTGATGGCAAGGCGCTCGGCCCGGATGAAATCGGCGCCTTCGTGCAGGGCCTGAGCGATGATGGCTGGAGCGAGGGCCAGGTTGCCGCTCTGGCCATGGCGATCTTTCTCAACGGCATGACGCGCGAGGAATCGGTTGCGCTGACGCTCGCCATGCGTGACAGCGGCGACGTGCTGGACTGGCAGGGCTTTGATCGCCCCGTTACCGACAAGCATTCGACAGGCGGTGTGGGCGACAATGTCTCCCTGATGCTCGCGCCCATCATTGCAGCCTGTGGCGGTCTCGTGCCGATGATTTCCGGCAGAGGCCTGGGGCATACGGGCGGTACGCTCGACAAAATGGATTCCATCCCCGGTTATCAGAGTCAGCCCGGGCTTGACCTCTTCCGCAAAACGGTACGCGAAGCAGGCTGTGCAATCATCGGGCAGACCTCCGACCTTGCGCCTGCCGACAAGCGCTTCTACGCGGTACGCGACGTGACCGGCACGGTGGAATCGGTACCCCTTATCACCGCCTCCATACTCTCCAAGAAGCTCTCCGCAGGGCTGCAGAGCCTGGTGCTTGATGTGAAATGCGGCAATGGCGCTTTCATGAGCAGTCATGAAAAAGCGCACGAGCTGGCGCTATGTCTCGTGCAGGTGGCCAATGGCGCGGGCCTCAAGACGACGGCATTACTCACCGACATGAACGAGCCGCTGGCCGACGCGGCAGGCAATGCGGTGGAGGTTCAGGTTGCGGCAGACTTTTTGACCGGCGCGCGGCGCACCGACCGCTTGGAGCGCGTGACGCTGGCGCTTTGCGCAGAGATGCTGTTTTCCAGCGGGCTTGCCTCTTCTCCCCATGATGGCGAAGCCATGGCGCGGAATGCTCTGAATGACGGGAGGGCGGCTGAGCAATTCGACAGAATGGTGGCCGCACTGGGTGGGCCAAGCAACTTTCTTGATCGGGCCGAACATCATCTGCCGAAAGCTCCGGTTGTGATTGATATCCCGGCTCCGGAGAATGGACATGTGTCAGCCATCGACTCGCGTGCCGTGGGCGTTGCCGTGATCGGCCTTGGCGGAGGGCGCAGGCGCGCAGAGGATAAGATCGATCACCGCGTGGGTATCGACCGCATCAGACCTGTTGGCACGGCAGTCAACAAGGGGGATCCGCTTGCGCGCATCCACGCTGCCAATCACGAAGACGCACAGGCGGCGCTTTCTGCCGTACTTAGAGCCATCCGGATTGGCGAAAGTACCGGGCGGAATGATCCAGTGCTTGAGCGAATAGACGGATAGTCACTGCTCCAGAATGAGCGAACCTTGTTCAATCTGGAAACGCTTCAATTCGCTCAGAAAGCTCATCCCCACAAGCGTGTGGTCAAGTGCGCGGTCATCCAGAACGAGCACCTCGACGTCGGGAATGTAGATTTTCCCGATTGCCATGCCGTCCAGCTTTGCAACGGCCGCGCGCGTCATGCCGTTCGCCGTGTTCACCCGTGCGTTGAAGTCGGATTCCTGAAGCCTGATGCCGACCTTGCGGGCGGTGCTGGTATTGATTGCAACCATGGTGGCGCCGGTATCGACCATGCCGGAAATGCGCCGTCCGTTCAGCTTGAATTCCGCGAAGAAATGCCCCTTTGCATCCGCTGGAATCCGGACCTTCCGGCCAAGCAGATTTTCCTGCTCACGCTCCAGTTCCGCCCGGCTCAGTCGGACCGTCATGCGGCTTTCCTCGCCCGTGGCCGAGGTTTCGTAGAAATGGTTGATGAGCCTGGCAAAGAGCTCCGGGTTGTCGCGGTGCACCATCGGAAGCGCGACTGCGACCCCGACGAGCGAACTTACGAAGATGATTTTGCTCAAGCGCATTATTGCCCCCATTCTGGCGCGAGCCAGCATGGAGGCACAGTATCACCGATAGCTTAAACGCCGCGTGCTTGAAGCAGCTTTGGTTTCCAAGGCCTTAACTACTTGGTGCCGTAGAGACGGTCACCGGCATCGCCCAGGCCGGGGACGATATAGCCTTTTTCGTTCAGCTTCTCGTCTATGGAGGCGGTATAGACCGGAACGTCGGGATGAGCCTTCCGGAAGCGCTCGACGCCTTCCGGTGCGGCCAGGAGGCAGAGGAAGCGGAGGTTTGTCGCGCCGCGGTCCTTCAGCTTCTGCACGGCGGCAACGGCGGAATTGGCCGTGGCAAGCATCGGGTCGACCACGATGACCAGACGGTCTTCAAGATCGGATGGCGCCTTGAAGAAATATTCAACCGCTTCCAGCGTCTCGTGGTCACGGTAGAGACCGACATGGGCAACGCGGGCGGATGGGACAAGATCGAGCATGCCGTCTAGCAGACCATTGCCTGCACGCAGGACCGAGGCGAAGACCAGCTTCTTGCCCTCAAGCGTCGGCGCCTTCATTTCCTGAACAGGCGTCTCGATGACCCGCGTGGTCACTTCCAGATCACGGGTCACCTCATAGCAGAGCAGCAGCGAAATCTCGCGCAACAGGCGGCGGAAGCTGCCGGTGGAGGTTTCCTTGTCCCGCATGATGGTCAGCTTGTGCTGTACAAGCGGATGATCGACGACGTTCACGCCCTGCATGATTGGCTCCATGATCTCGCGCGCGGCCTGCACGCTTACCTGCATCTGAATACTCTTACCCTGTCGGAAACCAGATGCAGGGCCGGGGCGCAAGCATTTATGCCGCGGATGACCCGTTCAGACGCTCCAAGAGACGAGAGCGCGTTGCTTCATCCACAAAGGCTGCCTCGACGGAGGTGCGGGTGAGGTCGAGCAGTTCCCGGTCGTCAAAGCCGAAATGCTCTTTCGCCACTTCATATTCGTTGGCGAGTGAGGTGTGGAAATGCGGCGGGTCGTCTGAACTGACGGTTACGCGGCAACCTGCCTCCTTCAGTGCTGGAAGCGGGTGGTTCTCGATCTTGTCGTAGACTCCAAGGACGATATTGGAGACCGGACAGACCTCTAGCACGATACCTTCTTCTGCGATGCGCTGAACAAGCGCGTCATCCTCGATGGCGCGCACGCCGTGGCCGATGCGGGTCGGCGCAAAGGTATCCAGTGCGGATCGGACGCTTTCGGGGCCGCCGAATTCTCCAGCATGAACGGTCAGGCCCAGGCCCGCCTCGCGTGCGATGTCGAAGGCACGGGCGAAATCACTTGCAGTGCCCATGCGTTCGTCACCGGCCATGCCAAAGCCCGTGACCAGAGGGTGTCCGCAATTGGCGGCAAATAGGGCTGCCTTCTCAACCGCTTCTGGTCCGACATGGCGGACGCCTGTCACCACCATGCGCGACTCGATACCGGTTTCGGACCTGGCGCGGCGCATGCCTTCGGCCAGTGCCTCGGTGTAGGATTCGGGCGACAGCCCCACCCGCTCGGCATGGTCCGGCGAGGTGAAGAACTCCGCATATATCGCGCCTTCGCGCGCGATCTCACGCAGATAGTTTTCCGTCAGAAGGGCATAGTCTTCAGGCGTGCGGAAGAGCTCGGCAGCGCGATCATAGGCCTTGAGGAAGCTGGTGAAGTCATTCCAGTGATAGGCGTTATCGCGGATGAAGGACGAGACATCGACGCCGTATTTCTTCGCCTGAGCCATAACGAGTGCCGGCGACGCCGCGCCCTCAATGTGACAGTGCAATTCCGCTTTGGGTACCACTTTGACCATTCCATTCATTCATCTGATGCCGCTCATATGCGCAGCGGCGCACAATAGCGCAGATGAAGGCAGAAGGAAGGTGCTCGGTTCACACCGTGTCGCAAACATCACTCCAGGCGGCCGCCTTGCGCAGAACAGCCAGAAACTGTTCGCCCGCACGCTCAAGCGGACCGGAATTGTCGATTACGAGCGCCTGGGGCACCTGTAGCTCGGTTGCGTCTGCACGCTCCAGACGCTTCAGAAGCTCTTCTCGGCTTTCACGACCGCGCGCGGCCAGCCGGTCTGCGAGCACATTGCGGGGTGCCGTGATGATGACGGGTTGGAAATTGAGGTAGCGTTCGCTCAAGGTCGGGATGGCCGCCCGCGATACATTCGCCACGACCACCTGCCCTGCCCGCGCCACATCGTCGAGCTCAGTCGGCAAACCATAGCAGAGCCCATTGGCCCGCCATGATGCAGCAAATGAGCCTTCCGCTTCGGCCTTTTCGAATGCACCTTCGTCCAAACTGTCATGTATCTCGCTGCCCGCTTCCATCGGGCGGGTGATGACACGACGGGCAAAGACGATATCTGCAGCCAATGGGCCGAGCCGATCGCGCGCATATTGCATGACAGAGTCCTTGCCAGCCCCCGAGGGGCCGGCGACTGCGACGAAAACACCCTGTCGGATCGGGAAGGGCGTTTCGGCGCGGGCTCTTTCCATGCTGGCGGATATCATCTTTCTGCTCCTCAGGCCACGCGCTCGCCAGCGCGCCACACGGTGCGAATGACCGGCATGCCGTCATCAAGACGCACGCGCACTAGATCAGCGCGACGGCCAACTTCGATGGCACCGCGGTCGTTAAGGCCCACGGCGTCGGCTGGGTTCTTCGATACCTTGGCAATAGCTTCGGGCAAGCTGATACCGTTGACGACCTGCCCCAGTGAAAAGGCCGCCTGCATGAGGCTGAAGGGGATGTAATCCGACGACAGAATGTCGAGATTTCCTTCCTCGGCCAGCTCGCGTGCGGAGACATTGCCCGAATGGGAGCCGCCGCGAACAACGTTCGGAGCGCCCATCAGAACCGCCATTCCAGCCTGCTTGGAAGCCGATGCCGCATCGAGCGTGGTGGGGAATTCCGCTACACGCACACCATCCTGCGCGGCTTCGCTCACGTGGTCGGTGGTCGCGTCGTCGTGGCTGGCAAGAATGATGCCGCGCTGACCGCAGATCTCTGCGACCTTACGGCGGTTGGGGGCGGAGTTTCTTGCCGATTCCGCCATGCGCTTTTCGCAGAAGCGGCGGAAGGCATCATCATCCAGCCCCATCTTGGTCTTGTAGTACAGCGCGTAGGCATCAAGATTGGTAAACTGGCGTTGGCCCGGCGAATGGTCCATGAGCGAGGCAAGCTTCACGCGGTCATCATCGGCGAAAAGCGAAAAGCCGTCATAGCAATCGGGTGCGGAAACCTCGCAGCGCAGATGCAGGAAATGCTCCGCGCGCAGACGCCCGGCCTCCTGACTTTCCTCGATGGCGTCGCCCAGATCTCGTGTGTCCTGCGCAGTGATATCGCTGTCCTCATCAAGACCGACGCGCAATGCGTCAAATACGGTGGTGATACCGGACGCGGCGATCTGCGCATCATGCGCCATGACGGCTGCGACAGGGTTCCAGCGCACCTTGGGGCGTGGCGAATAATGGCGCTCGAGATGGTCGGTATGAAGCTCAACCAGGCCGGGCACGAGATAGTCGCCGTCGAGATCTTCGCCTGCGCTATTGGCAGTACCGGTTGAAATATCCGCGAGCTGGCCATCACGGATGAGCAGATTGCCCTGCACCACCTCGTTTGGCAGCACGATATTCGCGTTCTTGAATAGCAATTCCTTGGTCATTTCGATCTTTCAGGCAGTTTTACGCGCTCTGCCGCCTTGTAGCGGGTGGAGAGACTTGATCTTGAATGGGGCACCGGGCTCCGGCTCTATGAACAGGGCAAGTGTACCAATGGTGAGAGGTTCCAGCAAAAGCGGGCCGAAATGGTCGCTGATTGCCTGTTCCATACGTTCTGCTTCCGCCGCAGGCACCCGTCCGGTGAGCGTCATGTGGAAGCGGAATTCCTCGTGCACATAGGGGTAACCCCATTTGTGCAGGTTCTTCAGCTGAGCCGGCGAAAGATTGTCCGGGTTGCGGCGCTCGATCTCGGATGGCGAAAGCGGTGCGCGATAAGGTTCGAAGGCAGTAACGATATCGCTTGCGAGCGCGTTGAGTTCCGGTGACGGGTCGGCCGGCACCAGGGCGAAGAAACTGTTGAGACGCGCAAGCTTGATACGCTCCAGGTGAACCGGCTCCTGCTGCAGTGTATAGCGGTCAAGCGCGTCGCAGAGTTCCGCCTCCTTCAGCCCGTCCATCAGTCGGAAGGGGGCTTTCAGCGTCGCATGGAAACCGTAGCGGCGCGCGGCGGCTGTATGAAATGCAATTTCGGCCGCAGAAAAAGAACCGACGGCTACCGGCGGCAAAGCCTCACCCGTATGGGGGTCCCGGCCAAGCCAGCGCGCAGCGGTTTTTGCCAGCGGGTCGTCACGCTCGGGCGTGAAATAGATCGCATATCGCATTTCCAGTCTCCTCCAGTCCCTTGGCTGCACCGTCTCACCGCCTGCCATAGGTGATTTGCATGACAGAAGAACGAAGCGGACGGTAGCGGCAAGGCGCGCAGAGCGCTCTGCCAAGGATAGGGTTCCTAATTCAGCGCTGCACCCTCGGTTCCGATTAGCCGGCGGCGAAGCATGCTTGAAATATTGTCGAAGATGAACACGACCATCAGGATCAACAAGACCATATATGCCACATTTTCCCAATCCTGGTTCGTGCGCATGGCTTCCCACAGCTTCAGGCCGATGCCACCTGCACCCACAGCTCCGATGATGGTCGCCGAACGCGTGTTCGATTCCCAGAAATACAGTGCCTGGCTAAGGAAGACCGGCAGCACCTGTGGCAATACGCCGAAACGCTGAACCACGCTTGGCGATGCGCCGACAGAGCGAACGCCTTCACGCTGCTTCTCGTCGATATTCTCCAGCGCCTCGGAGTAGAGCTTACCGAATGTGCCGGTATCGGTGAAGAAAATGGCGGAAATGCCGGCCAGTGGTCCCGGCCCGAAGGCACGGGTGAAGAAGAGCGCCCAGATCAGCATGTCCACGCAGCGCAGGAAGTCAAAGAATCGCTTGAGGGCAAAGTTGGCAACCCGCCGCGGATGGATGTTGCGGGCAGCAAGAAATGACAGCGGGAATGCCACGATAACTGCAAGCACCGTGCCGACAAAGGCCATGACGATGGTCTGAAGCAGCTTGAGCCAGACATCGCCGTGCTGCCACTCCGCATTGTTGGCGAAATTGTCGAGGGCGAGCGCGGCGTTGCTGCGTTCGGGTTCGATACGCGGGCCGAAGGCAATCAGGGAGATCACCTCCCCGGCTGACTTACCCCAGAATGGTGAGCGCGTGTCGAAGAAGAAATTCTCCCATCCAAGAAAGCGGCGGCTGACCTTAACCTTGTTGTCGCGGATTTCCGCCCTGCCCTTCATGCCAAAGGACAGGAGTATCTTCGCGCCTTCCGAGCGCTGACTGGCCCAGTCGGGAAGAGGTTCGAGCGGCAGAACCCGCCCCTCTTCAATGCGAATGTTCAGGACTTCCTCGCCGCGCGTCACAACCACGCCGCCTGGCTGAATGTCGATGAAATGGTCTGCAGAGAGGTGGACGCGCGCTTCAACGACTGCCTCGATTTGCCGAGGTGCTTGCGGCGCAGATACGGCAGCGGCCTCCCCAGATGTTTGCGGCAGGTTGCCCAGGAAGCTGTTTTGGGAAGGGGCAGGGGCAGGCTCTGCCTGCAGATTTCCAAGGAAGCCGCTATTCGCGGTTTGCCCCGTTCCGGTCGCGGCTGAACCTGTGCCGCTGGCGACGCGCACCGTGTCCTTGCGCAGCTCCAGCCACTCCGGCTTGGGATCACTGCCGAGCGGTGAGAAACGGGGGAAGGAGACCGTGAGATGGTTTTCCTCAAAGTCGATGTCGGGCTTGATCTCGTAGGAATACCAGTCATTGAGATAGGTGCCGGCTATGCCCCAGTTTGCTCCGCCCAACACGCTGCCAATGGAGAAGAACCACCAGGCGAAGGCGAGATAAGCAATCGTACCGAGGCCGATCAGCCAACCGGTGCGCTGACGGCGGGCGCTGCTGGCGAATATTTCGGGATAGCACGCCAGGATCGCGTCATTTGCGGATTGTGAAGCCATAATCACGCTCCCTGCGCGAGAGTGAAGCTTTGTTCACGCACAAGGCGCTTGCGCAGCCATGCGGAGAACTGGTCAACCGCAACGATCGTTGTGAACAGCAAAAGGATGATCGCGAGCGTCTTGGCCTCATGGCCGCGGCCAATCGACAGGCGCAAGGTCTCGCCAATGCCACCGCCGCCGACCGCACCGATGATGGTGGAGGCGCGCACATTGATCTCGAGTCTCAGCAGCGTATAGCTCAGGAAATTGGGCAGAACCTGCGGCACGACGCCAAACCAGACCCGCTCCACCCAGTTGCCACCCGCCGCACGCAGGCCTTCTTCGGCTTTCAGATCCGCGTTTTCGACGACCTCGAAGAAGAGCTTGCCAAGCGCGCCGATGGTGTGGATCGCCACCGCTATGATGGCGGGAACCGCACCCAGCGAGAGAATGGCAAGGAAGAAGCCGGCGATCACGATTTCCGGGAAGGCGCGCAGCAGCTCCATGAAGCGGCGCACGAAGAAGCGCAGCCAGCGCCGCGTTGTCAGATTGGCCGCAGCCAGAAAGCAAAGGATAAAGCCGAAGACAAAACCGATCAGTGTGGAAACCACCGCGATATTGATCGTCTCGAGCATCTTGTAGAAATATTCCGGCAGATACAGGCTCTCGGTGAGATAGATGCGCCCGTCCGGATAATTGTATTTCAGGCTTCCATCGTCATAGGGCGACGGCAGGTCGAACATTGCCCGCCAGATCTCCATGCCATCACGTGGCACGAGCTGACCCACGAAATCGAAGAGATAGGGCAGGCGGTCAAAGAACTTGCCGGCATTGGATTCGTTGGCAAACCAGAGCGAGCCGAACATTGCCAGCGCAAGAAATGCGATGCCGCCAAAGGTGTAGAGGCGGCGGCGGCCAGCCAGTTCACGCCAATGACGTTCAACGGTTGCGCCGGCTTCTGTCAGAAGCGGTGTCTGTGTGGTCGCTGTCATGATGTCCGGTCTGCTCAAGACATGAGGCAGCCCCTCCCCCTCGATCGAGGAGAAGGGGCCGGTCTCGGATTGGTCCTATCAGGATCCGATCTGGGCGCGGCGCGCTTCGATGATCGGCGCGTAGAATTCCGGCGTTACTTCGGTGTAGCCAGTGTAATCGCCACCCTGGATCGCAGAGAAGCACTCGGCGTCGGTTTCGGGGAGCTGCATCATGAAGTCCTTGAAGGCCTGCTTCATGCCATCGTCGAGCGAGGTGCGAACAACAACCGGGCCATTCGGGATGAGCGGGGACTTCCAGATCTCGACGAGATCGTCCATGTCGAGAATGCCCTTCTCGACCATCTTGTGCAGATTGCCGGAGGTGTAGCCTTCGGAGAAATCACCCACGCCGGATGCCCAGGTGGTGCCTGCATCGAAGGTGCCCTTCACGACCTCGAGAACCAGGTTCTCATGACCGCCACCGAAGCCGGTCTCGGCGAAGAATTCGTCAACCGGAGCGCCAATTGCGGCTGGCAGAGTGACAGCCGGGACAAGGTAGCCGGAGGTGGAGTCCGGATCGGCAAAACCGAGCTTCTTGCCCTTGAGATCTTCCAGCGTCTTGATGCCGGAATCGGCACGGGCAACCATGACGGAGTGGTAGCCGGTGGAACCGTCGGTCTGGACCGTGGTCAGGATCGGCTCAACAGCGTTTTCATCTTCGAGATAGACCTTGGCATAGCCGGAGGCGCCGAGCTCGGCATAATCAAGGGTGCCACCGAGCAGGCCCTGAACAACGCCATCGTAATCGGAGGCGGGGAAGAACTGGACCTCTTCCACGCCGAGAGCTTCGGGAAGCTTGTCGGCGAGGCACTGGAAATTGCGCAGACGGTCGGCTTCGTTCTCGCCGCCGAGAATGCCGACGCGGAATGTCTTCAGGTCTTCAGCCTGGGCGGAACCCATTGCGAGTGCTGCGAGCGCAACGGCGCTCAGAAGTGCTTTCTTCAGCATGTCGTCTCTCCTGTTGCTGCCGGAAGACCCGGCGGTTTTTCGTAGATGATCCATGGCCCTTGACGGGGGCGAAGCGCTGCCTATCCGGCGAGAACGGGCTCCATCACCTGCGCTGCTGCAGGCCGCGGCGATGTCTTGATGGTGGTGGAGGTGATGTCTTCGCGAACTGACTCGCCTGTCGCATCGGCGCCGTAGATCTTGCGCACGGCATTGGCCGTCAGCGCGACAGGCGGGCCATCGAAGACGACTTCGCCCTTGGCCATGCCGATTATGCGCGAGCAGTAGTGGCGGGCGGTATCCAGCGTGTGAAGATTGGTGATGACCGTGATGCCTTCGCGCCGGTTGATGTCGGCAAGCGAGTCCATGACCACCTTGGCATTGAGCGGGTCGAGCGAGGCAATCGGCTCGTCTGCCAGGATCACCTTCGGCTCCTGCATCAAAGCGCGGGCGATCGCCACGCGCTGCTGCTGACCGCCGGATAGCGTGCCCGCCGGCTGGAGTGCGGTATGCGCAATGTCGAGCCGCTCCAGCGCCGCGATGGCCCTGATGCGCTCCTCGCGGGAATAGATGCCGAGCAGGTTCTTCACGGTCGAGCGGTGATTGAGCCGGCCGAGCAGCACATTGGTCAGAACATCAAGCCGCGGCACGAGGTTGAACTGCTGGAAAATCATCGCGCAATCGCGGTTCCAACGACGCAGCGTGGTGCCATTCAGGCCGGTGACCTCAAGGCCGTTATAGGCAATCGCACCTTCACTCGTTTCGACGAGGCGATTGATCATTCGCAGCAATGTCGATTTGCCTGCACCGGAGCGACCGATGACGCCAACCATTTCGCCTTCGGCAATCTGAAGGTTTACGGAATTGACGGCCACCGTTTTACCGAAGCGCCGCGTAACGCCCTTGATTTCCAACATGACCACTCCCCGGTCCCGAGCTCTTGCTCTTGTCGGAGTGGAGTCCTAGCGTTCCTGCATGAACCTCCAATGTCAGTCAGATGTCAGTTTTTTGACGCCCGGCTAACTGTCTGTTCCAGCTCGAATACAGGGCGTGGAAATCGGCATCCACACAGCTAATCGTTTTGAGAATGGGCGCCTTCTCGACAAGTCAACGCTGGGCGGGTAGGTCCAATGCCAAGTTCAACACCGGCTTGCGAGACAACTCATGACGCGCCCCCTCCAGATCGCACCATCCATTCTTTCAGCGGATTTCTCACGGCTCGGAGACGAGGTGGAAAGCGTGGTGCGCGCGGGCGCCGACTGGGTGCATCTGGATGTGATGGACGGGCATTTCGTGCCGAACATCACCTTTGGGCCGCCCATCATCAAGGCCCTGCGTGATCGCACGGACAAGGTGTTCGACTGCCATCTGATGATTGAGCCTGCAGACCCGTATCTGGAAGCCTTCGCGGATGCAGGTTGCGACATCATCACGGTTCATGCCGAGGCCGGCCCGCATCTCCACCGCTCGCTTCAGACCATTCGCAAGCTTGGCAAGAAGGCGGGCGTCTCGCTCAATCCCGGCACGCCTGAAAGCGTCATTGAATATGTGCTGGACGAGGTGGACCTCATCCTGTTCATGACGGTCAATCCCGGTTTTGGCGGTCAGGCCTTCATCCCCGCGGTTGTCGAGAAGATCCGCCGCGTGAAGGCGATGGTGGGCGATCGGGACATCGATATCGAGGTTGATGGTGGCGTGACACCGGAAACGGCGCCACTTGTCGTGGAAGCGGGTGCAAATGTGCTCGTGGCGGGCTCCGCAGTCTTCAAAGGCGGCAGCGAAGACGCCTATCGCCGTAACATCGAGGCGATCCGAAAGGCCGTCTGATCAGCGGCCGGTCGCCCAGCCAAACCATATTGCGACAGCAGCAAGCATCGCCGAAAGCACACGGCGTGCAACGAGTTCCCGGCGCGGATTGTTCAGGATCGGCTCAAGTGAGCCAGCAAGAATTACGATCGCAGCGTGAACGGCTGTCGCCACCCCTACATAGGCGCCCGTCAGGATGATCGTCTGCTGGCTGGCGGGCAGGCCGGGCACAACGAAGCTTGGCAGAACAGTCACATAGAATGCACCGGCCTTGGGATTGAGAAGGTTCGTGATGAAGCCGCGCATGAAATGCTGGCTATCCGGTTTGTCGCCGGATTTCACGATATCTGTTCCCATGCGCCAGCCATCCCATGCGAGATAGAGCAGGAACGCAATTCCGGCCCATCGAAGCCCCTCATACAACAAGGGTGAAGCCTGGATGAGCTGGGCCACCCCGAGGGCCGCGATAATGCCGATGACAGCCAAGCCCAACGCAACCCCGGCCACTGTCGCAGCCCCGGCGCGCCGACCTTCTGATGCCGAAACCAACGCCAGATAGGCCATGTTTGGTCCTGGCGTCAGCTCGATCAGTAATGAAGCCAGCAGGAATGGAAGAAGGCTTTGCAGCGGTATGGCTGAAAGCCATTCCATATCAATGCGCCTCGTCCCAATTGTCAGCCGCACGTGCATCCACCTGTAGCGGAACCGAGAGGTTACGCGCGGGGAAGGCAGCGTTTTCCATGGTCTCGCGGATCACGGGGATGGCCTTCTCCACCAGATCGACGGGCGCTTCGAAGATCAGTTCGTCGTGCACCTGTAGAAGCATCTTCACCTCAGCCAGCCCCGCATCTGCCAATGCGCCTTCCATGCGGATCATGGCACGGCGGATGATATCGGCTGCCGAGCCCTGGATGGGAGCGTTTATGGCGGCACGCTCGTTGAAGGCGCGCACGGACGGATTGGACGAGCGGATTTCCGGGTAATGCGCGCGGCGGCCGAAGATCGTCTCCACATAGCCGTTCTGGCGTGCGAAGGCCTTCGTCTCTTCCATATAGTCCTTGATGCCGGGGAAACGCTCGAAATAGCGCTTGATATAGGCGCTGGCTTCCTCACGCGGGATGGCGAGCTGGTTGGCCAGACCGAAGGCGGAAATGCCGTAAATGATACCGAAATTGATGGCCTTCGCGCGGCGGCGCACCTCGCCCGGCATGCCGTCGACCGGCACGCCGAACATTTCCGATGCGGTCATGGCGTGAATGTCCAGACCATCGGCGAAAGCCTGGCGAAGCTGCGGGATTTCTGCCACATGGGCCAGCACGCGCAGTTCGATTTGGCTGTAGTCGGCCGAGATCAGTCTGCAGCCCTCCGGCGCTACGAAAGCGCGCCTGATCTTGCGGCCTTCCGTCGTGCGGATCGGGATGTTCTGCAGGTTCGGTTCCGACGAGGACAGACGCCCCGTCGTGGTCGATGCCAGCGAATAGGATGTGTGAACGCGCCCCGTCTCAGGGTGAATATAGCCCGGCAGAGCGTCCGTATAGGTCGATTTCAGCTTGGTAACCTGCCGCCAGTCCACGATGCGCCGCGGCAGGGCGTGACCGGCAGCTGCGAGCTCCTCGAGCACCTGGGCCGAGGTAGACCACTGTCCTGACTTGGTCTTGGCACCACCCGGCAAGCCCATCTTACCGAAGAGAATCTCGCCAAGCTGCTTCGGCGAACCGATCGTGAAGCGATCTCCCGCCAGCTCGTAGATTTCTTCCTCCATGCCAGCGGCGGTTTGGGCGAAATCGCCGGACATGCGGGAGAGGATCTGACGGTCCACCTGAATGCCGCGATGTTCCATACGGCCCACCACCGAAATCATGGGACGTTCAAGGCGTTCATAGACGGTGGTCAAACCGTTGGCGACGAGACGGGGCTTGAGCACGTGCCAAAGGCGCAGCGTGATGTCAGCGTCTTCGGCGGCATAAGCCGTAGCCTTGTCGATCGCAACCATGTCGAAGGTGATCTGGTTGCGGCCGGTGCCCGTCAGCTCCTTGTATGGGATAGGCACATGGCCGAGCCAGCGTTCCGAGAGTGAATCCATGCCGTGACCGCCGCCTGCGTGGCCCGCACCCGCCTCAAGCGCATAGGAGATGAGCATGGTGTCGTCATAGGGCGTGACCTCGATACCCTTGCGATAGAGCAACAGCCAATCGAATTTCAGGTTCTGCCCGATCTTGAGGACGGAAGCGTCCTCAAGCAAAGGCTTGAGCAAAGCCAGCGCTTCTTCTTCGCCGATCTGGTCTTCGATCAAACCGCCACCGAGCAGATCGCCAGAACCGTCCTTGTGGGAGAGCGGGATATAGGCCGCACGACCGGGAGCAACCGCAAGCGAGATACCGCACAGACCAGCCTGCATCGGGTCGAGCGATGTGGTCTCCGTGTCGAAGGCGACGATGCCTGCTTCGCGCGCCTCGGCAATCCAATGCTCCAGCCGCTCGGTCGTGCGGATGCACTCATAGGCCGTGCGATCGATCGCGGTGGTGGCAGCCTGATCTGCAAGGTTCTTGGCGAGCAGCTGCGGGGTATAGCCTTGCGGTCCGGCGGGCGCGACCTCCCCTTCCGCGCCGGGTTCTCCCGTACCCGATGAAGGGACGGTGAGATCCGGGCCATGGGCCGCGGCACCTTCGGCCACCTCGACATGAGTGGCTTCAATGATGGCAGCATCAGCCCCGGTTGCCTCTGCCACGCGGCGCGTGAGCGTGGTGAACTCCATCGCCTTGAGAAAACCGATGAGCTTCGGGCCGTCCGGCGGGTTGAGCTGAAACGCATCGATGCTCTCATCCACCGGCACATCGGTGCGCAGACGCACGAGCTCGCGAGAAAGGCGTGCATTGTCGGCATGGGCGATCAGGTTTTCGCGGCGCTTGTTCTGCTTGATCTCGGACGCGCGATCGAGAAGCGTGTCGAGATCACCATACTCTTCCAGAAGCTGCGCAGCCGTCTTCGGGCCGATGCCCGGTACGCCGGGAACATTGTCGATGGAATCGCCGGTCAGCGCCTGCAGGTCGATCATCTTCTCGGGCGGCACGCCCCATTTTTCGATCACCTCCGGCACGCGGATCTCGCGGTCCTTCATCGGGTCGTACATGGAGACGCATGGTCCGACGAGCTGCATCAGGTCCTTGTCGGAGGAGATGATCGTGGCATCACCGCCCGCTTCCACGGCAAGCCGCGCATAGGTGGCGATGAGATCGTCGGCCTCAAAGCCTTCCTTCTCGATGCATGGCAGGTCGAAGGCGCGGGTGGCTTCGCGGATCAGTCCGAACTGGGGAACCAGATCTTCCGGCGGCTCCGTGCGATTGGCCTTGTATTCCGAGTAAAGCTCGTTGCGGAATGTCTTTGACGAATAATCGAAGATAACCGCAAAATGCGTGGGCGTGACGCCGACATTCGTGTCGCGCGCATTCTGCAGGAGCTTCCACAGCATGTTGCAGAAGCCCGAAACCGCGCCAACAGGCAAACCGTCGGATTTCCGCGTCAGCGGAGGCAGTGCGTGGTAAGCCCGGAAAATGTAGCCCGAACCGTCGACTAGAAAGAGATGATCGCCTTTTTTCATGGGTTGAACGGGTAGCGCGAAGGCTGCGTCCTGTCCATGCAAAAGCCGGATTTTGCCTGCGGTCTCTTGCCATGACGGCTACCGCTGCGTGCCCGTGGAGAGAATAACGAGAACGTTACAAAGATGTAATTTCTGCGCCCTTGAATAGCCATGTTGGGCGCACGAAATAACAGTTGTCAGCAATATTATCGCTGACGGTCCGGTTCAGGCCTGTCCCCCGCCATTCCGGACATGCACACGGCAGCCTCACCCCCCCTCTCCGGGCTGTCGTGAATGATAAAAGGCCGCCGTGGCTTCCCTCCGCCACGGCGGCACTTTTTTATCTCAGGACCAGTTGCCGTGATGGGCGCCCGGCGCGTCGAAACGCTCGAAGCTGTGGGCGCCGAAGAAGTCGCGCTGCGCCTGGATCAGGTTTGCCGTGCCGCGACCAAGGCGGAACTGGTCGAAGTGACCGAGCGCAGAGGCAAGAGCTGGAACAGGCAGGCCGGCAGCAGCACTTTCCGCCACCGTCTTGCGCAGCGCACCTTGCGTACGACTGATCAGGTCGGCAAAGGTATCCGTCATCAACAGATCTGTCTTTTCCGTCTCCGCCTCATAGGCGCTGGCGATCTCATCAAGGAACTGCGAGCGGATGATGCAGCCGGCGCGCCAGATGCGGGCAACTTCTGCCAGTGGCAGGTCCCAGCCGAATTCCTTCGACGCCGCCGTCATGACCGCAAAGCCCTGTGCATAGGCAATCACCTTGCCTGCCAGAAGGGCGTCTTCCAGCATCGTGATGCGATGGTCATCCAGCGGCTCGACGGACCCGGTTTCAATCTTGAAACGCTTTTCGGCCTCGATGCGCAGATCCTTCATGGCCGAGAGGCTGCGAGCTGCGACTGCTGCCTCTATTGCGGTCGCCGGAATGCCGAGCGACTGGGATTCGATCGCCGACCAGCGGCCCGTGCCCTTCTGCCCTGCACGATCCACGATAATGTCAACGATCGGTCCGCCGCTCTTCTCGTCGGTTACGCCCAAGACCTTGGCGGTGATTTCGATTAGATAGGAGTTCAGACGGCCCTTGTTCCAGCGGTCAAAGACATTGCCGATCTCTGCCGGTGCCATGCCCGCACCATCGCGCATGATGCCGTAGATTTCGGCAATCATCTGCATGTCGGCATATTCGATGCCGTTGTGGATGGTCTTGACGAAATGACCTGCCCCATCGGAGCCAAGCCAGGCCTCACAGGCCTCTCCTTCATAGCGTGCTGCAATCGCCTGCAACACAGGCTTGATGTGGTCATAGGCTACGCGTGGGCCACCGACCATGATCGAGGGTCCGTGGCGGGCGCCTTCCTCGCCACCAGACACACCCATGCCGATGAAGCGGGGGCCGCTTTCCCGCAATGCTTCCATGCGGCGGCGGGTGTCGCGGAAATTGGCGTTGCCGGCATCAATGATGATGTCGTCGGCATCGATGATACCCTGAAGGGCTTCGATCTGTTGATCGACCGCTTCGCCCGCCTGCACCATCAGGATGATCGGGCGTGGTTTCTCGATGGCATTTGCGAGCTCTTCAAGACTTGAGCAGCCAATGATGTTTTCGGCGAGTTCGCCGGCTTCGGCCACGAATGCATCCGTCTTCTCGCTGGTGCGGTTGTAGACAGCAATGCGGAAACCCTTTTCCGCGATGTTCAGCGCGAGATTCGCGCCCATGACGCCAAGGCCGATCAGGCCGATCTGTGCTTTCTGCATTTCAGGTTTTTTGCCCCCGTTGGCGCGGGCGGCCGCGCCCGCTATTCATCTCAGTTCAGCTCTTGCGGCGCTTGCGTCCGTAAAGCTCGAGCCGGTGGTGGACGATCTCGTATCCCAATTCTCGGGCGATTTCATCCTGTAGAGCTTCAATTTTGCGGGAATGGAACTCGACCACATCGCCAGTATCGATGTCGATCAGGTGATCGTGATGGCCTCCGCCCGCCTGCTCGAAGCGCGCACGGCCGCCTTCGAAGGCATGGCGATGGATCGCGCCTTTCTCCTCGAGCAGCTTCATCGTGCGATAGACCGTAGACAGCGAAATGGCGGGATCGACCTCCTGGGCGCGGGAGAAAATCTCCATCGCGTCCGGATGATCGTCCGTCTCCGAGAGGATGCGCAGGATGACCTGGCGCGGACGCGTTATCCGCATGCCGTTGTCCCTAAGCATGGCCTCGTAATCGGCCAGTTTTTCGCTCGCTTTGCTCATGGGCGCGAATATGCGTCAGAACGCTGCCGCGTGCAAAGCGGAAGGCGAAACTCCCACAAGTGAACGCTGCTGTTTGGAGTTGACACGGAAGGTCAATCAATGAACCCTCCGCCCAATTTCGATAGCGGCTGGAATGCCTGCGCCAACGAGTTTTGTGAGGGCCGTGATGAGACCGGTATTTGTTCAACTGCGCTGCAAACCCGGCAAGACCTATGAGGTGGCGGACGCCCTTTATGAGCGTGAAATCGCTTCCGAACTCTATTCCACAAGCGGCGACTACGACCTTTTGCTGAAGGTCTATATTGATGAAGGCGTGGATGTAGGCAAATTCATCAATGACAATGTTGCGAGTGTTCCGGGCATAGAGCGCTCGCTTACCACGCTCACCTTCAAAGCCTTCTGAGACAGGAGCCCGGGGATGAAACGCTCCCACGTCAACGAGATCATACGCGAAGGTGCAGCCTTCATCCGGTCCTTCGGTTACGTGCTGCCGCCCTTTGCCGACCTAACGCCAGAAGAGATGAACGCGCGGCGCAACGAACTTAATGGCCTGATCAAGGCGCGTCTTGGCTGGGACGTGACGGATTATGCCGGCGGTGATTTCGATGCCAAGGGACTGTTTCTCTTCACGGTGCGCAATGGGGATGCGGAAGACCTCAAGCGCGGCAGCGGTATGCTCTATGCCGAGAAGATCATGATCTCTCGCAGGGACCAGATTTCGCCAATGCACCGCCATGTGGTGAAGGCCGAAGACATCATCAACCGAGGCGGCGGGACGCTCGCAATCCAGCTTTATGCCTCGCAGGCCGACGGTTCCATTGACCGTGAGGCGCGCGTGACAGTGCCGACGGACGGCATCCTACGTGAATTCGCTGCCGGGGACGTACTGAAGCTGGCTGCCGGCGAGAGCGTGACGCTGATGCCCGGCGTCTGGCACAAGTTCTGGGGCGAAGGCGGCGATGTGCTTATCGGCGAGGTTTCGACCGTCAATGACGACCTGACGGACAATGTCTTCGAGGAACAAATCCCGCGCTTCTCGCCAATCGAGGAGGATGAGGCTCCCTATCGCCTCCTGGTCTCGGACTATGAGCAGTGGCTAACTTCCTGAAGAACAGCCGCATGCGGTCTGCTGAAAAACTGGCCAACACACTCGTCGGCACGCTTTCGGGAAAGCGACAACTGGTGGCCATTGCCGGCGCGCCGGGTTCGGGCAAGTCCACACTGGCACGGGACGCCGCAGACGCGCTCGCTGCACGCGGTCGAAAAACCGCGGTCGTGCCGATGGACGGCTTCCACTATGATGACCGGGTTTTGGCAGAACTGGAACTTGCGCATAGAAAAGGCGCGCCGGAGACGTTCGATTTCAATGGCTTTGAAAGCCTGCTGAAGCGACTGCGTTCCGGCGATGAGACCGTCGCCATCCCTATCTTTGATCGCGGCATGGAACTTTCGCGCGCTGCCGCCGGGCTTGTTACTCCCGAGACGGAGCTTGTGCTTGTGGAAGGAAATTATCTTCTGCTTGATGAAGACCCCTGGCGCAGACTGGCCGCGCTCTTCGACATGCGCTTCTTTCTCGATGTCAGGCTTGAGGAGCTGGAGCGGCGCCTTCTGGCGCGCTGGGCCGCACACGGGCGAGAGGCCGAGGCTGCGATCAAATGGGTGAAAGAGAATGACCTGCCCAACGCCGTCCGCGTGATCAAGCACCGACTTCCCGCCGACCTTGTTCTCTAGAAGATGGATGCTTACTGACGAGGGAACCCGGTCCCTTCAGACGAGTTGCCCTGCGAAAGGAATGGAGACTTTCATGCCCATCGCCCCTTCTGCCTTGCCGAACAAGCCGCGCCTTTTCACCGGCCTGCTGCTGACAATCGGGCTATCTGTCGGCTTTGCAGCCTACTCTGCTCCTGCCATGGCGCAGGGGCTGGACAGCGAAGAGGCCATCGACGCGATTGTCGGCTCGGAAGTGAAGACAGAACAAGCGACGACCGTTGAAGAAACCGATCGCCTGATCGAAGCCGTCGGCAATGCACGGGCGGCTGCACAGGAAGTTCGCAAAACGTTCAACCTGGACGAGCTGGACATCATTTTCGTCGCGCCAGAAACCGCGGAAACGCCCGAAGTCGCCGAGGTTCTGGAGAAAAACGAACAGCCGCTTCAGACACTTCGCGAGGCCATAGAGGGCAGTGCGCTTTTCTATCACGCGGTGGATTCCCGAAGCATCCTGCTGCGTGACATCATCGCCGTCGAATATGGCGAGGAACGCCAGGTGACGGTTTTTGTCATCGGTGAGGCGCCGGAGGAAGAATAGCCGGTTTTCCCCATCGCATCCGACTTGTAGGCGGATCAATATTGCGGTCATATGGCCTGTGAGGAGCATCCCCTTTAGCGGCGGATGCAGTGGAGTTTACGGAGGGGCCTGATGAGCGCAGCGCAAGGCGAAACGAATTCGCTGGGACAGACGATCCTCGAGAAGATCAGCGCGCATGCAGAAGGGGATGTCAGCACGATCGGCATGGACACGCCGCTGTCTGATCTTGGCATCCATTCTCTTGAACTGACGGAAATCATCTTCGACCTGGAAGATGCATTCGGCATCGAAGTCGAGATGAACACGGCGGAAGCCTGGGAAAATCTCGAAACGGTGCGGGACATCGTGGAAGCAGTGCGCAAGCTCGTCCAGGCCAAAGCCTGACATGAGCCGCACGCGAATTGTCATTACCGGCCTTGGCGGCATCTGTGCGCTGGGCAACAATGTCCCACAAATCTGGCAGTCCATGGCCGACGGGAAAAGCGCCATCGGCCCGATCGACAGCGAAGCGCTGCATGATGTGAAGACACGCGTCGGCGCGCAGATCGCGGAACTCCCCGACCACGGTCTGGAGCGCAAGCGCACAACAACAATGGACCGCTTCAGCCTGCTTGCCGTTATTGCCGCGGGCGAGGCGATTGCCGATGCCGGACTGGAAGTCACCGAAGCGAACCGGAGCCGTTGCGGCTCTGTGGTGGGTGTCGGTGTTTGCGGCTGGGAGTCCATCGAAGACAGCTACCGCGCCATTCTGCTTGAGCAGAAGAACCGGGTGAACATCTTCACCGTGCCGCGAGTCATGCCGGGTGCAGCCGCAGGACAGGTTTCCATGCAGTTCGGACTGCGGGGGCCCGTTTTTGCGGCGACTTCCGCGTGTTCGTCCGCCAATCATGCCATTGCGAGCGCTGCCGACCAGCTTCGGCTCGGGCGTGCCGATGTCATGGTTGCCGGGGGCAGCGATGCACCGCTGATTTTCGGTGTGGTGAAGGCATGGGAGGCGTTGCGCGTTCTGGCTGGCGATACTTGCCGCCCCTTCTCCGCCGACCGTCAGGGACTGGTGCTTGGCGAAGGCGCTGGCATGGTGGTCCTTGAAACGCTTGAACATGCGCAGGCCAGGGGCGCGCCCATACTGGCCGAACTGGCCGGGGTTGGCCTCTCGGCAGACGCTTCGGACATCGTGGCGCCTTCGGTGGAGGGACCAGCACAGGCAATGGCTGCATGTCTCGATGAAGCGGGACTATCTGCCGGTGACGTCGACTACATCAACGCTCATGGAACCGGCACGAAAGCCAATGACAGGATAGAGACCGAGGCTATTCGCAGCGTCTTCGGCAGGCATGCCGACAGGCTGTCTGTCTCGTCGACGAAATCCATGCATGGCCATTGCCTCGGCGCCTCCGGTGCGCTGGAACTGATCGCCTGCGTGAATGCAGTGCGTGAAGGGCTGGTACCGCCAACCGCGAATTTCCGCGAGGCCGACCCGGATTGCGATCTGGACGTCACGCCGAATGAGAAAAGGCACCGTGACGTGCGGGCAGCACTCAGCAACAGCTTTGCCTTTGGCGGGACCAACGCCGTGGTGGCCGTCAAGTCCTATGGCTGAGGCAAGCGTTCAGGCACGGCGATAGCCTGTCGGGCGATCATAGAGCCTTGCAACGCGCTCGATGGCCTGTTCCAGCGGCTCCACGGCGACGGTCATGGTGTGGCCATTGGCGTGGATGATCGACTGTTCATCCAGCACGATCGCCACATGCCCTTTCCAGAAGACCAGGTCGCCTCGGCGCAGTTGCAGTTGATCTATCGGCTCACCGAGACCGCTTGCCTGCATGTCGGTGTCACGCGGACAGAGGCGGCCCGCCATCTGCATGGATAGCTGAACGAGGCCCGAACAGTCGATACCGAAGCCACTGCGCCCACCCCAGAGATAGGGCGTGTGCAGGAACCGCTCGGCGATCTCGACATAGTCCGGTGCGTGATCATCAACCGGCCGTAGATGATCCGCGATCATCGCACCGCCACCGGCAAGCAGCGCATAGCGCGTTCCGCGCTTTTCCTCCTGGCCGACCACTTTCACCCGTGCCCCCATGGAATGCGCGTCAACAGGCGGCGACTTCAGTTCGGCCTGCGGGTACACAAAGCTGCGGACGGCACAAACGACATGGGTAAGATCGGTCGCCCCCTGCGCCAGAGTGGCCGTTTCGACATAGCCGACATAATTGTCGGTTTCGGCCTGGATCCAGGACCAGCCTTCCGCTTCGTCGAACACACGCACCCCTTCCCCGTGCAGAAGCTGGCTGTCGACGCCTGCATCGAATGCGGGGGCGGCATGTATGTTGCTGACGGGCGCAACCACGCGCGCGGGTCTGCCTTCCACGAAGCGCTCCGCCTCCACCCGGCCCTGGAGCTTCACATCAGCAAGATCGGGCCGGAAGGCATGAAGGCGGCGGTCGAGTTTTTCCATCAGGCATCCTCCGAAATGCTAGCGGCCATAGCGCTGACGCAGGACCTGCTCCAAGGCGCGAATTCCCTGAGCCTCACCCCCGATCGGGCAGGTCGGCTTTTCAACCGGATTCCAACCGAAGACGTCAAAATGCGCCCAACTCTTCGCCTTCTCCACGAATTTCTGCAGGAAAAGTGCGGCCGTGATGGAGCCAGCAAAGCCGTCCGCGGTGATATTGTTCGTGTCGGCGACGCGGGAGGAAAGCTTCGGCATATAGGGCTGCCACAAAGGCATCCGCCAAAGCGGATCCGCAACAGCTTCGGATGCGCTGGCGATCTCTCCCGCGAAGGCATCATCCAGTGAATAGAAAGGCGGCAGATCGGGACCGAGCGCGACACGCGCCGCGCCGGTCAAGGTAGCCATATCGATGAGTACTTCAGGCTCTTCCTCGTCGGCCAGCGCCAGGGCATCAGCGAGGACCAGCCGTCCTTCGGCATCGGTGTTGCCGATCTCCACGGTGAGCCCTTTCCGGCTTTGCAGGATATCGCCGGGGCGAAACGCGTTGCCGGAGATGGAATTCTCGACCGCCGGGATAAGCACACGCAGGCGGATATCGAGCTTCGAGGCCATCAGCATTGAAGCAAGGCCCAGCACATTGGCCGCTCCGCCCATGTCCTTCTTCATCAGAAGCATGCCGCTGGCCGGCTTAATGTCGAGGCCGCCGGTGTCGAAGCATACGCCCTTTCCGACGAGCGTCACCTTCGGCGCATCGCTGCGCCCCCAGGTGAAGTCGATCAGGCGCGGTGCTTCATCCGACGCGCGGCCGACGGCGTGGATCATCGGGACATTCTGCTCCAGAAGAGCATCGCCGCGCACGGCGTTGAAGTTGGCCCCATGTTCGCTGGCAAGGTTGGCTGCGGCCGCTTCCAATGCTACCGGCCCCATATCGCTTGCGGGCGTGTTGATGAGGTCGCGGGTGAGAAATGTCGCGGTGGCGAGATCTTCCACGCGCTTCTCATCCGCACCTTCGGGAAGTGCAAAGCTCAAAGTCCGCGTCGGCTTCTTGCCGTAGCGGGTAAAGCAGTAACCGCCTAGCGCAAGGGCGATTGCGGCAAGCTCAGGCTCGGCAACATCGCCAGCGACTCGGTAATGCCCCTCAGGCAGCTTGCGAGCCAGCGCGCCGAGGGCCAGCGTCTTTAATGGCAGCATCTCTTCCGACACGCCAAACAGCACGCCCTGAAGCGCACCGCCCTCACCCGGCAGGAGAAGCACTTCGCCCTCATCTCCACTGAAACCGGCGGCCTTTGCCCACTCACGCGCCGATCCATCAAGGTCAAGGTCCTGCAGTCGACCGCCTTTGACGAGGTGAACCGGGATGGCAGTGTCTGTGGAAGCTGCGCTGAAGCTGATGGGCATGAAGCACCTTTCGCAATGTCTGTTCGGAGCGCCGGATTAACACTCCATTAGGGTTAACGGAATACTTCTGGAGGTGGAATCAAATCGCGTTCAGGTTAAGGATCCAGGGCAATGGGTGCGCATCATCAGGGTGAAGCAAGGCGGCTTCGGGCACTGGCGCTGATTGGCGTTGCCCTTCTCTCGACCAGCGTGCTGGCAGGATGTGCGAATTCTGCACGAAAGGTCAGCCAGATCACGACCAACGCAGTGTCCCGCGATGCCTCGCGCTCGCTCGACACGCTTTCCGCGCCGGAATTGCAGCAGGCGGCGCAGTCCACCGGTCAGGCCTATGCGCGTGATCCGAAGGACCGCGCCACCGCCATGCGCTACTCGACTCTGCTTCAGATGAACGGTCAGAGCGATCAGGCGCTTGCCGTGATGCGCAAGCTGGCGATTGATTATCCCAAGGACCGGGAAGTGCTTGCAGCCTATGGCAAGGCGCTGGCCGCCGCAGGTGAGCTGAAGCCTGCTCTTGATGCCATTCGCCGTGCGCAGACGCCCGAATATCCCGATTGGCGCCTTCTGTCGGCAGAAGGCGCGATCCTGGATCAGCTGGGCGAAGCGGAACAGGCGCGTGCTCTTTACCGCAAGGCCCTGAGCATACAGCCCAACGAAGCCTCGGTGCTCTCAAATATGGGTATGTCCCATCTCCTCGAAGGCGATCTTCAGACGGCGGAGAAATATATGCGTCAGGCAGCCGGCTCACCGGGTGCCGACAGCCGGGTGCGGCAGAACCTCGCCCTCGTCATCGGCCTACAGGGCCGGTTTTCGGACGCGGAGAAGATTGCCCGCCAGGAGCTTTCACCCGAACAGGCAGAAGCCAATGTCGCCTATTTGCGTGCCATGTTGGCACAGAATAACAGCTGGGCGCAGATCGCGAGCGAAGACAAGCGCCGCAACCAGTAGGCGGCTCGATTGACAAGCAAGTAGCGGGCCAGTTCAATGGCAGCGCAACATTTGTCGTTTCTCCAGCGTATGGCGTGAACAATCATGGCCTTGTCGCCAGGTCTTCAGCTGCGTCAAAGCCAGTCCATGGTGATGACGCCCCAGCTTCTGCAGTCGATCAGACTTCTGCAGATGACCGGCGTCGAGCTTGAGCGCGTTATCGAAGCGGAAATGGAGCGCAACCCGCTGCTGGAGCGTGCGGAGGCGCAGGAGGCGGGCAGCGATGGCGGGGCTGATGGCGACAGTGCCACCGAACGCGTCAGTGCCAGCAGTATTGCAGAAAAACTCGATTCCTCCTTGGAAAACCTCTTTCCCGATGATCCTGGTCGAGGAGACGCATTGGCGCCTGACCTGGCCGCGCAATGGCGATCATCTGCGGGGATGGGAACGACTGCCGCGGATTGGGACATTGGCCAGAGCGCCAGCGCACCCATCACCCTGCGCGATCATGTTGAAGAACAGATCAGCTTCGCTTTCACCGCGCCTGCAGAGCGCCTGATCGCTGCCGAACTGGCAGATTGCCTCGACGAAGCTGGCTATCTGGCAGCTGAGCCAGAGAGCTTGTGCGAGAGCCTCGGCGCTGAAATTTCAGCCGTGGAGGCTGTTCTGGCACGCTGCCAGCAGTTCGATCCGCCGGGCCTCTTCGCCCGAAGCCTCGCCGAATGCCTCGCCCTGCAGCTCAAGGCGCGGGACCGGCTCGACCCTGCAATGGCCAGCCTCATGGAAAATCTGGAGCTGTTGGGAAAGCGCGATTTTGCCACGCTCCGGCGCATCTGCGGTGTTGATGAGGAAGACCTTGTCGAGATGCTTGCCGAGATCCGGGCACTCGACCCGAAGCCCGGCCTTGCCTTCAGCGGCGGCACGGCGGAGACCATCATCCCCGATGTCAGCGTGAAGCAGGCGCCCGACGGGAGCTGGGCAATAGAGCTGAACTCGGATGCCATGCCCAAGGTGCTCGTCAACGAGACCTATTTTACCACCGTATCCAAAAATGCGGCGAAGGAAGATCGTGCCTTCCTCAACGAATGCCTGCAAAGCGCCAATTGGATCGCGCGGAGTCTTGATCAGCGCGCGCGCACCATCCTGAAGGTGGCCAGTGAAATCGTGCGCCAGCAGGATGCGTTTCTTGTCCACGGCGTGAGGCACCTCAAGCCGCTCAAGCTGTCAACCGTCGCCGATGCCATCGGCATGCACGAATCCACCGTCAGCCGCGTTGCCGCGAACAAATACATGATGACGCCACGTGGACTGTTCGAACTGCGCTACTTCTTCACCACCGCATTGGGCGGAAGCGAGGGCGGAGAAGCCCATTCATCCGAAGCGGTCAGAGACCGGATCAGAAGCCTGATCGACAACGAGACCGCGAAATCCGTACTTTCCGACGATGCCATCGTCGAACATCTTGCGAAAGAAGGGATTGAGATTGCACGCCGTACCATTGCAAAGTATCGAGAGGGCATGAACATTCCCTCCTCTGTCCAGCGGCGCCGGGAAAAGAAGGCGCTGGCTCGTGCGAGCGCCTGACCAAGATCCACCGGTCCATCCTGTGGGAAATCTGAACAACCAATCGATGTAGAACATCGTGGGGGACTTGAGTTTGAGAGCTGAGGCGCATCCCGAGCAGGCGGAACGTCTGAAGACGCTATACCGCTACCAGATACTGGATACGCCCCGCGAAGAGGAATTCGACGAGATCGTCGCGCTGACGGCGCAGATATGCGACGCACCCATCTCGGTCATCAACATCATTGATGCAGAGCGCCAGTGGTTCAAGGCGGAAGTCGGACTGGGCACGCGCGAGACGCCCATCGACACCTCGATCTGCGCACATATCATTCTTGATGAAGACTTCGTTGAAATCGAAGACACGCTGAATGACCCGCGTCTGGCGGATAACCCGCTTTGCCTGGCAGAAACTGGTGGCCTCAGATTCTATGCAGGCGCGCGGTTGGTGGCGCCAAACGGCATGCCGCTTGGCACATTGTGCGTGCTCGACAACCAGCCCCGGCAGCTGAACGATCTTCAGCGCAGCGCGATCAGGGTTCTTGCCCGGCAGGTCATGAAGCAGTTCGAGTTGCGGCTTGCGCTGCGCGATCAGGAAGTTCTGCGCGGGGAAATCGATCACCGGGTCAAGAACTCGCTGCAGACGGTCTCCTCCATCGTGCGCCTGTATCTGCGTAGCGTTGAAGACGAGACCGCGCGCGACGCACTTACGGCGGTTCAACGACGCATCGACGCGATCGGTGCGCTACACGAGCAGCTTCAGGGGTCCTCCTCGGGCCAGCAGATCGACATCAAACGCTTTCTTGAGCGGGTCGTGGGCCTTCTGCAGGAGACTGCACCGGACAATGTGCGCATTCACGCGGAGGCCGTCCATGCAGCCATGGATTCGGACACAGCTTCGGCACTCGGGATGATCGTCAGCGAGTTTGTTGCGAACTCTCTGAAGCACGGTTTTTCGGATGCACAGGGCGGCAATGTGACGATCGAACTGAAGGAGCAGGGCGGAGAAATGATTCTTGCCTGCAGCGATGACGGACTCGGCAGCAAGGCGCACCGGCCAAAGCTGGGGAAGATCGGGAGCCTCGGCACAAATATCATGAATGCTGCCGCATCACGGCTGAATGGCAATTTCGCTCAGGAGCTTGATGAGAATGGCAGCCGATTGTTCCTCACCTTCCCGCTGGCGGACTGACCCAGCTGCTAGAATCAACGCGGATTCATGCGCTCGTGACAAAATCTGTTTCGATCAGGGCGCGCGGTATGGCACGCCCTGCTTGATTGACATTGCCTCCCCAAGCAACTAGAAGCCGCGCGCAGCGAGGGGCGGCAAGCGTGCAGCAGCCGCACCTGATGATCGGCTCAAGACCAGAAACGCGATTTACGGGCAACGAAGCGTGGTGAGTGGTGCCGAAACCTTGTGCGCGTAGGCCACACGTATAAACTTGCATTCCGTAAAATCACATTGAAGGAAGGTCTGTCATCTCATGAGCCTCCGTATTTCCGGCAAGCATATGGACATCGGCGATGCGTTCCGCGAACGCATCGAGACCAGGATCAACGAAGCCGTCGACAAATATTTCGACGGGGGCTTCTCCGGCCGGGTGACGGTCGAGAAGGCGGGACAGCGCTTCAATGCCGACTGCACCATCCATCTCGATACCGGCATGGTGTTCCAGGCGACCGGCCAGGCGCAGGAGCCGCAGCCGGCCTTCGACGCGGCGGCCGAGCGCGTTGAAAAGCGTCTGCGCCGCTACAAGCGCAAGCTCAAGTCTCATGCGACGGGCAGCAACGGGGTTGACCCGATGGATATTGCCTACCGCATCATGTCGCCGGTGGCGGATGAAGAGGAAGAAGTGGCAGAGGATTTTGCGCCCACGGTGGTGGCCGAATCACGCATGCCGCTGAAGACCATGTCCGTCGCCTCGGCCGTGATCGAACTCGACACAAAGGACAGCCCCGTGTTCGTGTTCCGCAACGCGGGAACCGACGGGGTGAACATTGTTTATCGCCGCGCAGATGGCAATATCGGCTGGATTGATCCGTCCAATATAGCGGGCGAATGATTGGCAGGGGCGGGGCAACCCGCCCCAACTGCCGGAATAGAGGAATAACATGATGGATCTCAGTGATCTGATCGAGGTTTCAGCGATCGTGCCGTCGCTGAAGGCGAATTCGAAGAAGCAGGTTCTGCAGCTTCTTTCGGAAAAGGCGGCAAGCGTTACCGGCCTTACAGAGCGCGAGATTTTCGATACGATCCTTCAGCGCGAGCGCCTGGGATCCACAGGGGTGGGCAATGGCATCGCCATTCCTCACGGGAAACTTGCGGGAATTTCCGAAATCACGGGTATCTTTGCGCGCCTAGACCATCCGGTCGAGTTCGATTCGCTGGATGATCGCCCCGTCGACCTCGTGTTCATGCTGCTTGCACCAGAAGGTGCGGGCGCGGACCACCTTAAGGCCCTCTCACGGATTGCCCGCGTGCTGCGCGATCCGGATACGACAGCCAAGATTCGCGGCACGGATGACGCTGCTGCCATACACAATCTTCTTGCTCAGGCACCCGCCTCCAACGCAGCATGAACGAGGCCGCATTCAACGCGGCCTCGGATATTCAATTACCTAATGAAGACTGACCGGCTGCAGATCGTTCTGCAACACACCGGCGAGCGCTGCTGCACGCGCATCGGCAAGTAGAATGGGGTCTCCATTCGCGCCAAAGACTGCCCAAAGCTTGGTGCCGGGCTTGATGTCCATCATCTCCGATACGGCAGGGAAGGCCCCCTGCAGCTCGGTGACGTCCATCTGGCGCATATAGGCAACAGCGCCCTCGCCCAGATGAGCCAATTGCTGCTCGGTCACGACATATTTCTTTTCATTTGCAACCATAACAAGCCTCCTTTCAGGCAACCGTCCCTTGGACCGGTTGCGACCAGAGCCTCCCATTCGGTAGTGAGTTAACGGCTGAGGCGCCGATTAGTCTCGCACCGAAATATTTATTTTTCGCACCAGCCTCTCGGGACGTGGCCGGTCAAGGTCGATCGACAACAACCCGTTCTTCAGCTCGGCGCCACGAACACGCATGCCGTCCGCGAGCACGAAAACACGTTGAAACTGCCGGGCCGCTATACCGCGATGCAGATATTCGCGGTCTTCATCATCCGCCTGCCGACCTCGCACGACGAGCTGATTCTCTTCGGTCGCGACCTCAAGATCCTGCTCGCTGAAGCCGGCCACGGCGAGCGTGATACGCAGCCTTTCGGCCGGTCCGTCCTCGCCGTCATCGGCGCGAATGCGCTCGATATTGTAGGGTGGATAGCTGTCGCCGGATTTCGCTACACGCTCCAGCGTTTTTTCCATACTGTCGAACCCTAGAAGAAGCGGGTTCGAGAAAGGCGTCATGCGCGTCATATTTTCCTGTCCTCAAAGAGCGACGTGGACAGATGGGAACCCGAATGGCATTCCCGTCTGCAAGACTGATATGGTCTCTCGCTTCAACTGATTCAAGAACAGGGAACCCTGCTCATGGCGGCACAGCCGATCATCATCGATACCGATCCCGGTCAGGACGACGCTGTCGCCATCATGCTGGCTCTGGCAAGTCCGGAGCTTGAGGTTCTGGGCATCACGGCCGTTGCAGGAAATGTGCCGCTTTCACTGACGGAAGTGAATGCCCGCAAGGTCTGCGAGCTGGCCGGTCGGCCGGATGTCAAAGTCCATTCCGGTTCAAGCCGGCCGCTGATACGCGATCTCGTGACGGCGGAACATGTTCACGGGAAAACCGGGCTCGACGGTCCGGAGTTGCCCGAACCACAGATGAAGCTGCAGGAGCAGCATGCGGTGGATTTCATCGTCGAGACGCTGATGGAGCGTGAGCCGGGGACAGTTACGCTTTGTCCGCTCGGTCCGCTCACCAATATCGCACTCGCCCTGATCCGCGAGCCGAAGATCGCTTCGCGCATCAAGCAGATCGTGCTGATGGGCGGCGGCTTCTTTGAAGGCGGCAACATCACGCCAACGGCCGAATTCAACATTTATGTCGATCCACATGCAGCAGATGTGGTTTTGCGCTCGGGCGTTCCCATCGTCATGATGCCGCTCGACGTGACCCACAAGGCGCTGACCACGCACAAGCGTGTGGACGCCATCCGCAATCTTGGCACGCGTGTCGGCGAGGCGACGGCAGAGATGCTTGTCTTCTACGAACGCTTCGACGAGGAAAAATACGGATCGGACGGCGGCCCGCTGCATGACCCATGCGTCATCGCCTGGCTGTTGAAGCCGGAGCTGTTTGCCGGTCGCACGTGCAATGTGATGGTCGAAACCGCCTCCGAGCTAACCCTCGGCATGACGGTGGCCGACTGGTGGGGCGTCACTGACCGTCCGGCCAACGCCACATTCATGCGCGATATTGACCATGAAGGCTTCTTCCAGCTTCTGACGGAGCGGCTGGGACGGCTCTAGCCGCGTTCGAGTTGGGCAGCTTCCCAGCCGAGCATGGCGCGCTTTCGCGTCAGGCCCCAGTGATAGCCTGTCAGCGCGCCTGATTTGCCGACGGCGCGATGGCATGGCACGACGAATGAAAGCGGATTGGCACCGATGGCTGCGCCAACTGCACGCGAGGCCTTTGGCTTGCCCACCTCGCGAGCAATGTCTGAATAGGCCTTTGCCCGCCCCAGCGGGATCTTCATCAGGGCCTGCCAGACCTGCACCTGAAAATCCGTACCGATAAGCACCACGCGCAGCGGTTCCTCCGCCTGCCACCGCGACGGGTCGAATATGCGTTGGGCATAGGGTGCGGTGGCGCCCATATCCTCGACATAGGTCGCTGCAGGCCACCGGCGGCTCATATCCGCGAAAGCTTCCGCTTCCTCACCTTCATCGGCAAAGGCAAGGCCGGCAAGGCCGCGCTCAGTTGCCATGATCAATGCGCTGCCGAAGGGCGAGATATGGAAGCCGTAACGGATTTCCAGGCCTGCGCCACGGCTCTTATACTCGCCGGGCGAGATCGCCTCATGGGTCACAAACAGGTCGTGCAAACGTCCCGGCCCCGACATGCCAAGCTCCATGGCCGCTTCGAGCAATGGCATTCCGCCGTCGAGCAGGCGACGGGCATGATCGAGCGTGACAGCCTGAAGAAAAGCCTTTGGCGTAAGCCCCGCCCAGCGGGTGAAAAGCTTCTGGAGAGTGGCCGGGTGTTCCCCAACATCCCGCGCCAGCTCCTCCAGTGAAGGCTGGTCGCGATAATCGAGGCTGATCTTCTCGATCACACGGCGAACGATCTCGTAATCGCTGCCGCGCGGCGTGATGTCGTTTTGAAGTATGGCAGTCTGCAGGTTCATGATCTGTCACTCCCTGCCCGCACTATCGCGCCGATCGCACGGCGCTGCCACCCGAAACCGGATCAGCGGCCTTTTGCCGTGGCCAGAGCCTGCCCGAAAGCGCTCGCGAAGTTTTCACGTTCCTCCGGATTGAGGAAACTGCCGAGGCTCATGCGGCGCTCACGCGATTCCACCGCCATGTCGGTCACGCCTATCTCTTCATGCCGGTCGACGCGGAACCGTGTCCAGAACGGATTGAACCCATGCTCTTCCACGCGACCAGAGGGCGCGGTCTTGCGGATGAGAAGGTTTGTGCGCGACAGGGTCACTTCCTCCCGTGCGCGTGCGGCACGGTAATTCATCCGGAAAGCAAACCAGATCGCCAGAACATCCAATCCGAAAAAGCCGAAAACCGGCCATGCGCCCATTTGCAGGAAGAACGCGCCCAGCGACAGCCAGAAAAAGACGAGCACCGTCATCAGCACGACAAAGCCCGTCCGCCCAAGCGAGCGGTGAGGCATCAGCAACGCGCTGAAAAATGGTGCATCGGCTTTCGTTTCGCTCATGATTGAGATTATAGAGAGCGCATGGAAAAGCCCAAGGTGAAAAATGCAGCCAAGGCGCCGGCCGCGAAGCGCAAAGCGCCGCGCAAGAAGGCGCTGACAGCCTATTCCCATGAAGAGCTGACGGAAATCTTCCGCCGCTTCAAGGTGCAGCGTCCGGAGCCGAAAGGCGAGCTCGAACACGTCAACGCGTTTACGCTTCTGGTGGCGGTGGTCCTGTCTGCGCAGGCAACCGATGCCGGCGTCAACAAGGCGACGCGGGATCTGTTCGCTGTGGCGGATACGCCTGAGAAAATGTATGCGCTGGGCGAGGAAAAGGTTGGCGAATATATCCGCACCATCGGCCTGTGGCGCAACAAGGCGAAGAATGTCATCGCGCTCAGCAAGGCGCTGATCGACGAGCATGGCGGGGAAGTTCCAGGCGAGCGCGACCTCCTGACGAAATTGCCGGGCGTGGGCCGCAAGACCGCGAATGTGGTCCTCAACATGGCCTTCGGGCAGCCAACCATGGCGGTCGACACTCATATCTTGCGCATCGGCAACCGCATCATGCTGGCGCCGGGCAAGACCCCTGATGCCGTCGAGGCCGCGCTGATGAAGGTCATTCCGGAAGAATATCTCTTCCATGCCCATCACTGGCTGATCCTGCACGGGCGCTATGTCTGCAAGGCGCGCAAGCCGGACTGTGAAGCCTGTGTGATTGCCGATCTCTGTAAGGCACCGGAAAAAACAACGGATATTCCGGCGCCGCTTGTGCCGATTGCGGATGAGCAGGCGGCTTAGGACACGTCAGCCGAAATTTCGGGCCATCATGGCTGCGAAGACCGGGATGAGGGCAAAAACCGCGATTTCGGCCACCAGGAAGCGTCGCATCGCCTTGATCTCGGCCACCGGCATTTGGAACCCCGCCTCCTTCGCCTGTCTGCTCCAGCGCAGGATGGCGAGTGTCGGCTTGACCGAGAGCAGCCCGACAATGGCAAAGGCTGCGATCTTGCCCCAGAAGGCGTGGTTGGCCGCATAGAACTCCCAGCCCCGCAGGCCGAAAGCGACGCGGGCGGCGCCAACCGCCAGAACCAGCATGGCAACAAGGCCATACATCCGGTCGATATGGGTGAGGATCTTCAGATCCCGCAGCGACATGTCCGATTTCATCAGGACGAATTCGGCAGCGATGATGAAGGCGAGCAGGAACACCAGAAGGTGGTGCAGTATTGCCAGTACAAGATCCGTCATGCGCGCGTTCCTCCGGATTTGGCGACCGCATCTTGCGCGGAATGCGTGATCATCTTGTGAAGATGCACCATCATTGCTGCGGCGAAGAGCGGCGTCAGCAGGTTGACGAAGGGGATGGCGAGGAATCCTGCGATGACCAGCCCGCCCATGAAGACCGTGCTCGCATGCCTGCGCCGCAGGGCCTTGGCCTCGGCCTCCGAGCGGAAGCGCATGGCGGCAAATTCGAAGAATTCCCGGCCCAGAAGATAGCCGTTGACGATGAAGAAGGCGATCACGTTGACGCCCGGCACCAGGAGCAGAAG
Organism: Nitratireductor sp. CH_MIT9313-5; assembly: GCF_037029545.1. Lineage (NCBI taxonomy): Bacteria > Pseudomonadati > Pseudomonadota > Alphaproteobacteria > Hyphomicrobiales > Phyllobacteriaceae > Nitratireductor > Nitratireductor sp. CH_MIT9313-5. The sequence continues at coordinate 53,804 of NZ_JAYMER010000012.1, read as the reverse complement.
CAGGGCGAACAGGTTGCCGAGGATGACGACACCGAAGAACTTCAGGGACATGATGATGGCCGGAACGAGAGGGACCGGCTTGCCGGGCGGGTCCTGCGCGTAATCGGTCTTCTCCACCGCCTCCGCGACGTCATCAAGAAAAAGCCCGGCAATGATTGCGGTTATCGGCGCGATCAGCAGTGCAAGTGCGAGCGCCAGACCGATGCCCGCGGCAAGACCCGCAACAAGGCCAAGCCAGCCTGCCCAGGATGGCAGGTCTGGCATGAAGACCTGCAAAAGCGGCAGGATATAGAAATCGAAGAGTTCACGCAGTCCAAACCACAGACCGGCGATGACCAGCAGGGTCAAGCCAAGCGTCTTGTAGAATGCGGAGCGGAAGGGTGCGGAGAAGAGCTGCCCGGCAGCGGCCCGTGCGGCATCAATGATCATCTTGCTCGTCTTCCCCCGCTTCCGCGTTTTTGCTCGCCACTGCAGATAAGCAGACAATCGAGGCGACACAAGGCAGCGCGAACGCTCATGATGGTTCCAATCTCCGGCTGCAGGCGTTAAACACGCTCGCGGAACGACTGACCCAGATCCTCTGACCCGGTGGAGAGCTTCATGAGCGAATTCGACGTCCTGTGCATCGGCAATGCCATTGTGGACATCATTGCCCGTTGCGACGAGGCGTTTCTCGTGGAGAACGATATCCGGCGGGGTACGATGAACCTTGTGGATGCAGAGCGCGCAGCGCTTCTTTACGAGCGGATGGGCCCGGCGATCGAGACATCCGGCGGTAGTGCCGGAAACACGGCTGCGGGTGTGGCGAGTTTCGGTGGCAAGGCTGCGTATTTCGGCAAGGTCTCGCGCGACCATCTGGGCGAAATCTACACGCATGATATCCGCGCACAGGGCGTGGCGTTTGACACCAGGCCGCTTGAAGGTGAGCCGCCCACGGCGCGCTCAATGATCTTTGTGACCCCTGATGGCGAGCGCTCGATGAACACCTATCTGGGCGCCTGCGTGGAGCTTGGGCCGGAAGATGTCGAAGCGGACAAGGCCAAGGCTGCGAAAGTCACCTATTTTGAAGGCTATCTGTGGGATCCGCCACGTGCCAAGGAAGCAATCCGCATGACCGCCGAGCTGGCGCATGAGGCCGGACGAGAAGTCGCCATGTCGCTTTCCGACCCGTTCTGCGTGGACCGCTACCGAGCGGAGTTTCTCGAACTCATGCGTTCGAAGACCGTGAACATCGTCTTTGCCAACGAGCACGAGCTTGTTTCGCTCTACGAGACGTCAAGCTTCGACGATGCCCTCGCCGCGATCCGTAAGGATTGCGATCTCGCCTGCGTTACGCTTTCCGAACGCGGCTCAATTGTGGTGCGCGACGGCGAAACCGTGGAGATCGACCCGGTCAAGGTGCGCGACGTGGTGGACACGACCGGTGCTGGCGATCTTTATGCAGCCGGCTTTCTGTTCGGCTACACGAATGGCAAAAGCCTCGGGCAGAGCGGCAAGCTCGGCTCCATGGCTGCAAGCCGCGTCATCGGCCAGATCGGCCCGCGGCTGCAGACCAGCCTTAAGAGCGATGCCGAGCAGGCAGGTCTTCTCTGATACCTAGAGGATGTCTTCTGGCTTGCGCCCCGGGCGCGGCTTGTAGCGGGGGATGGACCAACCGTAGCGCATACCGCCGCCCCGCACGATGAAGGCGGCGGTGAAGGCGAGCGCTGCGGCCGGCATGACCGCCAGCCCGAGAAGAACAGCCGCCACATAGACCGCGGCCCCGGCAAGGGCAGCGGTGACGTAAATCTCGGAACGCAGCAGGACCGACGGTTCACCGGCCAGAAGGTCGCGTAATATGCCGCCGAAGGTCGCGGTCATCATGCCCGTGATCAGTGCCACCGGCACGGAACCCGAGGCTGCCAGACCCTTTGCAGCACCCAGCACGCCGTAAGCCGACAAGCCGATTGCATCGAGCCAGAGCAGGAGGCGATAGCGCGATTCCACCAGATGGGCGGTGAAGAACACCAGGACGCCGACCGCTGCACTAACGATGACATAAGCCGGGTTGACCACCCAGAAGACGGGCAAGCCAAGGACGAGATCGCGCAGGGTGCCACCGCCCGTCCCTGTAATACCTGCAAAGAAGAGAAAGCCGATCATGTCGAGCTGCTTGCGCGAGGCAGCAAGGGCGCCGGTGGCGGCGAAAACCGCCACCCCGGCATAATCCAGCAGCATGAGCGGCATCATGGCCGGTCAGGCCATCAGGAAGCGTCGCCGGAGCTTGCCTGCTCCGCGTCAGCCTGCTGCTTTTCGGCGGAGGCCTTCGGCCCGCCCTTCGAGACGCCAACCATGGCCGGGCGCAGCACGCGCTCACCGATCACATAACCGGGCTGCACGACTTGAACCACGGTGTTGGCAGCGATATCGGGGTTCGGGACCTCGAACATGGCCTGGTGGAAATTCGGGTCGAAACGCTCGCCTTCCGGATTGAGGCGCTTCACGCCGTGGCGCTCCAAGGTCGAGAGCATGGAGCGTTCGGTCATCTCCACACCCTCAACCAGCGACTTGAGCACCGGGTCAGCATTTTCGCGCTGCTCGGGCGTGATCGCACCGAGTGCACGCTGCAGATTATCGGAAACGGTCAGCATGTCGCGGGCGAAGCCGGCAATGCCAAAGGTGCGGGCGTCCGCCACTTCACGCTGGGTACGCTTGCGCAGATTCTCCATCTCGGCCACGAGGCGCAGATTCTGCTCTTTCAGGTCTTCGTTTTCGCGGGCAAGCTTGAGAAGCACGTCCTCTTCAGAAACTTCGCCTTCAGCCTCGCCCTCAGCGGCTACGTTCTCGTCCTCGACCTGGGGATTGGCATTCGCCTCTTCCAGGTTCAGGTCGTTGTCGTCCTTTGGGTGCGTTGTCATTGGCTGTCTGTCTCTCGTAAAAACTTCATTTCGCGCCGCATATCGAGGTTTGGCGCCTCAAAATCAAGGGCTGCACTGCTGCGCCTAGCGCAGCAAACGCCCGACCAGTTGAGCGGTATAGTCCACCATCGGCACGATACGGGCATAATTGAGCCGTGTCGGGCCGATTACGCCCAGCGCACCTATGACGCGCGAGTCCTGGTCGCGGTAAGGTGCAACCACAAGCGAGGAGCCGGAAAGTGAAAAGAGCTTGTTTTCCGAGCCGATGAAGATGCGCACACCCTGCCCGTCTTCGGCCAGATCCAGAAGCTGAACCAGTCCTTCCTTTGTCTCCAGGTCCTCAAAGAGATGGCGCAGGAGATCCAGGTCGCCCTCGGCATTGATGTTTTCGAGCAGATTTGCGCGGCCACGCACAATCAGGCGCGCCGGCTGGCCTTCTCCCGCCTCTGACCAGACAGCCAATCCCTGCTCCACCAGCGCCTGGGACAACTTGTCGAGCGCCGTGCGCGTCTCTTCCTGAAGCCGCGCGATCTCGCTGCGGGCCTCGCCGAGAGTGCGGCCACGGATATGTGCGTTCAGGAAGTTGGAGGCTTCGGAAAGCTGTGAAGCGGTGACGCCCGGCGGCAGGTCGATCACACGGTTCTCGACATCACCGTTCTGCGAAACCAGCACGGCCAATGCCTTGCGCGGCTCCAGCTGGATAAACTCCATATGCTTCAGCGCCGCTTCGGTCTTGGTGGCCAGAACCAGCCCGGCCCCCCGTGAAAGCCCGGAGAGCATCTGGCTCGCCTCGGTCAGCATATGCTCAAGCGACTGGCTGCGCCCGGCCGTCTTGACCTGCGCTTCAATGACCTGCCGCTCCTCTTCCGAAAGATCGCCGATCTCCATAAAGGCATCGACGAAGAAGCGCAGGCCCTGCTGGGTCGGCAGGCGTCCGGCGGAGACATGCGGCGCATAAATGAGGCCCAGATGCTCCAGGTCGCTCATCACGTTGCGTACGGTGGCCGGTGAGAGCTGATTTGGCAGCAACCGGGAGAGGTTACGCGAGCCCAGCGGCTCCCCCTCGTTGAGGTAGGTCTCGACGATCAGGCGGAATATGTCGCGAGAGCGCGCGTCGAGCGAACTCAGATCTCGGTCGGTGATAGGCTTCGTCATTGCGCTGATACTCCTGCCGTAAAATATATGCGGCAGGCGCATAAACACAACTGGCGCAGCACGGTTGCAGCGGTTTTCCTTTGCGTCCTCAGACCAAGAAAGTTACAAGCCGGTCGATTAACCATGCCCCGAACCGCTAGCGGAGAAACGCTTAAATGAGACCTTCCAAAAGGCAGCCCGACGAGATGCGCGCGATCAGCTTCGAGCGAGGTGTCTCCAAGCACGCCGAAGGCTCTTGCATGGTCAAGTTCGGTGACACCCATGTGCTGTGCACCGCAAGCCTCGAAGAACGCGTTCCAGGCTGGCTGCGCAATTCCGGCAAGGGCTGGGTAACGGCGGAATACGGCATGCTGCCGCGTTCCACCGGCGACCGCATGCGCCGTGAAGCCTCCAGCGGCAAGCAGGGCGGACGCACGCTGGAAATCCAGCGTCTGATCGGCCGCTCGCTGCGCTCGGTGGTGGATCTGCAGGCGCTCGGCGAAATGCAGATTACAGTCGATTGCGATGTCATTCAGGCGGATGGTGGCACCCGCACGGCGGCAATCACGGGCGGTTTCGTCGCCCTGCACGACTGCCTGACCTGGATGCACGCACGCCAGATGATCAATATCGAGCGGGTGCTCAAGGATCACGTTGCCGCCATTTCCTGCGGCATCTATGAGGGCCAGCCGGTTCTCGATCTCGATTATGCCGAAGACTCCGCTGCCCAGACCGATGCCAATTTCGTCATGACCGGCAAGGGCGGTATCGTAGAGATCCAGGGCACGGCGGAAGGCGAGGCTTTTTCCGAAGAGGAATTCGGCCAGCTGATGGGTCTTGCAAAGCAGGGCATCAAGCGTCTCGTCGAATTGCAGAAAATGGCTGTAGCCTGAAGCGGGTGAACAAGACGTGCGGGCCAAGGGCATTCTAGAAGCCGCTCTTTATGTGGACGACCTCGATGAGGCGGAGCGCTTCTACGCGAATGTACTTGGCCTTGAGCGCATCGTTCGCGTTGAAGGGCGGCATGTCTTCTTCCGTTGCGGAGAGATGGTTCTGCTTCTCTTCAACGCCCAGGCCACGCAGACACCGCCTGCCGATGATGCCCCTTTGCCGGTCCCGCCTCACGGGGCGAAGGGGCCGGGCCATCTTTGCTTTTCGGCCAGCGCGGAAGAGATCGCGCGCTGGAAGGCGCATCTGGAAGATCTGAACATTTCCATCGAAGCGGATTTCGAGTGGCCCAATGGCGGCCGCTCCATCTATTTCCGTGATCCGGCAGGCAATTCGCTGGAATTTGCCGAGCCACGCATCTGGGGGCTTTCGTGAGAGAGATACCAAACCGCAAATTCGTGCTGGCCAGCCACAATAAGGGCAAGCTTCGCGAATTTTCCGAACTCCTGTCTCCCTTTGGCTACGAGATTGTTTCGGCTGCCGAGCTTGGCTTGGCCGAACCGGAGGAGACCGGCACCGCGTTCGAGGAAAACGCGCTGATCAAGGCGAAGGCTGCGGCCGAAGCGACAGGCCTGCCTGCACTCTCCGACGATTCCGGCCTGTGCGTCGATGCGCTGGACGGTGCGCCGGGCGTTTATACGGCTGACTGGGCGACCAAGCCTGATGGCAGCCGCGACTTCGCAATCGCGATGGAGAAGGTGGAAAGGGCGCTGAAGGAAAAGGGTGCGACGAGCCCCGAGCAGCGCAGCGGACGCTTTGTTTCCGTGCTCTGCCTGTGTTTTCCCGATGGTGAAGCCGAATTCTATCGCGGTGAGGCTGAAGGTCGGCTCGTCTGGCCACCGCGCGGCGAGAAGGGCTTTGGTTATGATCCCGTCTTCCAACCGCATGGCCATGAGATAACCTTCGGCGAGATGGATTCGCAGCAGAAGCATGGATGGAAGCCCGGACAGGCGACCGCGCTTTCCCATCGCGCGCGATCCTTCAAGAAATTTGCCGAGGCAAGGCTGAGCCTTTGATGAACGACACGCTGAATAGGGATCCCGGTTTCGGGGTTTACGTGCATTGGCCCTTCTGCGCGGCCAAGTGCCCCTATTGCGACTTCAACAGCCATGTCCGCCACAAGCCCGTCGATCAGGCACGCTTCGCCAAGGCCTTTGCGCGAGAGATTGCGACAATGCGCGAGCGCACCGGTAATCGTACCGTGCGCAGTATTTTTCTTGGCGGCGGCACGCCATCGCTGATGAAGCCGGCGACAGTTGGCAGCATTCTTGATGCAATCGCCGAGCAGTGGCATGTGCCCGATGGCGTCGAAATCACGCTGGAAGCGAACCCCACCTCCGTCGAAGCCGACCGCTTCCGCGGCTATCGACAGGTTGGCGTGAACAGGGTTTCGCTCGGAGTTCAGGCGCTCAAGGACCGTGACCTGCGCTTTCTCGGACGGATGCATTCGGTGGACGAGGCGCTGACCGCGATACGGTTGGCGCGCGAGAATTTCCCGCGCCTTTCCTTCGACCTCATCTATGCGCGTCCCGGCCAGCGGGTCGAAGACTGGCGGCGGGAGCTTGAAGAAGCCATTGGCCACGCCGCCGATCACCTGTCGCTTTATCAGCTCACGATCGAGGAAGGCACGCCATTTTACGCGCTACGCGCTGCCGGCAAGCTGCAAATCCCCGATGCCGACAGCGCAGCCGACCTTTATGCGGCCACACAGGAAGTGACCGCAGCGCATGGGCTGCCTGCCTATGAGATTTCGAACCATGCGCGACCCGGTTCGGAGAGCCAGCACAATCTGATCTATTGGCGCTATGGCGAATATGTGGGCGTTGGTCCGGGTGCGCATGGGCGTTTTCGCGAGGGCGTGCGGCGGACGGTGACTTTCACCGAGCGTTCGCCTGAAGGCTGGCTTGATCTGGTGGAGCGCAAGGGCCACGGGGTGACCGGAGGGGAGACGCTGACCAGGATCGAAGAGGCGGACGAGTTTCTGCTGATGGGGCTGCGCCTGGTCGAAGGCATAGATCTTGTGCGCTATGAGCAGTTCACGGGGCGGCCACTTTCGCCGGAGCGCGTTGCCGTATTGCGTGACGAAGGCCTGGTCGAGCCCGTCGGCAATTCGCGCCTTCGTGCAACACCTGCCGGAATGGTGGTGCTGGATGCAGTGGTGGCCGATCTCGCCCGTTAAGTTGGTTGTGGCAGTTTGATCACCAGCAGTTAGATTGGCCCCTGATATCTTCGCCAGACGGGAGTGCGCGTGAGCGAGACCGAAAACAAGCGACAGTTCACCATCCGCGACGCGGTCATGACGGCACCGCGACTGGAGCCTGCGCTCTATCTCGTCGCCACACCCATAGGCAATCTCGGCGACATCTCGATCCGGGCGCTCGAAACGCTTGCCAGCGCCGATATCGTGGCCTGCGAGGATACGCGGGTCACGCGGGTACTGCTCGAACGGTACGGGATGCGGCGGCGCATGACCGCCTATCACGAGCATAATGCGGCGGAAGCCGGACCGAAGCTGCTGGACGCGGTGGAAGCAGGACAGAGCGTTGCACTTGCAAGTGACGCGGGCACACCACTGATCTCCGATCCCGGCTTTCGTCTTGTTTCGCAGGCGCAGGAGCGTGGCCTGCGCGTGGTGCCGATCCCAGGTGCCTCGGCGGTTCTTGCGGCCCTGACCGCCAGTGGCCTGCCAACGGATGCCTTTCTGTTTGCCGGCTTTCTTCCCAACAAGCTTGGACAACGCGAGAGCCGGCTAAATGAATTAAACTCATCTCCAGCCACTCTCGTTTTCTTTGAAAGTCCGCGCCGGCTGGGTGCCAGCCTTGGATCCATGGCGAAGATGCTTGGTGGAGACCGGAAGGCAGTGATCGCACGCGAGTTGACCAAGACCTTTGAGGAGGTACGACCAGGTACGCTCACGGAGCTTGCAGCGCATTACGAGAGTGCAGGCGCGCCGAAGGGCGAGGTCGTGGTATGTGTTGCGCCGCCGCTAGCCAGTGAGGCGTTCGACCCGGCAGACACGGACCGGCTGCTGCTTTCCCTGGCCGGTGAGATGCCTGCAGCCAAGGCTGCCGGTGAGGCAGCGCGCATGACCGGGGCGAAGAAGTCCGCCCTTTATCAGCGGCTTCTGGAACTCAAAGATGGATCGCACTGACCGGCAGAACCGGAAGATTGCTGCCTACCGCCGGGGCCATCGCGGCGAATGGCTGGCAGCCCTCGCACTGATGCTCAAGGGCTATCGCATTCAGGCGCGTCGCTACAAGACACGGCTCGGCGAGATTGATCTGATTGCGCGCCGGGGCGACGTGGTCGCGATCGTGGAGGTCAAGGCGCGCAACAGCCTTGGCGAGGCGATGGATGCCGTCAGTTACACCGCCCAAAGGCGCATCGATGCGGCTGCCGATCTATGGCTCGCGCGTCAACCGAACCGACACAAGCTTTCAATACGCTACGATCTGGTGGCGATTTTGCCGCGCCGCTGGCCGGTTCATGTCCAGAACATCTTTCAGGGCTGACGCAGGCTGACCTTCATTGGCAGCCCACCCTGGGGTTGGGTAGTGAGCTTCTGAACCGGCCACGGTTTCGTTTCCGGGGTCACATCGAAACGGTATCGCCGCATCAGCACTGCCATGGCGATGACTGCTTCCTGCATGGCGAATTTTGCCCCGATGCATACACGCGGACCTGCGCCAAAGGGCAGATACTGATAGCGGTCGATTGCCTCCCGGTTTTCAGGATGAAATCGGGCGGGACGATACTCTTCCGGGTCATCCCAAAGCTTGCGGTGGCGATGGACCGTCCATGGCATGACCAGCACCTGCGTGCCCTTCGGGATATCCAGATCGGCAAAGCGGTCATCCTCGACGGCTTCGCGATTGATGGAAGGTGCAGGCGGATATAGCCGCATCGCCTCCTCGAAGGCCGCGCGGGCCCTCGGCATCTCGTCCAGCCACTTCACCGGATCAGGCTCGCGCGCCAGGACTTCATCCACTTCATGCTCGATCGCCTCCCTCTCAGCCGGAAGCATTGCAAGGCAATAGAAGGTCCAGCCAAGCGCTCTTGCGGTGGTCTCATGACCAGCACCGATGAAGGTGATGATGTTGTCCTCGATCTCGGAACGGTTGAGGCCGTCTGGACCTTCGGCCTGCAGAAGGAGTGTGAGGAAGTCTTCCGGCACCGCCTCGCCGCGCTTCATCTTTGCTTCACGCATCTCGATCGTTCGCGCGACGATGTCGCGGAAGAATCTAAGCGAATTGCGCCCCAGCAGACGCGTAATGCGCGGCAGCCAATCGGGCGCACCCAGCAGATCGAGCGGATCGACGCGGCCCATGGTTTCGAACAGCCGGTCCACCTGTCCTGCGAAGCTGTCGGGTTCGCCGGCAACCTCGCCCGAGAACAGTGTTTCGGCCAGGATGTCGAAGGTGAGCATGGTCATGTCGCGGGAGACGTCGACGATTTTTCCCAATTCCGCCTCATAACGTGTCGCGAAGCTTTCAGCCTGCTCCAGCATGGGACCGGCGAAATCTGCAATATGGCGCGGCGTGAATACGGGCGCCATTGCCTTGCGCGAGCGTTTCCACACATCACCTTCGGCAGTCAGGAGCCCATCGCGCAGGATGGGCCGCAGGATTTTCTGACGCACGCGCGCCATTTTGTAGTTGCGGGCATTATCCACCAGCACATGACGGATCAGGCCGGGATCATTGGCAATGAGCAGCGGCCCACCGAGGCCACCGGCTATCGATATCCAAGGCTCGTTGTAGCTGGGCTCGCCCCACAATTCGAGCGGATTGCGGTAGACGATCCGCATCATCTGCAGCGTCGATGGCGGCGATGTGCGGGGCTTGGGTGCTGGCGGGCGGAATGATCGGGCGGCGTGGTCCATCCTTGCTCCTTCACCCATGACTTAAGCACACCACGCCTTCACATCAATGCATGCAATTTCCCTCAGGGCGATGGGAACAGCGGTCGCTCAAGGACGTTTAGGAAGCACGAATATTGATCGCGCCACCGAGGCGCGCGAGCCAAGGAGACATTCGATGAACTGGAATCAGATTGAAGGCAATTGGGAGCAGTTCAAGGGCAAGGCCCAGCAGCAGTGGGGCAAGCTCACCAATGACGATCTCGATGTCGTCAAAGGCAATCGCAAGGAACTGGCTGGCCGCATTCAGGAACGCTATGGCAAGACGCAGGAAGAAGCCGAGCGTGAAATTGATGATTGGGCAGCCAACCACTAGCAGCGTCGCCGCCTGAGCGGTGATGCGGCCCTGCGGCATCCCTCGGCCGCAGGGCTTTTTTCATGCCAAGGACGTCAGCCTTTGGCGGCGGTCAGGCATGTGGCGAAGCCTTCTGCCAGGCGCTCAAGCAGTGCTGGATAGAGATCAGGGCCGGTCTCCAGATCTGCGCCGACCGGGTCGAGCTCACCCGCGCGGGCATCCGTGCCTTCCACCACGACTTCAACGATGCTTCCGTCAAATTGCGGCTCGGAGAACACGCAGGCAGCTTCTACTTCCGCAAGCTTTGACTTGATCTCCTGCAGGCGTTTGGCGCCAGGCATGGTCTCCGGATTGACCGTGATCGAACCTGCCGGCTGCAAGCCGAAGCGTTCTTCGAAATATCTGTAAGCGTCGTGGAAGACGACATAAGGCTGGTTGCGCACCGGCTCCAGCTTCTTTTGAAGCTCAGCCGTCAGGTTATCCAGGCGCCGCTCAAGGTCTTTCAGGTTGTCAGTATATTTCGCCTTGTTCGCCGGATCGGCCGCGGCGAGCTTGTCTGCCATGTGGCGGGCAATGGTGCGCGCATTTTCCGGATCAAGCCAAAGGTGTAGATCTATGCTGCCGTGGTCGTGACCCTCGTGACTGTCGGCGTCGCCGTCCGCGTGGTCTTCGTCATGATCGTGATCATGTTCGTGGTTGTCGTCATCATGGGCATGCTCGTCGCCGTGGTCATGCCCATCTTCGCCATGCGCGTGGTCGTGACCTTCGTGCGAATGATCATGACCTTCAAACGCCCCACCCTCACGCAATTCGTGTTCCACGATCCCGGGCGTTTCCACGAGCGCGATTGCCTGAGCGTCCTTGGCATGCGCCTCAAGCGCACTGACCATGAAGGTCTCCATGGTTGGACCGATCCAGAACACAAGATCTGCATCCTGCAGCGCACGGGCCTCGGAAGGACGCATCGAATAGGCATGGGGTGACGACGCACCAGATACGAGCAGGCTCGGCTCGCCGACACCTTCCATCAGCGCGGCGGCTAGCGAGTGTATCGGCTTGATCGAGGCAACAACATTGGGCGCAGCGAACGCTTGCGTTCCCAACATTGCAAATACAGCAGCCGAAGAAGCCAGCAGCTTTTTCGATATCATTTTCCAAGTCCCTCTTATTGCAGTGAACCAAGGTGAGTGCACCCTACCGTGATGCTATTAATGTAATGGTATTACGTCTCATTGCGTTATGCTATAACGTGTGGCATAGGCAGTGACAACAGGGTTCTGGTGAAAATGCTGCAAGCCAAAGACACTAAAGGCGACGCATTGGTCGTCATGGAAAATGCCGGCATCAAAAGAGCCGACCGGTGGCTCGTGCGTGGAATAGACCTGACCGTGCGGCGCGGGGAGATCGTGACCCTGATTGGCCCCAATGGTTCTGGCAAAAGCACCACGGCCAAGACGGCGATCGGGGTTCTCTCGCCGGATGAGGGCAAGGTGCAGCGCGCAAACCCTCTGCGTGTCGGTTACGTGCCGCAGAAGGTCAATGTCGACTGGACGATGCCGCTGACCGTGAAGCGATTGATGGAACTTACCGGAAAGCTGCCAGGTGAAAAGCTCGAAGCCGCGCTTGTCGCGGCTGGCATAAGTCACCTGTCCGGTGCGGCGGTGCAGTCGCTGTCCGGCGGCGAGTTTCAGCGTGCCCTGCTGGCCCGTGCGCTTGCTCGTGAACCGGACCTTCTTGTGCTCGACGAGCCTGTGCAGGGTGTGGATTTTTCAGGCGAGATCGCGCTCTACCGACTGATCCGGGAGATCCGCGACAGGACAGGTTGCGGGGTGCTTCTGATCTCGCACGACCTGCATGTGGTCATGGCTGAGACCGATACGGTTGTTTGCCTGAACGGCCATATTTGCTGCCGCGGGACGCCCGAAAGTGTCGTGGCAAGCGAGGAATATCGGACACTGTTCGGCTCACGTGCAAGCGAACTCGCGCTCTATCGCCACCAGCACGATCATACACATCTGGTGGATGGGCGCGTGCGCCTTGCCGATGGAACGATCGCCGATTCATGCGGTCACCTTCACGACCACAGCCATGAGAACATTTCTGATGCTTGACGACTTCTTCGTTCGCGCGATGGTGGCTGGTATCGGCATCGCCATCATAGCCGGGCCGCTCGGCTGCTTTGTGGTTTGGCGCCGCATGGCCTATTTCGGTGATACCATGGCGCATTCAGCACTTCTGGGCGTCGCTCTAAGCTTCCTCTTCGATATCAATCTGACCCTGGGCGTCTTTGCGGTAGCAACACTTGCCTCGCTCGCGCTCCTGTTTCTTCAGCGGCGTGGTGCACTCTCCACGGACGCGTTGCTGGGCATTCTTTCGCATTCGACACTTGCGCTCGGGCTCGTGATGGTCGCTTTCATGAGCTGGATCAGGATCGATCTCATGGGCTTCCTGTTCGGTGATATCCTGGCCGTCTCGAAGTCCGATATTGGCGTGATCTTCGCCGGTGGTCTGGCCGTGCTTGCGGTGCTTGCATATATCTGGCGGCCATTGCTCGCCGGGACGGTCAATCCGGAAATCGCGGAAGCAGAAGGGCTTCGCCCGGAGGCCGCCAAGCTGGTCTTCATGATCCTGATGGCCGCGGTAATCGCCATTGCAATGAAAATCGTCGGGATCCTGCTCATAACATCACTGCTGATCATTCCCGCAGCGACGGCGCGGCGTTTCGCACCGACGCCTGAAATCATGGCTGTCATGGCGTCGCTTGCAGGCGCCTTGAGCGTTTCGGGCGGATTGCTGGCATCGCTGCAGTTCGACACGCCGTCCGGTCCGTCGATCGTGGTGGCGGCACTGGTGCTGTTTCTGCTAAGCCTGCTGCGGCTGAAAATGCAGCCGGCGGGAGGTTGAACCATGGCGGCCAAGCCAAATCTCACAAAGAACCAGGGATTGGTTCTCGACGCTCTGGATACGGCGTCAGCACCACTTAGCGCCTACACCATTCTCGACCGGCTGCGCGATCATGGTTTCCGCGCTCCGCTGCAGGTCTATCGCGCACTGGAGAAGCTTCAGGAAATGGGCCTGGTGCACCGCCTTGAAAGCCTGAACGCATTCGTCGCCTGTGCGCATCCGGACTGTCACACGCATGAGACGATTGCCTTCGCCATCTGCGAGACCTGCGGGCAGGTGGAAGAATTCGCCGATGACGCAGTGGAAGACAGGCTGACGTCCGCGATGCGTCAGCGCGGCTTCAAGCCGGCGAAGACGACGGTGGAGATCAGAGGTGCCTGCCGCGCCTGCGCGAAGGCAAGCTGATCAATTCATGACGCCGTTGTCCTGAAGCTGGATGATCGCCGGGCCCAAGATCACCGCGAACAGAACCGGCAGGAAGAACAGGATCATGGGCACGGTGAGCTTCGGCGGGAGAGCTGCTGCCTTCTTCTCGGCTGCCGTCATGCGCGCATCCCGGCTTTCATCAGCCAGAACACGCAGGGCGTGACTGACGGGCGTGCCGTAGCGCTCGGCCTGAATGAGGGCCTGACAGACGCTTTTCACCGAATCAAGGCCGGTTCTGTTGGCAAGATTCTCATAGGCCTGGCGGCGCTCCTGCAGGAATGACAGTTCTGCATTTGTCAGCACGAATTCTTCGGCGAGCTCTACCGACTGCGAGCCGATTTCTTCTGCCACTCGGCGCAGCGCGGCCTCAACGGACATGCCGGATTCCACGCAAATCAGCATCAGATCGAGCGCGTCGGGCCAGGCTTTCTGGATGGAAGTCTTGCGCTTGGTCGCACGGTTGTTGACGTATAGCACTGGCGCATAGAAGCCCGCATAGGCGCCGAGAATGCAGACAAAAACCTTCATGAACAAAGGCTGCCCGTCGAGGGAATCCAGCACAAAGACATAGAAGATCGCGATCGCCGCACCGACAAACGGCAGCACCAGGCGGAAGAACAGAAGCTTCGTCAGAGGGTTCTGGCCTCTGAAGCCGGCCATGCGCAGCTTGTTGACCGTTGCCTCATCTGCAAGGGCGCGCCGCAAGTCGAGCCGGTCCACGATAGTGCGGATCGATCCGGCATCCTGCTCACGCAGGCCCTTGCGCCGACGTTCAGCTTCGGCGGCAAGACGGGCGCGCTGTTTGGCCCGCAGCTCATCACGCTCGAGCGCGACGGAGCGCATGCGCGATTTGAGCGTGTCGCCGCTGGATACGGGAAGCAGCGTGAAGATCGTGGCGAAGACCGCGACGCCCACGAACAAGGCGATCAGGAAGTTCGGGTCCAGAAGAGTGCGGGCGACTGAATCTGACATGCTCTATCGCTCCGCCTAGACTTCGAAATTCATCATCTGACGCATCACGAAGATGCCCACGCTCATCCAAACCGCAGAAGCGGCCAGAATGAGGTTGCCCGTGCCTGTCGTGAAAAGCGGCAGGATGTAGCTGGGGCTCGTCAGATAGACGAGAAAGGCCACGATGATCGGCAGCGAGCCGATAATATAGGCAGATGCCTTGGCTTCCATGGAAAGCGCCTGCACCTTGGCCTTCATCTTCTTGCGATCGCGCAAAACCTTCGACAGGTTGCCTAGCGCCTCCGACAGATTGCCGCCGGCCTGGCTCTGGATCTGGATCACGATGCCGAAAAAGGCTGCTTCCTGCGAAGGCATGGTTTCGGGCATGCGCAGCGCGGCTTCAGCGGTCGACATGCCCATCTGCTGGGACTCCACGATGCGCCTGAACTCCCCGCGAACCGGTTCCGGTGCCTCGCTCGCGATCATGCGGATCGCGTCATTGATCGGCAGACCGGATTTGACCGAGCGCACAATCACATCGAGCGCGTTTGGAAACTCGTTCAGGAAGGCCTTTGCGCGACGCTTGCGCATGAAGCCGATGATCCAGCGCGGCAGACCGAGACCACCCACCAATATTGCGCCTGGAACGGCCAGCAGCGGTGCACCAAGGATCAGGGCAACGAAACCGCAGACCAGCGAAAGCAGGGCGGAATAGAGATAGAATTTTTCAATCGAGAGCTCGAGCCCGGCCTGGCGTATCTGCACCTTGAGCGGTGGGCTTTTCGCGTATTTATCGCGATCCTTCTGCCGCTTGTCGAGGTCCTTCAGCGAATCCTGGATGTTCTTGCGGCGCTTTACCTGTTCAGCTGCCCGGTCGCGGCTTGCCTTGATGGCACCACGGTCGGTTTCCGCCCGCTTTACCGTCTCCAGTCGCCGCTCGACCTTCTTTTCACTGGAGATCGTGTTGAAAAGAAGCGCATAGGCCAGCGCGCCGGCGCTGCATGCCGCCAGCACGATGATCAGGAGCACATTCGTATCGATGCCGAACATCAGTGACCCGCCTTCTCCATTGCTTCCAGCGAACTCGCCAGGCGCTGCTCTTCATTGTAGTAGCGCGCGCGATCCCAGAAGGCGGGACGACCGACACCGGTCGAGACATGCTTGCCGAGAATGCGACCCTGCGCGTCTTCACCCTGCATGTCGTAGAGGACGAGGTCCTGCGTGATGATCACATCGCCTTCCATGCCGACCACCTCGGTGATGTGCGTGATGCGGCGGGAACCGTCGCGCAAGCGGGCGGCCTGGATGATGACGTCAACGGAACCGACAATGATTTCGCGCACGGTTTTCTGCGGCAGGCTGAATCCGCCCATGGCGATCATGGATTCCATACGATTGAGACATTCGCGCGGGCTGTTGGAGTGGATCGTGCCCATGGAGCCGTCGTGGCCGGTGTTCATGGCCTGCAGAAGATCGAAAACTTCCGGGCCACGCACCTCACCCACGATGATGCGCTCAGGACGCATGCGCAGACAGTTCTTCACGAGGTCGCGCATGGTCACCTCGCCTTCGCCTTCAAGGTTTGGCGGGCGGGTTTCAAGACGCACCACATGCGGCTGCTGCAGCTGAAGCTCGGCGGAGTCTTCGCAGGTGATCACGCGCTCATCGCGGTCGATATAGTTGGTCAGGCAGTTGAGCAGCGTTGTCTTACCCGAACCGGTACCACCGGAAATGATGGTATTGCAGCGAACGCGTCCGATGATCTTCAGAACCTCGGCACCTTCCGGTGAGATCGCGCCGAACTTGACGAGCTGATCAAGCGTCAGCTTGTCCTTCTTGAACTTACGAATGGTCAGCGATGCGCCATCAATGGAGAGCGGCGGCGCGATGACGTTTACGCGGGAGCCGTCGGGTAGACGGGCGTCACAGATGGGGCTCGATTCGTCAACGCGGCGGCCAACCTGGCTCACAATGCGCTGGCAGATATTGAGAAGCTGCTGGTTGTCGCGGAAACGAACACCGGTCTGCTCGACCTTGCCGTTGACTTCGATATAGACCTTCTGCGCGCCGTTCACCATGATGTCGGCGATGTCGTCGCGAGCCAGAAGCGGCTCGAGAGGACCGTAGCCGAGCACATCGTTGCAGATGTCTTCGAGCAGGTCTTCCTGCTCGGAGATGGACATCGCAAAATTCTTGATCGCGATGATGTCGTTGACGATGTCGCGAATTTCCTCGCGCGCGCTGTCCGGGTCGAGATTGGCCAGTTGCGACAGATCAATCGTGTCGATCAGTGCAGAGAAGACCTGGCTCTTCGTGTCATAATAGTTCTCGCCGCGTTCACGGGTGGGACGCGGTGGAGCTGGCGGCGGCGGTGGAGGCGCGGGTTTTGGCGCAGGCGCTGCGGCAGCCGGCTTTTCCGGCTTGGGCGCGGGCGCTGCCGGTTCAGGAGCAAGCACGGCGTCATCGCCACGCGGCGTGGGAGCAGCCGGAGCGGCTGGCCGTGGCACATCGCCGAAACTGGTGGTCGAGCCTCTTCTGCCAAACATGCTTGTACCCGATCGTTGGAATTACTTCTTCTTCGCGATCCGCTCCAGAAGGCTGGCGAGGCCGGCCTTCTTCTTCGGCTTCACCTCGCGCCTGCCCGTCAGAACATGCGCAAGTTCGTTGAATGTGGCCACGATGGCGTGGTCCCGCTCCATCTCGGCCAGCATCCGACCATTGTTCGCAGCATTGCCGAAGAGCTGTGGCTCGAAGGGAATGACCGCAAGCGGCTCGATGCCCAGCGGTTCTGCAAAATCGGCAGCCGTGATCTCAGGGCGTTTGGGCACGCCCACCTGGTTGAGGATCAGCTTCGGCGGCCCGTCATTGGGGCGCAGCTTCTTGAGCATGTCCACCAGGTTCTTGGTGTTGCGCAGATTGGCCAGTTCCGGCGTGGCGGTAATCACCACCTCGTCAGCACGCGCCAGCGTCGTCTTTGACCAGCTTGACCAAATATGCGGAACATCGAGAACCACATGCGGGGCTGTACGCTGTACCGTGTCGATGATGGGCGTGAATGCCTCGCCATCGAAGTCATAGGTGCGATCAAGCGTCGAAGGTGCGGCCAGAAGCGACAGATGCTCAGCGCATTGAGCAAGCAGGCGATCGAGATAGACCTCGTCGATGCGCTCGGGCGAGAACACCGCTTCGGCAATGCCCTGGGCCGGGTCCTGATCGAAATTGATGTTGGCGGTGCCGAATGCCAGATCGAGATCGGCGACGACCACTTCGCTCTCAAAGAGGGTCGACATGCCGAAGGCGATATTATGTGCAATGGTGGAGGAGCCCACCCCGCCCTTGGCGCCCACAAAGGCGATCGATTTTCCCAGCGGTTCCGCATCCGGATCGACAAAGATACCGGAAATGACGGCGACGATGTCCATCATCGAGATGGGTGCCACGACATATTCCGACACGCCGGCACGGATGAGCTCGCGGTAGAGCCACACATCATTATAGTGTCCGATCACCACGACCTTGGAGGTCGGATCACAAACCTCGGCGAGCTGGCCAAGCTGACCAAGCAATTCCTTCGGCTCGGCGCGAGATTCCACAATCACCAGATTTGGCGTGGCTGCGGTCTGGTAGAACTCGACCGCAGTCGGAATGCCACCCTGGTGGACCTTCACATGAGCCTTCGCCATGCGACGGTCTTCGGCAGCCCGTTCTATCGGATTGCCGACGGCTTCAGTCTCGCAGAAGGCCTGAATGGAGATGCGCGGGACCGGACGGAGCGACTTCAGCGTTGCGTCGGTCGCGGCAGTCAGGGTGTCCTGCGGGTCGGTTTCGTAGGCGAGATCGCTCATGTCGTCATCCTCAATCCATCGCCTCTAGTCGTAATCAACTTCCGAGCGTGAGCGGAACTCGTCGGATACAAGGCGGTCCTTGTAATCGGAGATGGCAGCGTCACGGTTTTCTGCATCAATCGGGGTCATTTCGCGCGGGCCAAGGAAGTCCAGCGGATTGGCGACCTGCGCAGCCAGATTGTTCTGGTAGGAGCAGCCGAAATTCTCCCAATTGCGGTTTTCTTCGGTTTTCAGGAGATCCGAAGGCCAGCGCCCGCATTGACCGACCTGCGCCTTTACACGCGAGTAGCTGAGGCGGATGGGAGCCGCGCGGTCAGCCTGCGCCTGGTAGTTGAGAAGCTGAATCTGGCCGGGATGAACCCCGCGCCGCGCGATGTAATCCCGGAAATCGCGTGCCACGTCGAGGGCAGCCGCAGAGTTTGCAGCACCAGCTGGGACCAATATGGAAACGACGGAGCCGCCGCTTTCGGCATAGTTCGACAGGAAGCCGGAGATCGCAGCTTTCTGCTGATAGGTCATTCGGTTCGATGTCGAAGCCACGGGAAGATCCAGCACCTCGTCACCTTCGGCAATGACGATTGGATGGCGTGTGCGGTAGTCTTCCGGCACCGCGCCGACGATGACCGAGTCGCGCTTGGCCGCGCATCCAGCCAAAAGGCTTGCGAGTACCACCGCCATAATCGGCATGCCCCGCTTCATTTCCCCCAGAACGATCATGGCAACCGGTCTCCGATCACTTGTAGATGTAGCCGACGACGCCGTGATAGCGGCCGTCCGGCAGGTCTGTTTTCATGGTCCCGTAGACGCGATTGACGCGACCCAGGAAGTATCCGGCAGCATCACTGGCGGGATTGAAATTGTCGTCCGGCTTGGCCAGCGCCGTGCGCTGCGTCGGGCGAGACAGATATGGCGTGACGATGATCACGAGTTCCGTCTCGTTGCGCACGAAGTCGCGGCTACGGAAAAGCGTGCCGAGCACCGGGAGCTTTGACAGGCCGGGCAGGCCATTTATGGACTGGCGCACATCATCCTGAACAAGGCCGGCAATCATCATCGAACCGCCGGAGGGAAGCTCTACCGTGGTGTCAGCCAGGCGCTTGCGGATGGAGAGCATGTTCATGCCCTGCAGCGAACCGCCCGCCTCCAGCGTGCCAGCCCCCTGCATTGTAGGCTCGGAGACCTGGGTGCGAACCTTCAGGCTGATGCGGCCCGCCGACAGGACTGTCGGCTGGAATTCCAGACCAACGCCATATTCGACTTCCTTGAACTCGTAGGTCAGGCTGCCGTCATCATCCTGATCGCGGCCATTGACCATCTGGAAGGTGCCGCCAACCTTGAAAGTCGCTTTTTCACCCGACACCGCCGTAAGGGCAGGTTCTGCCAGCGTCTTCATGACACCGGCCTGCTCCATGGCATTGAGATATGCGGTCATCAGCGACCCGCCTATTCTGCCCCCACTGGCAGAAAGTGGCTTGCCGAGACCGAAGGCTGCTTCAGAGACCGCACCCCAGGTGATGCCGTCAACACTGCCATTGCCGATCATGTTGACGCCGAGCTGTTTCATGACAGTGCGGCTGACTTCGGCGACAGTGACCTTCAGCGTTACCTGATCCTCGCCGATGATCTGCAGCATGTTGACGATGCGCGATTGCTGACGCTCGGAATCGGGGTTGTCGATGGAGACGCCGCCACCATCGGTCGGAGCGGCTGCGCTTTGCGAATACTGGCCAGTCGTGGCCTCACCGCCGGTCACGAAAATCTGAGCAAGCTGGGCTGCGCGCGATGCATCAAGCGGGGTCTGAACCGTGCCGGTCAGCACCACATTGTCGTTGATGAGTTCGACATCGATGTCGGAATTCGGAATATAGCGCTGGAGATAGTCTTCCAGGCCCGCGACGTCCCGCTCCACGGCAATGTCGAGACTGGCGATCTGCTGTCCATTGGCACCAAAGACGAAGATGTTCGTCTCACCAACCTGCTTGCCAAAGAGGTAGATGCGCCGCGCGGTGCGCGTGATTGCGTCTGCAACTGCGGGATTGGCCACCAGAATATCGTAGGCATCCGATGGCAGATCGACCACGAGCGACTTGTTCAGCCCGAGCTTCACCCGCTCATGAGCACCGCTGACCGTCACCACGCCTTCTGCCGCCTGTGCTACACCCATGATGGGAGCAGTGGCGCTGACGGACGCGGCAAGCGCGAGGGCCAATGCTGCCTTGCGGACAGGCCCACGGCGATAGATGCTGGTGCGTTGGTTGGACATGATCTTATCCGGCTTCATCATCATTTCCGGGTCCCCACTTCGGACATCTCGCCCGACTTGATCAGCCGCACGGTGTTGCCGCGTCCCGTACCATTGACGAGGTAGAGGCCGTCTTCCTGCGGATCTTCATTGGTGTCTGCGATGGAGCGCAGCGAAAGGGTCAGCCGGTCAGCCATCTGCTGGGCAACCGTGATCACCTCGGCCTGCTCGGGAGAGAGCTCGAGCGTGGCTGTCTCACCGACACGCACGCGGCGACCTTCCTCATCTTCCTGGATGGTCTGGTCGATGGCAAGCACGCGGATATTCTTCAGGATCGTCTCGGTGACGAAGCCGTCAGGCGATGCCCCGGAGGCAGCGTCAGCGCGTCGGGTCATGATCACGTCTACGTAATCGTTGGGTAGGATGAAGCCGCCCGCTGAAGTTTCGGCTGCGATCTGGGTAGCGACGGCACGCTTGCCGGGCGGCAGGATGGCCGACATGAAGCTCTGGCCCTCGCCGATCAGCTTCGCGCGCCGCAGCGGCTCGCCGGCATAAAGCGCAAGGCGCGCAACCGCGTTGCGCAGATCCTCGACCGCGTCAGGCTGGTTGTCGCGGGTAATGAACGTATCATTGATGGAATCCCTGGGCCATGACTGCCAGCGCACCGCGCTGCCGATCATCTCGCCCATCGGCACATCCTGCGCCATGACCAGAACGTCGGTCAGCTCGATCTGAGGTTCGGCTTCGACTTTCTCAACCACCACAGGTGCTGGCGTGGAGGCCAGATTCTTGGCCATGTAACCCGCCGCGACGGCCGCAACCACGGCAACGCCCAGAATCAAGATGCGGGATTTACCCATTATGTCCGCCCCTTATAGCCGCATAATTTGCTACTCTTGGGGGAACATTGCGCTGCCAAACGTCAAATTAAGGTTAACGAACCCATTACGGTTGTCATTAACAGGACGTTATCGGGTCGAGCAGGTGCGAGCATTCCGCGTTAAGAATCAAAGTGCGAAGGAAACTTTTTGTGGAACCGATCTGTCCTTGGACGGTTTCACCACCCTGTCGCGCGTCAAGGACCGCGGATGAGAGACAGGCAATGCCGCTCTCACATGCCTGAACAAGGCGCTTCTCCTGCCAAGGCCGAAACAACCAGTGCTTGAACATGGCAGACCTGTCGTGCTGTTGCACGAAATTTGGCTGAAGCTGCCTCCAAGGCAAGATCTGTAAAGTTTTACGCAAACTTTACCATGATCACTGCAAGTTCAGGAGCTTAGCGGAATGACTGGGAACGTATTCCCAGATAACGGGTTAGTTTCCCGAGACTTGAGACAATATCCGGTACGGGAATGATGTGGATACACCGGATCTAGTTTAACGGCGTCGGCGCAATTTCGCGGGTGGCGCAAGTGAAGGATGCGAGGAACGATGCAGAAGGATCGGTCAACGGCAGAGGTCTTGAGCCGCCAGATCCGCCACGCGGAAAACGCGCGGTTCCTCCGTCGCATGCCCGGCTTTGCGCTGGATCAGTCAATGCCGCAGGAAATCGAATCCCTGCTTGGCAAACTGCAGGAAGCCGAAGAAGAGCTTCCGCAGCGACGCAGCAAGCGAGACCTCTCCTAAGAAGAAGCGCCGGCACAGACACCGGTCGAACTATCGAAATCAAAAAAAAAAGCTGCGGCCTGTTCCGGCCGCAGCTTTTTTATGCCGATATCACGCGCCCTCAAGCCAAGTGGCGCGGCACGTGCTCGCACTTGAATATCGCTATCAGGCGGCGCGCTTCTTCTTCGGAAGCAGACCTTCGCGCTGTGCCTGCTTGCGCGCAAGCTTGCGCGAACGGCGAACAGCTTCTGCGCGCTGACGTGCACGCTTTTCGGAAGGCTTTTCGTAGGAACGGCGCGCCTTCATTTCGCGGAATACGCCCTCACGCTGCATCTTCTTCTTCAGCACCTTGAGAGCCTGATCGACATTGTTTTCGCGTACAACTACCTGCAATGGACTTCCTTCTTCCTGTTGGCGTTTCATTGGTGTTTTACAGGTCATGCGAGACCCAACACCAGAACGGTGTTAACGGCGGCGATGGGCCGCCAAAATCCGGGCGACTCAGAGAAGCTGCGGAGGTTAACACAATTAACGCGAAAAGCCCACCCTTGGTGCCGCCAGCCATAGGTGACGCATTCAGAGCGATTTTCCGCAGCAACCTGCAACATCGAAATGCGCCTATAGCGCAGATGTTTCCCTGATGCGAGCGATAAAAGGCGAAACGCGGGATCTCAACCAGTCAGGCGCCGCCACGAATAGCCGCCGGAATGAGCGGCACTTCGGGCTGCGGGCTGATAGGCATGGATAATTCCAGCGAGATCGCCCTTCTCCAGCCGCTCGATTGTAGGCTGGTGGGTCACTTCCAGCGAGGTAAAGCCGACACGCAGCATATGCGCCACCTGATCGAGCAGAACATCGCCCGTTGCACGAAGCTCGCCCTGGTAGCCATGTCTTTCCTTCAAAAGCTGCGCCTTGGAATAGGAGCGGCCATCCGTATAGGCAGGAAAAGCCAGGGCAATCAGCGGAAGTCGAGCAAGATGTGGCAACAGCGCGTCGACCGCCTCGCCAGGCTGCAGTTCGACGCCAATCCGGCTGATGATCTCTTCGCGCTGCGCATCCTCAAATGCGAGAAATGTCTCGAGCGTGACAAGCAGTCTTTCGGAAGCCGCATTGTCCTCAAGCGCTTCAACGCGCAGATACGCGTTTTCCTTGAAGCCATCCGGCGTCCAGAGACGCGGCGTTTGAGCGTGGTTACTCATTGAATTCTCCTTACGCCGCAGATGTCAGCGAGCGCTCAAGCTGCGGCAGGTGAATGCCGCATTCGGTCTTTGCCTGCCCGGCCCAGCGGCCACTGCGGGGATCTTCGCCGGGCTTCACGGGCTGGGTGCAGGGGAAGCAACCGATCGAAAGGTACCCGAACTGCACGAGTGGATTTTTGCGCAGGCCGTGCGCGCGCATGTAGTCGGCCTGATCCTGCGTGGTCCAGCGGGCCAGCGGGTTGATGCGGATGCGCGGGCCGACGGCCTCGAAGACAGGCATCTGCGCACGCGTCTGCGCCTGATGGCGCTTGCGGCCAGTGAACCATGCCGCATAGGGCTCAACAGCGCGCGCCATCGGCTCGACCTTGCGGATTTCGCAGCACAGATCTGTATCGACCTTGTACAGCAGATTGTCCGGATCATGGCGCTCAAGTGCTGCTTCTTCCGGATGCACGATGACCAGATTTTCCAAGCCCAGGTCAGCCGCCAGCTGGTCGCGATATTCCAGCGTTTCGCCGAAGTGGTGGCCGGTATCGAGGAAGGCCACGGGAAGCGACGGGTCTACCTGTGAAACCAGATGCAGGAGCACAGCGGAATCCGCACCGAACGAGGACACGGTCGCAACGCCGCCATCAGCGGCAAAACGCTCCGCGCTCAGACGAATGACGTCGCCGGCCTCCAGCTCGCCATAGGCAGCCTCGAGACGAGCGGCTTCCTCAGCAGCAAGCGCTTCGGCGTTACGCAGCTTTTGCTTCTCGTCCATAAAGCGCCTCCTTGAATGGTGCGGGTCCTACACGGCGATAGGCTGCGATGAAGCTCTCGTCCTGTCCGTCGCGAAGCCCCAGATAGGTCTCAACAATGGTCTCCACCGCATCGACGATCTCGTCAGGGCCGAAACCGCGACCAATGATTTCACCGATGGAGGTGTTTTCGTCACCCGAACCACCAAGCGTGATCTGGTAGAGTTCGGCACCTTTTTTCTCAACACCCAGAATTCCGATATGGCCGACATGATGGTGCCCGCAGGCATTGATGCAGCCTGAAATCTTGAGCTTCAAATCGCCGATTTCCTCCTGCCGCTTCTGATCTCCGAAACGCTGGGATATCTGCTGCGCCACGGGAATGGAACGCGCATTGGCAAGAGCGCAGTAATCAAGCCCAGGGCAGGCAATGATGTCGGTCACAAGGCCTGCATTGGCAGTTGCCAGACCGATTTCCACGAGGCGATCAAACAGCGCCTTGAGGTCAGCACGGGCCACATGCGGCAGTACGAGGTTCTGCTCATGGCTCACCCGAATTTCATCGTGCCCAAACTCTTCCGCCAGATCCGCTATGGCATCCATCTGATCGGCAGAGGCATCACCCGGCACTTCGCCAATACCTTTCAGCGAAATGGTGACTGCGGCATAGTCAGGGTTCTTGTGGGTATGCAGGTTGCGACGCAGCCAGTCGGCGAAACCGGCATTGGCTGCGGCTTCCTTTGCCAGAAGTGCTTCACCTTCCGGCCGCGCGGGAAGCTGCGGCGGGGTGAAATAGGCCTGGATGGCCGCGATATCGGCATCGGGGAGGCTCAGTTCGCCGCCCTTGAGCGCATCAAATTCCTTTTCGATCTGGGCTTTCAGCTCTTCCACGCCGGTCTCGTGAACCAGGATCTTGATGCGCGCCTTGTATTTGTTGTCGCGGCGACCATTGAGGTTGTACACGCGCAGAATAGCGGTCGTGTATGACAGGAGATCTTCCTCGGGCAGGAAATCGCGCACCTTCTTGGCGATCATGGGCGTACGGCCAAGACCGCCACCAATATAGACTGCGAAGCCCAGCTCGCCTTTTTCGTTCTTCTTCAGATGAAGCCCGATATCGTGAACCTGAACCGCAGCGCGGTCACGTTCCGCACCCGTCACGGCAATCTTGAACTTGCGCGGCAGATAGGAAAACTCCGGATGGACCGTGGACCACTGGCGCAGGATTTCCGCATAGGGACGCGGATCGGCAACCTCGTCGGCGGCAGCGCCTGAGAAGTGGTCAGCGGTCACGTTGCGAATGCAATTGCCAGACGTCTGGATCGCATGCATTTCCACCGAAGCCAGAAGCTCCAGGATTTCCGGAATGTCACCAAGAGCCGGCCAGTTGAACTGGATGTTCTGGCGCGTGGTGAAATGGCCATAGCCCTTGTCAAAATTGCGGGCGATATGGGCGAGCATGCGCAACTGGCGCGGGGACAGCGTGCCATAGGGTATGGCGATACGCAGCATATAAGCGTGAAGCTGCAGATAGACGCCATTCATCAGACGCAGCGGCTTGAACTGGTCTTCAGTCAGATCACCGGCCAAGCGGCGCTCCACCTGGTCCTTGAACTGGGCAACGCGCTCCTTGACGAAGGCGTGGTCGAACTCGTCGTAACGGTACATGATGTTTTCCCTGACGCTTTCTTCAGCCGTTGGCCGCTTCTTGCGGGCGAGCCTGCTTGCCAAAATGAAGATGGGTGGTGGGGCCTGCAGCACGGATGCGCTCGCGCAGGCGAATGGGGCGGATCTCGCCGTCGACCAATTCGACGTCGATGAGGTTCACATCCACCACTTCATTGTTGTTCAGTGACATCAACCCTACTGCGGAAAGACGCACTTCTTCATCCTTGGAATGCGCGACGACAGCTTGATCGATCGTCTCGACCCAGACATCACCCTCGCCCAGCCAGACGGCTTCGCCATCGATCAATCGGTTTGCGGTCAAAAGTTTCATGACTATTCCTCGTCAGACCAGCGCCGGAAGCTGCGGCATGCGCGCATGCGCGGAGAGCGGCTCGGAGTGGTCGAAATTGGCGCCGGCGACAGCATCGCCGATGATCGTGAGCACAGGCCCGGTCATGTCGTCCCGCTCGGCAAGAGCCGGCAGATCGGCAAGGGTTCCATGAGCAAGCCTGCGATGGCCAAGGCTGGCATTTTCCACCACGGCAACCGCCGTATCGGGTGAAAGGCCAGCATCCTGCAGGCGGCCCGCCACCTCTGCCGCAGTGGTACGGCCCATATAGACGGCAATGGTTGCACCGGCGACGGCCAGCTTCGCCCAGTCAGGAAGCGCATGTCCTTTCAGGTCGTGACCGGTGGTGAATACCATGGAAGAGGCCACGCCGCGCAGTGTCAGCGGCAGCTCGAAATCTGCAGCAGCGGCGAAAGCAGCAGTGATGCCGGGGACGACCTCGTAGGAGATGCCGGCTTCGCGCAGTGCGGCCATCTCTTCACCAGCGCGGCCAAAGACAAGCGGATCGCCGCATTTGAGGCGAACCACACGCATTCCCTCGCGGCCAAGCTCGACAAGCAGCGCGTTGATCTCGGCCTGCGTCTTGGAGTGGCAGCCCTTGCGCTTTCCGGCATGAATGCGCTCGGCATCGCGGCGTCCCATGGCAACGACGGCCTCTGGAACAAGCGCATCGTGAACAATGACATCGGCTTCCATCAAAAGGCGCTGGGCGCGCAGGGTCAGAAGGTCTTCGGCACCCGGACCGGCACCTACAAGTGCCACATGGCCCGCTTCGCTGCCCTTGGTGGCGAGAAGCTTCTCCGTTGCGGCAACGGCACCGGCTTCATCGCCCCTGGCCATGCCGCGTGCTGTCGCACCGTTGAAGAAGGACTTCCAGAACCGGCGGCGGGCAGCGCCGCGCGGAACCGTATCCTCGACCCGGTCACGATAACTGGCAGCGAGACTTGCCAGTGCGCCAAGCGATGGCGAGAGCATGCGGTCAACGGCTGCCCGGATCATCTGCGCCAGAACCGGGCCGGCCCCCTCGGTGCCAATGGCAACCGCGACCGGAGCACGGTTGACGAGCGCGGGCGTGAAGAAATCGCACAGCTCAGGGCGATCCACGGCATTTGCCGCGATATGTTTCTCCCGCGCATCGCGAACGACAGCCGCATCAGCAGCTTCCTCGCCGGTCGCCGCAAAAACCAGCGTCGCCCCTTCGATCAGGGCGGGCTTGTAAGCCTGATGCAGCACAGTGACATTGTTTTCACCAGCCCAAGAGATCAGCTCAGCTCCCGGCGCAGGATCAACAACCACGACTTCGGCCGAGGACTGCGCCATCAGCCGCGCCTTTGCCAGCGCTTCGTCGCCACCGCCGACAATGACCACGTGGCGACCGTCGACGCGCATGAAGACGGGGAAAGCGTTCAGTTTTGCCGTGTTGCCAGACATTTGCCGGGCCTCCTGAGAATTGAGCCCGAATTCTGACCTTTAAGGTGTCATTTCAGAAGAAACCCACTCGCGTCGACCTTCATGCAGCGCAATCGCTTTTGCGCCGTGGCGGGAGACTGCGCAAAATTCGTCCCTCATGCGGGGCAAAGTATCGCACGGCGTGGAACACGCGCATTCAGCCGGACGTTGGTTTGTCAAACATACAGAAGTGGAGTTCGACATGTCCGATTTCCGGCTGAAACACGACACATGGGTCCTCGTGGCCGATGGTGAGAAAGCACTCTTCCTGCGCAACGAAGGCGACGCGGAGTATCCGAATCTGGAAGTCGTTCGTGAAATGCACGATGACAATCCGCCTACCCGCGAGCAGGGCACGGACCAGCCCGGCCGGTACTATGATGGCGGCAACACCCACAAGAGCGGCTTTCAGGAGACGGACTGGCACCGCATCGAGAAGGAGCGGTTTGCCGATGAAGTGGCCGAGCGCCTCTACAAGATGGCGCATGCAGGCAAGTTCGAGCGGATCGTTCTCGTCGCACCGCCGATGATTCTGGGGGAGTTGCGCAAGGAGCTTCACAAGGAAGTGGAAGCCAAGGTTGCCGGTGAAGTGGCCAAGACGCTTACCAACCACACCCTTCCCGACATCGAGAAGTTGCTTACAGAGCACTAGGAACGAAAAGGCCGGCAGTCATGCCGGCCTTATTTGTCAAACGTGCTGACCGCCATTGATGTGGATCTCGGCGCCGTTCACATAGGACGCCTGTTCGGAACACAGATAGAAGATCGTTTCGGCGACCTCCAATGGCTGCCCGAGGCGGCGCAGCGGAATTTGCTCGACGATCTTTTCGGTACCAGGCGAGAGGATGGAGGTTTCGATCTCGCCGGGCGCAATCGCATTCACACGGATGCCATGCGGCCCGAAATCCGCAGCCATCTCACGGGTCAGCGCCACAAGCGCGGCCTTGGAGGTCGCATAGGCGGTTCCCGCGAATGGGTGCACACGACTTCCGGCAATTGATGTCACATTGACCACCGAGCCCTTAGCGATGGAAAGCTCCTTGAAGAGCCCTCGGGCCAGCATGATCGGGGCGAAGAAATTCACCTGAAACACATCGCGCCAGACATGCGTCGGTGTTTCAATGGAGTTCATCCGCTTGCCGCCCTCATGCTTGGGCGAGATGGCGGCATTGTTGACGAGGGCGTCCAGACGACCGCCATTGGCAGCAAGGCGGTGGCGAATTTCCGCTATGGCTGTCCCCACGCCTTCCTGGTCGGAAAGATCCAGCTGGATATGGTCTTCAGGCCCTGCCGGCCAGGGGCAATCATCGGCGAATGCCTGGCGCGAGCAGGTGATGACGCGCCAACCCTCGCGCGAGAACTTCTTGACCGCTGCATGGCCGATTCCCCGGCTGGCTCCGGTCAGCACCAAGGTCTTGCGCTCGTCGACTTCGCTCACGGCCATTCCTCCAAAACATTTCCGCCTATGTAGAGCCTCGCGCTCATAAATGCGAGAGGATCAATTGCCGAGCAGGATGTCCAGAAGCGATTTCTTGCCGCCGCTCTCGCCCATGCCGGCCGGAGGCACGGGACCTCCTCCCGAAGATGGAACGACCGGCGGTATATCCCCGTTGCCGACGGCGATCTGCGGCTGAGGCGTGCGGGAATTGGGATCCCATTCCCCCGGCAGCGGGAAAACCGGGATACCCTGATGGGCCTTTTCCATGAATGCACGCCAAGCCTCGACAGGAAGGGAGCTTCCGGAAGCCTTTGTTGGCGCATTGCTGTCATTGCCGAACCAGACGCCTGTCACGAGATTGGCGGTGTAACCAACAAACCAGGCATCACGCGATTCCTGCGTGGTGCCGGTCTTGCCTGCAGCCGGCCAGCCGAAATCGGCTTTGCGTGCAGAGCCATATTTCACCGTGTCGGCCATCATGTGGTTCATCATGCCGACCACCTCGTCGCTTGCGACACGCGGAAGCGGCTTGAGCTGGCGGTCATACAGCACTTCGCCGTCTTCTGTGATCACGCGCTGGATGAAGTGGACCTCGGGCCGGTATCCGCCATTTGCAAGGGGCACATAGGCGGCGGTCAGCTCCAACGGGGTGACCTCTGATGTTCCAAGGGCGATAGAGGCGTTTGCGTTCAGCTCGGATTCGATGCCCAATCTGTGCGCCACTTCCACCACGGCTGCCGGTCCGACTTCCATTGCAAGCTGTGCCGCTACGGAATTGAGCGAGCGGGCGAGCGCCTCGGAAATGGTGATTGGGCCGTAATACTTGTCCTTGTAGTTCTTCGGCTGCCACTTGCCGAAACGAACCGGTGCGTCATTGCGAACGCTGAATGGCGTCAGACCATTCTCGACTGCGGCCATATATACGAAGGGCTTGAAGGCGGAGCCGGGCTGGCGCTTTGCCTCGGACGCGCGGTCGAACTGGCTGTTGGCATAGTCATATCCGCCCACCATCGCGCGTACCGCGCCGGAGGCGTCTATGGAGACCAGTGCACCCTGGCTTACCTGATGCGCCTCACCCTGTTCACGGATCAGGTTGCGGATGGAATCCTCGGCGAATTTCTGGAGCGTTAGGTCGACCGTCGTCTCAACGATGACATCTTCCTTCACGTCTCCGATGATACCCGGCAAGTCCTCCATCACCTTGTCGGCAACATAGTGCTCCGAGCCGGTCCAGTAGGCCGCCGCCCGTGTTGCCGGAGCGCTCATCGCTGCGGCAAGCTCGCTGTCGCCGATCATGCCCTGATCGCGCATCGCAGCCAACACCACCTGCGCCCGTGCTTCCGCCGCCTGCGGGTCGCGAGCGGGAGAGAGCCGCGAGGGAGCCTTGAGGAGACCGGCAAGAAGGGCCGCTTCGGAAAGCGTGACCTGGCTTGCGGGTTTGTTGAAATAGCGCCGCGAAGCTGCTTCCACGCCATAGGCGCCGGAGCCGAAATAGACGCGGTTCAGATACATTTCGAGTATCTGCGCCTTGGTGTGCTTGCGCTCAAGCCATACGGCGAGAAGCACCTCCTGCACCTTACGCTCGATCGTGCGGTCCGGCTTCAGGAAGAGGTTCTTGGCAAGCTGCTGCGTCAGCGTGGAACCGCCCTGCGAAATTCTTCCTGCCATGAGATTTTCAGCCATCGCACGCGCCAAGCCGATCGGATCGACACCGAAATGGGAGTAGAACCGCCGGTCCTCAATGGCAATGACAGCCTGCGGAATATGCGGCGACATCTCATGCAGGCCTACCGCCTCGCCGCCTGTCATGCCACGATTGGCAATCAGGTCGCCGCTGTTGGAAAGTATCTTCACATTGGGCGGGCGGTCGGGAATGGACCAGGTGGTGGCGGCTGGCATGCGTGCGCCATACCAGGCAACCACGCCGACACCTGCGATGCCGCCCCAAAGAGCCAGAACCAACCCCCAATAGACCGCACCGCGGATAAGCCCGAAAAAGGAAAAACCGCGCGTCTTTCTGCGTGTCGGACGTCCTGCCTTCTTGCGTTTCTGTGCCGGTTTTGCCGCCTTTGTCCTGCGTTTGCGGTTCGGCACCACCCGGTCGCTTTCGCTAGCGCGCAGCGTGTCGCCCCGGTCTTCGCCGGGGGCGGCATCAAATACCGGTTCGATGCGTCTCCTGCGCGTCGCCTTTGCCATGAGCTCCCGTCCCGCAATCCCGTTCCGCCTTCCGGGTACACGGAAAGCGAACGGGAACAATTTGCCTGAAAATAGGCCTGCGGACTTAAGGGGCTCTTAAGACATAATTATGAGCGGCAACCGGTTGTGAACTACGGCTTGTCGCCCTTAGCTATGGGCGAAGATGTCCTGCTCGTCCCAGCCCATCAAATCGAGCTTGGAACGTGTCGGCAGGAAGCGGAAGCAGGCTTCGGCTTCTTGGCTGCGCTCCTCGCGGGCCAGCCGGAATTTCAGCGCATCACGAAGACCGTGAAGATAAAGCACGTCAGATGCCGCATATTCGAGCTGCTCGGGCGAAAGCTTCTCAGCCGCCCAGTCGGAAGACTGCTGCTGCTTGGAAATGCTGACGCCCAGAAGCTCGTTGCAGATGTCCTTCAGGCCGTGGCGATCCGTATAGGTGCGGGTGAGCTTGGACGCGATCTTGGTGCAGAAGACCGGGTCCGGCATCACTCCGAAGGTGTGATAGAGCACGGCAAGATCGAAGCGCGCGAAGTGGAAGAGCTTGGTGATATTCTTGTCACCCAGAAGCTTCTGCAGATTCGGCGCCTCGCGCTGCCCCTTGTCGATCTGCACCACATCCGCGGTTCCGTCGCCCGGTGACAGTTGCACAACGCAGAGACGGTCGCGCAGCGGGTTGAGACCGAGTGTTTCGGTATCGATAGCCACCGCCTCAACATCGTAGTTGGAAAGGTCCGGCAGGTCGTTGCGGTGGAAGCGGATGGTCATTCTTTTCTGTCTCTGTCTCGTCTGAAGCTGCGGGGCCCAAGCCATTTCATCATGATGATGGCATCGGCACCGTCTGCGTAATTGTCTTTGCGTGTTCCGGTTTGGCGGAAGCCCAGGCGTGTGTAAAGGCTTTGGGCGCGGTGATTATCGGGATGGACAAAGAGCCGGATTACCGGTCGGCGCGCTGCCTTGCAGCCTGCCTTGACCAGAAGCGCGCCAACACCCTTCCCCTGTGCTTCCGGCGCAACGCCAACGAAATCCACCCCGGTCCACGGCCTCAGACCGCGGTCACGCAATACCAAAAAGCCCAAAACAGCATCATTGCGGCGTGCGACCAGAACCGTGTTCGCTTCGTGTGCGATGACGTCGCCAAACCTGTCGGCAGGCAGTGCATTTGGATCTCCGGGAAACAGCAGATCCTGCAGCGCGAGCACGCTTTGCGCGTCATTCGGGGTCGCGAGGATGACGCGGACGTCACCCTCTTCAGCCAGAATGTGAGGCGTGTCAGACGGCATTCTGCGCCAGCGCCTTCAGGATGCGCGCCCAGGAGCGCTGTCCCTTGTGGAAGGATGAGAGCTCGTATTTCTCATTCGGCGAGTGGATACGGTCATCCGAAAGGCCAAAGCCGACCAGAAGCGAATCCATGCCCAGAAGGCGCTGGAAGTCTCCCACTATCGGGATCGAACCACCCATGGCGATCGTCACCGCATCCGTGCTCCACTCCTCGCTGAGTGCGGCCTGTGCGGTCGTGACCAGCGGAGAATCATAGGAGAGCTGGATAGCCGGCGAACCGCCATGCGGGTGGAACTCAACCGAACAGTCGGAGGGCACACGCTCCTCGACGAATTTGCGGAAAGCAGCGCGGATCTTGTCGGGGTCCTGGCGATGCACGAGCCGGAAAGACACCTTCGCCCGAGCTTCCGCGGCAATGACTGTCTTGAAACCGTCGCCGGTATAGCCGCCTTCGATACCGTTGAACTCGGCTGTCGGACGAGCCCATACGAGTTCGAGGGCAGTTCGCCCCTTTTCACCGGAGAGCTCCGACAGGCCGATGGGTCCCAGCATTTCTTTTGCGCCCTGCCCCAAGCCGTTCCAGCTTTCCAGAACATTAGCCGGGGTCTCTTCCACGCCGTCATAGAAGCCGGGGATGGTCACCGCATTGTTCTCGTCATGAAGGTCGGCGAGGATTTTGGAAAGGATGCGGATCGGATTGGCAGCCGCGCCACCAAAGAAGCCGGAATGCAGATCGCGGTCTGCAGCCTTGACCGTGATTTCCTCGCCCACGAGACCGCGAAGACCAACGCAGATGGCGGGCGTTTCACGGTTCCACATGGCCGTGTCGCAAACCAGCGCGAAGTCGGCCTTCAACTCCTCAGCATGCGCCTGAAGGAATGGCTTGAGCGAGGGCGAACCGGACTCTTCCTCGCCTTCGAACAGGATGGAGATCTTGCATGGAAGCTTACCATGAACCGATTTGTATGCGCGGCAGGCTTCCACGAAGGTCATGAGCTGCCCCTTGTCGTCCGAGGCTCCGCGACCGGTGATGATCTTGCGGCCGGGCTCCACCTCCTTCAGCGCAGGCTCGAAGGGATCATCCTCCCACAGCTCCAGCGGGTCCACCGGCTGCACGTCATAATGACCGTAGAAGAGCACATGCGGCCCCTCGCCGTCATGGTGCGCCACGACCATGGGGTGTCCCGGCGTCTCGCGCAGGCTGGCGTCAAACCCGATTGACTTCAGATCATCCACCAACCAGTTCGCCGCCTTGCGGCACTCATCCGCGAAAGCGGGGTCCGTGGAGATGGAGCGAATGGACAGGAGCGCGAACAGACGCTCCAGACTGCTGTCCAGATTGTCGTCCAGAGCCGAAAGTACAGGGGTGATATCAGACATCGAGGCCTCGCGAGACATTTGGGGATGCAGGCACTGCCTGCCAAAACTGAAAAAGGGCCGCAAGCGGCCCTTTTCCGAAAGGTTCAGATGAAGCTTACCAATAGGGGCAGCTGTTGTCGTCGAGGAAGTTGTGAACCTCGATTTCACCGGCGATGATCTTGGCTTTTGCGTCCTCGGCTGCCTTCTTCATCTCGTCCGTGATGAGGCTTTCATTGTGCTCATCGAGAGCATAGCCGACTGCATCTTCTGCCAGACCGACATTCTGCACGCCGTAATCGAATTCACCATTCTTGGCGTCCATGAAGGAGTCATAGACGGCGACATCAACCTTCTTGACCATGGAGGTCAGGACACTGCCGGGATGGAGCGCGTTCTGGTTGGAATCGACACCAATGCCAAGCTTGCCGGCATCAGCTGCTGCCTGAAGAACGCCGACACCGGTGCCGCCGGCTGCGTGGTAGACCACGTCAGCGCCCTGATCGATCTGGGTGCGGGTGATCTCGCCGCCCTTGGTCGGATCATTCCAGGCCGAAGGCGTGTCGCCGGTATAGTTGCGGATAACGGTCACATCCGGATTTGCAGCCTTTGCGCCACCCACATAGCCGCATTCGAACTTGCCGATAAGCGGCACTTCCATGCCACCGACAAAACCGATCGTACCAGTTTCGGAGGCCATGGCTGCAAGCAGACCGACGAGATAGGAGCCTTCCTGCTCCTTGAAGGTGACCGAACGCACATTCGGCTGGTCAACCTTGTCGTCGATGATGGTGAAGTCCACGTCCGGATATTCCGGAGCAACCTTGTTGAGATACTCCACCCAGGTGAAACCTGCCATCACGATCGGGTTGTGGCCGCGCTCGGCGAAGCGGCGGAGCGCCTGCTCACGCTGCGCATCGTTGGAGATTTCGAACTCGGCATATTCGACGCCGGTTTCTTCCTTGAAACGCTCGGCGCCCATATAGGCCATTTCGTTGAAGGACTTGTCGAACTTGCCGCCCAGATCGAACAGCAGCGCGGGAGAGAACTCCTCCTGCGCCATGGCTGAGCCGGTCAATGCGGTTGCAGCCAGAAGGCCGAGAACAATACGCTTCATGTGATCCACACCCTGTCGGTTACATCTTCAGGAACGGGCGAAAGCCCGCTGCAGGCGGGTTTAAGCTCCCGCTCTGGCATTACTGTTGCACGGGTGGTTGTAAAATTCACGCGGAATTTTATTGCGCGATGATCATTTCCCAGCCGGTGCAGAAGTCGGCGCCGGACAGGTGACGCCCGTTCCCTTTAACCCGCAATAGCCGCCAGGATTCTTTGCCAGATATTGCTGGTGCTCTTCCTCGGCATAGAAGAATTCCGGTGCCTCACGGATCTCGGTCGTGATCTTGCCGCCGCCGGACTTGTTCAGCGCCTGCTGATAGGCGTCGCGCGTTGCGCGTGCCGCTTCAGCCTGTTCGGGGCTGGTTGTGTAGATTGCCGAGCGATAGGTGGTCCCCACATCATTGCCCTGCCGCATGCCCTGGGTGGGGTCATGCTCCTCCCAGAAGAGCTTCAACAAGGCGTCATAGGAGACCTCGCCCGGGTCAAAAACCACCTTCACGATCTCCGCGTGCCCGGTCATGCCGGTGGTGGTTTCGCGATAGGTGGGATTGGGCGTGTAGCCGCCAGCATAGCCCACTGCCGTTACCCAGACACCTGGCACCTGCCAGAACAAGCGCTCGGCACCCCAGAAGCAGCCCATGCCGAAATAGGCGACCTCAAGATGGTCGGGACACGGTCCCTTGAGCGGATTGCCGTTCACATAATGGTGGGTGGAAGTCGGGATCGGCGCCTCGCGCCCGGCCAGAGCCTCTTCGGGCGCAGGCATCTTGCTCTTGCGCGATAGAAGATCATTGAGAAAAAACATGACGTTCTCCTTCATCCGCCTTGGGGCGGCCTGGTATTGGGTGCAGCGGCTAGAACTGCTCGGCCGCCATGCCGCGCATGCGCCGTGGTGGCCGGGAAGCGAGATGAAGAAGCCCGGCCAACACGCCGAAAACGAGCCAACCGGGCAGGCTCAGCAGCAAGATCATGCCCGGATCCCATATGACAGCCGGTCCGTTTTGCGTGAAATAGCTTTCGATGCCACTCAGCATCTTCGGGAATTTCGCCTGCCAGCTCTGCATCAACGGCGTAAAGGTCCATTCGGCTGTCGCGATCGAGCGCGTTGCATCCACCACTGCCATTATGACGGCAATTGCCAGCGCAATCAGCGACATGACATGAAGAACGAACCGCATTGGATGCCTACCCAACTATTACCATACCCAACAGATAGGCCTGCTGGCGCTTCAAGACAATCGGGCAGCAGCAGACAGGCATCATTTCGTGCATCTGACAAGGAAATGTCGCAAAGACGTCTTGGCACGAGCCGTCTTTTCGACTAGATGACCTCCCGGACGCGCCATATGCGTCGCCGACACAGCCATTTGATGGCGCGTCGGATCTGCGGAGAGGTGGCCGAGTGGTTGAAGGCGCACGCCTGGAACGCGTGTATACGGGCAACCGTATCGAGGGTTCGAATCCCTCTCTCTCCGCCAGTTTTTTTTGCCTCACACAACCCACTGAACGATAAAGAATATCTGTGAGATGTTTAGCTGACGGTGCCCCAAGGCGGTGCCCCAATAAGCCTTGCTTTTTTTGACCTCTCGAATCGTGCGATACTGCGGTTGTTGGGGAAGAAATGAGCATCGGGTCGATGACTGAGCAAATGAAACTGGACAGAAGGCTACTGACCTTTGAGCAGGCCGAGGGGCTTGTTCCTTTGCCTTCTCAATTGAAGGTCGGTGAAGTTACGAAAACGCTACGGGCGCGTCTTTGGTCGGCGTTTTTCAATCTTATTCATCGACACAAATATACCGAATACAGCAACGAGATAAGAAGCCCGCTTGCCCCCTTTGTGACACGTTATCTCGTCGAGGTTCGGGGTGTCATGGCAGACGAAATCGACTACCGGACGTGGTGGGTCGAACGCGCATTTAAACCAATATTTCAAGACGAAGGATACGGCAAACTGCTCGGCACCGTGGAGTGGTTCCTCCGCGAGATGCGCGAGCAGCATTTTCTGAAAGAGGTGGAGAGAGCACTCACCGCCGAACGGGCAGCATACCGCGTCCTAGATGGCCACTCCATCGTGCCGGTGGCATCCAAGGAGGAAGCACAGGCGTACGCGGATGCCATTGAAAACTTGCGCGTGGGCAACCGCGAACCGGCGAGGGCACATTTGGTCGCTGCGGGCTCACATCTTACGAAAGGCGACTATGCGGGAAGTGTGCGTGAGAGTATCCACGCTGTAGAATCCGTTGTGCGGTTGCTAACTGGAAAGGCGAAGTTCTCGGATGCGCTCAGAGAACTCGAGAAACGAAATCCGATGCATGGGTCATTCCGGTCGGCTTTGGAGAAACTTTACGGATACGCAAGTGATGAGCCGGGAATTCGCCACCCCCTTTTGGAAGAGAAGGATGCTCGAGTGACGGAACGGGACGCCTTGTTTGTGCTAGCGGTGTGTTCCGCCTTCATCACATTCGCGCTGGCTGGCTACTCGGAGACACACCACGGCTGACGCAAATGGCCCTTGGCATGGTGCTTCTGCTCGACAATCTCAAGTTGGGCTGGAGCGCGGAGAACTGGCGCCCCTGTAGACCCAGTAATCAGACACAAGGCCACCGATGTGGTCCCTGGTGCGTGGCATCGTGTGTGTCTAGCGTCCAAGCCACATGCTATCCCCTATGCTCCCACCAAGCCTCCTAGTCGGTCGGCCTCCTTCCACCTCTCCCTCCCTCCTCGCCTCACGGTCCCCCTCATGCATTGCCTGAAGGTTGGTGGTAGCTGAGGGTCGAAGTGGGAGCGTTGAGCTGGTCTTTTGATTCCAAGTAGGTGGCTTGAAGGACAGCCTTAAGGAAGCACAAGGCTCCGACTCATGGGATGGTGGGTCTGTGACCAACACCTACAGACTATGCATTACGGTAGCTTTGAGCCCCCTTCCGCATATAGTGTGGGTTAATTATTATCAGCAAAAAACCACGCTTCCATAACGCTTTATTTATGACCCGTGCGGCGTTCGTTACGCGCGGCGTTGAGCTAAAGCACGAAGGCCGCGACAGGGGCGCACCTGCAGCATCCACAATCCAAGCTGTAGCGGCCCAAATAGAGCGACAAGGTCCACCCCGAAAGCTTCCCCCGACCTCCTATGAACCAAAGGTCGGCGTGAAGCTTGAAGCCTTTGCCGATCACTGGGGCGGAGCACCGAAGCTCGACGCCGTCGAGTACCGCTTCATCTCGGAGCCGGCCACCGCCGTTGCCGAGCTGCAGGCCGGTCGTGTCGACATCGTCATCCCGCCGACCATACCGATCTCCATGGTTCCCACCATCGAGGCGGATGACAAGCTCGAAATCCGCTCCGTCACCAGCCCGACGGTCTATGCCCTGCGCTTCAACACCGGCAATGGCATCACCGCCGATGAGCGCGTGCGCAAGGCGATGATCATGGCTGTCGACCGCAAGGCCATCATCGACGCCGTTCTCGGTGGTCATGCCAAGCAGATCGCGTCTTTCCAGTCGGAACTGTCCTTCGGTTATGATCCGGAAATGGAGCCGCTGCCATTCGATCAGGCAAAGGCAAAGGAGCTTCTGAAGGAAGCCTTAGTGGCTGCCGGGGCACCAGTGCAGATCGACATTCGCGGCAATGACGCAACCTTCGGCGAAGTCACCCAGGCGGTTGCAAGTTACCTGCAGATGGTCGGGCTCAACGCCACCATCAAGCCCTATGAGACGAATGTTCTGCTCAACGACATCATTCCGCAGGGCAAGACCGGCGAAATGTTCCAGCAAAGCTGGGGCGGCTGGACGCTCGATTACGACAACACTGCCTACCTGATGTACCACACAGGCGAGCGCTGGAATCCGTATGACAGCGACGAGGAGCTCGACGCGCTTCTGGAATCGCAGCGCCCGATGATCGACGCAGAAAAGCGCGAAAAGGTGTTGCAGGAAATTGCGCGTTACGCAGCCGACCGTGCGCTTGAAATGCCGCTCTACAACCTCAATGCGCTCTATGGCGTCAACAAGCGTGTGAAGAATTTCGTCGCACCGCCTGACAGCCGCATGCGCCTCGACGAGGTTGAGGTCGAATAGTCCTCTCACGGGCATGAACTGCGGGGGCGGCACGCTGCCCCCGCACCCGAAGAACCTGACGCGAACCGCAAGCACTCTTACGGCGACGCGATTTCATTTTCCCGGAGACTCTGGTGGCCAGTTTTCTTCTCAAGCGCATCCTGCAGGCGGTGTTCGTCGTGGTCGTCGTCACGCTCACGGTGTCGTTCGCCATCCGCCTGACCGGCGATCCGGCACTCATGCTCTCTCAGGGCGCGGGCTGCGTGACAGAAGAGGATCTGGCAAATATCCGCGAGGCGCTCGGCCTCAACGAGCCGTTCATCTCCCAGTACTGGGATTTCATCGCAGGACTGTTCGTCGGCGATTTCGGTCGCAGTTTCCTTGGCGGAACTTCGGTTTCCCTGCTCATCTCCAAAGCTCTTCCTGCCACGCTGGCGCTTGCCCTTTCGTCCATGCTGGTGTCGATTGCCATTTCCATACCGCTGGGCATTCATGCGGCAGTGAACAAGGGCAAGACTGCTGATCAGGTCATCCGCATCCTGTCCCTCGTCGGTCTCTCATTTCCCAATTTCTGGCTGGCAATCATGCTCGTGCTGGTGTTTTCCATCATGCTGCAATGGCTGCCGCCTTCAGGCATGGGCGGGTTTGCCAGTTTCATCATGCCGGCAGTCACGATGGGCGTCATCCTCACTGCCACCAATGTGCGGCTTGTGCGCACCGCCATGCTTGAGACCCTGCGCTCGCAATATATCCAGGTGGCACGCGCAAAGGGCTTGAGCGAGACCAAGGTGCTCTACAAGCACGCGCTGCGAAATTGCGCCATTCCACTGATCACCTATTTCGGCCTTCAGTTTGGTGGACTTCTCGGCGGCATCGTCGTCATCGAGCGCGTGTTCAATTGGCCGGGCCTCGGCACGCTTGCCTTTGATGCGGTGGCTGGCCGTGACTATCCGGTGCTGCAGGCCGTCATCACCGTGCTTTCGCTGCTGATCATAGGTGTCAACCTGCTGGTTGATATCGCCTATGGGCTCGTCGACCCGCGCATTCGCAACCGATAGAAAGGACGCACTCATGACACAGGCTGTTTCGCGTTTGCGTCACTTCAAGAACATCGAGTTCATTCTAGGCATTCTCCTTGCCGGCACGATGACAATCGCGGTCCTGCTTTCACCACTGCTCTTTCCCGATGGCGGCGAGCAGATCAATCTCGCAGCGCGACTGACGAAACCGTTCACCGACTGGACGCATATTCTCGGTACGGACCCGCTTGGCCGCGATGTGCTTGCGCGCGTGGTTACGGGCGGCAAGATCTCGCTTCTGGTTGGCTTCGCCTCGGTTGCCGGGGCGGTCATTGTAGGCGTCGTCATGGGGTTGATCTCGGGCTATTATCGCGGCTTCTGGGACATGATTGTCATGCGCTTTGCCGATGTACAGCTGGCGCTGCCGTTCATCCTTCTCGCCATCACCTTCATCGCCATAGTGGGCGGCGGGATCGCCAACACCATCATCCTGCTCATCTTGTCGCAATGGGTTCAGTATGCCCGCCTCGTGCGCGGCGCGGTGCTCTCGCTCAATGACCGAGAGTTCATCCACGCGGCGAAGGCGATCGGCGTTCGGGACTTCAAGATCCTATTCCAGCATCTGCTGCCGAATCTTGCCGGGCCGGTCATCGTCCTGATGACGCTGAACGTGGCCACGAACATCCTTCTGGAAAGCTCCCTCACCTTTCTCGGCCTGGGCGTGGATCCGACGATCCCGAGCTGGGGCGGCATGCTTGCCGACGGCCGAACCTATCTGCAGAACGCATGGTGGGTCAGCGTATTTCCCGGTCTTGCCATCCTGTTCACGGTGCTCGGCCTGAACCTTCTTGGCGACTGGCTGCGCGATCTCCTTGATCCGACGGGACGTACCGAAACATGAGCGTGATCTTCGAAAAAACATTTGACCGCACGCTTGATCGCCTGGTCGCCGAATATGCCAATGATGCGTGGCGGGGTGCGGAGCTGGAGGCCTGGCTCTTCGAGGATGAGGCAGCGCGCCGCGCGGCCGAAAAGCATCTGACTGCAGCCGGTGTGACGGCGCGGCTGCACAGCGCCTACAAGCCGCTGGTGCACTTCTTCCTGGAAGAAGTGATGCCGGATGCCGCGCGCATTACCGTCACCTATCCGGTAAGCTCTGCTGCAGCCGAACAGCGCTTCCTGCTGGAAGCTTACCCGCTTGCCGGTATGGTCGGTGACGCTGAAATCGTTTTCGCTCCGGGGCCGGTCGATGGCCCGTTGGAATATGGCGTCGAGATCACTTCAGTCGATGGTGCGGTGTCGCAGCATATCGCTTTCACGCCGAACAGACTTGCAGAAGATCACATTGGTGAAGAACTGCTTTCGCCCTGTGGTTGGCTGCGCCTGCGCCATCCAGATGGCCGCAACATTGACGAGGCACTGGAGACTGATTTCGAACGCCTCTTTCTTGAGACGATCTCCGCCATTGATGCTCACCCATGGCGCGAAGAAGAACCCTACTTCGACGCGCTTCACATCCATGTTTCCATGCCGGGTGCGGACCAGCGGCTGCCGGTCGGCG
This sequence comes from Nitratireductor sp. CH_MIT9313-5, assembly GCF_037029545.1. Lineage (NCBI taxonomy): Bacteria > Pseudomonadati > Pseudomonadota > Alphaproteobacteria > Hyphomicrobiales > Phyllobacteriaceae > Nitratireductor > Nitratireductor sp. CH_MIT9313-5. Next base: position 12,220 of record NZ_JAYMER010000012.1, on the reverse strand, counting down.
AGGAGGCGATCAGCCTGCATGAGGCGATGCACGAGGATTTCTATTTCTCACTGCTCGAACTCTTCCAGAAGAAATCCGGTCGGCCGCTTGGATCGCGGGGGCTGCAGCCGGGGCAGATCATACCGGTAATATCGGCAGGCGACGGACCTCCGTCAGTGAAAGTAGAGACCCGCCCGCTGACCAGAGACGTCGCCCGATGGCCGACGCAGAAGCTGCACGAGGCCGAGGGACCTTTTTCGGTGGCCATGATCGAAGAAACCCTTGCCCGGATCGGCGGAGAGGCTTTCGAAGTGGTCTCTCCTTCCGGCCGTACCGTTCCGGCGCGCTATATAAGCGGGACTGACCACCCAATCATGCTGAGCGGCGGGCAACACCCGAACGAAATCTCCGGCGTCGCCGGGGCGCTGCGCGGAGCCGTGCTGCTTTGCGAGCGGGAAGACGCGCATTTTACCGTGTCTCCGCTGGAGAACCCGGACGGCTATGCCTTGCACTATACGCTCTGCCAGAGCCAGCCGCATCACATGCAACACGCCGCTCGCTACACAGCGCTTGGCGACGACATGGAATATCGAGAGACCGAGCCATTCTACGAGAAAGCCATTCGTCTGGAAGCTTTCTCGCGCACGCAGGCAGCGTTACACGTCAATCTGCACGGCTATCCCTCCCATGAGTGGACGCGTCCGCTGACCGGCTACATTCCGCGTGGCTTCGAGATGTGGACCGTGCCGAAGGGCTTTTTCCTGATTGCGCGTCACAGGACGGGATGGGCAGATCGCATGCGCCAGCTGCTTGAGAATGTGACGTTGGAGCTTGCGAAAGTGCCCGGGCTCGTCGCTTTCAACGAAGCGCAGATCAAGCTCTACGAAACTCACGCCGGGACCTTGCAATTCGAGGTCCTGAACGGCTTCCCCGTAACAATTACCGAAGTCGACCGCCACGGACCGCCGATGACACTCATTACCGAGTATCCGGATGAAACCATCTATGGTGACGCCTTCCGGCTCGCCCATGAAGCGCAGACGCGTACGGTACTTGCTGCCTATGAGGCACTTCAAAGCCTGATGGCAGATGCCGCGGTGGTGTAGAAGCGCGGCGTCACAGCGCGACTACAACGCGGGCTTCGTGAGGTGGGAGGGGCGACCTGAATTTTTTCAGGTCGCCGCCTGGAACATTTTCCAACTTACACAGTTGGGTCGCAGAATCCGAGCGATGAGAGAGATGCCGGATTTCGCGTTCATGTGATGGCACAGTTTCCCGGGCCCTTACATGGATGCCGTAAAATAGAATATGTGCCGACCGATCTGCCCCGTGCGTTCCAGCTTTTTTGCCCATCGGGGGAGGACGAAGTCAGCGTGATAGTGTGTTGACCTTGCCAGCGGCTGACCCGCATCACACTCTTTGGCTGCGCATTCGAATATGGAGCGCGCAACCTCGTCGGCCGTCTCATATGCTCGCGGCTCGTTGATCCTGTCGGGAATGTTGTCACAGGCAAACGAGAACTGGCATGCGTTTTTCATGTGGTCATTCTGGTAGACCACATCGCAGACGGTGTCCGGATAGTACTCGCTTTCGACGCGGTTGAGGATAACGCGGGCCACTGCCTTCTGACCGGCCTTTGGTTCTCCCCGCGCCTCAAAATAGATTGCCTTTGCCAGGCACTCGATTTCTTTCTTGTAGCTTCTAAACGTTCCTTCGTCTTGCGCCTGCGACAGTGATGCAGTTCGTGCGAAGGCTTCCTGAGGATTGAATGCAGTGCACAGCAGCCCCAAAGCGAGCAACATGCTCGCCATTGATCGCGTCATTCGCGAACCCCTTATTTCTGATGTTCTGGATGCGGGGCTTTTGCACAGTCAATTCGACAGCAGCTTGAAAATGAAGCGGCGAAAAAAAGGCATTTTCGCAGCTTCTTGATCTTCAGGAACCGCTTTTTACTTGATTTGCAGACTTGGCGAGCTGTCTCCTCAGGCGTTTTCTGCCTTCCCGGACCTGCGGAAGGAAAGTACAAGCGCGATGGTGAGCATGGTAGCGGTCAGCGCATAAAGCCCCATTGCTATCGGGCTTTGAAACAGGAAGGTGAAGTCTCCGTTGGAGATGGATAGCGCGCGACGCAGATTGTTTTCCATGTCGGCTCCAAGCAGGAGACCGAGTATTATGGGCACCAGCGAAATCCCGATCAGACGCAAGATGTAGCCAATCACGCCAAAGGCCACCATGACAAAGAGATCGAAGGTGGAGTGGCTGATGGAATAGACCCCCAGGAAACTGACCATCACCACGAAAGGCATGAGGATCCATTGCGGCATCGCCAGCATGCGCGTGAAGAGCCCGATCATCGGAATGTTCATCACCAAAAGAACGATATTGGCGATGTACAGTGCGGCGATCAGGCCCCAGACCAGATCGGGCTGGCGATCGAACAGCAACGGCCCGGGCTGGATGTTGAGCGAGATCAGCAGTGCCAGCATCACGGCGGTCGTGCCACTACCGGGCACGCCCAAAGTCAGCATTGGGATGAGCGCGCCGCCCGAAGCGGCATTGTTGCCGGCCTCCGGAGCGGCAATGCCGCGCGGGTCGCCCTTGCCGAACTTGCCGTCGCGCGCGCTCCAGCGCTGCTCGAAAATATAGGACATGAATGCACCGAGCGAGGCACCGGCGCCGGGTAGGATGCCGCAGACAAAACCAATCACCGACCCGCGGAGATTGGCCCATCCGCCGGAAAGCAGATCCTTGAGCCTTGGCAGCGCACGGCCCAGCGGGACCATGCGTGCATCGGAAAAGTTCAGCCTTTCCAGATAGACCAGCACCTCGCTGATGGCGAAGAGGCCGACAATGGCAACGATGGGATCGAAGCCGTCATAGAGATGATAGGAGCCGAATGTGTAACGGGGCGTTCCTGTAGCCGGATCAAGCCCGACACTCGCCACCATGAGCCCGAGAAAAGCCGCAAGAAGCGTCTTGAACGGATTGACCGAAGTGATGCCGCCAATGGTGGCAAAGGCCAGAACATAAAGGGCAAAGTAGTCGGCCGGTCCGAAATGGATCGCAGCTTTCGCCAGCAGCGGCGCAAATAGCGTCAGCCCCAGGGTGGCGAAGGTGGCGCCTGCAAAGGATGCGACAGCCGAGATGCCCAGCGCTTCGGAAGCCTTGCCCGCCTGCGCCATCGGATAGCCGTCCAGCGTGGTCATGATGGCAGGCTCGTCGCCGGGGATGTTGAGCATGATCGATGAGATGCGCCCGCCATACATGCAGCCATAATAGATGCAGGAGAGCATGATCAGTGCCGAGGTTGGCTCCAGCCCCAGCGAAAAGGCCAGGGGGATGAGGATCGCCACGCCATTGACCGGACCAAGCCCCGGAAGTGCACCGATGATGGTGCCGGCGAAGCATCCGAACAGCGCAAGAAGCAGGTTCGTCGGGGTAAGCGCGACTGCGAAGCCCTGCAGGAGCGCATCAAGAAAGCCCATGTCTCAGCTCATGAATTCGGGGAGTAGCGGAAGCGGCAGGTCGAGCAAATAGTCGAACGTAATGAAAAGCACCGCGCTCATCACGGCTCCGGAAATGGCGGCCTTCGGCCATGTCGTCTGCAACAAACGTCCAAGAAGCGTCACCGCAAGGAAGGTCGCCAGTGGAAAGCCGACCACTTCGAGGAAGCCGGCGTAGGCAAGAAGCAGTGCGATGGCTGCAGCCTGGCGCATCATGGGCCAGAAGCTTGGCCATTTCGGTTCGGCATCCGGCCGCAAGATGAGCGCGAGGCTCAAGACTGCAGCCGGAATGGACAGCATGATGGGAAAGGCCGCGGGCCCCAGAGGATCGCCGAAGCTTGCCTCGTAGCTGCCCGCGGTTATGCCGTACCAGATTGACAGCGCAAGTATCAGCGCGCCGACAATACGGTCTGTCACTTGATGACTCCGATCTCCTGGGAGATCTGACGCATCTGCTCGGACTGTTCGGCGACATAGTCGTTGAACTCCGCGCCACCGCGCCAGACCGGAACAAGGCCATTGCCCTTGGCGGTCTCTTTCCAGTCATCGGTCTGGTAGAGCTTTTCCAGACGGCTCACCCATTCCTCATAGGCTTCGTCGGAGACCTCACCGCCGGTATAGAAACCGCGCCAGTTGTAGCCGGTAACGTCTAGCCCCTGCTCCTTGGCCGTCGGGGAATCGGGGAATGCGGGAATGCGCTCGTCGGAAAGTGCAGCGAGGATGCGCACATCGCCGGATTCAACAAAGCCGGCGATTTCGCCAAGATCGGTCGAGACGATATCGACCTGGCCGCCCATCATCTGCGTGACGGCGGGGCTGCCGCCATCGAACTGCACCCAGCGGATCTTCTTGTAGTCTTCCCCCGAAAGACCGGCAGCCTTGGCCAGCATCAAAAGGCGGATATGGTCCCAGCCACCTGCGCCGGACGAGCCGGCCGAAGCGATGGAAGAAGGATCTTCTTTCAGCTTGGCAACGAGATCATCAAGCGTTTTCAGCTCGGATTCTGCCGGTACGAGAATCACGCCCACATCGGTGCCGAGCATGGCTACCCAGCGCATGACCGAGGTATCGGCTGGATATTTGCCCTGCGCGATCTGCGTCACACCAACCGTGGATGTGGCGACGAGCAGGTCCGCATCGTCCGGGCGTGCAGACATCACCTTGGAATAGGCAACGGCCCCGACGCCACCCGGCATGTTGGTGACCTGGATCGGATCAGGCACGATCTCCAGGTCGTAGAGCATCTTGCCAATGGTGCGGCAGGTGAAGTCCCAGCCACCACCCGGATCAGCGGGCGCAATGCATTCGGCAGCCGATGCTGCGGCAACCGACAGTGACGACCAGACGATCGCAGCTCCAAATATTCTGGACAGTTTTCTCATGTTTTCCTCCCATTGCAGTTGAACCCGGTTTCACGCGTCCTTTGACGACGCGAACCCCCTTGCACCGAACAGTCGACGCGATGCTTCGAGCGCTTCAACGATCTGTCGATGCACTTCCCTTCCATGGCGTCTCACAGCATCCGCGGCTTCGTCCTCCCGACGCTGGCGCACAAGTTCGATGATCTGGCTGTGCTCCTTGTGCGCGATGACACGTGATTCCTCGCTGCTGGCAACCAGCCAGCGGGCGCGTATCGTGCGGTTCACCGCATCCTGAACGCCGTCGCGCAGGAAGCGATTCCCTGAAAGGGCTGCAAGCTGGACATGGAAATCGAGCCCCGCCTCGAACCAGCTGTCCGGCGTGAACTCGCTCAACCCGCGATCGATCGTGGCGCGAATGGCATCGAGTGCATCATCGGACCGGCGCTGACAGGCCAGTCGCACGGCAGCATCTTCAACGGTCTCGCGATATTCGAAGATCTCTTCAAGCTGATCGAGATCAAATGGCGCGATGGCGTAGCCTCGTTCGGCGCGGATGACCAGACCTTCGCCAATGAGAGCCTTCAGGGCCTCGCGGATTGGCGTGCGTGAAACACCATAGAGCTGCTCAAGCGCCCGCTCGGACGTGACCTCGCCAGGCGCCAGCTTGAGAGACAGGATGTCACCGCGCATGCGTGACAATGCACGCATCGCCAGCGGCTGATCTCCCTGCCCTTCGTCGGCCATCAGGCTCCTCCCGATGATGCGCTCATTACGAACGCCTGACCCCACATTGACCATCATTACTCATACGGTATACCAATATGGTCGACCAAGGCAATCAGTCGGGAGGAAGAAAGATTGCAGCAGGCTCCAAAGGCTCATCCGCCACTTCCGGAACGCGTGGATATCGTAGAGGTCGGTCCACGTGACGGGCTGCAATCGGAGCCTGAATTCGTGCCCACCGCGCGCAAGATCGAGCTGATCAATGATCTCGTCGGTGCGGGCATCCGCCATTTCGAGGCGACCTCCTTTGTCTCTCCCCGGGCCGTACCTCAGCTGCGCGACGCGAAGGAGGTCATGCGGGGCGTGGATCGCAGCACCGGCGCGCAATTCACCACGCTTGTTCCCAATATGAAGGGGGCAGAACGCGCCATCGAGGCCGGCGTCGATGCGCTCGTGCTCTTCATGTCCGCCTCCGAAAGTCACAATCTGAAGAACGTCAACTGCACGCGGGAAACATCGCTGGAGCGTTTCAGAGAAATCTGCGCATTTGCCGCACAGGCCGACGTGCCAGTTCAGGGCGCGATCGCAACCGCGTTTGGCTGCCCCTTTGAAGGCGAAGTGCCGGTGGCGGAAGTGGTGAGGATTGCCAAGGCCTATCATGAAATGGGAATGCGCGTGATCTCGCTCGGAGACACGACCGGCATGGCCACACCTCCCCTTGTCCAGGAGCGATGCCGCGCCCTGCGCGAGGCGGTTCCTGAACTGGAGGTCACGCTTCATTTTCACAACACGCGCGGTGTGGGCCTTGTCTGCGCCTATACCGGGCTGTTGGAGGGGATCACCCGTTTCGAAGCGAGCATCGGCGGCCTAGGCGGCTGCCCCTTCGTGCCGCGCGCGACGGGAAACATCTCCACTGAAGACCTGGTCTACATGCTGCATGAATGCGGGGTTGGCACCGGCATCGACCTGGAACATCTGCTTGAAGCAGCACAACAAACCGAGACGCTTATTGGCCGCACATTGCCAGGGCAGGTCATGAAGGCCGGTTCTCGCCTGAAGACGCATTCCATGGATACGGTGGCCACGGCTAATGGTTGAGCACAAGTCTAAGATGCGCCGACCGCTGGAGGGCATTCGCGTCGTCGATCTGACACGCGTGCTGTCGGGCCCGTTCTGCACGATGATGCTTGGTGACATGGGCGCTGACGTCATCAAGATCGAGACTGCCAAGGGTGATCCTACAAGGGCTCAGGGCACACTCAAGGACGGTTTTTCCTGGTACTATGCGAGCTTCAACCGAAACAAGAAGTCGCTGGTGCTTGATCTTTACAGCGAGGCGGGCAAGCAGGTTCTGGAACGCCTTATTCGCGAAGCCGATGTGCTGGTGGAGAATTTCCGTCCAGGCGTGCTGGCGAAGATGGGTTTTGACGAAAAGCGGCTTGAGGAACTCAACCCAAGGATCGTTACTGCCAGCATCAACGGCTATGGTAGTACCGGGCCCTATGTCGACCGCCCCGCCTTCGATTTTATCGCCCAGGCCATGAGTGGTCTGATGAGCGTGAATGGTGCGGAGGGCACGCCGCCCATGCGCGTTGCCCAGCCGATTACCGACCTTGTTGCCGGCCTCTATTGCGCCTTCGGCATCGTCAGCGCCCTTCGCGCTCGTGACCTGAACGGTGTCGGCCAACATGTGGAGACCGCCATGATGAATGGGGCGATCAGCATGATGGCCTATCTCGCATCAGAACATCTGGCCACGGGCAAGCTGCCGGAACGAACGGGTAATGATCATCCGCTTGTGGCGCCATACGGGCTATTTGCAACCAAAGACGGCCAGATTGCCGTTGCTCCGTCCAATGACGTGATCCTTAAGCGGTTCCTGGACACGCTCGAGCTTGGGCATCTGATGGATGACCCGCGCTACGATACCAATGAGAAGCGCTTCGCAAAAAGGGCAGAACTCACTGACCTGATCACTCAGGCTCTTTCTCATCAAACGCAGGATTATTGGATCTCGCGCCTCAATGCCGCAGGTGTGCCATGCGGGAAGGTGCAGAACTTGGAAGAGGCATTGGCAGACCCACAGGCACAGGCGCAGGAAATGGTGATCGAGGTGGATCAGCCGAGCCACGGCCCTATCCGCATGTTGGGCTTCCCGGTGAAGCTTTCGGGCACACCATGCAGTGTTTCACTGCCCGCACCCGAACTTGGCGGCGATACGCGGGAAGTGCTTGCATCCTTCGGTTTCGACGGCGACGAGATCGATAACCTTGTTGCCGCCGCGGTCGTGCGAGAGGCGCGCAGCTTCTGAACACGCCGGGCCTCCGCGAACACCTCACTACTTGTTCGTCCCGAACTTCTCGCTCCAGGCCGCATAGACGAATGTCGCGGACCATGTGAGCACCATAAAGCCACCAAGCGACTGCATCATGCTGATCAGGCGGATGGGGCCGTCGGTCTTGATCTGCGTGTAGCCGAGCGTGGCATAATTGATTCCTGAAAAATAGATGAAGTCATTGGCGCTGCCGCTAAAGCTGCCTTCAAGCGAACCCGTCCATTCCAGCGGAAGAAGCATGGCGTAGATTCCGGCGAAGATCAGAATCTCGATCGTGTGGATGACGAGCAACCCGCTGAATATCACTATGAGGGTGAGATCCGCGGCACCGCCCACATTGCGCTTCAACCGGTCCAGACTGCGCAGCGCGTAGTGATGAAAGATGCCCAGGAAAAGGACCAGAATGAAGCCTGTCAGCAGAGCCATAAAACTACTCCTTGATACTCAAGTGTAACGGGCCTTCGGCATTTCAGTTTCAAGCGCTGTGCAACATGTGGCCTTGGCGGGTTTTTTCGGGAACTTCTTCCCTAGCTGCGCGTTCTTCCGTGCTGGCACTGAAAGCCAGCCTGCCAATTTTTTCGAAAATCAATGAATGAGGAGCGAATTTCCGCTCCGCTCGGTGATGCATGATGCGTTCGTGTGTTGCTTTCGTCGGGCAAATGTCATGCCGGCGCCAAGGCGCGGCACGGCAGCGGACATGCTTGCCGAAACCAATGCCGGTCGCCTCGGCATCGTACCTGCACAGGAGGGAAGCCGCACCAGAAGCTGCCTGACATGACTTCGCACACAGAAGAAAACGCGCGGCATGACCCAAAGCGGTCTTCGCCGATACTTTCTCAGGAGTTGATTGGATGAAGATTGCGCAAATTGCCCCCCTCGCCGAATGCGTACCGCCAAAGCTTTATGGTGGTACGGAACGCATCGTGTCATTCCTGACCGAAGAGCTTGTCCGACAGGGCCATGAGGTAACGCTCTTCGCCAGCGGAGATTCGGTCACATCGGCAGAACTCGTGGCCTGTTGCGACATGGCATTGCGGTTGAACCCTGCCGTCCGTGATCCCTTGCCTTACCACATAATGATGCTGGAACATGTGCGGCGGCGTGCTCAAGAATTCGATGTTCTCCATTTCCATATCGATCTGCTGCATTTTCCGCTGATCAAGGAATTCGCGCATCGGACGGTTACCACCCTGCACGGGCGGCTTGACCTGCCGGATCTCAAACCTTTCTACCAGGCGTACCCTGACATCCCCCTAGTCTCGATCAGTAACGATCAGCGCAAACCGATGCCGCCGGTCAACTGGTCCGGCACGGTGTTGCATGGCCTGCCGCTTGACCTGCTGCCCTACACTGCCAAGCCGAAGGGGGATTATTTTGCCTTTCTCGGGCGGATCTCACCTGAGAAGCGTCCCGACAGGGCCATCGAGATTGCCAACCGGACCGGCATCCCACTGAAAATTGCAGCCAAGGTGGACAAGGCCGACCAAGCCTATTGGGACGAGATGATCGCGCCCCTTGTGGCCAGCAGCCCCCTTGTCGAGTTCATCGGCGAGATCAACGAGCATCAGAAGGCGGACTTCCTCGGGAATGCACGGGCGCTGCTGTTTCCCATCGACTGGCCAGAACCTTTCGGCCTGGTGATGATAGAGGCGATGGCTTGCGGAACGCCTGTCATTGCCTTCCCCTGCGGGGCCGTTCCCGAGGTCATTGATGACGGTGTTTCGGGTTTCATTGTCAGGGACATGGATGAAGCCATATCAGCTGCGGGACGACTGCACGCACTTGACCGTGGCGTGGTGCGGCAAACATTTGAACGGCGCTTTTCGGCAGAGCGCATGGCAAGAGATTACCTGTCCATCTATAGTTCCTTACCGGGGCTGCGCAGGCAAAGCGTTCAGCCACCGCTGATCACGAGCCCGCAGCAGCCTGACCTTCAGGTCGTAGCCTGATGACGAACGCGGAGTGAGATCATGACAAAGCCCGCTGAAGCGGCCACGCTCTCGCATGTCCATCTGCCGGGTAATGCGGGGGCACCGGAGCTTGCGCAATTTTTCATCCCCGCCGCAGCCTCCCTGCAGGAGCGACGCCCCAGAACCCTGAAGCATGGCGATACATTCGCAGTCTTCGATCACAATGGTGACGTGCTTTCCGGACCCGGAAGCCCGGAAGGCGTCTTCCATCGGGATACACGCCACCTGTCGCATCTCTACCTGACGGTGGATGGTGCGCGGCCCCTGCTCCTCAGTTCCACCCTCAGGGATGATAACGCTACCCTGACCTGCGACCTCACCAATCCCGACCTTTACGACGACGATGGCCGGGTGGTCTTGGAGCATGATCTGCTGCATCTGCGCCGTACCCGCTTTCTCTGGCAGGGCTCGTGCCTTGAGCGGATCGTGGTGCGCAATTATGACGAACGGCGCCAGCGGGTTTCAATCGGGATCAAGTTCTCGGCGGATTTCGCCGACCTGTTCGAGGTTCGCGGCAGCAAACGCGAGAAACGAGGGACCGATCATGAGCCCGAGATCGGTGAGAACCTCGTCTGGCTACGCTATACCGGCCTGGACAGGCGCAAGCGCACCACGCGATTGAGCTTTGACCCCAATCCTACCAGCCTCACGGCGGAGGAAGCACTCTATTCCTTCGAGCTTGAGCCGGGCGAACGCAAATCGATCTTCATGGAAGTGCGTTGCAGCACCGAAGGCGAGCAGCAGGCGGCCAGCCGAAGCTTTTTCACCTCGCTCCGATGCGCCAGGCGGGAACTGCGAAACTCTGCGTCCAGAGCAGCAGCCATCGTGACCTCGAACGAAATCTTCAACGAGGCTGTGCGGCGTAGTGTCTCCGACCTCTACATGCTGATCACGGATACGCCACATGGCCCCTACCCCTATGCGGGCATACCGTGGTTTTCGACTTTTTTCGGACGGGACGCCCTGATTACGGCGCTGGAAACACTTTGGCTTGATCCGACGATCGCGAAAGGCGTCTTGAGCTATCTCGCGGCGCATCAGGCCAGAGAAGTGAATGCGGAAGCGGACTCGGAACCGGGCAAAATCCTGCACGAGGTGCGCCAGGGCGAGATGGCGGAGCTCGGCGAGGTGCCTTTCCGCCACTACTATGGCAGCATCGACTCGACGCCGCTCTTCGTGATGCTGGCTGGCGCCTATTATCGACGCACCCACGACCTCTCGCTGATCAAGCGCATCTGGCCCAATATCGAGGCAGCCCTCCACTGGATCGACGAATACGGTGACCGGGATGGCGACGGTTTCATCGAGTACGGGCGCCAGACCGATGAGGGGCTGGCCAATCAAGGCTGGAAAGACAGCCACGATTCCATCTTTCATGAGGACGGAACGCTTGCGAAGGGGCCGATCGCACTGGCCGAAGCTCAGGCCTACGCTTTCGGGGCCTGGGAGGCGGCAGCGGAGCTTGCCCGTGCACTGGGTCTTACAGATCGCGCCCAGGCTTGTGAGGCGCGAGCAGTGACGCTGCGCGAAACCTTCGACATGACCTTCTTTGACGAAGAATTGGGTACCTACGTTCTGGCGCTGGATGGCGACAAGCGTCCCTGCCGGGTGCGTTCTTCCAATGCCGGGCATGCCCTATTTACCGGGATTGCATTCCCGGAGCGGGCGGAGCAGGTTGTCGACACGATGATGGGAGCAACATCCTTCTGTGGCTGGGGCGTTCGCACCATCGCTTCAGGCGAAGCGCGCTACAATCCGATGAGCTACCATAACGGGTCGATCTGGCCGCATGACAATGCACTGATTGTAGCCGGGTTTGCCCGTTATGGCTTCCAGGACAAGGCGATGCGCGTCTTCGAGGGCATGTTTGCCGCTTCGACTTATGTGGATTTACGCAGATTGCCTGAACTGTTTTGCGGCTTCTCGCGCCAAAGAGCGCATGGGCCGACATTCTACCCGGTGGCTTGCATACCGCAGGCCTGGTCGGCAGCCGCGCCACTATCGATGCTGCAAAGCTGTGTTGGGCTGCAGTTCAGTCCGGCTGAACAGACCATAACCTTCGATGGGCCGGTCTTGCCGTCATTTCTGGAAGAGGTAACGCTGAAGGGTCTGACCATTGGCGACGCGCGCGTCACGGTCGGCCTGCGCAGGTCCGGGCGAAATGTGGTGGTGGATATCCACGATCAGGAAGGCAGCGTGAACGTGCTTGCCAACATGGCCTGACCTCAAAACGGAGGTGGCGCAGCCGCCTCCGTTAGCATGGTGCTGTCCGGGTTCAGCACCAATGAGACAATTTCGGCTTAACGGATAGAGGAGGATTTCTGGCTCATCGTAGCCCTTCAAGGAGCG